>JANNXJ010000045.1:0-156531 GCA_031409515.1 Gammaproteobacteria bacterium | reverse complement strand
TGCAATCTGGCAACTTGGGCGGCGCTGCCGCGCATGTTGCCAGATTGCAAACCCGGTACCTCTCAGGTGGGGCCGGTGGGTCCCATCGGCCATCTGCTGCAGTCGATGCCCCGTTTTTCGAGGACCAGCTTCCAGCTCTGGTTAGCCAGCCCCGCTGCGACGAGGGTGTCGCGCCAGTCGGCACAGGCGCTGGCCAGTGCGTCGTCGAATTTCGCAAGGTCGCCCTTCGCCAGCCAGAGGATCGCGGCGTGCACCCGGGGCGGTGGGGCGACCGCGCCCATTGGAAGGCCGGTGTTGGCCAGCTTCGTGGTGACGTAGTCCCGGTGTTCGGCGCCAAAGCTGCGCTCGATCTCCTTCAGGATGGAGGCCTCGAGCTGGTAAGCGGCCGGGAGATTACGCACGCTCATAGGGTCGATCGATCAATAACCAGACTGGCGGCCTCGTTGGCCGTGATCCCGGCGAGGCCGTCGATGCTCTGCTGGTTTTTGTCGATACCGTACTGCCGGAGCTGCTCGTCGGACAGCTTGCGCACGTAGTCGGCGCTCGTGGTCCGGCTCTTCTCCCAGGCGTAAAGCGGTACGCCGAATCCACAGGAATCCGAGATCCGCGTAACGTCCACGTGGATGATGGCTCGCACGGTCGGCTGGGACTCGAACAGCGGCAGCAACTGCACAAATTCTGCCTCACCGGGGCTCAGCACGCGACCGTGGCCATGAAAGCGCACAATCTTCGGGGGTCCGTCGAAAGCGCAGAGCATCAACACGATTCGGCCGTTATCGCGGAGGTGGGCGATCGTTTCGATTCCGGAACCCTGCGTGTCCAGGTACGCCACTGAGCGGGGGCCTGTGATGCGCAGGGTGTCGCAGCCTTTTGGCGAGCAGTTGACGTGCCCCGCGTCGTCACGGGGCGCCGTGGCGACAAAGAACACTTTCTGCTGCGCTACCCACTGGCGGAGCCGGTCATCGATACTGTCGTAGAGCTTACCCATGACGAATACCTTGGCGGGGCATATCCAGCTGGATTGTACCCGGCCCCTCAGCGTGGAGCGCTCCTGCAGATGCGCCCGAGCGGGTGCGAGCCCCGTGGTCCGGCTCAGACGGGCCCAACCACCGGCGTCCAGGTGAGCACGCGGCGGGCCCGGCGGCCTTCTCCGGACTCGCCATCGTGGCTCACCGGCTTCCCGGGGCGCAGGCCCTTGGGTGGCGCACGGAGCGTGTTGAGGTTGATCACCCCCTGAGCGCCCCGGCCAGACAGCAGCACGGCGGCCACGTAGGTGCCGCACTCCTTGCAGATGAGAAAGTCCGCCGTGCGCAGGGCAAAGCGATAGCGGCGCAGGAACTCGGGGCGCTCAAAACGGAACTGCAGTTCGCCGGACGGGTCCGACGTGGAGCGGCTGCCGTGGCCGCGGCAGAATGAGCACTGACAAAGCCTGACGGGCCACCGGGGCGGCGGGAGGGTCGTGGTGTAGGTGAACTCGATGGCGCCACAGTGGCAGGCGCCCTCGAAAGACCGCGGCTCGGAGATGGGCGCCGGGGCCCTGGAACTCGGCCGGGCCACCCGCGGGCGGCCCGTCGCCCGGCCAGCCACCCGGGTTGAGGCCGGGGCCGGAGTCTTCCTGGCGGCCTGCTTTTTGCGTTTCATGGGCCTGTTGTAGCGCGGCGCGGCCATACTCGCAAACCCCGGGGTGGCCATGGGCTCCCCGGGCCGCTCAGTTAACGCATAAACCTGGTGACTGGTGACCGATCTCCTGCCTGTTAGCCGCGCCCGTAAAGCCACCCTGCTCTCCGCGCTCTACCTCGCGCAGGGCCTGCCCTTCGGCTTCTTTACCCTCGCGCTCCCCGTGCTGCTGCGGGATGCGGGCCTGTCGCTCACGGCCATCAGTGCCCTGAGTCTGCTGTCCCTGCCCTGGGCCTTCAAGTTTCTGTGGGCCCCCGTGCTCGACCACCGAGGCACGCGCCGCGGCTGGTTGCTGGGCCTGCAGTTCTCGTCCCTCGCCGCCGCCCTGCTCCTGACGCAGGTCGATCTGGCCAGCCACTTCGGCCTGCTGTTCGCCGCGGCGTTTCTGTTCAATCTCATCGCCGCGTCCCAGGATGTGGTCACCGACGGCCTGGCCGTCCGGATGCTGGATGCGAGAGAGCGGGGTCTCGGCAACGGGGTGCAGGTCGGGGCCTATCGGCTCGGGATGATCCTGGGCGGGGGACTGCTGCTGTGGCTCTACGCCCGCACCAGCTGGAGCACCACGTTTCTCTGCATGGCGGGACTCCTAACCCTCACGATCCTGCCGGTCATCCGGATGCGGGAGCCGCCCGCCGCCACCGACCAGCCCCGGATCGCCAACCCGCAGCTGGCCATCGCCTGGGTCCGGCGCGCCCTGCAGCCCGGAATGCTCGCCATCGCTGGCCTCATCTTCTGCTATCGCTTTGGGGACCAGATGGTCACGTCGCTACTCGGGCCGTTCCTGGTGGACCAGGGCCTGAGTCTGAGCACCATTGCCTTGATGAAAGGCGCCGTGGGCTCGACGACCAGCCTCATCGGTGCACTGTTTGGCGGCTGGTTCGTCTTCGCGGCCGGCCGGCGATGGGCCCTGCTCATCAGCGGCCTGGCCCAGGCGGCCTGCTTCTCCCTGTACATCGCCGCCGCCTTCGGCGCCGGTGGCCCTGGTCTGCTCTGGGCGGCCACGGTGCTGGAGGGCGTGATCGGCACGATGGCCACGGTGGCGCTCTTCACACTAATGATGGATGCCGCGGAACCGCAGCACGCGGGCACCGACTACACGCTGCTCGCCAGTGTTGTCGTGGTGGTGAGCACGCTGGCCAGTTTCACGGCAGCACTTATTGCAGACCAGCTGGGCTACGCGCCCACCTTCATCATCGGCACCCTGGCTGCGGTGCTGGGTTGCCTGTATCTCGTCTGGTGGCTGGACCGGCGGGCCCCGCCGGGACGCGTGGCCGAGGCCTGGGGATTGCAACCCTGAACCCAGGCTGCCTCGCTACGATCCCGGCCATGACCCACGAACTGTGCATCCTCTGCGCCTGTCACCGCTGCGATGAACTCACGCCGGAGTAGGATGCGGCTCATGAGACGCCTGCTGATTTCCCTCCTGGTGGTCCTGATTGGCGCCGCCACCCTGTGGCAGCGTCAGGCAGACACCCGGCCGCCGGTCTCGGTCGAAACCCAGACAGAGGCTCCGGCTCCCGCTGATGCGCAGGATGTAGCTGATGCCCGGGAGACTCTCGAGCTGATCGCGCGGGGCGGACCGTTCCCCTACCGCCAGGACGGCAGCGTGTTTCAGAACCGGGAACAGAACCTCCCGGCGGCCCCGCGGGGCTACTACCGGGAATACACCGTGCCGACTCCGGGATCTGCGGACCGGGGCGCGCGCCGGATCGTCACCGGTGGGACGCCGCCGTCAGTCTGGTACTACACCGACGACCACTACCGCAGCTTCCGGGCGGTAAGTCCCGTGGACAACTGATCCCGATGAACCGCGAGGAACTGACGGAGACCCTGCCCCAGGCCGACGGGGCAGGCGTGTTCAGCCTGCCGGCCCACGATATCCCCGACCTCGTGGAGGTGGCGGCCGCAAGCGGGTTCCCGGTGTTCCGCGTCAGCCTCGCCGGGTGCACGGACAGCAACGAAGTCCTGGCCCGTCTTGGCCAGCAACTGCAGTTTCCCGCCTGGTACGGCCAGAACTGGGATGCCCTCTCAGACTGTCTGACCGACTTCAGCTGGCGGGAAGCCGGGGGCTACGTCCTGATCTGCGAACAGCTGGGGGATTTTCGGGCAGCGGGGGATGACGACTTCGACACGCTCATCGAGATCCTCAGCGACGCATCCGCCAGCTGGAGCGTTCTGGGGATTCCGTTCTGGGCGTTTCTGGTGCTCGAAGCCTGAATCAGAACCGAATGAATCAGAACCAGCGGGCCAGCACGCGGCTCGCCTGCGCCTTGACGGGGCCATCGATGTAGCGGGCAATCGTGCCCACGGCGAGGGCCAGCACACCAAGATCGTCGGTGTAGCCGGCGAGGGGCGCCAGGTCGGGGATCGCGTCCAGCGGCACGATGAAGTACGCGAGGGCGCCATAGACAGTGGCCTTCGCCCAGCGCGGCGTCTCCGGGCGCTGGGCCGCAAAGTACAGCCAGAGGGCTTTCTCGACGACCTCCCGTCCCGCCGCCAGGGCAGCCCGGGCGAGCTTGGCGCGAAACCGGGGCGCGGAATAGCGCTGTCCGGCGTTCTGGTAGATGACTGGCAACGTCTGCATGGCGAAGGATCCGGCGGCCTGAAGATCACGAAGTTCCTGCTATAAGTCCGGCAGGGTGTGGCAGGAGTTTCCGTGTGATTACGCTCAATATCAATGACCGCACCGTCGAGGTGGACGTGGATCCCGCCATGCCGCTGCTCTGGGTGCTCCGGGACGTGCTGGGCCTCACCAGCACGAAGTATGGCTGCGGCGCGGCGCTCTGCGGCGCCTGCACCGTGCAGCTCAACGGCCAGGCAACCCGCTCCTGCGTGCTGCCGGTGAGTGCCTTGGCGGGCCAGCGCATCACCACCATCGAGGGCCTGACCGGCCCGGTAGCCCTGGCCGTGCAGAACGCCTGGATCCAGGGGAACGTGGTGCAGTGCGGTTACTGTCAGGGCGGTCAGGTGCTGGCCGCAGTCACCCTGCTGACCGCGAACCCCCGGCCCGCCGACGCGGACATTGACGCGGCGATGAGCGGCAACGTCTGCCGGTGCGCCACCTACTACCGCATCCGGGCGGCGATTCACGCGGCCGCCAGCACCCTGCCGGAGACGAGCACATGAAGCGGTCAGCGACCAGTCGCCGGGAATTCCTGCGCCTCACGACACTGGGTTGCGCGGGCCTTGCCCTCGGCGGAGTGGCCGTTGGCGCGGCGGGGCGCGGAGCGATCTTCACCATGCCTTTCCTGCGGATCGATCCGGACAACACCGTCACAGTTTTTTGCAAGCACGCGGAAATCGGCCAGGGCGTCTGGACCGGACTGTCCACCCTGGTCGCAGACGAACTCGATGCGGACTGGAGTCAGATTCGCGCTGAGTCTTCCCCCACCGGACCCCTCGCCTACGGCAATCTGGCCTGGGATCCCACCGGCCATCTCCAGGGCACGGGCGGATCCACTTCCATCTTCAACTCCTGGGTGCAGCTGCGGGAGGCGGGCGCGACGGCGCGAGCCATGCTGGTCAGCGCAGCGGCGGCGCGCTGGGGGGTGCCGCCGGCAGAGATCACGGTGACTGCCGGTGTGGTAACCCACGCCCCCTCGGCACGCAGGGCCACTTTCGGCGAGCTGGCGGGCGCTGCGGGCAGGCTGCCAGTGCCCGAGGCCGTCACCCTGAAAGCTGCGCGCGCCTTCACCCTGATTGGTCGCGAGGGGCTGTCGCGCCTCGACGGCCCGGCCAAGACTCGCGGTCAGGAGCCCTATGGCATCGACCAGCGCCTGCCCGGCCTGAAGATCGCCGTGCTCGCCCGGCCCCCGCGCTTCGGCAGCACCCTGAAGAGCGTCGATGCCAGTGCCGCGAAGGCCATAAAGGGCGTGGTCGAGGTGGTCGCCATCGACCGGGGCGTGGCTGTGCTGGCGGACAATACCTGGGCCGCAATCAGGGGCCGGGATGCTCTGCGCATCGAGTGGGACGAGACGGCCGCCGAAACCCGCGGCTCCGGCGCGCTGCTGGCCGAGTTCCGGCGGCTGGCGCAGACGGGGGAGGCACTAGACGTGGTGCAGCGTGGCTCGACCGAGGCGGCGCTGGCCGCCGCGACCACGCGTGTGGCAGCGGAGTTCGAGTTTCCCTACCTGGCCCACGCCCCCCTGGAACCGCTCAGCGCCACCTGCGTGCTCAGTGCCGACCGCTGCGAAATCTGGGCCGGTTCCCAGCTGCAGTCGGGCGATGTGCTCAACGCCGCCGCGGTGACGGGGCTCCGGCCGGACCAGATCCTGCTGCACACCCTGGCTTCCGGTGGCAGCTTCGGCCGCCGCGCCAACCCCGGTTCGGATTTCATCCGGGAGACCGTGGCGATCGCGAAAGCCACCGGTGGCCGCTACCCGGTGAAGCTCATCTGGACCCGGGAGGACGATCTCCAGGGCGGCATGTACCGGCCCATGAACCTGCACCGGCTCGAAGCCGGCCTTGATGCCCACGGGCAGCTGACTGTCCTGCGCCAGCGCATCGTGGGCCAGGCCATTACTCTCGGCACGCCCTTTGCGGCCCTCACGGTGAAGAACGGCGTGGACGTGATGGCCACCGGCGGTTCGGCCGCCGAGCAGTACGCGATCCCGAACTGCCACGTGACCTGGACCAACCCCCAGGTCGGCATTCCCGTGCTCTGGTGGCGCTCCGTCGAGCACACTCACATGGCCTTCTCGAAGGAAGTGTTGATGGACGAGCTGGCCAGGCGCGCGGGTCAGGATCCCCTGACGTTCCGGCTGGCACTGCTGAAGGACAATCCCCGCGCCACTGCCGTGCTGACCCTGGTGGCGGCCAAATCGGGCTGGGGCACGCCCCTGCCGGCGGGCGTCGGCCGGGGGCTGGCGCTGCAGGAGAGCTTTGGCACGGTGGTCGCCCAGGTGGCCGAGGTGCGGCTGGTGGACGGCGCCCTCCGGGTGGACCGGGTCACCTGCGCCCTGGACTGCGGTGTTGCCGTGAACCCCGACGTGATTCGCGCCCAGATGGAGGGCGGCATCGGCTTTGGCCTCGGCGCCGCGCTCCGCAACGAGATCACGCTGACCGACGGCCGCGTGGACCAGCGCAACTTCGACGGCTACCCGCCCCTGCGCATGACGGACATGCCGAAGCGCATCGACGTCCACATCGTGCCGTCGACGAACCCGCCGACCGGCGTCGGGGAGCCGGGTGTGCCACCGATCGCCCCGGCAGTGGCCAACGCGCTCTTTGCGCTGACGGGCAAGCCGGTGCGCAAGCTGCCGCTGCAGGGAAATGGGGACATGCCTAATTTCCCATCGGCTTAATCGCTAGGCCAATTGGTCTCGGGAAATTAGGCATGTCCCCATTTCCCTAGATCGGCGCGTTGCGGCCCGGGACCACCTTCGGTGCGTCACCACCGGGCGTCCAGATCTGGCGGGGCGCGTAACCCTCGCTGCGCATGAAGTGCTCGGTGTACACGATCCGTTCCGGATCGATCCGGAGCAGCTGGCCCCGGGGGGGCTGCGCGTTGATCTTGCCCAGTTCAAAGCTGGACGAAACCCACTTGAAGACCTTCATGCCGTGCTCCCAGGCGGGGGTGTCCACGTCCAGCAACGTGCCCTTGCCGAAGAACTGCGCACCCATGACGCACGCCCAGCCGGCCATGGGATTGGCGATGGCAAAGCTCAGCCGGGGGTCCCGGCGCAATGCATGGACCTTGGGGCTGTTCGGCTGGGGAAAGATGTAGAGGGCAAAGCCGTCGTTGTAGAACTCAACGGGGCTGACAATCGGGGAGCCGTCCTTGCGCACAGTGCCCAGGTAGCCAATATTGGTGAGCGTCATCACCCGTTCGATGCGGCTTTCCAGCAGCTTTTTCGGCATCACCTGGGTGGGCCAGGGCTCCTGCTCGAGCCACTTGTGCGCAATGCTCACGGGTACTACTCCTGATGTGGTGATGAGATGAGTGCAGTCTAGCGCTGGCGGCGCTCCCGGGCTGCCTGCAGGGCGGTCTCCTCCTCGCGATGGACAGTGGCCCAGTGCGGCCGGGCCAGCAGGGCTGCCAGGTAGCCCGCCAGCCGGGGCCAGCGTTCGGCGTCAATGGCCCCTGCGCCCTGGCTATAGGTGATCAGCTGGGCGCCCAGGGCCACGTCGGCGACCGACAGTCTGGCGCCGACCGCCAGACCGCTGGCCGGCAACTCCTTCTCGAGATAATCGAAGGCCTCATCCCGGGGGCCGCTGGCAGCAGCCAGGACCGCTGCATCGGTGGGCTTGCCCTGGAATACCGGCTTCACCACGTACTCGGAGAAGAACGTGAGGGTGGCTTCCCGGAGGCGGGTGTCGGCGAACTCCTCCAGCCAGAGGGCCCGGGCGAGGTCTGGGGCGCCGGCCGGATAGAGGGGCCGGGCCGGATACGCCCGCTCCAGGTAGGCAATGATCACTGATGAATCCGGAACGGCGATGCCCTGGTCCTCGAGCACCGGAATCTTGCCCAGCGGGTGGAGGGCCTTCACCCTGGCCGAGCCCATGGGGGCGATCTCCAGACGGTGGGGCAGCTCCTTCTCCAGCAGGGCCAGGCGCACCTTGCGGGTGAAGGTCGAGAGGTTGATGCCGTAGAGAAGGAGCATGGGTCGGCAGATTAGCGCAGGCCGGGCAACAAGCTCAGGCAAACTCTCGCCACCACCATCCCGCTCAGGAGAACAGCAAGCCCATGCCCAGCCGTCGAGCATTACTGACTGGCGCCGCCGCCGTCGTCGCGGCAGGCGTTGGCGCCGCGTATCTGGGGCGGGACAAGAAGCCGATCGTCCGGCCCGCGGGTGTTCCGCTGAGCCCCTACACCGCTGCCTCCACGGCTCTGGAAGTCACCGCAGGGTTCGACCTCACCGGCCGGACGATACTGGTTACCGGAGCCACCTCCGGGCTCGGCCTCGAGACCATGCGGGTACTCGCCCTCCGCGGTGCCCACGTGCTGGGCACCGGCCGCACCCTGGAGAAGGCCGCGGCGGCCTGCGCCAGCGTTACCGGACGGACCACGCCTCTGGCCATGGAACTGACGGACTTCCCGTCTGTGGTGGCCTGTGCCGATGCGGTGCAGGCCCTGGGCGTGCCCCTCGACGTACTCGTCTGCAATGCCGGCATCATGGCGTTGCCCCAACTGGAGCAGGCCTACGGTCTGGAGAAGCAGTTTGTCACCAACCACCTCGGCCACTTCCTGCTGGTCAATCGCCTGCTGGGGCCGCTGCAGGCAGCGCCCCAGGGCCGGGTCGTCGTGGTTTCCAGCAGCGCGCTGAAGTGGGCGGACGAGACGGCGATCGAGTGGGACAACCTCTCGGGTGAGCGGGACTACGACGCGAGCCGCGCCTACGGCCAGTCGAAGCTTGCTAACTCCCTCTTCTCCCTGGAGCTGGCCCAGCGCATGGCCAGCACCCGGGTCACGTCCAACGCGATGAACCCCGGCGCCGTGCTCACTGATCTCCAGCGCCATGCGCCCGGCTGGGCAGTAACTCTGGGCAACCTCCTGGGACCCGCTTTCATGAAGTCGCCTGCGGAAGGCGCCTCGACCATCTGTTATCTCGCTGCCGATCCCCGCCTTGCCGACGTGCGAGGCCGCTACTTCATCGACTGCAACCCGGTGGCCATTGGCGGCAACAGCGAGAACCGGGAACTGGCCGCGCGGCTCTGGACCGTGTCCGAGGAGCTGGTCCGGCCGTACCTTCTGGCTGGGCCTTGAACTTCAGGCGGTCAGGCGAGTGAAGCGCCACAGCAGGGCGGCGGCGGCCACTGCCAGCCCCAGGCCAAACCCGGCCCAGACGCCGACGGCGCCCCAGCCGAGCGGGAATCCGAGGAGCCACCCCAGGGGCAGCGCGAGGAGCCAGTAGGCGATCAGCGACACCCGGGTGGGCCAGCTCGTGTCCAGCATGCCGCGCAGTGCGCCCAGGCTCACGCTCTGCACGCCATCGAACACCTGCATCAGCCCGATGACCAGGAACAGCGTGGCCGCCAGCGTGATCACGCGGGCGTCGTCGATAAACAGGCCCGCGATCTGGTCGGCCGCGAGGGTCAGGATGAGGGTCACGATCAGCATCCAGGCGGTGACCGCGCCCAGGCCGGCCATGCCGATGGCCCGCAGTCGCTGGTGCTGGTCACCGCCTGCGGCCTGGGCGATCCGGATGCCCACCGCAGCGGCCATGCCCAGCGGAACCATGTAGAGAGTGCCGGCTACTGCCATGACCACCTGGGTGGCCGCGAGGGGGATCGCACCGAGCCAGCCAATGAAGAGGCCCGCGACCGCGAAAGAGCCGCCCTCCAGCGCGTACTGCACTCCCATCGGGGTCCCGTCCGCAGCGAAGCGGGCGCGCAGCGGGGTATCAATCACCACGGGTGCGAAGTACTGGCGCAAGCTTGGCGTACGACGGCACACGGCGGCGTGGACCAGCGCACCCAGACTCAAGGCGAGCAGCGTGCCGAGTCCCGCGCCGGCCAGCCCCAGTGCGGGGAAGCCGAACTTGCCGTAGATCAGCACGTAATTGAAGACGCCATTGGCGGCGACCGACAACGCGGCCAGAAGCACGCCGAGCCAGGGCCGGTCAATCGCATCGAGCGCCTGCTTGTAGACCAGCGTCAGGCTCAACGGCAGGAGGCCCGCCGCAATGGCCAGCCAATAAGGCGTGATGATCGCCACCACTTCCGGCGGCTGGCCCAGCCAGGCGAGCAAGGGCAGTGCAGCCGCCATCGTCATCCCGGCTCCCACACCGATGAGACGTGCCCAGTGCAGTCCCGCCCGGACCTGACGGGCCACAGCGTCCGGGTCCCCCGCGCCATGGCCATGGCCGACCCGAATGCCGACCGGGCTCAAGAAGCCATAGATACCGGTGGCGAAAATCACCAGCGCGCTGGTGGTGAGGGACACGGCCGCCAGGGGTAGCGCGCCCAGCGGGCCGAGCATGGCGGTGTCCACGAGGCCCATCAGGGAGGCCGTCGCCAGGCTCGCGATCAGGGGAGTCGCCAGCGTCATCAGGCTGGCCAGCTCCCGCCAGGCGTGGGCGAGCAGGTGTGGCGAGGACGACCGCGGGGACAGCATCAGGGTACGCTCAGCCGAGGTCAGCCGCTCGCGACACCAATCACAATGAGGACCGCATAACCAAACGCCATGCCGTCAGGGCTCAAGACCCCGGATTGCCGTATTGACCAGGTAGGTGACGTCGAAGCCCGGCTTGATCGGGCTCCGGCCCAGCGCAGGACCGAGCCGCACTACGATGAGTTCCCGGGAAGGGACGACGAAGACGTGCTGCTGCCCGCGGCCCCAGGTCATGAAGGTGTCCCGCGCGAGAAACGGGCCGGGGGCGATAGCGCCGGAAGAACCGGCGTGCTCCGGCGGCACGGCGGGATCGCCGTAGCCCAGCCAGATCTGCAGTCCATAAAAGCCGGCCGACGGCGAGGGGGTGATCATTTCCCGGAACCACTCCTCCGACACGATCCGCCGGCCGTTCACCTCGCCCCGGTTGAGCAGGAGCATGCCGAGGCGGGCCCAGTCCATGGCCGGGGCCATGAGGCAGCAGGAGGTGTAGGCGCGTCCGCCGGGCCGGTCCGTGTGCACGAACGCCCGTTCGCCGCCCATAGGCAGCCAGAGCCGGTCCCGCAGGAGTGCGGAATAGCGCTGGCCATACACGCGCACGAGAACCATGCCAAGGAGCTCGGAGTTGACGTTGTTGTAGTCGTACCGCGTCCCCGGCTGCCAGTCGGCCAGGGGGGTGCGCAGCATCACGTCGCCGGAAAAACCGGAATTGAGCCAGCGGTTGTCGTCGGTGAAGGGGTTCAGCGTGAAGGCGTACTGGGCTAGACCCGAGCTCATCTGCATGAGCTGCCGGAGCGTGATCCTGCCCCGCGGGTCGTCACGCCATTCGTCCAGGTACTTGCCCACGGGGTCGTCGGCCGAGCCGATCTTGCCGTCGGCGATGGCCATCCCGACGAAGAGCCCCATGAGCGACTTGTGCATGGACTGGGACTGGGTCAGCAGATCCCGCTGCCAGTGGGGTGCGTACCACTCGTCCTGGATGACGCCCTTGTGGATCACGATCAGCGCGTGGGAGCCGTACTCTGCGGCGAAGCGCTCCATGTCCGCCAGCGCTGCCGCACTGACCGTGCGCTGCTCCGGCGCCGCCACGGGCAGCACGTAGGAGCCGTCGCCCCGGATCTCCTCGCCCGGCGGCAGCATTTCCACGCCCGTGGGATCGCCGCTCTGAAAGAAACGGACGTAATTGCGCCAGAACCAGGGGTCCTGCCAGTAGACCACCTGGATGGCGACGACAGCGATGAGCAGCAGCCAGAGGCCGATCCGGCGGCGGCGCTTGGTGGGTTGTTTACTCATGGTGCGAGAGGATAGGCCAAGCGCAACCTTCCTGCCGCATACTCGCGGCGAGTCACCGGCAGACAAGGCCCAGATGTCCCAGTTCCCAAGCATCGCCGAGATGCGCCGCATGGTCGACGAGTACGCGCCGCTCATGAACGCCGATCTGCCCGAAGTCGGCGCGTTTCACGAAGCGGTCCCCGCGGGGGACGGCGTAACCGCCGACGTCATCGTGCCCCGGGGCCAGGGCACAGACCAGGGCACGGGCCAGGGTTCGCACCCGGTGCTCGTCTACCTGCACGGCGGCGGCTGGGTGTGCGGCAGCGCAAAGACGCATCGGAAACTCGCCTATCGCTTTGCCGAGGCGGGCTACCTCGTGTTCAACGTGAACTACCGGCTCGCCCCAGAGCACCCGTTCCCGACGCCCTTCGAGGACTGTCTCGCCGCCACGCGCTGGGCCTGTCGAGAGGCGGCGCGCTTCGGCGGTGATGGGCCGCGCCTCGCCGTGGGTGGTGACAGTGCGGGGGCAAACCTGGCTGCTGCCGTGGCTGCTGAGCTTGCCGGCACCCCGGAGCGGCCGAAGGCGGCGCTGCTCTTGTACGGCATTTTCGACTTCGAATTGCTCCGCGACGGCCTCCCCCCTCCGGAAGTGGTTACGCCTGCCGCGGACGCCGCTCGCGGGATGGTCGAGATGATGATGGGCAGCTATCTGAGTACCGGCAGCGGCGGGGTGACTCTGGGCGATCCGCAGGTTTCGCCACTCCGTGCGGCCGCCAGGCTCCCGCCCAGTCACATTGTGGTGGGCGGTGCCGATCCGTTGAGCATCCAGGCGGAGGCGCTCGTGAAAGCGCTGGCCGTCGCGGGCGTGCCCTACGAGTACTTCGTCGACGCGGGCATGCCCCACGGCTACATGCAGATGGAGTTCCTGCCTGCTGCACGGCCCGCCATCGAGCGCATGGTGGCGTTTCTCAGGCGCACGGTTTGAGGGGGTTTCCATGTTCCAGTCCAGGCTCCTGAACATTCTGCTGCTCATCTACGTGCCGCTGTGCGCTGCACTGGCGATTAACCCCCATGAGCGCTCCATATGGTTCGCCGAGAATCTGACGGTCTGGATCATCATTGGCGTGATCGTGATTCTGGCCCGCCGCGGGGTGACGTTTTCAAATCTCGCCTACAGTCTGATGTTTGTGCTCATCGGCCTGCACACGATCGGGGGGCATTACACCTTTGCCCTCGTCCCTTTTGGGTGGGTAACGGACCTCTTCGGCTTTCAGCGCAATAACTTTGACCGCATGGCGCATTTCTCGGTGGGCTTCTATGCGTTCGCCGTTGCCGAGTGGCTGGACAGACGCAGCCTGGTAGCGAATCGCTTCCTGCTGTTCACCTACCCGGTCCTGACGATCGCGAGTATCGCGGCCCTGTACGAAATCATCGAGTGGCTGTTCGCTGCAACGGCTGCCCCGGAAGCCGGGCTCGCTTATCTGGGTAGCCAGGGTGACATTTGGGATGCACAGAAGGACATGCTGGCCGATACCCTGGGCGCCCTGTTGGCGACCACGCTCTATTTTGTGCTGAGACGGCCAGGACCCCTGCCCTTTGCTCAGGAACTCTCTCCCCGCCGCTAGGGATCACCAGCCTCCCAGGGCCGCTGCAAGCCCGGATCCACCGCCGCAAGGGTCTTGCCGATGGTGCGATCGTCGTACAGCACCCTGAGGACCAACCGCGCGAGGTCGGGACGCTTGATGAAGCCCATGGTGGAGGGATCGTCGCTCAGGAGCCCTCGGCCCGTGGGCACCACGCCGGGCGGCAGGCCGCCGGGCCGGAGGATGGTGTAGCTGAGGCTGCTGGCCCGGAAATGCTCTTCCGCCGCCGTCTTCTGGGGCAGGATTTTGGAGAGCGCGAGGCGCGAGATCAGCGGGGCGGCGTCGCGGCTGTCGCCGGCGCCCACGGTGCTGATGAAAATCACCCTCTGGACGCCGCTGGCCAGGGCGGCGTCCGCGACGTTGACGTTGCCCTGCCGGTCCAGGTCCGGCTCGGAAAGCCCCGCGACGGCGGCAATGACAGCGTCGAACTTCCCACCCTGGAAGGCCAACCGCACCGACTCGGGATCGAGCACGTCGCCCACCGCAAAGTTCACACCCAGGGGTTCAAGCTGGCTGCGGTCCGAGCTGGCCCGGACGAAGGCCGTGACCTGATCGCCATGCTCCCTGAGGTCCCGCACAAGCTCGGTGCCCAGCTTGCCCGTGGCGCCGAAGACGATCACGCTGCGTCCCCCACCGGCAGGCAATGGCTGCAGGGCAAACTCGTTGCCCGGCGCGCTGGCTTTCAGCGTCAGCAGGACGAAGAGCACGAGCGCCGCGACGAGCACGACGACCAGCCCCAGCAGGGCGCCCAAGGTTTTCAGGACTTTTTTCATCATGCACAGAGAATAGACCGAAAGAGACACACGCCGCCAGCGCGCGAATCGGGACTGCCGTGTGCCGGGCTGGAGCGGTGCTACCGCGAGCCGCTGTGTTTGCCCTATCCTTCGCGCGTGTCCCGGCTGCATTTCCAACTTGAAGCGACTGCTGCGGAGTCACGCGCGCGGGCGGCCCGGTTTCGCACGCAGCACAACGAGGTGCTGACGCCCACCTTCATGCCGGTGGGTACCCATGCGTCCGTGCGGGGCCAGCGTCGCGAAGACCTTCTCGACAGTGGCGCCCAGGTGCTGCTCGCCAACACCTACCATCTGCTGCTGCGCCCTGGTCCGGAGCTGTTTGAGAAATTCGGTGGCATTCATGCGTTCATGAACTGGCCACGCTCGGTGCTGACCGACTCCGGCGGCTTCCAGATCTTCTCGCTGCCCGACAGCCGCAACATGGGGGAGGACGGTGCCGAGTTCAGAAGCTATGTGGATAACAGCACCATCTGTCTGAGCCCCGAACGCAGCATTGCCATGCAGAAGTCGATTGGCTCGGACATCATGATGGTGCTGGATCAGTGCGTGCCATCCACTGTGGACCGGGCCACGGCGCGCCACGCCATGGAGCTCACGCACCGCTGGGCACAACGCAGCCTGGAGGCCCGGGGCGATTCACCCCAGGCCCTGTTCGGCATCGTGCAGGGCGCGTGCTACGCCGATCTGCGCCTCGAGAGCGCCGGGGCCATTACCCAGCTGCCCTTCGACGGCTTTGCCATCGGTGGCCTGGCTGTGGGCGAAAGTGTGGCCGAACGCGAAGACTGCACCGCCACCGTGACTGAGGTCCTGCCGGCGGACAAGCCACGCTACCTGATGGGGGTCGGCACCACCCGGGATCTGCTCGAAGCCGTACATCGGGGCGTGGACATGTTCGACTGCATACTGCCCACGGCCCTGGCCGCGCAGGGCGTGGCCTTTACGAGCCAGGGTCGGCGGGACCTGCGGCGCGGGGCCTATCGGACCAACGAGGGCGCGCTGGACCCCAGCTGCAGCTGCCCCACCTGCAAGACCTACTCCATCGCTTATCTGTGTCACCTGCGGGCGACCTACGACTCTCAGGCCACCCAGCTGGTGGGGGTGCACAACCTGCACTTCTACATGCAGCTGATGCGCACCATGCGCCAGCACATACTGGCCGGCACCTGGCTGGAGTTCTATCGTGCCCAGCGGGACGTACTCGATGCCCGGGACAGTTACGGCCCCAAGACCCGCCTTCGCACCCAGGCGACCCGCAAGGCAGCGAACCTGAGAAAGGGGCGCTATGAGATCGTGGTACGGGACGACATCGGGCGGATACGCGATACGGTTTCCGGGGAAGTGATGCACTCGGTCAATGATCCGACCGAAGAGGCGCGGTCACTCTATGTGGAGCAGTCGCGACTGGTGGAGCGCCTGCAGGCGCCGGATACCGCACCGCTGGTGATCTGGGATGTTGGCCTGGGTGCCGCTGCCAATGCCATGGCGGCCATCAATGCCGCGGAGTCCCTGCCGGCTGAAAAGCTGCGCCGTCGCCTGCAGGTGGTGAGTTTTGAAAGTGATCTGGATTCCCTGCAACTGGCGCTCCGGCATACGCGGTGGTTCAAACACCTGCGGCATGCCGCGCCGAACCAGCTGCTGGCCAACAATCGCTGGTCAACGGCAACAGGCAGCCTCGAATGGCTGCTGCTGGCCGGTGACTTCACGGAACGCAAGCACGATGCGCCGGTGCCGGACATCGTGTTCTTCGACCCGTTCTCACTCAAGACAGACAGCGCCCTGTGGACGCTGCAGGCCTTCCGGGAACTGGCAGAGCTTTGTCGGCACCAGGCGACGGAGCTGTTTACCTACACCTACTCCACCAGCGTGCGGGCGGCACTACTGGCGGCAGGGTTCTTCGTGGCCCGAGGTTGCGCTGCTGGCCCCAAGCAGGAAACCACCATTGCCATGTCGCCCCTGGCAACAGCGCTGCCTCACGGGCGCGAGCTGCTCGGCGCCGAGTGGCTGAGCAAATGGCAGCGCAGTGACGCTCAGGCACCTCTGGGGGCTGCCGATGGCGATGCAACCTGGCGCAACGCCGTCACCGGGCACCCGCAGTTCAGCAGCTGAAGTGCGGGGCCGGGTTACTGTCCCGCCCGCCGCTTGTCGATGATCCCCTTGAAGACCTGCGCGGAACTGGTCATCTGCGGCCCGTTCCACACCGTGGGCGCCGCCAGGTACTCGCTGTGGTGCTTCTCGATGTAGTCCAGGATCTTGCGGGGCAGCTCCCGGGGTCCGTCCATGAGCTTGAGCGAATGGCTGTGGAATACCATCTTGCCCGGCGCGTTCCCCATCTCCATGAATGGCAGCCAGTCGGCAACCCGGCTCCAGGACATCGTGCAGTAGGCGGAGGTGGTGTCCGGGTTGAGGATGTCGGACTTTCTGCCGATCAGCCCCCACAGCTCGGCGTGCTGATCGATGTCCCCGGAGGAGTAGAGCGGGTATTCCTTGCGCTTCATCGCCGCCGGATGCTGGATGAAGAAGTTCCACTGGAAGGCCACCATGTCGCCGCAGCTCACGTAGGGGTAGGGCGGCGCCAGAGGACCCGGGCCCGAACGAGCGAAGACGCCGTTGACCGGGTCGTTCTGGATGTGGACGACCTCCACCTTGCGCCCGCCGAGAAACGGATTGCTCCACTCCTGCAGGATTTCCCCCGTTACGGGGTCGAGATAGAAGAGCACTTCCCGGCTGAAAATCCGGTAGCCCTCGGCGACCTTTTCCAGCCGTCCCGAGCCAAAGCCGAACGTGCGGAAGCACTTGAGATTCTGCTCCTGGGGCACCATGGCCCAGGCCTGGCCGGGGAAGGCGAAGAAGAAGTCCTTGCCACTGAGGTCCCCACGCAGCTTCATCAGCGACATGAAGTTGGTTTCCGGGTCGTCCAGATTCAGTTCCGGGTCCTTCTCCGTGGTCAGGCCGGGGGATTGCAGCACTCGCAGGGTCATGTCGGTCTCCAGGCTGGCAGGTGAAGCAGTCAGTCTGGGGCCTGTTCGACCCGGCGCGTCCGGATTCCGTAGCCACTCACCGCGCCGCGGTCGGAGGCCGCCGGCGGGGGTTCACGGAGTACGTTGGTCACGATCAGCAGTGCCCGGCTCGAGTGGCACGATATTGATTCCTGATGGCGTCCAGATGGGCTGGGTCGCTAGAGCTTTGCCGAGAAGCGTGTGCGAAGCTGATCTGCCCATCTGTATCCCCGCCCTGCTTTCTCCAATGACATAAGTCATGCCCCTGAGATTTGTCAGCACGCCCTCTCCGTCAGCGTGCTTTCCTTCAGCCAGTCCAACCGCAGGGAAGCAAAGCATCATGCAGAGCGTCAAGAACGTCATCGACTTCAAGGCCCAGGTATCTACTCTCGCCCGTCATGAAGGCGTCTGGGACGGTACCTACCGGCACTACGACGCGAAGGGCCAGCAGGTCGACCAGCACCGCTCGCGTTTGTACTGCCGATTCCCCCCGAACCAGCCAGGCACCTACCACCAGACCAATCACTACACCTGGGCTGACGGCCGCACCGAGGTCCGCGACTTCCCCGCGCTAATCCGCGGTGGCCGGCTCATCTGGCAGGGAGAACTGATCAGGGGCTGGGCAGCCGATGTGGCCCTGGACGAATTTGCCCGCACAAGCATGCTCTACTGGGTCCGGCACCACGAGCCGGGCGTCTATGTCTACGAGATGATCCAGCTCAGCGACTGCGGTGGCTACCGGGCGCGGGTCTGGCAGTGGTTCAAGAACGGGCGGCTGGAGCGACGTACGCTAATCGACGAGCAGAAGGTGAGCGACGACGTTGCCTCCCCTCCAGCAACCGGCTAGCTTGCTTTTCGTGACCAACCCGGCAGCGCGTAAGAGCTTCAAAGGCAACAAGGCCCGTCTGCCCAGCAAGCCCTGCAGGGTGTGCGGGCGCGAGATGAGCTGGCGGAAGAAGAAGTCAGCGCATGCCCAAGCTTTCTAAGCGGCCCCTGCGGCACCTGGTGTTGGTGCTGGGGGACCAGCTTGACCGTGCGTCCAGCGCCTTCGACGGCTTCGACCCCGCCCAGGATGCGGTGTGGATGGCCGAGGTGAGCGCTGAGTCGACTCAGGTCTGGTCGGCCAGGCAGCGAACGGTGCTGTTTCTCTCAGCCATGCGGCACTTCGCGCAGGCCCTGCGGGAAGAAGGCTACACCGTGCTCTACCGCGCGCTGGGCGATCGCCCGGCCGACACGCCCGACAGCACGCTGGCCGAGGAACTGACGCGCACGCTGTCCGGGTGTGTCGCGCAGCGCCTGCGCCTGGTGGAACCCGGCGACCACCGTGTGCGCAGCGAGCTGGAGGCCGCCGCGAACACCTGCGGAGTCCCGCTGGACCTGCTGCCGGACACCCACTTCCTGTGCAGTACGGCAGAGTTTGCCAGGCACGCGAAGGGCCGCAAGCAGTTGCGTATGGAGTACTTCTATCGCGAGATGCGCCGCCGCCACGGCGTACTGATGGAAGCCGATGGCAGCCCGGTGGGTGGCGAATGGAACTTCGATGCCGACAACCGCCAGGCCTTCCCTGCCGGCGGTCCCGGCTTCGTACCTGAGACGCCGCGCTTTGCACCCGATGCCATCACGCGGGAGGTGATTACCCTGGTCAGCCGGCGCTTCGCCAGCCACCCTGGCAGCCTGGCGCGCTTCGGTTGGCCGGTCACGCGCGCGGAGGCACTGCAGGTCCTGCAAAGCTTTGTCACAGACCGGCTGCCGCACTTCGGCCGCTGGCAGGACGCTATGTGGGCAGGCGAACCCTGGCTCTACCACGCGCACATCTCAGCCGCGCTGAACCTGAAGCTGCTCAACCCAAGAGAGGTGATTCAGGCTGCCGAGCAGGCTTACGCGCGAGAGCGCGCCCCGCTGGCCGCGGTCGAGGGCTTCATTCGCCAGGTACTGGGCTGGCGGGAATATGTGCGTGGCATCTACTGGCTGAAGATGCCGGCCTATGGCGAACTCAACGCTTTGGGGGCAACCGAAGACCTGCCTGCCTGGTTCTGGACCGGCGCCACCGACCTGCGCTGCCTGAACGACGCCATTACCCAGACCCTGGAGCATGGCTACGCACACCACATCCAGCGCCTGATGGTCACGGGTCTCTATGCTCTGCTGCACGGTGTAGACCCGCGCCAGGTGCATGCCTGGTATCTGGCCGTTTACGTGGACGCCGTTGAATGGGTGGAATTGCCTAATGTGCTGGGCATGAGTCAGTTTGCCGACGGCGGCCTGATGGCCAGCAAACCCTACGTCGCGACTGGTAAGTACATCGAACGCATGAGCAACCACTGCACCGGCTGCCGCTTTAATCCGGCGCAACGTACCGGTGAGCAGGCCTGTCCCTTCACGACGCTGTACTGGGACTTCCTGGCTCGCCACCGGGTACTGCTGGCGAGGAACCCTCGTATGGCGCTGCAGGTGAAGAACCTCCTGCGCATCCCCCCGGCCGAGGTGGCGGCCATCACTGATCGGGCGCGGGCTATCCGCAGCGGCGCGCTGGACCCTGCACCAACTGCTTGATGCGCAGCAGACCTTGCCCCGGTCACGGGTGCTGGCCAGAGGGTCCCGGGGCGAGGCCGAAACGCGCCTTCAGGCGCGCGCCATCGTTGGAATCCACCAAACCATTGCCGTTCAAGTCCCGATCGGGAAACGCGGATGAACCAAAGGCTGCCTTCAGCAGAGCCCCGTCCTGGGAATCCACGATGCCGTTATTGTTGAAGTCTGCGTCGCAAATGTTGCCATAGCCGTCGCCGTTGGTGTCCCGCTGGTCGGCATTCGTGATGCCGAGGCAGTTGTCGACATTGTCCAGCACGCCATCATTGTCCGCGTCCACTGTGACGACGATCGTGACTGTGGCGCTGCCGGACAAGACCCCGTCGCTGGCCTGGTAGGTGAAACTATCCTGTCCCTGGTACCCCGCTGTGGCGGTATAGCCCACGAAAAGTGCAGCCTGATTCCCTGGCGAACCGGTCACTACGGCGGTGCCATGCGCGGGACCGCTCGTGACGTTCACACTGACTGGGTTCGTGTAGCCCACGTCGTTCGCCATCACAAAAATGGACTTACTCTGGCCAGATATGGCTGTGGCGGAATCGTTGCGGGTGGCGAAGGTCGTGAGCGTGGTACTCGTGAAGGTGTCGCTGTAGGAACCCACAGTTAGCGTGGTGTTTGTGGCTGTGGTCTGGGCAATGGCGCTCACGTGCCGGACGCACACTGATTGCCCGTTCAGGATCGTCCCTGCGGTGCCGGTGAAGCTGCCAGTACAGCCGATCGAGTACTGGCCCCCAACCACGCTGATCGGCACCGCAAAGTTGATGCCGGCAACCGTCACGGTATTCGACGTGATCTGGGTGCCTTCCACGACATCCACCTGGTCAGTAAACAGAAAGGGCTCCGGCGTCGGATCGCCCACGAAGGCGGTGCCGTTGAGCGCCACGATCAGCGCTGGAGAATCAGGATCATCCGAAGGTACGGTGAGCGAGTTGTTGTAGGTGCCAGGAGTAAAAGTCGGAGCGAAGCGCACTGTAACCAGGCAGCTGCCGAGGGGGGTGAGGGTCTGGCCAGAGCAACCGTCGGCCGGGAGGCTGAAGGGGAACAGTGCCTGGCCAAGGTCCGTGATCAGTCCGAGGTTCAGTTCCGTCGTCCCGGTGTTGCTGACTGTGAAGGACTGGTCTGCGGAAGCACCGGTCTGCACGGCCCCGAAAGGCAGGCTGCGATCCCCAGCTGGGGGCACCGAGTCCCGGATGCGAATGCCCGGAATCAGCGCCGCGGTGCCGCTGCCGGACACAGCTACCGTAAGCCCAATGCCATCCGGCGCGTTACTCGGGATGTCAAACACATCGTTGAAGCCACCGCTGGAGGAGGGCGTGAAGGCGACATCTACGGTGCACGCTGCCAGCGGAATCAGGACCTGGCCGGAGCAGCCATCGGTGGTGAGAAAGAAGGGGTTGGCGAGTGCGTTGCTCCCACCCAGAGTGCCAAGGGTGAGATCACTCGAGCCGCTATTCATGACCGTCAGTCGCTCAAGCAGCGTGGTTTGCTCCGTAACGCTGCCGAAGGAGATCTGGCGGTCCGTGACCGGTGCCACTTCATCAGTCACCGTGATGCCAGGCGCGCCGGCGCTGTTCAGGGTGGCGTAAATCAGGGAGTTGCTGCCAGCCTGGCCCTGAAAACTCGCCGTGAAGGCGGTAAATGTGGCGTTGTAGTCGATGAACAGGCGGTAGCGCACCATGTCTAAGCTGAGGATCGGTACCAGGGCGCACAGTGGCCCCGTGCAACTGGTGACGGCGTCGGTCAGCGTCGTGAAGTCCGCTGCCAGACCGGGGGCGTTGTTCACGAGAAACTCCACCTGTCCCAGGCCGTTGATCGCCGCTGGGCCGCTGGGCTTGATCACGAACCCGGCGTTGGCCACGTTAACCACCGTGGTGCCCTGGATGGTCAGGACGAGGTTGGGCAGGGAAATGGTGCTGTCGCCGATGATCTGCGCTGTCGAGTTGCCGCCGGTGAGGGCGATGTTTAGGAAGGACCCGGCCGCCGGAACGGGGGCAATACCCACCGGCACACCGCCGTTCACGCCCGTAGGGCTCGGGGTGATCACGATGTTGCGCGTTGCGGGCGCATCGCCACCGAAGAACGCGCAGTAGGTGGGTGAACCGCCGGTGCAGGGAACGAGGGCCCCGTCAAAGGTCGCGCTGTAGAGATCCGTGATCCCGTTCTGGGCGTTGCCGGTGAAAATGGGCACCGGCGCGGCCAGCAGTGTGGTGCTGCAGAAGAAGTAGAGCAGCGTAATTCCGGCGATCGTGCTTCTGCACATGGCTTTTCCCCACCCAGTCGGTGGGACTATAGCCCATGCTCTTCCGGCGGCTATCGGCCGCCCCGGGCGATCTGCGTCGGTTATGTAATGTTTCGCTCCCTACCCCGCCCCGGGCGATAGGGCCCGGCTCCCTGCTGACGAACTCCCGCAGCCCGGCCGAACCGGGTCCAGCCCCTGGCTTGCTGATTCATGCTTCCCGGCATGGCAAGCTACGGGGCCAATCAGAAGGGAGCGTTAATCGTGATCTTGCACCGCATTGCCAGCCTGCTGATCGCTTCTGCATTCGCCCTCGCTGCCTGCAGCAAGTCCCCGCCAGGCACCGCTGCCGACCTCATCATCACCGGGGGCCCGATCCTCACCATGGAGGGCGCCGAGCCCACCACTGCCGAGGCCATCGTGGTCGACGACGGCAAGATCGTCTTCGTCGGTTCGAGAGTCGAAGCCCTCAAGCAGAAGGGCGATGGAACCGTCGTCAGGGACCTTGCAGGCAAGACCCTGATGCCCGGCTTCATCGACGGGCACGCCCATGCCATGCAGTTTGGCGCACAGGCAGTGGGCGCCAACCTGCTCGCTCCGCCGGACGGTAACGTCAACACCATCGACGACGTGCTCGAAAAGCTGAAGGCCTTCGCGCAGAGCCCCGATGTGCAGCGCACCGGCTGGGTCTTCGGCGTCGGCTACGACGACGCCCTGCTTGGCCGCCACCCCACCCGCGAAGATCTCGACAAGGTGTCCACCACAGTGCCGGTCATGGCGACCCACATCTCAGGCCACTTCGCTGCGGTGAACAGCCTCGGCCTGAAGATGATCGGCTACGACGCTGCCACGCCCAATCCAGAAGGCGGCGTCATCCGCCGCGAGGCCGACGGCAAGACCCCGAATGGCGTGCTGGAAGAGCTTGCGGCCATGCCCCACATGGTCAAGGCCCTCGAACCCACCACCCAGGAGAGCAAGGACTATTTCCTCAAGCGCGGGCTCGAGATGGCGAAGAGCTACGGCTACACCACCGCCAACGAAGGGCGCATGTTCGGCCTGATGAACGCGGTCATGGCGGACGCCGCCAACCGCGGGCTCGTCGACATCGATTTCATCGGCTGGATGGACTACACGGGCCGCACCGAGCTCGACAAGGCGTTCAGCACGCGTTATTCGAATCACTATCGGCTCGGTGGTCTCAAGATCACGCTCGACGGTTCCCCGCAGGGTCGTACCGCCTGGCGCACCGTGCCTTATCTGCTCCCGCCCGATGGCCAGAAGCCGGGCTACCTGGGCTATCCGGCCATCCCTGACACGCAGCAGGTCCAGGCCTATCTGGACGAAGCCTATGCCAAGGGCTGGCCGGTCAAGGTCCACGCCAATGGTGATGCCGCCATCGACCAGTTGTTTACGGCGCTGCGCCCGGTGGTCGCAAAGTATGGTGTCAAGCCGGGTCAGACGATCCTGATTCACGGCCAGTTCATCCGCCCGGATCAGGTGCAGGAGCTGAAGTCCCTCGGCATCTTCCCGTCGATGTTTCCGATGCACACCTTCTATTGGGGCGACTGGTACGAGCAGATCGTCGGCCCGGAACAGGCCGCCCGCATTTCGCCCCTGCGCTCGATCCTGAACACGGCCCTGCACGCCACCAGCCATACCGACGCACCGGTTGCCCTGCCCAACCTCATGCAGGTCGCCGGGGCGACGGTGAACCGCACGTCGCGTTCGGGAAAGGTCATCGGACCCGACGAGCGCGTGACTCCCTATGAGGCAATGCAGATGATCACGATCTGGGGCGCCGAGCAGTTCGGCGAACAGGCCACCAAGGGTTCCATCAAGAACGGTAAGCTCGCCGACTTCGTCGTCCTCTCCGCTAACCCGGTCACGATCGAGCCGAAGGACATCAACCAGATCCAGGTCCTCGAGACCATCAAGGAAGGCAAGTCGGTCTGGGTAGGGAAGTGAGCCGAGGCTCTAGCCAGGCAACCTTGACCCAGCCCCCTACCCTGCCCCGCGCAACTGCTCCACGATCGCCGGATTCTCCAGCGTCGAGATGTCCTGGGTGATGGGCTCACCCCGGGCGATCGCCCGCAACAACCGCCGCATGATTTTTCCCGAGCGGGTCTTGGGCAGGTTGTCAGCGAAGCGGATGTCGTCGGGCTTCGCGATGGCGCCCAGCTCCTTGCCAACGAACTCCCGTAGCTCGGCGGCGAATTTCTCCGCGTCCTTCCCCGTGGGCCGCTGGCCCTTCAGGACGACGTAGGCAAAGATCGACTCGCCCTTGATCTCGTGGTGACGGCTCACGACAGCCGCCTCCGCCACCCGGGGGTGAGCGACGAAAGCGCTCTCCACTTCCGCCGTGCCGAGCCGGTGACCCGACACTTTTAATACGTCGTCTGCCCGGCCCATCACCCAGAAGTAACCGTCCGCGTCCTGGTGCGCCGTGTCCCCAGCCACGTAGTAGCGGTTGTTGAACTTCGCCCAGTAGGTCGAGACGTAGCGGTCGTTGTCGCCCCAGATCGTGCGCAGCATGGAGGGCCAGGGCTTGCGGACGACCAGCCAGCCGCCCTGATCGGGATCAGTCACGGGATTGCCGTCCTCATCCACGATGGCCATGTCGATGCCGGGGATCGCCGTGGTACAGGAGCCCGGCTTGGTGGCCGTCACGCCCGGCAGCGGGCTGAGCATGGCGGCCCCAGTTTCCGTCTGCCACCAGGTGTCGACGATCGGGCAGCGGGTTTTGCCGATCACCGTGTGATACCAGATCCAGGCCTCCGGATTGATTGGCTCACCCACCGTGCCCAGCAGGCGCAGCTTCGACAGGTCGTACTTGTTGGGCAGTTCGTCGCCCAGTTTCATCAGCGCCCGGATGGCCGTGGGCGCCGTGTAGAAGATGGTCACGCCGAGGCGCTCGCAGATACTCCAGAAGCGGCCGCCATCCGGGTATACCGGCGCGCCTTCGTACATGACGATGGTCGCGCCCGCGGCGAGCGGCCCGTAGCACACGTAGGTGTGGCCCGTGACCCAGCCCACGTCGGCCGTGCACCAGAACACATCGTCTTCCCGGAAGTCGAAGATCCACTGGGAGGTGAGCTTGGCGTTGAGCAGATAGCCCGCCGTCGAATGCTGCACGCCCTTGGGCTTGCCCGTGGAGCCGGAGGTGTAGAGCAGGTATAGCGGGTGCTCCGCGTTCACCCAGGTGGGCTCGCACAGGGTTGCCTGGCCCCGCACGGCGTCAGACCACCAGAGGTCCCGGCCTGCCTGCATCTGTACGGCGCCACCGGTGCGCTTGAGCACGATGACTTTCTCGACGGTCTTGCAGCCGGTCGCGAGTGCCTCGTCCACTGCCTGCTTGAGTTCGAGGGCCTTGCCTGCGCGCCAGCCACCGTCGGCGGTGATCACCATTCTGGTTCCTGCGTCCTCGATCCGGTCCCGGAGTGAGTTGGCCGAGAAGCCACCGAAGACCACGGAGTGGGTGGCACCGATGCGGGCACAGGCCTGCATCGCGATTACGGCCTCCGGCACCATCGGCAGGTAGATGACCACCCGATCCCCGGGCTGGATTCCCTGGGCCCTGAGGGCGTTGGCAAACTGGCAGACCTCGGCGGTGAGCTGCCCGTAGGTCAGCGTCCGGGAATCGCCGGCCTCGCCCTCGAAGATGATCGCGGGCTTGGCATCCCGCGCGCCCCCATGGGCAGCAAGGTGCACGTCGAGGCAGTTGAAGGACGCGTTGAGTACGCCATCCATGAACCACCGGTAGTTCGGCGCCCGGGAAGCATCGAGGGTCTGAGTGAAGGGCCGGTGCCAGCGCAGTTCTTCCCGCGCGAGCCGGCCCCAGAAGGCGACGGAGTCACGGTTGGCCTCGGCGTTGAGGGCCGCGAAATCGGCGGGCTTGACCCGCGCGGCGGCTGTAAAGGCGGTGGACGGAGGGAACTTCCGGTTCTCGTGGAGGACGGATTCGATATTGGACATGAATCAGTTGGGCGTGAGGGCAACAATGCGCTTGCTGATCGGGTCGTCCTCAAAGTCGCGCAGGAAAATCTCGAGCGAGTCGCCAGCCAGATCGGGATTGCCGCCGTCGTAGAGTTCGAGGATCTTGGTGAGCCGGCGCTCCCGGGGCTGAACCACGCTGGCCGTTGCCGGGGAGGCCTCCGAGGCGGGGGCGGGGGCGGCGGCCTGCTGGCCCGGGGTCCGGGCACTCGAGAGCGACTGCAGCTCCAGCGCCTGGTCTTCCTGGGCAGCAGCGACCTGATTGGCCAGCACCAGTTCCTTGCGAATCAGCGCAATCGCGCCGTCCAGGTCCTGGACCTGCGGACCCTCCGGTTCGAAAACCGGGGGCGGTGGCAGGGGCGCCACCTCCAGTTCGATTACTTCGGCGTCCTGCACGGCAGCGGTCGCGGCCTTGCTCTCCTCGCTCCGCTCCCGGGCCCGCTTGGCGAACAGGGAGCCATCGAGAGTGGCATCAGCCGAGTCGGACGGCGCATTCAGGTAGACGCCCAGTCCCACGCCAACCGCCACCAGCACGCTGGCCGCCAGGGCGGCAGGCAGGAGCCAGGGTGGGCGGCGGGCAGGCAAGGCCTCGTCATCGTCATCTGCCGCGGTTGGCTCGGGGCGAGCCCGCGTGCGCCGCTCGGCGGCTGTCGGGATCGCGGCGGAACCTTCTGCGGCGGCGCCGGCAGCCGGGGCAGGCTGGGTCGGCACGGCCTTCCGGGCAATGGGGGCCACCACCGGCTTGGCCTCAGTCTTGGGGACCGGCTTCGGTGCGGGCCTGGCGGCCACCTTGGCTACCGCCAGGATCTTTTCGTCCAGGGAGGCCGGCGGCCCCGCCTTTTCGAGACCGGCATAGTCCGCCGACAGGGGGGACTCGCGGCCGAGAAAAGCCTCGAACTCCGCGTCATCCCGGGGTGTATTGCCGGTGCTCATGAGAGCGCTCCCCCGGGGGTTCGGGACGTGGGCCGGGCAGCAGCCGGAGCCAGATCACCAAGCGCCGTGCGCAGCTTTTTCACGGCGTAGCGCAGCCGGCTCTTGACGGTTTCCGGGTTTGAGCCGGTGACCTCGGCGATATCCGCCAGCCCCATCTCCGCTTCTTCGTGCAGCAGGAAGGCCTCCCGCTGCTCAATGGGCAAGGTATCCAGGGCCGAGCGCAGGCGACCTGCGCGCTGTTCGCCAGAACTGGCCGCTTCCGGCCCCGGCGCGCTGTCCGCTGGATCGTTCTCCCAGTCCACGAGGGACCAGCGGGCAGAAGCGAAAGCCGGGTCGATCTCCTCGGCTACGGGCTCGGGGATCGCCGCTGCGGTGGGCTCCCCGCTGCCATTAGTGAAAGCGCGACCAGCCTTGCGGAAGTGGTCTACCAGACAGTTATGGGCGATCTGATACATATAAGTGGTGAAGCGGGCAGTCGGTGTATAGCGATCCCGGGCCTTGATGATGCGCAGCCACACGTCCTGAAACAATTCGTCAGCGGTGTCCGGATTGCCACTCTGGCGGAAAAAATAGCGATACAGGGGCCCCTTGTGGCGGGCATAGAGCGCCGCGAATGCCGCGACATCGCCAGCCGCGTAACGGGTCATCAGCTCTGCGTCGTCGTTTCCTGCCGCCATGGCGGGCAGCATATGCCAGCCATGGCAGCAGGAAAACGGGTCGGCTGTGACTAACGTCGCACCTGGGGCCTGTAGGCGGGGTCGCTTCCGCCCGGAACGCCGGAACGGGGTTAACGTCGCCCTATTTGTGGGACTGGGTAGCCTGGCCGGCCCTGAACAGTCTGGACGCCAGCCGCTGGTGCAGCGGACTGGTGCGCGGAATATGCGCCATCAGGAATTCCATCTGGTCCGCCAGGACGCGGCGACCCTTCAGGTAGATGTATTCGGCATAGGTGGGCGTGAAGGGCACTGCGATCAGCTGCATGCCCGCCTGCTCCGGCGTGTGGCCACCCTTGTGGTTGTTGCAGCGCCGGCAGGCGGTAACCACGTTGTTCCAGGCATCACCGCCGCCTCTGGACAGGGGCCGGACGTGGTCCCGGGTGAGGTCCCGGACCGGAAAGTAGAGGCCGCAGTAAAGACAGAGGTTGGAGTCCCGCCGGAACAGGGTCTTGTTGTTGAGGGGCGGAACGTAGCAGTCCATAAGTTCGGCCACCTCCGGCGAACGGCCGACCGTGGCGACGATGGAGTTCACCTCGATGCAGCTCTGCTGCCGGCTCAGGGCACTGAAGCCGCCGTGGATGCGAAAGAGGGGCGACCCGCAGGTGTAGGCCACCTGGCCGAGGTAGTACAGGCGAACGGCGTCCCGGTAATCGATCCACTCAAGGGGCATGCCAGCCACGTCGGTCCGAAGGACCTGCTGGGAGAAATCGCTGACTTCGTCGTGGAGGTACAACATGCTAGGGGCTGGCGCCTGTGGCCAAATATTGCGTGTTCCGCCCCAAAAATCAAATTTCCCCGGTCACACTCCTTCTGTCATGATCCTGCGCGTTATGCGGGCCGCTGACCGGCGGCCCGCTCCATATATGAGGAGTGACGACGCTCATGCCAGTCACCATTGGCGTGATCAGGGAGACTGCGCCGGGTGAGGCCCGGGTTGCCATCGTGCCCGAAGTGGCGAAAAAGCTCGCCGCGGCCAAGGCACGCCTGGTCATCGAAGCGGGTGCCGCTGCGGAGGCCCGCTTCGCCGACACAGACTTTGAGGGCCACGCCGCTATCGTCGCCGATGCGGGGACTGTGCTGGCCGAGGCCCAGGTGTTGCTCCGGGTGCAGCCACCAACCCTGGCCGAAGCCGCGGCGCTGAAGCCCGGCTCGGTCGTGATCGGCTACCTCCAGCCCCACCTGCAGAAAGACCTGATCAGGGTTTTCTGTGAGCGCAATATCACCAGCTTTGCCATGGAACTGGTGCCACGGATCTCCCGGGCCCAGTCCATGGATGCCCTCTCCTCCCAGGCGGCCGTGGCAGGCTACAAGGCCGTCCTGCTGGGCGCCGGGGCCCTCGACAAGTTTCTGCCCATGCTCACCACCGCTGCGGGCACGATCCGGCCATCCCAGGCGCTCATCATGGGCGCCGGCGTGGCGGGCCTGCAGGCCATCGCCACGGCGCGCCGGCTCGGCGCGGTGGTTGAGGCTTTCGACGTCCGCGCGGCCACGAAGGAGCAGGTGGAATCCCTTGGGGCGAAGTTTGTCGACACTGGCGTGACCGCCGATGGCGCCGGAGGCTATGCGCGGGAACTGAGCGCCGAAGAACGGCAGAAGCAGCAGGCTGTAGTTAACGACCGGGTCGCAAAGGCGGACCTGGTGATCACCACCGCGGCTGTCCCCGGCCGGCCAGCGCCCCGGCTTATCGACCGGGCAACCGTGGAGCGCATGCGTCCCGGGGCCGTGATCGTGGACCTGGGTGCTGAAAGTGGCGGCAACTGCGAGCTGACCCGGGCCGGCGAGACTGTCGTGCACCGTGGGGTCACCATCATCGGGCCAGTTAACCTGGCCGCCACGGTGCCCCGCCACGCCAGCGAGATGTACGCGCGCAACCTCTTCAATTTCCTCTCTCCGGCTCTTACCAAGGAGGGCGAGCTGGCTATCGACTGGAACGATGAGGTCTTCGCCGGGGCCGTGCTGACCCACGCCGGAACTATCCGCCACGAGCCTACCCGCAAGGCCTTCACCTGATGCGAGCCAGACCATGATCGACGGTTTTATCGCCCTGTACATTTTCATGCTCGCGGCCTTCACCGGCTACGAGGTGATCGGCCGGGTACCCACCATCCTGCACACGCCACTGATGTCCGGCTCCAACTTCGTGCACGGCATCGTGCTGGTCGGCGCGATGGTTGCGCTGGGCCGGGCGGATACCACCCTCGAACTCGTCATTGGCTTCCTCGGGGTCGCCCTGGGCGCGGGCAATGCGGTGGGCGGCTACGTGGTGACCGAGCGGATGCTGGAGATGTTCAAGTCCAGCAAGTCGTCGGGCGGCCCAGCGGGCGGGAAGAAACACTGATGGGCTCGGGGATAGCAGCAGTACTGGTTTCGGCGAGCTACCTGCTCGCCGCGTTCCTGTTCATCACGGGCCTGAAGCGCATGAGTTCCCCGGTCACGGCACGGGGTGGCATCGTCTGGGCGGGCGCGGGAATGGTGGTGGCGACGATCGCAACCTTCTTTACCCCGGACATGGGCAACATCGTGCTAATCCTCGTCGCCATCGCCCTGGGTGGTGGCGTGGCCTGGATTACCGGCAAGCGCGTGGCCATGACCGACATGCCCCAGATGATTGCGCTCTACAACGGCATGGGCGGTGGTGCGGCAGCAGCGATCGCGGCCGTCGAGCTCTTCAAGGGTGAAGCCCATTCCACCGTGGTCCTGGCGCTGGCTGTGCTCGGCGGACTTATCGGCGCGGTGTCTTTCTCGGGCAGCCTGATCGCCTTCGGTAAACTTCAGGACCTCATCAAGCGGTCGTTCCGGTTCCGCGGGCAGAACTTCGTCAACCTGGCTTTGCTCCTGGCTTCGGTGCTGGCGGGCGCTTCTCTGGTGCTGGCTGCGGCCGGTCCCGTGCCGGGCATGGTCACCCTCTTCTTCGGGCTGGCTCTGGTGCTCGGCGTGACCATGACGCTGCCGATCGGCGGCGCTGATATGCCGGTGGTGATTTCCCTCTACAACGCGCTTACCGGTCTGGCGGTCGCTTTCGAGGGCTTTGTGCTCAACAACGCGGCCATGATCATTGCCGGGATGGTGGTGGGCTCCGCCGGCACCCTGCTCACCCAGCTGATGGCCAAGGCCATGAACCGGTCACTGGCCAACGTGCTGTTCTCCGGCTTCGGCGACACGGCGGGTCCCCAGGGCGAAGTCAGCGGGTCGATGAAGCCCATCGACGCTGCCGACGTGGGCGTGATGATGGCTTTCGCGCAGAAAGTGATCATCGTGCCAGGCTATGGCATGGCGGTGGCCCAGGCCCAGCACAAGGTGTGGGAGCTGGCCAAGCTGCTGCAGGAGCGGGGCGTGACCGTTAAGTTCGCCATTCACCCGGTGGCGGGCCGGATGCCGGGCCACATGAACGTGCTGCTTGCGGAAGCAGGGGTTCCCTACGACGTGATCTACGACGAGTCCGAGATCAACGCAGAATTCGACAACACCGACGTCGCCCTCATCATCGGCGCCAACGATGTGGTCAATCCGGCGGCCCGGACCGACAAGTCCAGCCCCATCTACGGCATGCCGATCCTGAACGCAGACAAGTCCAGGAACGTCATCGTGATCAAGCGCGGCAAGGGCGCCGGCTTCTCGGGCATCGAGAACGGCCTGTTCTTTCTCGACAACACCCACATGCTCTACGGGGACGGGCAGGCCGTCGCTGCGGCCCTGATTCAGGCCGTCAAGGCGTTGTAGGAGCGCCTTTAGGCGCGCTATCGCTGTCGATCCCACCTTCCGGCAGGCTGTCGAAAAAGCCGTTCCATGCCTCGCTGGCGGTGTTTTCGTCCCCCAGAAACTCCAGGAACTCGACGAGTTCATCGCCAGCCTCGACGGTTGCCGCCGCCCCCGGGCCGACGCCGGGACCGGGTACGAGGCCCAGGAGGCAGAGCCACAGGCCGGTCGCCGCGTGCATCACTTCCTCATTACCGGGCTGCTGGGTAGGGACGGAGTCGGGGCAGAACCCCGAGATCGTCGGGATTTAGCATACTGCCGCATTCTCCTGCGCCTGGAGGGCGGACAACGATTCGTCGCCAAAGGGGTTGACAAAGGCCTCGGCAACCCCCTCTGAAACTCTCTCCGGGGCCACACTTATGCACAATCCCTACGAAAAGGTGCCATTTAGCGTTTGCTTCGCGCTCGACACTTGAGCAGGTACTCATAACACAATGAAATATATGGTTAATACACTTAGAGCAAAAAATGATCAGGTTGTCATAATGGTTGACGAGCTTGGCAGAAAGACCCCTTTGCCCCTGCTTGTCCACAGACTTATCCACAGGATCTGTGGATAAGTCTGTGGAGGGCGCCCAGATTCTGGAAGTGGCCGTTGCTGCGCCGCTGATGGGCCTCTTCGATTACCTCCCGCCGCCCGCTATGGCGTTCGAACTCCGGCCGGGCATGCGCGTCCGGGTGCCTTTCGGCAAGGGCACCCGGGTGGGCCTGCTGATGGGGCTCAAGGCCGGGAGCACAGTGCCCGAGGGGAAACTGCGCCAGGCGCTGGCAGTTCTGGATGCCGAACCGCTGCTGGCCGATGACCTGCGGCGTCTGCTGAGCTGGGCATCGGCCTATTACCAGCACCCGCCCGGGGAGGTGATTGCGGCCGCCCTGCCGAAAGCCCTGCGGGAAGGCCGGGAGCCGACCCGACGACGCAAGCTGAAGGCGCCACCGGCAGCGGCTGCAGAGCTGGCGAGCGCCGACGTTCCACCGGTGCTCACCAACGAGCAGGGGCGGGCCGTGGCCGCCGTCAATGCCGCGGCGGGCTTCCGCTGTTTCCTGCTGGACGGGGTGACCGGCAGCGGCAAGACCGAGGTCTACCTGCGCTGCATCCAGGAACGGCTGAACGCGGGCCAGCAGTCCCTCGTGCTCGTGCCGGAAATCGGGCTGACACCGCAACTCCTGGAGCGCTTCCGGCGGCGCTTCCCGGTACCCATGGCGGTGCTGCATTCCGGGCTGGCCGATGGCGAGCGGCTGCGGGCCTGGACCGCGGCGCGGGACGGCACCGCCCGGATCGTCATTGGCACCCGGTCGGCCATCTTCACCCCACTGAAGCATCCCGGTTTGCTGGTGGTCGACGAGGAGCATGACGCCAGCTACAAGCAGCAGGACGGCTTTCGTTACTCGGCCCGGGACCTTGCCGTGTGGCGGGCGCGGGAGCTGGGCATCCCGCTGGTGCTGGGTTCCGCCACCCCGGCGCTCGAATCGGTAGAGAACGCGCAGAGTGGCCGCTACGAGCGCCTGGTGCTGGCGGAGCGGGCCGGCGCTGCAGGCCAGCCCACGGCCCACCTCATTGACATGCGCACCCACCAGCCCCGGGACGGGCTGACCCAGCCGCTGCTTGCTGCTATCCGCCGGCACCTCGCTGCGGATGGCCAGGTGCTCATCTTCCTCAACCGGCGCGGCTACGCGCCGACCGTCGTGTGCGTCGGGTGCGGAACGGTGATCAGCTGTGACCGGTGCGATGCGCGGATGGTCCTCCACCAGCAGCGGGGCCGGGTGACCTGTCACCACTGCGGGAGTGACCGGGCGTTGCCGGAGGACTGCCCGGCCTGCCATGCCGAACTCCGGGCCGTGGGCCAGGGCACCGAACGCCTGGAACAGGCCCTCGCCCGGGAGTTTCCGGACCAGGCCATGGAGCGCATCGACCGGGACACCACACGCCGGCGGGGCGAAATTGAGCGCCGCCTGGAGCGGGTCCATAGCCTGGAGGCGCGACTCCTGCTGGGGACCCAGATGCTCACCAAGGGCCATGATTTTCCCGGTGTCACCCTGGTGGGCATCGTCGATGTGGACCAGGGACTCTTCGGCACGGACTTTCGCAGCGCTGAACGCCTGGCCCAGACGTTCATCCAGGTGGCCGGTCGTGCCGGTCGTGCCGACCGTCCCGGGGAGGTTTACCTGCAGACCCTGTTTCCTGATCACCCGCTGCTCCGGGTGTTACTGGCGGAGGGCTACGGCGCATTCGCTGACCTGGCGCTGGCTGAGCGACGGCAGGCCGGCTGGCCGCCCTGGTCCTCCCTGGCACTGGTGCGCGCGGAGGCGACCGAGCGGCCACTGGTCTTCTCTTTTCTGGAGTCGGCGGCGGCCCTCGCGCGCACCGGCCTCCCGCCTGGGCTCCGCGTGCTCGGCCCCGCACCCGCACCCATGGAACGCCGCTCCGGACGCTACCGGGGACAACTGCTGCTGCAGGCAGACGCCCGGCGTGTTCTGCAGCGGTTCCTGCCGGACTTTCGCGCGGCGCTGTCGGCGCTACCGACCCAGCGACGCGTGCGCTGGAGCGTGGACGTGGACCCGTCTGAATTGTTCTAGAATCCCGCGGGTTCCCGGGACCCGCTACGCACCAAGATGCAGATCACCTCTCACATCGCGCAGGTTGTGCGCAAGGCACTCGACTGGCCAGTCGAGCGGACCGCCCACATCGAAGCAGCGCTCACCGTGCCCCCGAATCCTGCCCTGGGCGACGTGGCCTTTCCCTGTTTCCAGCTGGCGAAGGAGCTCCGCTCGGCACCCGGCGTGATCGCGAAAAACCTGGCCGCCAGGATTGTCCGGGACCCGATCATCTTAAGCGCCCGGGCGGAGGGCCCTTATCTCAACCTCTTTCTCGACCGGGCGAATGTCGCGGAACAGGTGCTGGGAGAGATTCGGGACAATCCGGCGGGCTTCGGCCGGCGTGACCTCGGCGGTGGCCGCACGCTGGTGCTGGATTTTTCGGCGCCGAACATCGCCAAGCCCTTCCATTTCGGGCACCTGCGCTCGACCAATCTCGGGGCAGATCTCGCCCGGATCTTCACCTTCGAGGGCTGGCGGGTCATCCGCAAGAACTACATCGGCGACTGGGGGACGCAGTTCGGCTTTGTGATCTGGGCCTGGCAGCAGTGGGGTGACGAGGCCGCCCTGGAAGCCCGGGCTATCGACTACCTGGTTGAGCTGTACATTCGGGCTAACCGGGACAGTGAGCAGGATCCGGGCGTGCGCGAGCAGGCGCGCAGCCTGTTCCTGCGACTGGAGCAGGGCGACCCGGAGATCGTCCGGCTGTGGGAGCGTTTCCGGTCCCTCTCCCTGGAGGGCTTCCACCGCACCTACGACCGGCTCGGCATCGAGTTCGACTCCTACGACGGGGAGTCGTCGCTAAACGCCAAGGTCCAGCCGGTGATCGCCCGCTTCCTCAAGGCAGGCGTGGCCAGGGAGTCTCTGGGCGCCATCGTCGTCGACGTGTCGGACGTCATCGGCCGGGAAATTGCGCCCTGCATGCTGCAGAAGTCCGACGGTGCGTCGACCTACGCCGCGCGAGACTGCGCGGAGGCTATTGACCGCTGGGAGCGTTACCAGTTTGGCGCCAATGTTTACGTCGTCTCCCGGCAGGAGGACCACTTTGCCCAGGTCTTCGCGGCCCTGGGCAAGCTGGCCGTAGCGGAGCAATGGCCGGTGAACTGGCCCGCACTCTGCGAGAACGTGAGCTTTGGCTACGTGCGCGGCATGTCCACCCGCAAGGGCGAAGCGGTGTGGCTGGAGGCCGTGCTGGACGAAGCCCGGGACAGGGCGGCCCGGTACCGGGAGGAGCGCTCAGCAGGCAACACTCGTGGACTGCCGGCGGTACCACCCGCTGAGCTGGCCACCATCAGCGAGGCCGTGGGGCAGGCCGCGCTGCTCTACTTCGACGTCTCGTCCCGGCGGCTGACGGATGTGACCTTCGACTGGGACACCGTTCTGCAGTTCGAGGGCAATACCGGTCCTTATCTCCAGTACACCCATGCGCGCATGCATGGCCTGTTCCGCAAGGCCGTGGACGCCGGCGTGGCCACAACCGCCGCAGCAGGTGACCTCGCGCTGCTGGTCGCCGACGAGGAATGGGCTCTGGTGCAGAAGCTCCGCGGTTTTGGCCCCGCCGTCCAGCGCGGGGCCGAGCAACGGGAGCCCTTCGAGGTGGCTCACTACCTGCACGATCTGGCCAGTATCTTCAACGCGTTCTACAACCGGCACGTCGTGCTGGACGAGGCCGACCCCGCCCGTAGCCGGGCCCGACTGGAGCTCGTTGGGAGTGCCCGCACCGTACTGGCAACCGGGCTGGGCCTGCTGGGCATTCGCCCCCTGGAGTACATGTAGTGGCGTCAGCCAGCAGCCGGCAGAAGCGCCGGCGCAATCGGCGCCGCGACGCCGCCAGCGTGTCCCGGGGAACCATGGTGTTTTTGCTGCTGGTGTGTACCGCTTTGCTCGCGTGGCTTTTCCGGGCGGACCTGGAACAGATGCTGGGCGCCGGCGCGACCCGCGCGGCGCCAGCGGCCGCAGCAGCGGCGCAGAAGACCAGCAAGCCCGCGCGCCAGTCCGCCACGGAACCCAGGTCCCGGGCCCCAGAGGCCGCTGGGCGGTTCGAGTTCTACGACCTGCTGCCCGATGCGGAGGTAGACGTACCCGAGCAGCCCGCGACGGCGCGCCCGGCAGCGCCGCCGCCCGTCTCCGTGCCCGGCGCCTACGTCGTCCAGGCCGGCGCCTTTCCGAGTCTCACTGCCGCCGACAAGGTGAAGGTGCGGCTGGCCGCTCTTGGCGTAGTGTCCGAAATCCAGACCGCTGACGGCAACGGTGCCGTGTTTCACCGGGTGCGCATCGGCCCCATCGAAAATCTGGAAGAACTCAACCGCCTGCGGGCCCGGCTCCGCCAGAACGGCATCGACCATCAGGTGATCCCGATTGGCGAGTAGGGTCAGGCTGGCGACGCTGCCGACGGCCCTTGAAGCCTGCCCCGGCCTTGGCGCCGCCATCGGCGCTCCGGGCTTGCTGACCAAGCGGGACGACCTGGCAGGCGCGGAGTACGGCGGGAACAAGGTCCGTAAGCTTGAGTACCTGCTCGGCGACGCCCTGGACCGCGGCTGCGATGCGGTCGTCACTTTTGGGGCTGCCGGGTCGAATCACGCCCTCGCCACCGCCATCTATGCGCGGCAGGTGGGTCTCACCTGCTGGGCTGTGCTTACCGACCAGGTCCAGACGCCCTGGGTGGCGAACACACTGCGCTGGCATGGCTTGCTCGGCACGCGCCTCCGCCACGGGACGGGATTCGCCGAGACGCGCCTCGCGGCCGAGCGCCTCCGGGCGAGTCACCCCGCCGGTCCCCAGGGCCTGTACGAAATAGCCTGGGGCGGGTCGTCGCCGCTGGGCTCTCTGGGCTTCGTGGACGCCGGGACCGAGCTCGCCCTGCAACTGGCTGCTGCCGGTCTGACCGGTCCCGTGCGCGTGTACCTGCCCTGCGGGACGATGGGCAGCGTGGCGGGACTGCTGGTGGGGTTGGGTCGGGCGGGCGTGGCGGCGACGGTGGTGAGCGTGAAAGTGGTGCCCCAGAACGTGGTGGATGCAGCGGCTGTGCTGCAACTGGCCAGCGAGATCGAGCGCCTGCTGCCACCGCCGGCGCTGACCAGCGGCAAGAGTCACCGCGCGAGCCTGGAGTTTCGGCCGGAATTCGCCGGCGAGGGCTATGCCCTGCCAACGCCGGAAGCCCGGGAAGCTCTGGCCCTCGCCCGGGATCTGGCGGGCTTCAGTCTGGACACCACTTACTCAGGCAAGGCTCTGGCCTGTCTCATCAGCGATGCCCGGACCGGCCGGCTGGAGGGGCACATCCCGGTCTTCTGGCAAACCTGGAACTCCCGGCCCTACCCGGCGGAACTGGCGGCGGTGGACGCGACGCGACTGCCGGCCGAGTTCCAGAAATTCCTCCGGTAGGAGCGCCTTTAGGCGCGATCGCCCCCGTCATGATTTTAGGGAATCGCGCCTAAAGGCGCTCCTACTCTTCTTCGGTGATCTGCCGGAAATCGACGCCGAGGGCGCGGAGTTTCCGGTAGAGATGCGTGCGCTCCATGCCGACCCGCTTCGCCAGCAGGCCCACGCGGCCGCCCGACAACGCCAGCTGCTGCATCAGATAAGCCCGCTCGAATTTTTCCCGGGCCTCCCGCAGGGGCAGGCTGAGGAGATCCTGCTTGACCAGTGGTTCCACAAGACCGGTGGTGGGCACCAGTTGTTTCTCGAGTTCCGCCAGGCTGATTTCCTCCGGGCCGCCTGCCACCAGCAACCGCCGCACGAGGTTGGTGAGTTCCCGCACGTTCCCCGGCCAGGGGTAATGGCGCAGACGGTTCTGTGCCGCCAGTCCGAAGCGGCGGAACGCCAGTCCATCCTCATCCACGAAGCGGTCGGCGGCATAACGCAGGAGTTCCGGCACATCCTCGTGCCGATCCCGGAGCGGCGGCACCCGCAACTCAAGTTCAGCGAGGCTCGCCAGCAGTTCCGGACGCACCAGACTGGCGCCCTCCGTGGCCAGCGAGCCGATGACCCGCACCTCCAGGGGCACCGGCACTGACTGGCCCAGCGGGACGTAACCGCCCTGCTCCAGGGCCCCGGCCACCAGGCGCTGCGCGCCGGAACTCAGGTCCTGCAGGTCCCGCAGAAAGAGCGTGCCGCCTGCCGCCTGGGCGAAGGCGCCGGGTTGCGCGGCTTCGCCCAGCCGGCTGCCGAACAGCAACGCTGCGGCGTTCTCCTCCGGGACAGAGGCCCCCACGAGCGTGATGAAGGGCCGGTGACCGCCACCCGCGAGGTCATGGAGATAGTGGGCGACCACCGTTCGGCCCGAGCCGGGTTCGCCCACGATCAGGACTGGTTCGTGGCGTGGTGCGATGGTTGCCGCCTGCTCGCGCAGGGCCCGCATCAGCGGACTGCGGCCACCGGGGGCCAGACGCTTCGGCAGGAGGGTGCGGGGCGCCGGGCGCCGGGGCTCGGGGGCCTTGTCGAGGGCCTTCTCGACGGTGCGCAGAAGTTTGGCCAGCGACAGTGGCTTCTCCACAAAGTCGACCGCGCCGAGCCGCGTGGCTTCGACGGCAGTTTCGACGGTGCCGTGTCCCGAGAGGATGACCACGGGACAACGGGGCGCCCCTTCCCGCGCCCACTCGCGCAGCAGCGTAATGCCATCCACATCGGGCATCCAGACGTCCAGCAGAATGAGGTCCGGCCGGGCGCGGCCAACTTCGACCCGGGCAGCAGCGGCATCCGCGGCAACGCTGACCGCGTAGCCCTCGTCCTCCAGGATGTCGCTGATGGTGGCGCGAATGTCGGCCTCGTCGTCGACCACGAGGATGTGTGCCGCAGTCATGCTCTTTCCTTCCAGTTGTCTGCCAGGTTCACCCGCGACTCGCCCAGCGCATCGCGGATGACCGCCCGGACGGGCAGCCTCACGACGAGACGGGCCCCCCGGTCTGGCAGGTTCTCGGCAGCCACGGTGCCACCATGTTCCTCCACCAGCTTCTTCACAATGGCCAGGCCCAGTCCAGTGCCCTTTTTCTTGCTGGTTACATAAGGCTCGAAGAGGCGGGTCAGCACCTCGGCATCAATGCCTGGCCCGTTGTCTGTCACCGTGATCTCGGCAAACTGGCGCTCCCCCTCGGCGACGCTCCGCGCTCCGATTTCCACGACAGCCTCGGGTTGCCCCTCCAGCGCTTCCTGTGCGTTGCGGATGAGATTGTGCAGCAGTTGCCGGACGCGCACTGCATCGGCCTCCACTTCGAGACCATCCTCCAGCACGAGCTGAACCGTCGGCTGACCTTCCTGGGCCCGGTAGAGCCAGGCGACCTCCCGCACCAGCTGGCTCAGGTCCACCCGGGCCACGGTCACTGCGGGTGCGCGCGCGTACTCGCTGAACGCGTTGACCATGTCCCGCATGGCTTCGACCTGCTGGACGATCGTGTGCGTCGAACGATCGAGTACCTGGCCGTCCTCCTCGTCCATGGTGGGGAGGTAGCGGCGGCGGATGCGTTCGGCAGCCAGCCGGATCGGTGTCAGGGGATTCTTGATTTCGTGGGCCAGCCGCCGGGCGACCTCACCCCAGGCCGCTTCGCGCTGAGCCTCGAGCAACTCCGTAACGTCATCGAAAACGATGATCACCCCGAAGCGGAGATCGCCGGTGCCATCACCAGGTAACGGGGAGCTCGCGCAGTTCAGGATGCGCCGGGCAACCTCCGTGCGGAGCACGATCTGGCCCCGCCACTCGCGCGGCTCGCCCTCCAGGTGGGGCCGGCAGGCAGCAACAAACTGGTCGGGGAGCGGGCCCGTGGCGGTGATCTCGTCCAGTGAGGCCCCGGCCCTTGAGGCCAGATCCACGCCGAGGATAGCGCCGGCCGCGTCGTTGGCGATCCGGATGCGGTGCTCCGGGCCAATGGCAATGACGCCGGTAGAGAGCCTGGCCAGGATCGTCGCCAGATTGGCCCGCTCCCGCTCGAGCTGCTGCTGACTGGTCCGGCTTTCCTCCCGGGCCCGGCCGAGGCGTTCGAGCATGCCGTTGAAGGAATCAATGAGGAAGCCCACTTCGTCGGCACTGCCGGGCGGGAGACGGGTGTCGAAGTCGCCCTTCGCGACGGCTTCGGTGCCCGCCGCGAGAGACTCGATCGGCGCGGCCAGCCGTCGCGCCAGGTAGAAGGCGCCTGCGGCGGCGGAGGTCAACGAGAGCAGCAGCACCAGAGAGAGCGTAACCGTCAGGTTGTCCTTGAGAGGCCCCCGCAGGAACCGCAACTCGGTATAGCGGGTGTACGTGTCCTGCACGGCATCCGCCAGGCGTCCCTGCCGGTCACTGATCGGAAACACGGCCTGCAGATAGCGCTGGCCTGACAGGGACAGGTCGGCAGGCATCACCACCGCGGTCCGCACCTGATAGCGGGCGCTGCCCTGGGGTTCCAGCGCAACGAACCGCTCGTTCAGCCCCAGCTCGTTCAGGGCATCTTCGGACAGGCTCGGCGGCAGAGTCCCGGTGCGGGAACTGGATGACGCGACGCGCAGCCCGGCGGTGAACACGGTCAGCTCGTCAGCCCCGGCATCGGCGCGCAGCACACTGAGGGCGCGGGACAGCGCGTCACCATCCAGATTGCCTAGCGCTGCGGCGAGGGCGCTGGTCTGCTGCAGGCGGGACGTCGCCTGTACTTCCAGTGACTCCCGGCTCATGCGCAGGGCTGAGGACAGCTCCTGTTCAAGGTCTGAGTCGAACCAGCTGTCGATACCGCCGTTCACAAACTGCAGGGCAAAGAAGTAGACGACCAGCAGGGGGGCCAGCGTGAGACCAACGAACATCGCGACGAGGCGGGCCCGCAGCCGCGCCCCCGGCGCCCGGCGCCGGTAGGCCCGGACCAGCTGGAACAGGTTGACGATGATCAGGCCGAGCAGCGCGGCAGCAGCGAGGGCATTCACCGCCAGGATGAGCACGTGCCGGCGGCCAAAGTCCGCCGGGCTCGACGCGTAGCGTCCCAGCAGGACCAGGGCGGCGATGCCCAGCAGGACGCCGCCCGTGGCCACGGTAACGGTCCCGTACCGTCTGACGACGCGGGCAACCGCGCCGTTCACGGGGCCTGGCCGGTGCGGAGGTTCCACCGGTACCACTCGCTTTCCAGGGTGAAATCATCGTCCCAGAAGGCCAGCATGCGCAGCGGCCCCGGGAGCTGTTGCTGGTCAAGCACGGCGCGGAGCCGCACCTGGTAGTCCTTGTCTTCCTCAATGAGCGCTGCATCGATGAGAGGCAGGGCCGTGATCCGGCCCAGATCATTCAGCGCCGCAAAGAGCGTGGTGTGCGCCCGCTGGTCGCCGCTGTTCTTGTTGCGCACCAGATAGCCGCGGGAAAGCGGCTGCCAGGACAGTTCGAAGTACTGGCGCAGGGCTGCTACTTCCACATCAGGCAGCCAGTTCCTGTCTTCCGTCACTTCGACCTGCAGGTCGAAGGTGAGGGGTATGCCGCTCTGGAGGGCGTCCAGCGTGTCCCGGTTCAGGCGGTAGTCGATGCGGGCGGCGAGGTACCAGACACCGGCATCGAGGCGGGTGCTCGCGTTGCGGATCTCGGGGCCCGTTTCCTGGGCCTGCAGGGCGCCCGCGCACAGCAGGCCAACGAGGGCAGCCAGTGCCGCAAAGGGGCCAAGATGACGACTGGTTTTTTTCTGCACGTCAGTGGTATCCCGGGCGCAGCGTGGTGGGCGGGCTCAGCCGGTTCCCAGCTCCCTGGTGCCTGGTGTCATTAGAGCATAGTAGAAACCGTCGGTATCCCGCTCTCCGGGCAGCAGCTGCAGCCCCGGGTGGGGTGTGCCTGACTCGAGCCTGGCCGGGACCTCCGCCAGGAAGCGGCCCACCTGCGCCTGATTTTCCGCCCGCAGTAACGAGCACGTGCTGTACAAGAGGCGGCCCTCCGGCTTCAGCAGGGGCCAGAGTCGCTCCAGCAGCAGGCGCTGGCGGCTGACCAGCGCCGGCAGGTCCGCGGCCCGGCGCAGCAGCTTGATGTCCGGGTGCCGACGGATCACCCCGGTGGCCGTACAGGGGGCGTCCAGAAGAATACGGTCGAAGGGCCGGCCATCCCACCAGGTAGCGGGCTCCGTCGCATCACCGGCCAGAACCGTTGCCCGCTGGCCGAGCCGCCGCAGGTTGCTGGCGACCTGGGTGAGCCGTTCTGCCGAGATATCCAGTGCTGTGAGGTCGAGTTGGCCGCCGGCGTACTCGAGCAGGTGGCCGGTCTTGCCGCCCGGTGCCGCGCAGGCATCGAGCACGCGCATCCCCGGCTCCGGCGCCAGCAGGTGAGCCGCCAGCTGGGAAGCGGCGTCCTGAACACTGACCAGTCCGTCGGCAAAGCCCGGGAGGCGCTGCACCGGCACGGCAGCTTCGAGCTTCAGGGCGTCCGGAAACCCCTCCAGCAGCGTCGCCCGCAAGCCAAGCTCCGTCGCGATCCGCGCTGCGTAATCGCTGACGCTTGCCCGGTTCCGGTTCACCCGCAGCCAGAGCGGCGGGTGCTGTTGATTCGCGGCGGCAATCTGCTGCCAGTGCTCCGGCCAATCCTTGCGCAACTGGTCAAGGAGCCAGGCGGGATGGGAATGCCAGGCCGCCGGCTCTGCCCGCAGCCGGTCAAGCAGCGCGGGCGCTTCCCGCTGGTAGCGACGGAGGGTGGCGTTCACGAGCCCGGCCGCCCGCTCCTGGCCGAGCAGCCGGGTGGCCTCAACCGTCGCAGAGACGGCCGCATGATCCGGCTGTTCCGGATCCGCGAGCTGGAAGAGCCCCACGGAGAGCAAGGCCTCCAGCGTGCAGTCTCCGCCTTTCAGTGGTCGATCGAGAAGGGCCTGGAGCAGGGCGCGGTGCCGGTGGTGACTGCGGACGGCGCCGAAGGCCAGAGCCCGCACCTGGGCGCGATCCCTGTCCGGCAGGGAGCGCACCCCGGGATCAGTCCCGGCGAGGAGATCCTCCAGGGCTGCATCGAGGGTCTGGCCCCGGGCCAGAACGCCCGCCACAGCGCGAGCCGCGAGGGCCCGGGTCAGCCCACCCGCGCTCATGCCCTGCCCAGCATCAGCCGAGCACTTTGCCGACCAGCGCGCGGCCCCGGGCAAAGTCCGCGCCTGCCACCCGCTGACGGCCGGGCAGCTGGACGGTCCGGAGCCACAGTTGCCCGCGGCCGGTCTGCACGAGGATCCCGCCGTTGTCCGTGGCGACGATGGTGCCGGGCACACCGTCAACCCCGCGGCCGTCGGCAGCGGGCTCACTGGCGAAACAACGCAACTGCTGGCCGTCCAGCAGCGTCTCGGCGACGGGCCAGGAGCTGAACGCACGCACCCGGCGGGCGAGCTCGGCAGCGGGCGTCTGCCAGTCGATCCGGGCCTCCGCTTTGTTGATGCGGCCCGCGTAGGTAACGCCCGCGTCGGGCTGGGGCGTAGGGGTCAGCTGACCGGCGAGCAGCGGATCGAGAAGCGTTGCCAGGGTGTCGGCCCCCAGCAGGGCGAGCCGGGCCTCCAGCTCAGCGGCCGTTTCGTCACTGCCGATAGTCAGCCTTGCGGTGGCATAGACGGGCCCGGTATCCAGCCCGGCCTCGAGCTGCATGATGCTGACCCCGGTTTCAGCATCGCCCGCCAGAATGGCCGCCTGGATCGGGGAGGCGCCCCGCCACCGGGGCAGCAGCGACGCGTGCACGTTGACGCAGCCCCGGCGCGGCAGGGCCAGGACGGTGGCTGGCAACAGGAGGCCATAGGCCACGACGACGATCAGGTCCGGCGCCAACGCCCGCAGCTCTGCCTGAGCGACGTCAGTCTTGAGGCTTGAGGGCTGGAGCACCGGAATCCCCAGGGTCAGGGCCAGTTGCTTGACGGGCCCCGGGGCCACCGTCCGGCCCCGGCCGGCGGGGCGGTCGGGCTGGGTCAGCACCGCAACGGGCAGGTGGCCGAGATCGGCCAGGCGCTGGAGCGTGGGAGTGGCAAAAGCCGGCGACCCGGCAAAGACCACGCGACCGTTCAGATGACTGGCGTCCGGTCGCGGGACGGACCCGGCGCTGTCGGCTTCGCCGCGCCGTCCTGACGCCGGGCCTTGGCTGCTTTCTTCTTCAGGCGCTGCCGTTTCAGTTCCGAAAGATAGTCGACAAACAGCTTCCCCACGAGGTGATCCATCTCGTGCTGGATGCACACGGCGAGCAAGCCGTCCGCCTCGAACTCAATGGTCTTGCCGGCGGTGTCCAGGGCCCGGACGCGGACGCGGGCAGCCCGCTCCACACCTTCCGTAACGCCCGGCACCGACAGGCAGCCCTCATCGCCGGTCTCAACGCCTTCCCGGGCGAGGATCTCCGGATTGATCAGCACGTGGGGCTGGTCCCGGGTGTCCGAGATATCGATGACTATCAGACGGATGTGGCGATCCACCTGGGTGGCGGCCAGACCCACGCCAGGGGCCGCATACATGGTTTCCAGCATGTCCGCCGCCAGTTGCCGGATCTCCCCCGTGACCGCCGGCACGGGGGAGGCCGTAATCCGCAGCCGGGGATCGGGGTACTCAAGGATTTTCAGGAGCGCCATGGTGCGAGCTTCACAGTTTGGCCATAAGTGCTATGTAAGTGGCTTGATTTTATGCTACATCTGCTGCCGCTTGGCTTCAGAGTTCAGGCTCGGGTTGGGTTTCCCGGGCGCACAGTTTAAAGCATGGAGTCCCCATGAAAATTTTCCGGAATGACGGCCGGTCGGCCGCTGCGTTGCTCCTGTGTCTGGCGCTGGCAACGGGCGCTGGCGGCCTGGCTGCGCAGCAGGGGGGTGGGATGCCACTGAACCCCTCTCATCCCGACAGTTATGTCGTGAAGCCCGGGGACACCCTCTGGGGGATCTCCGGCATGTTCCTCCGGGATCCCTGGTACTGGCCGGAAATCTGGTACGTGAACCCCCAGGTTGAGAATCCGCACCTCATCTTCCCCGGCGACGTCCTTACCCTGGTCTATGTGGACGGGCAGCCCCAGATTCGCAGCAGCCGCGGTGGTAGCGCCGCGGCCAGCGGGACGGACCGCCTTTCACCCCGGATCCGGGAAGAGCAATTGACCGCGGCGGTCGACACCATTCCCTACGAGGCGATTGGGCCGTTCCTGGGCAAAGGCATGGTCCTCGCCAAGGAGGAAATCGATAGCCTGCCCCACATCGTCGCTCTCCGGGACAACCACCTGGTCGGCGCCTCCGGCAACGACGCCTACGTTCGCGGCGCGACGGGCAACGAGCAAACCCTCTATAGCGTTGTCCACATTGGCGACAAGCTGGTGGATCCGGACGATGGTGCGGTCCTGGGTTATGAAGGCATCTTTGTCGCGGATGGGCAGTTCCGCCGGGCCGGCGATCCCGCCACTCTGGTCCTCAGCAATTCCCAGCGGGAAGCCCTGAAGGGTGATCGCCTGGTTCCTCAGGCGCCACCACTCCCCATGCAGTTCGCGCCCCGGGCGCCGGACCGGCCTGTTGAGGGCCGCATCGTGCATGTCTCGGGCGAGGTCACCCAGATTGGTCAGTACGAAGTCGTGGTGATCAATCGCGGCACCCGGGACGGGCTTGTGCCCGGCAGCGTGCTGACCGTGTGGCAGGTTGGCGATCGGGTGACGGATCCCATCGATTCCGGGCTTTTTGGCCGGAAAGTGCAGTTGCCGGACGAGCGTGCGGGAACTCTAATGGTCTTCCGGTCTTACGACCGCCTCAGCTATGCCCTGATCATGGAAGCTGAGGGCCCGATACACATCCTCGACAAGGTCCGTAACCCGAGCTGACGCTCCCGCCCCTCCCTTCCCAAGCCGGGCAAGGGTCCTGCGGTGAGCCGCAGGAGCCATGGTGCCCGCCAGTAACCGGCCTGACAGTTCCGACGTCCAGTTGCTGACGCCCGGGGATGCCGCTTACCCGGCACTGCTCCGGGAGATTCCGCGACCGCCACCCCAGTTGTTCATCCGCGGCGCCGTGGCGGCCCTGTCCCTGCCCCAGCTCGCCATTGTTGGCAGTCGCAACGCCACGCCGGCTGGCGCCGAGACCGCCCGGGACTTTGCGTCTCACCTGGCTGCCCGGGGCTTCTGCATCACGAGCGGTCTGGCGGAAGGCATCGACGCTGCCGCGCATCGCGGCGCCCTGGCGGTCCGGGGCCGGACGATAGCGGTGTGCGGCACCGGCCCGGACATCGTGTATCCCCGACACCACGAGGGGCTCGCTGCCGAGATCATCGCGACGGGCGGCGCCATCGTTTCCGAGTTTGCCCCGGGCACCGCCGTGCACCGCGGGAACTTTCCCCGGCGCAACCGGCTGATCAGTGGCCTGGCCGTCGGCACCCTGGTTGTGGAGGCTGGTGTGCGCAGCGGCGCACTGATCACCGCCCGCCATGCCCTGGAGCAGGGCCGGGACGTATTCGCGATTCCGGGATCCATACATAATCCCGTCGCCCGGGGCTGCCACCGCCTGATCCGCAACGGCGCCAAACTGGTGGAGACCGCGGCCGACATCGTGGAAGAACTGGGCGGCCTGCTGGCCATGCTCGGCATGGACGATGCGCCCAAACGCGCAGAATCGACGCCGGAAGCGACTGACTGCCCAGTAGAAAATGCCGCTGAGTACGCGGGGTTGCTGGCAGCAATGGCGTGGGATCCGGTGGACGCAGACACCCTCGTCGCCCGCTCCGGATTGACGATCGGGGACGTTTCCTCCATGCTTCTTCTGCTGGAAATGCAGGGTTCGGTGCGGGCGCTCTCCGGTGGCCGCTATCAAAGAGCAGACAAGAACAGGAGAGTCGACGCATGAGCGATACCGTTCTCGACGTGCTCTTGTACCTCTTCGAGACCTACTCGGATCAGGAGCCGCCCGACTACAGACCGGGGGCTGCCGATCAGGATGTCCTGCGGGAAGAGTTGCTGAAGGCCGGCTTCGGCGAACCCGAGGTGGACAGCGCCCTCGACTGGCTCGACGGCCTTGGGGAAACCAGTGCGCCCTTTGCCGGCGTCCCGGGCGACCGCTCCATCCGGGTCTACAACGAAGTGGAACTGCGCAGGCTCGATCTCGACTGCCGGGGTTACCTGTTGTACCTGGAGCAGATCGGTATCCTCTCCCCCGCCCAGCGCGAGGTGGTTATCGATCGGCTGATGGCACTGGGCTCCGGTACGGTGGACAAGGAGCAGGTGAAGTGGGTCGTGCTGATGGTGCTGTTTGCCCAGCCCGGGCAGGAGACCGCCTTCTCCCGCATGGAAGATCTGGTCTTTGAGGAGAGCACCGGCGCGATGAATTGAGCCGGCGGAACCCAGCGTTTTAACCAAGCCGCGCTAGTGTCGCGGCTTCGTCGTCTATAGAGGCACTGAATGGCCAACGTCGTCGTCGTCGAGTCGCCCGCCAAGGCCAAGACCATCGAGAAGTACCTGGGTAAGGACTTCAAGGTGCTGGCTTCCTATGGCCACGTGCGAGACCTCCTCGAAAAGGATGGCGCGGTGGATCCCGAGCACGGGTACCTGATGAAGTACACCGTGGCTGAGGAGAAAGAGAAGTACATCGCCGCCATCGCGAGTGCTCTCAAGAAAGGTGATGCGCTCTATCTGGCGACGGACCCGGACCGGGAGGGCGAGGCCATCTCCTGGCACCTCCAGGAGATTCTCGGCGAGCGGGGCCTGCTCAAGGATCGCAAGGTCTATCGGGTGGTGTTCTACGAAATCACCGAGCGGGAGGTGCGGGAAGCCATTCAGCAGCCCCGCGAGGTGTCGATGGATCTCGTCAATGCCTACCGTGCGCGACGGGCGATGGACCATCTGATCGGCTTCAAGTTGTCGCCACTGCTGTGGCGCAAGATCAGCCCGAAACTGTCGGCTGGCCGGGTCCAGAGTCCGGCGCTCCGCCTGCTGGTGGAACGCGAGGAGGCGATCGAGGCGTTCCGCAGTCAGGAGTACTGGTCCATCGAGGCTGCCACAGGCAAGCCTCCGGCGGTCTTCGCCGCGCGGCTCGTGGAGTACGCGGGCCGGAAGGTGGTGGACACCTTCAATCGGGAAAAGCCCGAGATCTTCAGCTTCCAGAATGCGGACCAGGCTACTGAAGCCCAGCAGACGCTGGAGGCCGCCGCCGGGGGCAACCTGCTGGTGAAAGCGGTCGAGCGGAGCCAGCGGCGACGGCGTCCCGCGCCGCCCTTCATCACCTCGACGTTGCAGCAGGAGGCCTCCCGCAAGCTCGGGTTCCGGGCGCGGAACACCATGCAGGTGGCGCAGAAACTCTACGAGGGCATGACCATCCCCGAGGGCACCGTCGGTCTCATTACTTACATGCGTACTGACTCCGTGGGCCTGGCGAAGGAAGCCGTGGAGGACATCCGGGCCCTCATCGTGGAGCGGTATGGCAAAGCCAGCCTCCCGGCCCAGCCCAACGTCTACAAGACGTCGGCGAAGAACGCCCAGGAAGCCCACGAAGGCATTCGCCCCACCAGTATTCGCCGGATACCCGAAGAACTGCGGAGTTTCCTGACGGACGAACAGTACAAGCTGTACAGCCTGATCTGGAAGCGCACCATCGCTTCCCAGATGGAGCCCGCCGTCTACGACATGCTCGCCGTGGACCTGGTCCCGGCGCTCCGGGCGGAGGCTGGCCGCTTCCGGGCCACGGGCTCCACGCTGGTGAGCCCCGGATTCATTGCGGTGTACCTGGAAGGCCGGGACGATGCCGGTGACGACGACACCGACGTGAAGCTGCCCGCCGTGCAACAGGGCGACCTGCTGCCGCTGGAAGCAGTCAAGCCAGACCAGCACTTCACGGAACCACCGGCCCGGTACACCGAGGCGAGCCTCGTCAAGGCACTGGAGGAGTGCGGCATAGGCAGGCCCTCCACCTACGCCACCATCATTTCCACCCTGCTGAACCGCAAGTACGCCGAACTGAAGGGCCGGGCGCTGAAGCCCACCGACGGTGGGCGCATTGTGGGCGGCTTCCTCACGGACCATTTCACCCGGTATGTGGACTACGATTTCACGGCCCACATGGAAGACGAGCTGGACGAAGTCTCGCGGGGGGAGCGCGAGTGGGTACCCCTGCTGGAGAAGTTCTGGAAGCCCTTCGCCATTCTGCTCAAGGAGAAGGAAGCGTCGGTAAGTCGGGAAGAAGCCGCCCAGGTGCGGGATCTGGGTACCGACCCGGCGTCGGGTCGGCCCGTGTCCGCCCGCTTTGGCCGCTTTGGCTCCTTCATCCAGATCGGCAGGCGGGAAGACGAGGAGAAGCCCCGCTGGAAAGGTCTTCAGCCCGGCCAGAGCATGTTCAACATCCAGCTGCCGGACGCTCTTGAGCTGTTCAAGCTGCCCCGCGCACTGGGCAACCTGCCCACCGGCGAACCGGTGAGCGCCAATACGGGGATGTTCGGACCTTACGTGCAGTACGAGGCCATTGACACGTCCACCGGCGAGGTCAAGAAGAAGTATGTGTCCCTCACGGCCCACGCGCCGCTGACGATCACCCTCGAGGAAGCCATCGAAGTCATCCGTGCCAAACAGGAAGCGGATGCGAACAAGCTCATCAGGGATTTTGGCGTCGACAACCTGCGGATCCTCCGGGGCCGCTGGGGCCCTTACCTGACCAACAGCGAGAAGAACGCCCGGCTGCCCAAGGACCGGGAACCCGAGTCCGTAACCCTGGACGAGGCCCGGGAGTTGATCGCCAACGCGCCAGTGCCGAAGCGGCGTTGGGGGCGCCCGGTCATCAAGAAAAAGGTGGCCAAAAAGGCCGCAAGGAAAGCGGCGCCGAGGGCAGCGTCGGTCGCGGGGCTGGACGGTCCCGGCGGCAACGGCGCGAGTGACACGGCTGGGAAGAAACCCAAAGCCCCAGCCCAGTCCGCCAGGAAGGCCCGCAAAAAGGCCGGGGTGTCCATTAGCTGACGAGTATGTGTCGATTTACTGGTGATTCTGCAGTCCCCACGGCCTGTGCTAGGCTCTCGACTTAACAAAATCGGCTAACCCACTGCCGAACAATAAGAAACGTTGAGACGCCCCGTGCGACCAATTGCTCTCCTATCGCTGGTACTGGCACTCCAGCTGGCTCCCCTGATGCCGGCAGGCGCTGACGCGCGCCCCAGCGCGAGCACGCGCCTTAAGGCCCTCATGGCGCCGGCGGCCGACGGCGAAAGCCGGGTCTATATTGTCCAGCTCCGGGACCCCGCAGCCGTCGAGATCCCTGCCCTGGAACAACCGGCGGTGGCCGCCGGCGGCGGGCCAGCTACCCCCGCCAAACGCCACTTCGACGCAGGCTCCGCGACCGTCCGCCAGTACGTCAGGCGTCTCACGGCAAAGCATGATGTCGTACTCGCCGCCGTCGGCGCGGGGGACGGCAAGCTCTACAGCTACCGGTACGCTCTGAACGGTTTCGCCGCCCGCCTCAGTCCCGCCCAGGCCGAGAAGCTTCGGGGCCGGAAGGACGTGCGCAACGTGTGGGCGGACGCCCCCAAGTATGTCGAGACCAACAACAGCGCCAGCTTTCTGGGCCTCACGGCCGAGAACGGTGGCCTGCGCCGCGCCCTTGGACTGCGGGGCGAGGACATCGTCATCGGCGTCATCGATAGTGGCGTCGCCCCCGGCCACCCAAGCTTCAGCGACAAGCAGCCAGCGAATCGTCCGCGCCTGTGCAAGTCCGTCTGGGGCGAGAGTTCACTCCTCGGCATCTGGCTCTGCCGGCGCTTCAGCAACAAGGAATCGACTCTCGTCTACAACCCGCTGCCCGGGTGGCGGGGTGCCTGCGAAGCCGGCGAGAGCTTTCGCGCCACGGCCTGCAACAACAAACTGATTGGGGCCCGTTACTACATCGACGGCTTCCTGGACCAGTACGAACTGGACGAGAACGAATTCATCTCGCCCCGGGACGCAGACGGCCATGGCACACACATCGCCTCCACAGCGGCCGGCAATTCGGTCCAGGCGACACTTGCCGGCACCCGGGTCGCAAAGATCAGCGGCATGGCTCCCCGCGCGCGAATCGCGGTCTACAAGGCCTGCTGGCTGGAACCCGGCGGCAGTCGCGGCACCTGCAGCACGGCGGACCTGGCGCGCGCCATCGACGATGCGGTGCTCGACGGTGTCGACATCATCAATTACTCCGTAGGCAGCGACGACGACATAGACGGCGCTGACGACCTGGCGTTACTGGCCGCTGCCGAGGCCGGAGTGCTCAGCGTCGGCGCAGCCGGCAACGACGGGCCGAGGCCGGGCTCCCTGCTGTCCCCCGCCGCGGCCCCCTGGGTACTGGCTGTGGGCGCCTCCAGCCGGCGGGGTGACCGCTTCCTCGAGGGGATCCGCGTCAACAGTCCCGCCGCCCTCGCGAAGGACTACCCGGCAGTCGAGGCGCTCTATACGCCGCGCCTCCGGAACACGGGCCCTCTGACCCTGCAGCTGGTCCTGGCCGACGACGGGACCCTCGGCAGCTTTGATGGCGCGACAGGCACGACCTTCGACGCCTGCGAGACCATCGTTAACAACAGCAACCTCGCCGGACAGATTGCGCTGGTCCAGCAGGGTGGCTGCACGTTTGAGACGAAGATCCGCAATGCCCAGGACGCGGGCGCGAAGGCCGTAGTCGTCATCAGCAACACGGGTGAGCCCATCCTGATGAAAGTCACCGAGGGCTCAGTCCAGATTCCGGCACTCATGGTGGGGCAGGCAGACGGGCAGCTGCTTAGGGACCGCCTCGAAAACCAGGAGGCCGTGGAGGTCACGCTGGACAAGAGTGTGTTCCTGACCGTCCGGGATGCCGGGAACCAGATGCAGGGCTTCTCGGCCCGGGGTCCCAGTGTCTGGGAGCCCAACGTGCTGAAGCCGGACGTTACCGCGCCAGGGCAGGACATCCTTGCCGGGCACACGCCGGACGTGGCCAACAATGTCCGGGGCGAGCTCTTCCAGTACCTGTCCGGGACGTCCATGGCCGTGCCCCACGTGGCCGGGGTCGCTGCATTGCTGAAGCAGGCTCACCCGGACTGGAGCCCCGCGGCCCTGAAATCGGCCGTGGTTACGACCGCGCGGCAGAATATCCAGCGGGAAGACGGCGAGACGGCGGCCGATCCCTTCGACTTCGGCGGCGGTCACCTCGTGCCGAATCTGGCCGTAAACCCGGGACTCGTCTATGACGCCGGCAGCAACGACTACGACGCCTTTCTCTGTGGTCGCGATGAAGCGCGAGTTGGCGTGGATTGCGCGGCCCTCGAAAGTGCTGGCTACTCCACCAACGCCAGCGATCTCAATCTGCCTTCCATTGCCGTCAATGAGCTGGTCGGTGAGCAGATCATCCGGCGCCGGGTGACTAACGTGGGCCCCGCTGCCCAGTTCATCGCCAGTGTCGCTGCGCCCACCACAATCGATGTGGAGGTAACACCACCGGTACTCGCGCTGAGCCCGGGGGAAGCGGCCGACGTGTCCATCAGGCTGACGACGGACGGCACCACGCTGGACGCTTGGCAGTTTGGCTCGCTCACCTGGTCCAGCGCCGAGGCGACCGTGCGCTCGCCGTTGGCCATTCGCGCCGTGGCGCTGGCTGCACCCGCTGTGGTTACCGGGTCGGGCACGACGGGCACCGCCGACGTGCCCATCCGCGCGGGCTACACCGGCAGTTACTCAGCGGTGCTGAGCGGTCTCGAAACCAGTGGCGAGGGCCAGCCAGATAACATCCGGTCCCAGCTGACCAACTCTGTCGCCGATGACCCGGACGACTCCTATACCTTCGTCCAGCCAACGGCGGGTAGCCCGCCAGCCAGTGTCCGGCGTATTCCGCTCATCGTGCCGGCCGGCACCCGCTACCTGCGGGTTGCCCTGTCCGACGAGACGAGCAGCCCGGGCGCGGATCTTGACCTCTACCTCTATTCCTGCCCGGGCTTTGGCACGTGCACGGCGAGCGCCGGGCTCGGCAGTTTCACGATCGACTCCTCCGCTGAAGTGATCAGCCTCATTCCCGATGAGGGGGAAGAGTTCCTCTCCGCCGGCGAGTACTACGTGGACGTCCATGGCTACAACGCACCAGCCGGTACGGCGACCTTCCAGCTTTATGTCTGGACCCTGGGTCCCAATAGGGGCAACGCCACAGTCGTTGCGCCGACCAGCGTCACCTCCGGCGCGACAGCAACCCTAACCGTGAACTGGCTGAACCTGGCTACTGGCCTGAACCTGGGCCTGCTCACTCTCACCGACGGCAGCGTGGCCCTCGATGAGACCGTGATCGAAGTCACCGCGCCCTGAGCCCCTCGCCGCCCATACTGACCGCGGGCAGCGGCGACGGCAAAAGGGGCGGCAAGAATGACGACGGATTCCCGGACGTTTCAGTTCGTGCAACAGCTGGCGGGCAATCTGAAGCCCGAGCTGGATCTGCCAGCCTTCCCCCAGGTGGTGCGCCGGCTGCAGATTGCACTGATCAGCGACAAGACCACGATCAAGGACATCGTCAGCATCATCTCTTCGGAGCCGGTACTCAGCGCGCGCTTCATGCAGATGGCCAACTCCGCTGCCATGAACCCCAGCGGTACGCCCGTTGCCAGCCTGAACAACGCCGTCAACCGCCTGGGCTTCAACCTGGTCCGGACGGTGTCCACCGCCTTCGCCCTCCGGCAGCTCAGCCGCGACAGTTCGCTCGGCGCGATCCGCCCCGACCTGGAGCAGGTCTGGAAGACCAGCAACGAAGTGGCCGCCATTTGTTACGCCGTTGGCAAGCAGGCCTTCGGCCGTCAGCCGGATGAAGCGATGATGGCGGGCCTGCTGCATTCCATCGGCAGGCTCTACATCCTGCTGCATGCTCACCAGACCGACCCGACGATCCGCGAGGACCCGGCCTTTGCGGAAACTCTGGAAACCTGGCAGCCCGTGATCGGCAAGGCCATTCTCGAGGCCTGGGGACTGCCCCAGCGCATCTGCGAAGCGGTGGAGAATCAGGATTATCTGCTGGCTGGCGGGTCTGCCGAGCTCGAGCCCCTCACGCGGCTTCTGTCAGCGGCCAAGCTGCGGCACCGGCTCGACCTGGAGCCCGAACTGCACCTGCAGCACCCGGAAGCCGAGACGCTCATGAACAGTGTGAATCTGGGCAAGGGCTCCTTCATGGACCTCATCGTGATGGGTCAGACCGACAGAGAGGCGATGCAGCTGGCGCTGGCTGCCTAGGGGCGATAGAGGACGAGTGCCAGCAGGGCGAGCCCGCTGAAGGCCGCGCCGGCGAGGAACGTCGCCGGGGCCCCCAGACTGTCCCAGAGCAGACCAGCAAGCCCGCTGGCGAGCAGGAGGAAGAGGCCCGTCAGCAGATTGAAGAAGCCAAACGCCGTGCCGGCGCGCTCGGCGGGCACGGCATCGGCGACGAGGGCGGCCAGCAGCCCCTGGGTAAGTCCCATGTGCAGGCCCCACAGGCCCACCCCGATGAGGACCGGTGTGATGGTCACGGCTGAAGCGAGAATGACGTCCGCGAGCAGCAGCACCGCCATGCCCCAGCCCAGCAGGGTCCGCCGTGACCAGCGCCGGGCGGCGAGCCCCGTGGGGTAAGCCGACGCCGCATACACGAGGCTCATGACCATGATGACGGCCGGAACCCACGCGATGGGCAACCCGACCTGCTGCCCCCGCAGGACCAGAAAGGCCTCGCTGAACCGCGCGAGGGTGATCAGTGACCCCAGCGCCACGACGGCCCAGTAGCGGCGCCCGAGCGTACCCAGGCTGCTGAACGACAGGGCCGGGCGGACCCTCGCGGGGCCTGCGGGGGACGGCTCGTCCACACCGAAAATGATCAGGGCGACGGCGAGAAAGGCAGGCACGACCGCCACCCACAGCACTGCCCGGAGATCGTTCTGCCAGAGGAACAGCAACACAATCGCGAGTAAAGGACCGAGAAACGCGCCGAGGGAGTCGAGGGACTGGCGCAGGCCGTAGGCCGCATTGCGCTGCTCAGGAGGAACGAGGTCGGCAATCAGCGCATCCCGGGGCGCGCCCCGGATGCCTTTGCCGACCCGGTCCAGAAAGCGGGCGGTGAACACCCAGCTGATGGAGTCGGCCAGGGGAAACAGCGGCTTGGTGAGCGCTGCCAGGCCATAGCCCGTCAGGATAAGCCCCTTGCGCCGCCGCCACCGGTCACTCAGTGTCCCGGAGAAGACCTTCGTGATGGCCGCGGTCGCCTCGGCAATGCCTTCCAGCAGGCCGACCGTGAGCGCGCTGCTCCCGAGGACAGTGACGAGAAACACCGGCAGGATGCTGTGGACCAGCTCGGAGGACGCGTCCATGCACAGAGAGACGAGGCCCAGGGCCAGGACGCCCCGGGGGAGACCCTGGAAGCGGGACAGTGCAGGAGAACTCACCCCCGCAGGTTAGCGGCGCTGGGCCGGAAGTACACCCGACATCTGGTTGTCATAGACGGGGGACAGAATCCGCCCTGCAGGCAAGAACGAAAAGAAGAAAACGGAGCGGTGCCGGGGATGGGCCGGGTGGTGCCCCCCTCCCCTGAGCCCCCCCTCAGTGTCCGGCCTCGCTCCGGCGCCGTCTCCCCCTCACCGGCTTCCTCTAGCAAGGCTTCCTCAGGCCAGCTGGCGGCAGACAGCGTGGCGGAAGCAGCTCACCAGATGATCGTTGATCAGCCCCGTGGCCTGCAGGTGCGCGTAGATGATGGTGCTGCCCACAAAGCGGAACCCGCGTTTTTTCAGGTCTTTGCTTAACGCGTCGGAGACCGGACTGGTAGCCGGTACTTCGGCCTGAGTGCGCCACTGATTGCGCTGGGGCTTGCCGCCCACGAAGCCCCAGATGTAGTTGTCAAAGCTGCCGGCGGCCGCCTGGAGTTCCAGAAAGGCCCGGGCATTGCTGACGGCCGCAGCCACCTTCAGGCGGTTGCGGATGATGCCGGGGTCCTGCAGGAGCTTCTCGATCCGGGCTGGCGTGAAGCGGGCAACCTGCACGGGATCGAAGTTGGCGAACGCCCGCCGGTAGCCTTCCCGCCGGTGCAGGACCGTGGACCAGGAAAGGCCGGCCTGGGCGCCCTCGAGAATCAGGAACTCGAACTGCCTGCGATCGTCGTGGACCGGCACACCCCATTCCCGGTCGTGGTAGTCGAGGTACGCAGGGCTAGCGCCCTCGGACCAGGGGCAGCGGGTGAGTGGCGACTTCCTGGCCTGGGGCATGGGACGAACTCTAGCCGGGGGGCCCGGGAGTAACGAGGCGCATTTCTGCCTAAAGTGACGGGAAATGGCCGCCAGGCTCTCGACAGCATGCAGCGTTATGGCAAATGATAGTCGTCCAAGGGGGTTACGGGGCGTCACATGACAGACCGATATGGGGTCATCGGCCATCCGATCGCCCACAGCAAGTCCCCCGTTATCCATCGCCTGTTTGCCGACGCGACCGGCCAGGACCTCACCTACGACGCCATCGACATCCCCCCGGAAGAACTGACCGGGCGGGTGCGCCAGCTGTTTGCAGAGGGCTACCGGGGCCTGAACGTCACGGTGCCCCACAAGACGGAGGTGCTGAAGGTCACCTCGCGACTCACCTCACGCGCCGAACTGGCGGGCGCTGTGAACACGCTGATCCTCCACGCCGACGGTGCCGTGGAAGGCGACAACACGGATGGCACCGGCCTGGTGAACGACCTGCGCCAGAACCTGCGCACGCGTCTCGCCGGGACCCGCATGCTGATTCTCGGTGCGGGTGGCGCGACCCGTGGCATCGTGCCGGCACTGTTCGACACCAAGCCCCGGGACATCCTGGTGGCGAATCGCACGGCTGAGCGGGCCCAGGCGCTGGCGCGGGATTTCCGCATGCTCGGCAAGATTCTGGGCTGCCAGTTCCAGGAGCTGGGCGGACAGCGTTTCGATCTGGTGATCAATGCCACGTCTGCGGGACTCAAGGGTGAGGTGCCGCCGTTCCCTGCATCGATCCTCGGCCCGGAAACCCTGTGCTATGACCTGTCCTACTCCATGCAGGACACGCCCTTCGTCACCTGGGCCCGGGAGAACGGTGCGGGCCGCATAGCCCAGGGCTGGGGCATGCTGGTGGAACAGGCCGCGGAATCTTTCTACGCCTGGCGCGGTGTCCGGCCCGACACGCGCCCGGTCATCGCCAGGCTCCCGGGTTCCCCCAGCGCCACCGACACGATGAAGAAGCGGCTGGCGTAAATGGGGACATGCTTCATTTTGGCAGTGCACTAGGCGGGCTGTTGTCCCGACGCGCGCTGCCTGACAGTCGGGGCCGACCGCGCCGCCCCAGCGTGTGACCCAACCCGAGCTCCGCCGCCGTCTGCTGCACCCATGCCGAATCGCCGAAGGGCTTCCCACGATTCACGCAACGGCGGACTTCGGCAATCTCCGCTGCCGTCTGCGGTGCATTGACGAAGTCCGCCCAGTTGGTCGGGAGCTGAATCGGCAAGGGCGCCAGGCCGAGCATCGGGCGTTGGTCCAGGCGCCACTTCAGGCTGCCCCAGAGCCATTCTTCGGCTCGTGATACCAGCGCGGCTCGAAGAGCATTGCGTTCGACATAGCGAACGACGGTCAGCAGGTGGCGATCATTCTGGATGGGAAAGGCCTTGAAACGGCTGGTCCAGATTCGCCCGGTGGAAGCCCGCTGTCGGTGATGACGCTTCGCGTGGGTCGTGAGCAGCCAGTGGATCCAGGCCGGAAGGTCAGTAGCGACGACGGGTCGGACCACCAGATGGAAGTGGTTGGGCATGAGGCAGCACGCCGCGATCTCGACAGGGCGACGCGCCTGGGCGCGCTTCATCAGTCGCACGAAGCCGTCGAAATCGTCGGGGCTGCCGAACACGGTCGCCCGGTTATTGCCGCGATTCAATACGTGGTAGTACAGGCCTGCATGGATGCTCCGGGCGGTCCTTGGCATGTGGGGAAAGTAGCCGATGGACCTAGCCCACGCACGTCGAGAACCTGCACAATGAGTGGGGCTTTGTTCGTCCTAATGCTCCTACGGTGCGGTTTGGCTGGGAGTCGGATAGCTCAATCTCTACCTCGCTGGCTGTCAGCCCAAGGTTTGGAGTACGACACTGCGGGAATAATAGAGAGTTACGAACTCAAGGGCAGGAAATGTCACTGGTAGTGGGTCCCCACCGAGGACCCCGGCTTCCAGAAAATAAGCATGTCCCCATTTCTCACCGCATGGTCACCAGCTCCTCCGCCGCGGTGGGGTGGATCGCGACGGTCTCATCGAAGTCACGCTTGGTGGCTCCCATGTGGATCGCCACCGCAAAGCCCTGGAGCATCTCGTCGGCCCCCGGGCCGATGATGTGGCAGCCCACGACCTTTTCGTCCTCGCCCACCGTGACCAGCTTCATGCGGGTCTTCGGCTTGTGGCCAGTGATGCCGTTGTAGAGCGGCACGAATTCGGTCGTGTAAATCTTCACAGGCGGGCCAAAGCGCTCTCGCGCTTCGGCCTCGGTGAGTCCGCAGGTGCCTATGGGCGGGTGACTGAAGATGACGGTGGGTATGTTGCTGTAATCGAGATGCCGGCCGGTCATCCCGCCAAACACGCGATCCGCAGTGCGCCGGCCGGCGGCGATCGCCACCGGCGTCAGGGCTACCCGGCCGGTAACATCCCCCAGCGCGTAGATATGCGGCACATTGGTGACCTGGTAGTCGTCCGTGGTGACGAAGCCCCGCTCGTCCGTGCGCACGCCGGCGGCCGGGAGATCGAGATCGGCCGTCCAGGGCTCGCGCCCCACAGCCCAGATCAAGGCCTCGAAGGGGCCGTGACTGCGCCCGTCACCGGTGGCCAGGGTCAGCCCCGCGGGGCCGCCGGTAAGGGCTGACGGAGTCGCCTGGCCGACCACCCGGATGCCGTCCTCCGCCAGGGCCCGCAGCAGTCCTTCCTGCAGGTAGGCATCGAAGTGCCGGAGCACGCTGTCCTGCCGGACGAGCAGTGTGACCTCAGAGCCTAGCGCACGCAGGGCACCGGCAAATTCTACGGCGATGTAGCCTGAGCCCACGATGGCCACCCGCTGGGGTCTGCTCGTCAGCCCAAAGAAATCATCGGACACGAGACCCAGTTCGTGCCCGGGAATGCGCGGTACCGTCGGCCGGCCTCCGGTGGCGACCATGATGTGCTGGCCCGTCAGCACCCGGCCGCCGGCCTCCACGGTGTGGGGTCCCGTGAAGCGGCCCCGGGCAGCGATGTGGGTGATGCCCTTCTTCGCCAGATTCCGCTCGTAGATGCCGTTCAGGCGCTGGACGTAGGCCTGGCGTTTGGCCACGAACCCGGCCCAGTCATGGCCCCGCACGGTCACATCGAAGCCGTAGTCCAGCGCGTCAGCCAGCGCATGGGCAAGGCTGGCAGCGTTGAAGGTGATCTTCTTCGGGACGCAGCCCACGTTGACGCAGGTACCGCCGAGGGGTGCGGGCTCGATAAGGACCACGCGGGCGCCGTACTCGGCAGCGCGCTGGGCGGCGGCGAGGCCGCCGCTGCCCCCGCCGATGGTGATCAGGTCGAAATCCTCGGTCATGGGGCTGGCTCTGTAAATGTAGGGCTGGGCAGTGTATCAAGGGCATCGTTTGGGGCCGGAGAGGGTTTTCCGTTAGGCTTTCCCGATGCACAACAATCCCCTGCTCTCGACTTCTGGCCTGCCTGCCTTCCACCGGATCCTGCCGGAGCATGTGGAGCACGCCGTGCTGACCACGCTCGAGGCCAACCGGGTTGAGCTGGAGCAGTTACTGGCTGCCGCCGAGGGGACCGATCTGGAATTCGACGCTACGGTGCTGCCCATCGAGCGCCTCAGCGAGCGGCTGCACCGGGTGTGGTCCCCGGTGGCACATCTGCAGGCGGTGGCCAACACGCCGGAGCTGCGCGCCGCCTACAACGCCTGCCTGCCCGCCATCTCCCGTTACGCGACGGAGATGGGCCATAACCAGCGGCTCTACGCGCTGTACCAGCGCCTCGGCGAGGGGCCGCAGACCGCCCGGGGCGAGGGCGCCGGGCGGCTGCTCGAACTCGCCATCCGGGACTTCCGTCTGTCCGGGGTGCATCTGCCCGACGGGCAGAAAGCGCGTTTCAAAACCGTCATGGAAGAACTGTCGACGGCGGAGGCCAGCTTCGAGCAAAACGTGCTGGACTCAGCGGCCGCCTGGTCGCTGCACATCACTGAGGCCTCCCGGGTAACGGGCATCCCCGGACTGATCCTCGAGCCCGCAGCCGAGCGGGCGCGGGCCGCCGGCGCGGCCGGCTGGCTGTTCGAACTGGATCAGCCCACCTACGTTGCGGTGGTGACCCACGCCGACGACCCGGAGCTGCGCCAGTCTGTCTACCGGGGCTGGGTCACGCGGGCCTCGGACCAGGCCGACTATTCGCCAGGCCAGGACAACAGCGCGCTGATCGAGCAGATCCTGGCGCTCCGGCACGAAGCGGCCAATCTCATCGGCTACCCGAACTTTGCGGCCTATTCCCTCGCCACCAAGATGGCCAGGTCGGTGGATGAAGTGCGGGACTTCCTGATTGAGTTGCTGCGCCACTCCCGGGATGCCGGCCGGCGGGAGCTTCAGGAACTGGAGAGCTTCGCTGGCCGCCCGCTGGAGCCCTGGGATATGGCCTACTACTCGGAGAAGCTGCGGGACGAGAAGTACTCCATCTCCGACGAGGCACTGCGCCCCTACTTTCCGCTGCCCAAAGTAATGTCCGGGTTGTTCCGCGTCGTGGAGAAGCTCTACGGCATTCGCATCCAGCCGGTGCCGGGCATGGACGCCTGGGAATCCCATGTGGAGTTCTACCGCCTGGTCGACGTCAGCGGCCGGGAGGTGGGCGGCTTCTTTACGGACTTCTACGCCCGTTCCACCAAGCGCTCTGGCGCCTGGATGGACCAGTGCCTCAACCGGCTGTGGAACGCGACTGATCGCCAGGTGCCGGTCGCCCACCTGGTCTGCAACTTTTCCCTGCCTGCGGGCGACACGCCAGCGCTCATCACCCATGACGAGATGGTCACCGTGTTTCACGAGATGGGGCATGTGCTCCATCACCTGCTGACGCGCATCGACTACCCCAGCGTGGGTGGCATCAACGGTGTGCCCTGGGATGCCGTGGAGCTGCCGAGCCAGTTCATGGAGACCTTTGCCTGGGAGCCCGAGGTGGTTGCCCTGTGTTCAGGGCACTACCGCACGGGTGAACCGCTGCCGGCGACGGTGCTTGCGTCACTGCGGGAGTCAAAGAATTTCCAGTCTGCTCTGCAGATGCTCCGGCAGGTGGAGTTTGCTCTCTTCGACCTCCGCATCCACGCGGAGTACAACCCGGCGGATGGTTCGCGGCTGATGGACCTCCTGGCGGAGGTGCGGGACGCGGTAGCAGTGGTCCGGCACCCGGAGTGGAACCGCTTCGCCCACGCCTTTACCCACATCTTCGGTGGCGGCTATGCAGCCGGCTATTACAGCTACAAGTGGGCCGAGGTGCTGGCTGCGGACGCCTTCGCTGCCTTTGAAGAGGCTGGGCTGTTTGATGCCGACCTCGCGCAGCGCTTTCGGCAGCATGTACTGGAGATCGGTGGCTCCCGGGACATCGGCGAGGCCTTTGTGGCCTTCCGGGGCCGGCCGGCCCATGTGGACGCGCTGCTGAAGCAGTCAGGCATCAGCGGGTGAAACTTGCCTCGTGGGTTTGCCTTGGTCCAGCTGTGTCATAGAGTGATTCCGTCCACTACCGGTTCCGCAATTGAGGCACTGCTGATAGTGGTCGACGTGGTTGCGGCATCCGCCGCCGCCGGCCACGCATTGCTCAACAAGCGCGACCCCCGTTCAGCCTGGGGCTGGATCCTGGCCAGCATCCTGATGCCCCTGGTCGGTCCCTTGCTGTACTACTTCCTGGGCATCAATCGGGCCCACTGGCGCGCCAGGCATGCGTTGGGGGCCCGTGCGGTACCGGTGGGCCCAAGCGCCTTGACCTTGAGTGCGGTGCCCGGCCCGCTGACGCCAGAGCAGAAAGAACGGGAGGAGTTGGTGCGGATCGGCGGCTCACTGAGCGGCCGCCCCCTGCTGCCTGGCAATCGGGTCACCCCGCTGTTCAGCGGCGAAGACGCCTACCCGGCCATGCTGGAAGCCATCGTGGGGGCGCGGCACTCCGTGTGGCTGAGCTCCTACATCTTCGTGGGTGCCGGGATCGGCGAGGGTTTTGCACGCGCGCTGTCCGCCGCTCAGGCCCGTGGCGTCACCGTGCGGGTGCTGCTCGACGGTATCGGCGATCTCTACTACCGGCCGCGCGGCAGCGCGCTGTTGCGTCGGCACGGCGTGGTCGTGCGGCTGTTTCAAGTTCCGCGTCGGTTGCCGCCCATGCTGCATCTGAATCTCCGCAATCACCGCAAGCTACTGATCGTCGATGGCCGCTGCGCCTTCGTGGGCGGGATGAATATTGGCGACCATCACTACGCCGAGGCGCGCCATGGCGCGACCCTCGATTTGCACTTCAGCGTTGAGGGTCCGGTAGTCAGGCAGCTCGCACAAGTTTTCGCGGCGGACTGGCATTACGCCGCCGCCGAGGACCTGCTGCTGGCCGGAGAAGATCTGCCGCCATCTGGCACGGCATTCTGCCGCGCCCTTACCGACGGCCCTAATGAGGAGCTTGAGACTATCCAATTGGTGATGCTCGGTGCGCTGGCCACTGCGCACCGCTGTGTTCACATCATGACGCCCTATTTCATCCCCACCCCGGAACTGGCGGGGGCCTTGCAAGCGACTGCACTGCGGGGCGTTGAGGTGGTCCTGATCTTGCCCGAGCGCAGCAACCTCCCCTGGCTGGATTGGGCCACCCGGCACTGGCTCCGGCCGCATCTTCAGCGCGAGATTCGCGTGTTCTGGCGCAAGCCGCCGTTCGCCCACTCGAAGATGTTCCTGATCGACGACTACTATGCGCTGGTTGGCTCAGCAAACCTCGACTCGCGCAGCCTGCGCCTGAACTTTGAGGTCATGCTCGAAGTGTACGATACGGATCTGGTCGCCGGCCTCGGGCAGCACTTCGGACAAGTCCGCGGTGAGTCTCGCGAACTCGTGTTGCAGGAGCTTGAAACCCTGCCCTTGGTTGTTCGTCTGCGCAATGCGGCTTGCTGGTTGCTGTCGCCGTACCTGTAGCAACGGATTGAGTACCCTATGGTGTAGCCTTGGTGCGCTGCGAGCCTATGGAGGCTGGCGTGACGCCCAAGCCACGGTCAGGCCAGGGGTCATACAAACGAAGAGGTCACATGTTCAAGCGAATTCTGATTCCCACCGACGGTTCACCGATTGCCATGAAAGCAGCCAGGGCCGGTATCGCCCTCGCGAAAACCCTTGGCGCCAGGGTTGTTGGTTGTTATGTCGTCGAGGAAGTCCAACCGGTCTTCGGTGCACGCGCCATGGTCAGCCAGCGGATGATCGACGATTTCAACCAGGGCAATCGCGACGCGGGCCAACGGCATGTCAATGCAATCGGCAAGATAGCCGCCCGGCTAGGCGTGCCCTTCACTGCGGTGGTGAGCCGTGACCCCCCTCCGCACCAGGGAATTGCCAATGTTGCGAAGAAGCACAAGTGCGATGTCATTTTCATGGCCAGCCACGGTCGCAGTGGCTTGAACAAGCTCATGATGGGGAGCGTCGCGCAGAAACTACTGCTCCACTCCATACTGCCGGTCGTGGTGTATCGCTGAGTCGCGAAGTGATCGTCTAAGCGCAGCACGCTGTCAAACAATGCAGCAGTCGCCACGGTGCTTGAGGAACAACGCCTCTATGGCACGTGCGTGATCTGCACGCTGGCGTCCGCCAGGCGCAGATACAGATTGCGGTCCGCGCGCAAGGGCCACCAGTCATAGAGAAAAATCTCCAGGGGACGCCAGAGACCGACCCAACCGCCGATCACCAGGCCCTCGCGGAGAAAGCCCAGAGCATCGGGCAGCACCTGTGCAACGGCCAGCCACTCAGCCGCCCAGAGACAGGTGGCAAGGAAGACAGTCCCTATCAGTAGGCTCCGACGACCGATCGCCATCAGGCGCCGGAATGCCAGGCGACTGCCTTCAGCTTTCGCCAGAAAGTAGCTGTTGACCGCAGCCGCGATGTGCTGCGCATCGGCATCCAGCTGACCAACATGGACGCGAATCACGAAATGCGCGTTGTGCCGGAACTCTCGCGCCCAACTGACGATGTATTCCGCCGCCGCCAGATCGAGATCCTTGCCTGGAAAAGGCGTCGGGTCCATGGACTCGAATAGCTGCCGCACGTTGCTGAGGCGTACCTCGATAATCCCCGGCACCCCAGCACCGACGCCCCGCAGCTTTGTCTTACGCCCTAGCATGCTCACTACCCAGTTCTTCCCAGTCGAGATCGCGCAGGGGCTCGTCCGCGGACAGCAGTGCCGAACCCGCTGGCAGTCAGCGCTACAGCCCGTACATATCGGCGGGAGCGGATCAGCTTGTGTGAGTATAGTCCGTTGGTCGTCCTCGATAAGACGCGCTTCGGCGGCTTGGGCTGCGCATTCAGGCCATGCTCAGCTGTGCGTTGCGCTACGGCTTGTGACGACAGGCCGACGGAAGCATCGCTGCCCTGACGTTTCACGACCGACGCGGCTTCGAGTGTGTGCCAGAGGCCCGGCACTAGGGTTCAGATCACGGCGTGGCAGAAACACCGGGAGGCAGGATCGGGTAGATGATCCTCGGCTGCTCTCCAGTAAGGCTCGCGAGAAAGACCACGATCTGCTGGATCTCCTCGACGCTCACTGGCGCACCAATCTGGCTGACAGCCATAACCCCGACGGACTGGGCAAGTTCCGGGGCTCGCCCGGAGTGGAAATACGGCGCCGTAAGCGCGATGTTCCGCAGAGTTGGAACCTTGAAGACGTACTGGTCCCCCACGGTCTCCGTCACCATAAAGCGGCCCTTGTCTGCGCGGGGCAGAAGATCGGCGCCAGGCCGCTCAAGGATGCCGAACGGGGCATAACTGTTCCCGCCCAGGTTGATACCGTTATGGCACTCGGCACAGCCCTTGCTCATGAAGAGCTGCAAACCGTCCTTCTGTGCGGCAGTGAGCGCCGACGCGTCGCCCCGCAGGTATTTGTCGAAGGGTGCGTTCGGGGTGACGAGAGTGGCGCCGAATACGGCAATCGCGTCCTGTGCATTCGCCAGCGTTACCGGCGCGGGCTCGCCCGGGAATGCCGCGGCGAACGCCGCAGCGTAGCCGGAAATCGTCGCGAGCTGCTCGCTCAGTTCCCCCTGAGGCAGGGCCATCTCAATGGGATTGAACGGTGGTCCACCCGCTTGCTCCTCGAGATCCTGCGCCCGTCCGTCCCAGAAGCGGGCGGTGTTGTACACGGCATTGAGAATGGTCGGCGTGTTACGGCCGCCTTGCTGCCAGCTGTGGCCGATCACGGTCTCCTTGCCGTCCGCGCCCCCAAGGCCGACGTTGTGGCAGGAATTGCAGCTGCCCGGGCGACCGACCGAGACCCGCGGGTCAAAGTACAGCAGCTTGCCGAGTTCCACTTTTGCGGGGGTCGCGGGATTGCCGGGTAACTCGGGTGGCTTCAGCGGAATAGGCTGGAAGCGGGCGCGTGCCGCGGCCAGCAGCTCATCGGCCTGGACGACGCTGGCCAGCAGGAGGCTTATGGCGAGACTAACCGAGCCGAGCAGGCGCATGCCTCAAGTCTAATGCAGAACTGCGCATTCGCTACCGCGGCCAGGGCTGCGGGCGCGGAGTGGCGACGACAGCCTGGCGGAGATCCCTCTAAGCGGTGACGTACACAGGGTCGCCGTGCCCCTACGCTTATGATGGTGCCATGCCAGAACCGGACAATTGCGGTGGCCTGACCGCCGCCGCGGCCGCGGAGCGCCTCAGGCAGGACGGCTACAACGAGCTGCCCAAGGCAGCGCGCCGGGGAGTCTTCCGCATCCTGGCCGAGGTCCTGCGGCAACCCATGTTCCTGCTGCTGATCGGCGGCGGCGTGGTCTACCTGCTCCTGGGCGACCGGCTCGAAGCCATCCTGCTGCTGCTGTTCGCCTGCCTGTCCGTGACGATCACCATCGTTCAGGAGTCCCGCAGTGAGCGGGTGCTGGAAGCGCTCCGGGACCTCGCGAGCCCCCGGGCGCTGGTGGTCCGCGACGGCAAGCGGGTGCTCATCGCGGGCCGGGAGGTGGTCGTCGGCGACCTGCTGGTGCTTGCCGAGGGCGACCGGGTGGCGGCGGACGCCACCCTCAGCGAGTCGAACGACCTGCTGCTCGACGAGTCACTGCTGACGGGCGAATCCATCCCGGTCCGCAAGCTGTCCCGACCGACAGCGGCGCTACCCGGCAAACCCGACGCCGAACCGCGCCCCGGCGGCGATGACCTGCCCTTCGTGTTTGCCGGGGCGCTGGTCGTGCGGGGCGGCGGCGTGGCGCGGGTCCACGCCACCGGCCGCCGTAGCGAGATGGGGAAGATCGGCCACGCGCTGGGCAGTATCGAGACCGAGCAACCCAGGCTGCAGGTGCAGATGCGCTCGCTGGTGCTGGCGTTTGCGGTGGTGGGCGGCCTGGCCGGGGGCCTCACGGTCCTGCTCTTCGGCCTGCTGCGCGGGTCCTGGCTGGAAGCCATGCTGGCCGGCATCGCCCTGGGCATGTCGCTGCTGCCCGAAGAGTTTCCCCTGGTCATGACCGTGTTCATGGCCATGGGCGCCTGGCGGATCTCCCAGGCCCGGGTTCTGACCCGGCGCGCAGCCGCCATCGAGACGCTGGGCGCCACGACTGTGCTCTGCACGGACAAGACGGGCACGCTCACCGAGAACCGCATGACCGTCGTCGCCCTGCGGAACGGCGCCGAACACTGGGACGCGGAGGGCGCGGTGCCAGGCTCGCTCCAGCTGACAGGCCCCCTCGCGGCCACCCTTGAGGCCGCCCTACTGGCCTGCCCGGCCCAGCCGACCGACCCGATGGATGTGGCCGTGCACAAACTCTGGGCCGCCCAACCGGGTGCTGGCGCCTCGCCGTTCGCCGACCGGCAACTCCTGCGGGCCTACGGCCTCAGGCCCGAACTTCTCGCGGTGGCCAACGTGTATGCCGCCGGCGCCGGCAGCGACGCGAACGCCTTCGCCAAGGGCGGCTTCGAGGCCATCGCAGCACTGTGCGGCTTGCCTGCCGACCAGGTGGCCGCCCTGGGCGCGGACGTGGACCAGCTCGCGGCCGCGGGCGTGCGCGTGCTTGGCGCGGCGACCGCCGTCGTCGCCACCAGCGACGGGGAGCGCGGGCTGCCGGAGTCGCCGTCGGGCCTGGCCTTCCGGTTTGCCGGGTTGATCGGCTTTGCCGATCCCCTGCGCGCCAACGTGCCCGCTGCCGTGGCCGAATGCCGCTCGGCCGGCATCCGCGTGGTGATGATCACCGGTGACTACCCCGCAACGGCCATCGCCATGGCGCAGCAGGCCGGGATCGACGCGTCAGCCGTGCTCACGGGGGAGGAAATCGAGGCCCTGCCGGAGGACCAGCTGGCGGCGCGCGTGAAATCCACGTCGATCTTTGCGCGCATCCGGCCCAACCAGAAGCTGCGGATCGTCCAGAGCCTGAAAGCCGCTGGCGAGATCGTCGCCATGACGGGCGACGGGGTGAACGACGCGCCGGCCATCAAGGCGGCCCACATCGGCATCGCCATGGGTGGGCGGGGCACCGACGTGGCGCGGGAAGCGTCGGCCATCGTCCTGCTGGACGACGACTTCGGCTCGATCGTCGCCACGATCCGCCTCGGCCGTCGCATCTACGACAACCTGCGCAAGGCCATCGAGTACATCGTCGCGGTGCACATTCCGATCGCTGGACTGGCGCTTCTCCCCCTGCTGCTTGGCCTGCCCCTGATCCTCACCCCAATTCTCATCGCCTTCCTCGAAATGGTGATCGACCCGGCCTGCTCTATCGTGTTCGAGGCGGAGGAGGCTGAAGACAATGTGATGAAGCGCCCGCCGCGGGCGCCGACCGGTTCGCTGCTGGTCCGGAGCCGGGTGCTCTGGGCGGTGATGCAGGGCGGAGTCGTGCTGGCCATCCTGGCGACCGTCCTGATCGGCGCGGCGCGTCAGGGCATGGCGGAGCAGGACCTGCGGGCAGTGGTCTTCACGGCGCTGGTGCTGACCAACATGGGCCTGATCCTGGTCAACCGCTCCTTCAGCGCATCGCTGGTCCAGGCCGTGCTGCGGCCAAACCGCTCGCTCTGGATCCTGCTGGGCGGCGTCAGCGCCGTGCTGGCGCTGTCCCTCTACTGGGCGCCAGCGCGGGAACTGTTTCACTTTGGCCGCCCGCACTGGGATGATCTGGCGATCTTCACCGCCGCCGGCGCGGTGAGTGTAGTCATCCTCGAATTGCTCAAGTCCTGGTGGTTCAGGGCCGGCAGGAGCCCAACCCCGACAGAGGCCACATGAAACTCGCATCCTGGAACGTCAACTCCATCCGCCAGCGGCTGGCTCATGTCACCGACTGGCTGAACGCCCACGAGCCCGATGTGCTGGCCGTGCAGGAGATCAAGACTGAGGCCAGCAAATTCCCACTGGCCGAGATCGAGGCCACCGGCTACCGCTGCGTCCTCGACGGGCAGAAGGCCTACAACGGGGTGGCGCTGATCTCCCGGGAAGAAGCTGCTGACGTGGCCACTGGCATTCCCGGCTTCAGCGACGAACAGCGCCGGGTGATTGCAGCCACTTACGGCAGCATCCGGGTGATCAATGTCTACGTGCCCAACGGCCAGAGCGTGGGTTCCGACAAGTACCGCTACAAGCTGGACTGGCTCGACGCGCTGACCGGCTACCTGGCTGATGAGCTGCAGCGCTTTCCGCGCCTCGCCATCGTTGGGGACTTCAACATCGCCCCGGAGGACCGGGACGTGCACGACCCGGAACTGTGGCGCGGCCAGGTCCTGTGCAGCGAACCCGAGCGGGAGCGCCTCCAGGCGTTGCTGAAGCTCGGTCTCGTGGACACCTTCCGGCTCTTCGACCAGCCGGAGAAATCGTTCTCCTGGTGGGACTACCGGATGATGGGCTTTCGGCGGAACCACGGCCTGCGCATTGACCTGATCCTGGCGTCAGAAGCCCTGGCCGGCCAGTGCTCGGGTGCCACCATCGACGTGGCGCCCCGCAGGCTCGAGAAACCCTCCGACCACGCGCCCGTGGTCGCGGTGTTGTAGGAGCGCCTACAGCACCGGGTGACGGCGCAGCACGCCGAGCACCATCAGCAGCGCCGCAAACGTCAGTACCGAGGCCGCCAGAAAGGAGGCGCCGGGAAACTGGAATGGCGCCGCAGCCGACGTGAAGTAGCTGAACAGACCCGTCATCATCAGGGGCGCAATGCAGGCCGTGATGCTGCGCAGACTGGAGATAGCCCCCTGCAGTTCCCCCTGCTGGTTGGCGGGCACCTGCCGGGACATCAGTGCGGTAGCCGCGATGCTGGCGATCGTGCCGAAGGCGAAGGGCAGGATCCACAGATACATCATCCAGCCCTTGGTCGCGAAGGCGTAACCGACGAAGCTGACCGTGAAGATCGAGAACCCGATGACCAGAGCGCGACGCTCGCCCAGGAGCTTCACGATGGGCCCCACGGCCAGTCCCTGCACCAGCGCTGCGCAGATCCCGACGAAGCTCATGGAGAGGCCCACGTCCCGGGGCGTCCAGTCGAACTTGGCGATGGTCACGTAGGTCCAGGTGGCCGGATTGGCGTCGTGGGCAAAGTGGTAGAGAAACAGCGCGCCGAGCAGCCCCAGCACCACCGGATACCGCTGCATCTGGCGAAAGGCCCCGATGGGGTTGGCGCGGGCCAGGGAGAACGGGCGGCGGTTGGCAGGTGCGAGACTCTCCGGGATCACGAAATAGCCGTAGACGACGTTGGCAGCAGCGAGTCCCGCCGCCACGAAAAACGGCAACCGGGGATTGCTCTCGCCCAGCAGGCCCCCGATGGCCGGACCAATGACGAAGCCCAGGCCCCAGGCGGCGCCCATCAGACCGAAGCTTTTGGCCCGCTGTTCGGGTGCCGTTACGTCGGCAACGTAGGCGCTGCACACGGAGTAGGTTGAGCTGAACACGCCAGACAGCAGGCGGCCAACGAACAGCCAGCCCACCGTCGTGGCCAGTCCCATCACCACAAAGTCCACGGCAAAGGCCGCCAGGGAACCGAGCAACACCGGTCGCCGACCGTAGTGATCGCTCAGGTTACCCAGGATCGGGGCACTCAGGAACTGCATGGAGGAGAAGGCAAACATGAGCGCCCCGCCATAGAGGGCAGCGGTGCTGAGGGAGCCGCCCAGGAGGTCCATCAGCAGGCTGGGCAGCACCGGGATGATGATCCCGAACCCGACGGTGTCGATGAAGATGGTGGCCAGGAGAAAGACGAGCGCCCGCCGGGGCGCAACGGTCATGGAATCTCCACCTGCACCTGATCGCCGGAGACCCGCACGGGGTAGGTCTGGAGATCCTTCTCGCCACGCACAGCATTGAGCACGTTCACGAGGCCCGGGGGCCAGTTGGCCCAGTCGATTACCTTGCCGGTCCGAATGTCGAACCGGGCGCGGTGAAAGGGGCACTGGATCTTGCACCCGTCCACGATCTTGCCCTTGGCCAGGGGGGCGAAGATGTGGGTACAGCTGGACTGGGTCGCGTAGAAACCATCGTCCAGGTGATAGACCAGGAGTTTCGTCTCGCCCGCGGAGTACAGGCGGTGCTGGCCCACCGGGAGTTCAGCAGCGCGGCAAACGGTATGGGTAGTCATGGCCTGTTCCTCTCTCGAAGGCACTCGGCAAACGGGAGCGGCATGGTAGCGGATTCGGCAGAAAACCCTCTGCTAAACTGAAATTCCTTCAGGAGGATCTGCCTATGTACCGGTCTTCAAGCGTGCTCGTGCTCCTGTGCTTCGCCGCAGCGGTTGGGGGCTGCAGCGCCGGCTCCAAGCAGGGAGCGTCCCAGGGGGCAAAGACCGGCGCCGTGGGCGGCCTGGTGGCGGGGGCCGTGGGCAGCATCTTCTGGGGCGGTGATGCCGTGAACAATGCACTGCGCACCGCCGCCGTGGGCGCCGCCTCGGGCGCGGCGGTGGGGGCCATGAATGGCGCCGAGCGGGACAAATCCCAGGCACCGCCGCCCGCGCCGGCGGGCCCGGTGCCGGCTGCGGGGAAGTCCGCAGATCTGGCGGCGGCGGATAAGGCGCTCAAAGCCCAGGTTGGGGAACTGAATTTCTCAGCGGGTGATGAGCTGGCTCACTGCCGGCATGTGAGCGCCATCAGCCGCGCCGAAAAGGCCTTTGCCAGCGAGACGGATCCCAAGCGCAAGGGCTACTCGCTGCTGATCGAGGCCATGGCGGCGGAGGAGTCGACCAACACCGGCAAGGCCAATGCCGTCTATGCCGAATGGGCCCGCTTTGATCCTTCCCGGGGCGACGTCGCCAGGCTGCGCAACGACGCCCTCGAAGGCCTGCTGAAGGTGCAGAAGATCCGGCAGGAGCGCGGGCTGCCCGTCCTCTGCACATGAGTGTGATTGAGACCATCATCCGGCCCCGGGAGCGGGATCTCGGCGGCTTCAGCGTGCGCCGGGTGCTGCCCGCCGGGCCGCGGCAGATGGTTGGGCCCTTCATCTTCTTCGACGCCCTGGGTCCGGCAACGTTTGCTCCGGGCACGGGCGTGGACGTGCGGCCCCACCCCCACATCGGCCTGGCGACAGTCACCTGGCTCTTTGAGGGGGAGTTGCTGCACCGGGACAGCCTCGGCTGCACCCAGTTGATCCGCCCGGGGGAGGTCAACTGGATGACCGCCGGCAGTGGCATCTCGCACTCGGAGCGCACGCCCCCGGAGATCCGGAGCCGCCCGTTTCGTTTGCATGCCATCCAGTCCTGGGTGGCGTTACCCAAGAGTGCGGAGGAAACGGCTCCCGAGTTTCGGCATTACGCAGCAAGTGAGTTGCCCGAACTGAAGGCCGACGGCGTTTACCTGCGGGTCATTGCCGGCACCCTGCTCGGTTTGACCTCGCCGGTCCGGACCTACTCGGCGCTGGGCTATGGCGTTCTGGAACTGGCCGCGAATGCACGCTGCGCGCTCCCACCGGAGCACGAGGAGCGGGCGGTCTATGTGGTCGATGGGGATCTCACGGCAGACGGCGAGAGCGTTTCCGCAGGAACCCTGGCGACGCTGCGGGCCGGGGAGTCCGTGGAACTCCATGCCTCCAGCGCCACCCGTTGCATGGTGCTTGGCGGTGAACCGGCCGATGGCCCCCGTCACCTCTGGTGGAACTTCGTGTCGAGTTCGCCGGAGCGTCTGGAACGGGCCAGGCAGGACTGGAAGCTGGGCCGGTTCGCGACCGTGCCCGGGGAGACTGAGTTCATCCCCCTGCCAGACAATTAGTAGACAGCCGCTGGCCCGGGACTGGGCTTTCTGCTGAAAAAGCCCGGTTTTGCGCTTTGAGCGCTTTGCTGTCGCGTGCAAGAATCCAGCCGTGACCACCCCTCCCAGCTTCCAGTTCAACCCCCGGGACCGCCGTAACGACTACGACGTCACTAACACTGTGCGCGTGAGTTCCGTGGACGACGTGCGCAACGCCTGCCAGGACCTCTTTCACCTGACCTGGCCCGGCGCGGGACTGGACCAGCTGTGGCTCGCCTTCCATGATTTCCGCCGGCTGTTTCGCGGTCAGGCAGAGGGCTACGTCGGGTGCGACACGCTGTACCACGACCAGCAGCACTCCCTGGATGTCACCCTCGCCATGGCCCGTCTGCTGGCGGGTTACGAACAGACCGTGCCCGAGGCGGACCGTCTTGGCCACGAGCGCGCGGTGGTTGGCCTGGTGTGCGCTCTCTTTCATGACTCCGGCTACATCCGACGGGTGGGCGAGCGGCACCGCAATGGTGCCGAGTTCACGCCGTACCACATCTCTCGCAGTGCCGAGTTCCTGACGGGCTATCTGCCCCGGATCGGGCTTGGTCAGTGGGTGCCCATCGCCCGGCAGGTGGTGCACTTCACGGGATACGAGATCAGCCTGGACGACATCGAACTGGACGACCCAAAGGACAGCGCCGTAGGGCATCTGCTGGGTACGGCAGACATGCTGGCCCAGATGGCGGACCGCTGCTACCTGGAAAAGTGCCGGGACCGGCTCTACGGCGAGTTCGTGCTGGCGGGAATTGCGGTGGAACAGAAAGGTCCCCGGGAGCGGGTCGTCCGGTACGCGTCGGGGGCCGACCTCCTGCGGCAGACCCCCGGGTTCTGGCACTTGTCAGCCAACGCGCGGCTGGAGAAGAGCTTCAACCGGGCCTATCGCAACGTGGAGCCACTCTTCGGCGGGCAGAACCCCTACCTGCTCGCCATTGAGCACAACCTGCGCTATCTGGAGCAACTCCTGGCAGGTGGAGACACCGCCAGCCTGCGACGCAAACCGCCCGTGTTTACCGTCCTGACCAATCCGGCGGAGTCCGTCGGGGCGCTGGTCAGCCGCCATCTGGCCAACCTGAACTCGCCGGCCGCCTCGCTGGGGGTCATGTAGGAGCGCCTTAAGGCGCGATCGATATTGAGCGCGGCGGTCGCCGCTCCTACCGGAGAGCGGGCACCACCTTCTCGCCGATGATCTTCAGCGCATCCATCGGGTTGTCGTGCAGACGCAGGGCGATTTCCGTCTGGCCGGCCTTGGCGAATTTCCTGAAGCGCTCGATCTCCCGATCCAGGTCCTGAACACCACCGGTGGAGGTGAGTCCTTCGCAGAGGCGGTTGCACAGTTCCTCGGGAACGCCTTGCACGTTGCCGGACCGGTCAAACCAGGCGGCCACGAACTTGTCGAAATTGGTCACCACGGTCTGGACCTCGTCCGGGGACAGCCAGAGCTTGATCAGGTCCCCATCCAGCTTGCGGGCCCGCCAGGCCAGCTCGCGCCGGGACTCCCGGTACGCTTCTTTTCGGTCGGTCTTCACGTGCCAGGCCCAGAAGGCGTTGACCCGTATCGGGTTCATCCCCGGCTCACGCTTCGCCTCCCCGATCCGCACCTGCTCCATGGCGGGCTCGATGATCTCGGTCGGGGTGCAGCCGATGAAAACGCCGTCGGCCACCCGGGCCTCCATGCGCATCATCATGTGGCGGTAGGCTGTACCGTAGACGAAGGGCGGCGGCGCCTTCAGCCAGTCGTAGGCGCAGGGGTAGGTGACGTTGAACTCCTCGCCCTTGTACCCGTCCTTGGCGAGCTTCTTGTGGCCGGCGCCGATGACAATTTCCAGGGCTTCCCGCACCGCGACCACGATCTTCTGGGGCTTGTGGAGGGCCATGGCGTCCAGGTTGCCCTCGCCGGCGCCGATGGCGGCCATCGCCCGGCCGCCGGAGAGCTCATTGAGGCTGAGGAGCGCGTTGGCGATCTTCAGCGGGTGCATCTCGAAGGGGCTGACGGCGAGCGCACCCATCTTCAGCCGCTTGGTGGCCTGGGCCACCGGTACGAGGCTGATGAAGGGGTCCCAGTGGGCAAAGTAGTTGGAGGTCCAGAGGGCGCGGATGCCGTACTTTTCGGCGGCCGTGGCGAGCTCCACGAGCTGGGTGGGGCCGAGGTCTGGCTCCAGGATGATGTCGACTTCCACTGGGGGCTACTCCTGTCAGGCTAGGGCGGCGAAAAGACTAGCCATATTCTTGACACTTACTTGACAGTGTGTCGACACAACTAGCTAAACCCACCATTTATCAAGGTCTTCGGCGGGAGGCGGCATTGTAGCGGAATTTGGGGACATGCCTCATTTTGGCGGTGCGGTAGGCTCACGGGAGGGTTGTTAACCGCTCGCCTACCGCACCGCCAAAATGAGGCATGCCCCCTATTCCTTCGGCGCGACCTTGGCGTAGTAGCCCCAGGACGAGCCCACCGGGTGCTGGGCCCAGTCCTTCGGGGCCGTCAGCATGTCGGGCCGGTCTCGCTCCAGGCGCGCCCGGACCACCCGTGGAATGTTGTCCAGCCCGCCCGTGATCTTGTAGCTGTGGGAGTTGGCGAACATCCGCCCCTCGACGCCGCTCCGGCCCATCCGCATCCAGGGCAACCAGGGGCACTGGCGGAAGAAGCCGGCGGTCATCGTGGCCCAGGGGCGGCTCCGGTCTTCCAGCTCGTCGGCGGGCACGAAGAACACGAAGTGCTCGGAGGGATTGATGACGGGGCCGGTGGAGGCCTCCGGCCAGCCCTCGGGGGTCACCGGGTTGGCCACCTCCAGCATCCAGTCCCAGCTCAGCATGTACTGGTTGCCCAGGCGTCGCCAGGGGAGCACAAAAGGTACCGTCTGGCCGGACTCTCCTTTGTCGCCCCGGTAGCTCGAGGCGTCTTCCTTGCGGGAGGCCGCATTGCCAATGGCAATCTCCCAGCGGTACGCGTCGGTCACCATGCGGTCGGCGGGGTAGCGGGCGGGAATCGTCGTGGTGACCTGCTCGTTGATATAGGGATAGACCTTTACCGTCTTGCCGGTGAAGGGGTTCTGCCAGGTCTCGAGAAGCTCGCCGGTCTTGAGGTCGGTGTAGAAGGTGGCGTCCTTGCCCCGGTACTCCGCATCGCCGTTCGGCAGGATGCGAAACTGCAGGCTGCCGAAGCCGACGTAGCCAAACAACGGGATGGCCCGGCGATTACCCACCACGGCGAAAAACACGCCCTCGTGGCCGCCAAAGACGATTTCATCCCCGAGAGTGCCCCAGGTCTTGGCAAAGGCGTAGATGTTGTCCTCGGGAGTGCGGAGATCCAGGGGCCGGGACCCGGCCCGGGCGGTGCCACCCACCAGACTCGCAGCGGCGCCGAGCCCGGCGGCTACGCCCATGCCGAGTACGCCCCGGCGGGAAAAGCCCGCCACCGTAGCCTGCATCGCGTCCAGGTACATTGCCCGGTCCCCGAGTGAGAAGATGGGGAAATCCTACTGGAGATGCCCCGATGAGTGCCGCAGAAACACTGCTTCTGACCAATCGCTTCCGCGCCTTCGACGGCTGGCAGCACTTCTATCGCCATCCCGCGACAACAACGAACTGCGAGATGCGCTTTGGGCTGTATCTGCCACCCCAGGCGGAACACGAGCGCGTACCCCTGGTGATGTACCTGGCGGGTCTCACGTGCAACGAGGAGACGTTCCCGATCAAGGCTGGCGCGCAGCGGGTGGCGGCCGAACTCGGCCTGGCCCTGCTGTCGCCCGACACGAGTCCCCGGGGTGTGAAACTGCCCGGGGATGATGCCGCGATCGACTTCGGGCAGAGCGCCGGCTTTTACCTGGATGCCACCGTCGCTCCCTGGTCGGCCCACTACCGGATGTACAGCTATGTGGCCCAGGAACTGCCTGAACTGGTGTTGAGCCAGTTTCCGCTGGACGCGGACCGCGTCGGCCTGCTGGGGCATTCCATGGGCGGCCACGGCGCCCTCACTATCGGCCTCAGAAACCCGGAGCGCTTCCGCAGCCTGTCGGCGCTGGCCCCCATCGTTGCGCCAACCCAGTGCCCCTGGGGGCAAAAGGCGCTGCCGGGCTACCTGGGCCCGGACCGGGAGAGCTGGCGGCCCTACGACGCCACTGAACTCATGCAGGACCTCAACTCCGCAGCCGGCCGGCCCCCGCTGCTCATCGATCAGGGGCTGGACGACGAGTTCCTCGTCAAGCAGCTGAAACCCGAGCTGTTTGAAGCCGCCGCCCGGAGCGCCGGCTATCCGCTGACCCTCCGGCGCCACGCTGGCTACGGGCACGGCTACTACTTCGTGAGCAGCATGATCGAAGATCACCTGCGTCATCACGCGGAATGCCTCGACGCGTAACGATCATTCAGCAGCCGCACAGCCCCAGCCATCGGACTCGCCACCGAAGCCCCGCCCCAGCCGTCCGACCTGCTTCTCCAGCATGACCAGCTCCGCATAAACCGGCGCCATGTGCACGGTGAGGCAGGCCTGCCACTTGTCGGTTTTTTCGTAGCGCGAAACTTCCACACGGAACTCCGGTCCGAGACTGGCCTGGGCCGCAAAGGCTTTAGCCTGGTCCTGCAGGTCGAAAATGAGGAAGAAGTCGATGTCCCGCGCCGCAGACAGGTCATCGCCCTGTTCCCGCATCAAGCGCAGCAGTTCGCCGGTTTCGTCGTTGGGAAAGTCCTGATTCATGGGCCGGGTCTCGTGGTGAAGCCCCGACATACAGCCGCGAGCTTGTGGCCGTCCGGGTCCCGGACGTAGGCGGCATAGAAGTCGGGCTGGTACTGGGGCCGAAGGCCCGGCGCGCCTTCCGAGCTGCCGCCATGGCGCAGCGCTGCTGCGTGAAAATCCTCAACCTGCTGCCAGTGACCCGCGCGCAACGCAATCATCGAGCCGTTGCCCGGGGTGGCAGCGCGCTTGTCGAAGGCGGGGCAGACCCAGAGCGCCAGTTCCCGGGCGCCCTTGTCCTCGTAGGTGCCCCAGCCCGCCCAGCCATCCCACCCATCCTCATCGAGAACCACGCAGCGCTGGTGGCCGAGTGCGCCCATGACCGGATCGTAGAAACGAATGGCACGGTCCAATTCGTTGGTGCCGAGGCAGAGATAGGCAAACATGGCTAAGGATACTTGGTCAGCCGGGCTGATGGTCCCAATAGTCCATGGTCGGCGCTTCTGCGGAGTCGATTACTCGACAGTGACGCTCTTCGCCAGATTCCGCGGCTGATCCACGTCCGTGCCGCGCAGGATGGCCACGTGATACGCGAGCAGCTGCATGGGAATCGTGTAAATGATGGGTGCCTGCAGATAGGTGACGTGCTTGGGCATCTTGATGACGGTCACGCCGTCGCTGGACTCGAAGCCGGAGTCTGGATCGGCGAACACAAAGAGTTCGCCGCCCCGGGCACGGACCTCCATGAGGTTGCTTTTGAGCTTCTCCAGCAGGTCGTTGTTGGGCGCCACCGTGATGATGGGCATGTCGGCATCCACGAGGGCCAGGGGGCCGTGCTTCAGCTCCCCCGCCGGGTACGCCTCGGCATGGATATAGGAGATTTCCTTGAGTTTAAGGGCGCCCTCCATCGCAATGGGGTGGAGGATGCCGCGACCGAGGAACAGGGCGTGGTGCTTGTCCACAAAGCGCTCTGCGAGTTTCTTCATCACCGGATCGAGGATCAGGGTTTTCTCGATCAGGCCCGGAATCTCGATGAGGCGGGTCACCAGCCCCCGCTCCCGCTCGGCGTCAGCCGTGCGGTACTTCGCGAGCGCGATCACCAGCATGGTGAGCGCCGCAATCTGGGTGGTGAAGGCCTTGGTGGATGCCACGCCGATCTCAGGGCCGGCGCGCGTGAGCATGACCAGCTCGGACTCCCGCACGAGGGAGCTCTCCGGCACGTTGCACACCGCCAGGGACGACAGGTAGCCGCCCTCCTTGGCCAGCCGCAGGGCCGCAAGGGTGTCGGCCGTTTCGCCGGACTGGGAGATGGTCACGAACAGCGTGTTCTTGGGCACCACGGGGTTTCGATACCGGTACTCGCTGGCGATATCGATGTGACACGGGAGCCGGCAAACCTGCTCGATCAGGTAGCGGGCCACGGCGCCCGCGTGGAAGCTGGTGCCGCAGGCCACGATATGCACGGCTTCGGTGCGCTTGAAGATCTCGGTGGCACTGGGACCGAAGGCGGCCTCCAGGAGCTTGCCGTTGGCGACCCGTTCCTCCAGCGTCTGGGCTACCGCCCGGGGCTGCTCGTGGATCTCCTTCAGCATGTAGTGGGCGTACTGGCCCTTTTCTGCCGCGTCGGCGGAGAGCTCGCTTTCCTTCACCGGCCGGTGGGCTGGCTTGCCATCCTTGTCGACAACCCGGACGTGACTGCGGTGAATCTCGGCCACATCGCCTTCTTCGAGAAAGATGAAGCGCCGGGTAACGGGCAACAGGGCCGAGACGTCGGACGCCACGAAATTCTCGCCCTCGCCCAGACCGACCACCACCGGGCAGCCGCACCGGGCGAGGATGAGCTGGCCAGGATTGGCCTCGCTCATCACCACCAGCGCGTAAGCGCCCTGGAGCTCGGCGACGGTGGCCTGCACCGCGTCGAAAAGGTTCGGCGTTTTCTTGAGGTGATGGTGAATGCGGTGGGCAATGACCTCGGTGTCGGTGTCGGAGGTGAAAACGTAGCCCAGGGACTGCAGTTCGTTCCGCAGCTGCTCGTGATTCTCGATGATGCCGTTGTGGACGATCGCGAGACCGTCGTGGGAAATGTGGGGGTGGGCGTTCTTCTCGCTGGGAACTCCGTGGGTGGCCCAGCGGGTATGGGCGATACCGATGGTCGAGGCCATGGGCTCCGCATCCAGGGCCAGCTGGAGTTCCGCGACCTTGCCCTGGCGGCGTTGCCGCTTCAGGTGGCCATTGGTGAGGATCGCGAGACCCGCCGAGTCGTAGCCCCGGTATTCAAGGCGCCGCAGCCCCTCCATAAGGATGGGGACGACGTTCCGGTCAGCGATGGCTCCAACGATTCCGCACATATTCTTGAATTATGGCCGAGGGGGGCGGTTCGGGAAGTGAATTTAGCCCCGAAGGGGGTTAACAAGCTGTAACGCAGGTCGCGAAATGGGGACATGCCGCAGGGAAATGGGGACATGCCTCATTTCCTTCAGGTTCATTGGCCCTTCGACGCCCGAGGTGGAAATGAGGCATGTCCCCGTTTCGCGGCGGTCGCCGCTCCTACGGGCGCTTAACCGGCCGTTTCCAGCCCGGAATGGACAGCTGCTTGCCCCGCTCGATGGTCAGCTGGCCAGCCGGTGTGCTCCGGGTGATGGTGGCGCCGGCCCCGATCGTGGCCCCGGCGCCGATTTCCACGGGGGCCACCAGTTCCACGCCGGAGCCGATGAAAGCGCCGTCGCCAATGACCGTACGGTGCTTGTTGGCGCCGTCGTAGTTACAGGTGATCGTGCCCGCGCCCACGTTCACCTGCTCGCCGATGGTGGCGTCGCCGATGTAGCTCAGGTGGTTCACCTTGCTGCCGCGGCCAATCACGCTCTTCTTCACTTCAACGAAGTTACCGAGCTTGGCACCCTCGGCCAGTTCCACGCCGGGGCGCATCCGGGCGTAGGGACCGATCTCGCAGCGGGGCCCGATGAGTCCATCCTCCAGCAGGCAGTGGGGATGGACGACGGTACCGGCACCGATCAGCGTGTTCCGGATCAGGGTAAACGCCCCGATCCGCGCACCGTCGCCGATGTGCACCACGCCCTCGAAGATCACGTCGGGCTCGATCACCACGTCCCGGCCGCAGACGAGTTCGCCCCGAATGTCGATACGCTCCGGGTCGGTCAGTGTGACGCCGGCGGCCATCAGCTGGCCTGCCAGCCGACGGCGCAGGATCTTCTCGGCGGCAGCCAGCTGGGCCTTGTCGTTGATGCCGAGCACTTCGTCCTCCGACTCCGCGGCGACGGCGGCGACCGGCACCTTGTCCTTCACCGCCAGGCCGATGACATCGGTGAGGTAGTACTCCTTCTGGGCATTGTTGGGCTTGAGCTGGCCGATCCACCTGGCCAGCTTGCCGGCCGGGCAGGCGATGAGCCCGGTATTGATCTCGCTGATCTGCCGCTGCTGAGGCGTCGCGTCCTTCTCTTCGACAATCGCGACGACGGCGCCGCGCTCACCCCGAATGATGCGGCCGTAACCCGTCGGGTTGCCCATCTCGGTGGTCAGTACTGCGACCTGCCCTTTGGCAGCCCGGGCAACCAGCTTCTTCAACGTTGCCGGCTGCACCAGGGGCACATCGCCGTAGAGAATCAGGACCACATCGCCGGGGGGAATCTTCGGCAGGGCCTGCTGCACGGCATGGCCCGTGCCCTTCTGCACGGCCTGGTGAAACCAGCCAATCGGCTGACCCAGGAATGCGGCCTGGACCTGCCCGCCGCCGTGGCCATGGACGACCCGGATTTCCCGGGGCTTCAGGGCCGTAGCGGAGGCCAGGACGTGGTGGAGCAAAGGCCGGCCCGCGAGGGGCTGCAGGACCTTCGGGAGTTCCGAACGCATGCGCTTGCCCTGGCCGGCGGCGAGGATGATGACGGTGACTGGCATGGGGGCATTCTAACTAAGGGTTGGCCAGTTTCTCGACGAAATGCCACGGAACTCCGCTAGGCAGGAGTTCCCGGCCCTGCTAGGGTTACATGTAACCGAGTGGAGCTTCGAGCATGGCTGGTTCGCCAAAGACTTCCAGGGAAAAGGTGCAGAAGCACCGTGATCTGCTGCGCGCCCAGGGTATGCGGCTCATCCAGATCTGGGTACCGGATGTGCGCAGTCGCACCTTCGCTGTGGCAGCGCGGAGGCAGTCCCGCATGGTGGCGGCGAGCCCCGTTGAAGCTGAAGACCAGGCATTCGTTGATGCGATTTCCGCGGCTACTGCGGATTGAGGCGGGGCGAGATCTGGACGGTCGCTGGCGGCGCCGGCTATGCGGGTAAGCCTCGTCCCGCGGTCATCGTGCAGGATGACCGTTTTGGTGCGACGAACTCCGTAACACTTTGCGCCCTTAGCAGTGACGACGTCGAATCGCCACTGTTGCGCCTGCCGGTGAAACCATCCGCCACCAACGGACTACGGGTGGACTGTCAGCTGATGCTCGACAAAGTGACGACCGTGCCGCGTGCAAGACTCGGACGGAAGGTAGGACATTTGGACGGCGCCGACCTGTTGCGACTCAACCGGGGCCTGGTGGTGTTTCTTGGACTCGCCGGCTAGGCCGGGCAGTCCGATTCCCGCGACAGCGGCACCAACAACCGTCAGGGTCGCTTGCCCTTGAGCTTCTGCGCCGCCCGGTAGCGGGCAGAGGCCTCGTCGGCGGCGCTCTCATCCGTCTGCTCGGCACGCAGCACGGTGTCTGCCAGCACCGTGACCTGCATGGGCTGCACTACCAGGATGCCGCCGGTCACATAGAAGTAGAGCTCCTCCTGGCCTTCCCGCTGGACCCGAAGGTCCCCCGGACTTCGAGTATAGGCCGTACAAAGCCCCTGATCTTCCGGAATTCCCCGCGTCGGCAGGCCGACCTCCGCTCCCCTGCAGCCCGCCGGCTCCGGTCCGGCGGCAGCAGAATCGGGCTGACTGACGACGGTGCCGGCCGGTCGAGGGGCGCCAGAATCCTCCCGATCACCGCGGGATCCTCGATGCAGGCGATCACCCGCACCCAGCCGCCGCAATTCTCACAGCTGGCTCTCAACGTTGTCGCCACAAACAAGGAACCCGCCGAAGCGGGTTCCTTGGTAGCACTTGGAGTGTTAAGACTCGGTGGCGAATTTCCGCGCCAGCCTAGGGTGCCTTCGCTGCACACCGCATGATTGAACCCTTCTGTGCACCGCTAATGATGCGCGCCTTTTTCCACGCGTTAGTCAGACCCGCGACGCAGCTCACGAACTTTCCGTGGTTGCGGGCTGACGTGGCGCACATCTGGACCTTGGTGCTGAAGGTGCTCCCATTGGGGAAGACGTAATCTGGAACGCCGGTGTCGCAGCCAGCGATCACCAGGTTGGCGGGGCCTGCCGCGGCCGCCTTGAACGAGAACGTCCCCGTGGTTGCAGAGTTATCGTAGCCTTCCGGTGCTCCGAAAGCCCCAATCCGGTACTCCTCGCTGTAGTAGGCCTGCGCAGATGTGATGGCACCCTGGCTGTCCGTCGACACCTTCATCACGATATTGTCAAAGCCGGCGGGCTCACCAGCACCCCAAACCAGCGGCCCAGTCACGCAGTCGTCAAACGAAACATTGTTGCTGCTACAGGTCAGACCGGTGAAGGTGGCCGTCGATGTGGCGCCGACATTGCCGGTCGGAATCAGGGGCGGCGGCTGGGTGGGTGGGTCCGTGAGGCCAGGATCACCCAGCAAGCCGCTGCGTTCTATCCCCACCTGCAATGGCGGAATGGCTGCCCAGAAACGCGAATTTGAGAAGCTGTTCGAGGAGTTGGCGGTCGGAAAGCAATCCGCGGCATTTGCGGCATTGCATATCCTGGCCGGGAAGCCACGGCTGCCAATGACGTAGTCGATGCCCCCGTTGGCATTGGCCACTGCCGAGCTGACCGAAATTTCAGCCATCTGATGGTCCATCCTGGTCCAGCCCTGAACGGCCCTGGTGAACTGGCCCGTCTGGATGTTCCGCACCATAGGGCCAATCGAGAACGTGGTACCGATCTTGTCGTCGCCGGCGTCGCCTGGTGTGCCGTTGTCATTGATCGACAAGGTGCCCGTCACAGCTGCCTTGATCTTTCCGTCCGGTGGGGCGGGAATGAAAGTGCCTGATCCCTCCGGGGACTCGGTACTCGTGGTCGGGACGTAACCCAGCACAGCCCCAGGGCTGCCCGGGGCGTAGTGCGCTGCTCCGAATTGAGATAAGGGCCCGATCCACTCGCCGTTCGGGCCTGGTCGATTGCGACCGTAGGTGCAATCGTTGCTAGAGAATACGAAGGCAATCTGGTTGCAGCCTTGTTCGACCTCGGCAATCGTACCGGTGATGACATGGGCCGTGGTGGCGGCATGCGCCATGCCAGGAAATACAGAAACTGCGAGGACCAATAACGTTGCTTTGCTCATAAAGTTCTCCTGTTGGCGTTAAGAAGCGTCGCCTTTACCGTTTGTATTCTTGCTATTTCTTCAGAATCAGGCCGCTGGCTTCTGGGCTCTTGCTAGTGATCGGGTAAGCTCCCGAGTCGACGGTGCTCGTGCCATTAATGGATGTCAATTACTGTTTCGGGCGTTGTCGCTAGGGTTTACACCACTAACGCGCCGCAAAGAGCCATCCTCTCAAGAATCAGCTGGTCCGAAAATCACCTAGCAGGTCAGCAGCGCCTGCTGGTCGGCGAAGGGCCTCCATGTGCGGAGCCTCCGAGCGCCGGCCAGCGCGGCGCAAGGTGCAAAACTGGGTGAATCGCGTAGCTCAGTGCGGGAGGCAGCCTTCCTGGATGAAGTCCAGGGAAACCCGGGTTTTCGCCATGGCGTTGCGCCTGATGACTCCTGCACTGAAGCTCCGGCTGAGCTGCCGGGGAGACCGGACGGTCGCGGCGGTCGCGCCTAAAGGCGCTCCTACTGACGCTTGCCCTTGAGCTTTTGCGCGGCCCGATACCGGGAGGCAGCCTCAACGAGCTGCATCTGGGCGTGGGCCAGATCCTCCTTGTTGGTCGCGCCCTTCAGCGCGTCCTCGGCCGCTTTGCGCGCCTCGTCGGCAGCGCTCTCGTCCATCTGGTCGGCGCGGAGCACTGTGTCCGCCAGCACCGTGACCTGCAGGGGCTGCACTTCCAGAATGCCGCCGGTCACGTAGAAGTAGAGCTCTTCCTGCCCTTCTCGCTGGACCCGCAGGTCCCCGGGACGGAGCGTCGTCATCATGGGTGCGTGCCGGGGGGCTATGCCCACGTCACCCATGCGGGCAGGGGCGATCACCAGGTTGGCGTCGCCGGCCCAGATGGCGCCTTCGGCACTCACGATGTCGACGCGGATGGTAGCCATTATTGCAGGGTCTTTGCCTTGGCCACGGCTTCTTCGATGGGGCCGACCATATAGAAGGCCTGCTCCGGCAGGTCGTCGTAGTCACCCGCCACGATGCCCTTGAAGGCCCGGATCGTGTCTTTCAGCGACACGTACTTGCCTTCCTGGCCCGTGAAGCCCTGCGCCACGAAGAAGGGCTGGGACAGGAAGCGCTGGATCTTGCGGGCCCGGGTGACGGTCTGCTTGTCTTCCTCGGACAGCTCGTCCATACCCAGAATCGCGATGATGTCCTGCAACTCCTTGTAGCGCTGGAGCACGGCCTGCACCGAGCGGGCGGTGTCGTAGTGGTCCTGGCCAATCACGTTGGGATCGAGCTGGCGGCTGGTGGAATCCAGGGGATCGACCGCGGGGTAGATGCCCAGCTCGGCGATGTTCCGCGAAAGCACCAGGGTGGCATCCAGGTGGGCGAAGGTCGTGGCCGGGGACGGGTCGGTCAAGTCGTCGGCCGGCACGTAGATGGCCTGGAAGGACGTGATCGAGCCGTTCTTGGTGGAGGTGATGCGCTCCTGGAGCACGCCCATCTCTTCGGCCAGCGTCGGCTGGTAACCCACTGCGGAAGGCATCCGGCCCAGAAGGGCGGACACCTCGGTGCCGGCCAGGGTGTAGCGGTAGATGTTGTCGATGAACATCAGCACGTCGCGGCCTTCGTCCCGGAAGTACTCAGCCATGGTGAGACCGGTGAGCGCGACGCGCAGGCGGTTGCCGGGCGGCTCGTTCATCTGGCCGTAGACGAGCGCGACCTTGTCGAGCACGCCGCTGTCTTTCATCTCGTGGTAGAAATCGTTGCCTTCCCGGGTGCGCTCGCCGACGCCGGCAAACACCGAGTAGCCAGAGTGCTCGGCCGCGATGTTGCGGATCAGCTCGAGCAGGGTCACGGTCTTGCCCACGCCGGCACCGCCGAAGAGGCCGATCTTGCCGCCCTTGGCGATGGGCATGATCAGGTCGATAACCTTGATGCCGGTCTCGAAGAGCTCGGTAGTGCCCGCCTGGTCTTCGTAGCTGGGGGCCGCCCGGTGAATGGGCCAGTGTTCGGCAGCGTCGATGGGTCCGGCTTCGTCGATGGGCATGCCCAGCACGTCCATGATGCGACCGAGGGTCTTGGGACCGACCGGCACCGAGATGGCCTTGCCGGTGTTGGTCACGCTGATGCCCCGCTTCAGGCCCTCGCTGGCACCCATGGCGATGGTGCGCACCACGCCGTCACCCAGCTGCTGCTGCACCTCGAGGGTCAGATTGGCCTCGGCGATTTTCAGCGCGTCATAAATCTTCGGGATCGCGTCCCGGGGGAACTCCACGTCCACCACGGCGCCGATGACCTGTACTACCTTACCGTTGCTCATGCTCTTTCCTTATCCGCTCACAGCCGCGGCGCCGCCAACGATCTCCGAGATCTCCCGGGTGATGCTGGCCTGCCGTGCCTTGTTGTATTCCAGTTGCAGTTCTTGAATCAGCTTGCCGGCATTGTCGGTGGCGGATTTCATGGCCACCATCTTCGCCGCCATTTCGCAGGCAGCGTTCTCGACGGCGCCCCGATAAACCTGCGTCTCGATGTACCGGGTCAGCACGTCGTCCAGGAGCTCCACGGCGCCGGGCTCGTAGATGTAGTCCCAGGTCTGCTGCAGTTCACTGGCATCCACCGCCTCGACGGGCAGCAGCTGCTGAAAATCCACCTTCTGGCTCATCGTGTTGATGAAGTCGTTGTAGATCAGGAAGAGCCGGTCGATACGGCCTTCCTTGTAGGCGTCGAGCATCACTGTGACGGCACCGATCAGATCCTTGATCTGGGGGCTCTCGCCGATATTCGTCGTGGCGGCCACCACGTTGACCTTCAGGCGCCGGAAAAACTGCACGGCCTTGGCGCCGATCAGGCACAGGTCGACCTCGACGCCCTGCTCTTCCCACTTGCGGATCTCGGGGATCAGCTTGCGGAACTCGTTCACGTTGAGGCCGCCGCAAAGGCCCTTGTCGGTGGACATCACGACGTAGCCCACGCGTTTCACGGGCCGGGCCACGAGGAACGGGTGCCGGTACTCCGGGTTGGCCTGGAAGAGATGGCCAATGACCTGGCGAATCTTGTCGGCGTAAGGCCGGGCCGCAGCCATCCGCGCCTGGGTCCGGCGCAGCTTGGACGCTGCCACCTTTTCCATGGCCTTGGTGATCTTCTGCGTGCTCTTCACGCTTTTGATCTTGGTCCGGATTTCCTTGGCGCCAGCCATGGGCTAGTAGGCTCCGCTCTTTTTGAAGTCTTCGCAGATCTGCTTCAGCTGGCCGGCGATTTCGTCGTTGTAGTCGCCCTTCTCGCTGATCTTGTCGATGATGGCGCCGAACTTGGTCTTGGCGTGGGCATGCAGTGCCGTTTCGTAGGCCACGACGGACTTGGCCGGCACGGCGTCGATGAAGCCTTCGTTTACGGCGTAGAGCGACAGGCCCATCAGTCCGACGGACAGCGGCGAGTACTGCTTCTGCTTCATCAGTTCGGTCACGCGCTGGCCGCGCTCGAGCTGCTTGCGGGTGGCTTCGTCCAGATCTGACGCGAACTGGGCGAAAGCCGCCAGCTCCCGGTACTGGGCCAGGGCGAGGCGCACGCCGCCACCGAGCTTCTTGATGATCTTGGTCTGGGCGGAACCACCGACGCGGGACACCGAGAGACCGGCGTTGATGGCAGGGCGGATACCGGCGTTGAACAGATCCGTCTCCAGATAGATCTGGCCGTCGGTGATCGAGATGACGTTGGTGGGCACGAAGGCTGACACGTCGCCGCCCTGGGTCTCGATGATCGGCAGCGCCGTCAGGGAACCCGTCTTGCCCTTCACCTTGCCGCCGGTGACTTTCTCCACATACTCCGCGTTGACGCGGGCTGCGCGTTCGAGCAGGCGGGAGTGCAGGTAGAACACGTCACCGGGATAGGCTTCGCGGCCCGGCGGGCGGCGCAGCAGCAGGGACACCTGGCGATAGGCCCAGGCCTGCTTGGTGAGATCGTCGTAGATGATCAGGGCGTCTTCGCCCTTGTCGCGGAAGTACTCGCCCATCGCACAGCCGGAATAGGGTGCGAGGAACCACATGGCGGGCGAATCCGCGGCGGAGGCGGCCACGATGATGGTGTGGGCCAGTGCGCCATTCTCTTCGAGCTTGCGCACCACGTTGGCAATGGACGAGGCCTTCTGCCCGATCGCCACGTAGATGCACTTAATGCCGGTGCCCTTCTGATTGATGATCGCGTCGACAGCGACGGCGGTCTTGCCGGTCTGCCGGTCGCCGATGATCAGCTCGCGCTGGCCACGGCCGACGGGGACCATCGCGTCGATGGCCTTGATGCCGGTCTGCACGGGCTGGTTCACGGACTGGCGGGTGATGACGCCTGGCGCCACCTTCTCGATGGGCGAGCGGCCGGCGGCCTGGATCGGGCCCTTGCCGTCGATGGGTTCACCGAGGGCGTTAACGACGCGGCCGAGCAGGCCTTCGCCGACGGGGACTTCCAGAATGCGGCCGGTGGTCTTGACCGTGTCGCCTTCGGAGATGTGCTTGTAGTCGCCAAGGACCACGGCGCCGACGGAATCCCGCTCCAGGTTCAGCGCGAGGCCGAAGGAGTTGCCGGGGAACTCGAGCATTTCGCCGTACTGGGCGTCGGCCAGACCGTGAATGCGGCAGATGCCGTCGGTGACGGCGATGACCGTGCCCACGTCCCGCGCTTCCGCGGCGCTTTCGAAGTTCTTGATGCGCTGCTTGAGCAGCTCGCTGATTTCTGAGGCTTTAAGTGCCATGTGTCGTTCCTTCGTCTAGCGTCTAGGCGCGGAGGGCGGTTGCCAGTTTGTCGAGTCCGGTGCGGACGGAGCCGTCGATGACCCGGTCGCCCACCTGGAGACGGGCGCCACCGATGAGTGTGGGATCAATCTGGACAGCCAGCCGGATCTTCCGGTCAAAGCGTTTGCTGAGCGAGTCGATGATGCGTTGCTGCTGGGTGTCGGTGACGGCGGACGCGGAGGTGAGCACCGCATCCAGGGTGCGCTCGGCTTCGGCCTTCAGTACTGCAAAGCGGGCGAGGATTTCCGGCAGCACGCCGAGCCGCTGATTCTCGGCGAGCACCTTCAGAAAGCCGGCGCCGACCGACTGGGGGCCGGCCTTGAGCGGCTCGCAACTGGCGAGCTGCTCCCGGCAAATGTCGGCGATCGCTGCGGCCAGCGCAAAGCCATCGGCACCCGGCGTGAAGAGCAGACGCTGGGCATCGGCTGACAGGCTGATCTCGGCTGCAAGGTGCAGAAATTCGGACCAGGCGCCCAGCTGGTTATCGGCCCGGGCAATCTCGAAAACTGCCTGGGCGTAGGGTCGCGCGGTGGTGCCGTGATCAGCCATTTCGGGCGTGGCCTAAATCTGCGCGGCGAGCTTGTCGAGGAGATCCTGGTGGGCGCGGGGATCGATTTCCCGCGCCAGGATCTTCTCGGCACCCGCCACTGCAATGCCAGCCACCTGGGCCCGGAGTTCGTCCCGGGCGCGATTGAGCTGCTGAGCCACCTCGGCCTGACCCGACTGCAGGATGCGCTCCCGCTCCTGGGTCGCGCCAACCCGGGCCTCGTCCACCAGACCGTTAGCGCGGGTCTGCGCCTGGTCGATGATCTGGCGAGCCTGGCCCCGCGCCTCTTCAACCATCCCGGTGATCTTGACCTGCGCATCTTCCAGCGAACGGGCACCCTTGTCGGCGGCCGCAAGGCCGTTGGCAATGGTGGTGCGGCGCTCTTCGATGGCGGCCAGGATCGGCGGCCACACAAACTTCACCGTGAACCAGATGAAGGCGAAGAAAGTGATGCCCTGGGCAAACAGCGTGAGATTGATATTCATCTCGGTCCCCGCGATCCGGTTGCTTTAGCCGCCGCTGACGACGGCGAGGAGCGGATTACCGAAGGCAAAGAGCATGGCAAGACCGACGCCGATGATGAAGGACGCGTCGATCAGTCCGAGGAGCAGGAACACCTTGGCCTGGAGCATCGGGGCCAGTTCTGGCTGGCGGGCGGCGCCTTCCAGGAAGCGGCTGCACATGATGCCCACGCCGATGCAGGCGCCAGCGGCACCGAGGCCGATCATGAGGCCGATGCCAATGCCGGTGTAGGCCTGGATCATCGCGAGGTACTGAACGTTATCCATGGTGGGGTCCTTTTCTCTTCAGCGGAAGTACGTGGTGGTTGGGTTTAGCGGGATTCTTAATGCGACTCGTGGGCCATCGAGATGTAGACGATGGTCAGCATCATGAAAATGTAGGCCTGCAGCGGCACGATCAGCAGATGGAAAATCGCCCAGCCGAGGCCCAGCACGACACCGCCAAAGGTGCCGACCAGGCCTGTAGCCGCCCAGAGCCAGAGCAGCAGGAAGATGATCTCGCCAGCGTAGAGGTTGCCGAACAACCGCAGGGCGTGGGAGAGCGGCTTGGAGACCAGCTCGACCAGATTGAACAGGAAATTGAACAGCCAGAGCAGCGGGTTGCTGCCGAAAGGCGTGCAGAACAGCTCGTGGATCCAGCCGCCGAGGCCCTTCACCTTGATGGAGAAGTAGATCATCAGCAGCCAGACGGACAGGGCCAGCGCAAAAGTGGTGTTGATGTCGGCAGTGGGCGTCAGCCGGAATTCCTCGGGGCCGACGGCGTGGATGGCCTTGGTGGTGATATCGATGGGGAGGAACGCCGTGGCGTTCATCAGCAGCACCCAGAGGAAGACCGTGAGGGCAGCGGGAGCCACAAACTTGTTCGGGTCGCCGTGGAAGATGCCCCGCACCTGCTCGTCCACAAAGTCGAAGATAAGCTCGACGAAGGCCTGCCGTCTGTTGGGCACCCCGGCCGTCGCGGTGCGGCCCACCAGCCAGATCAGGCCGATGCCGACGAAGCCCAGCAGCGCTGACATGACCAGCGAATCGACGTGGATCGTCCAGAAACCACCGTCGCCTATAGGTTTCGCAAGGAACATCAGGTGGTGGCTGATGTAGGACGTCGGGGTGAGGACTTCTTCGGCGGCCATGGTCGTCTGAGCTTCTACCTATTTTTCCCGCACGAACAATGCCAGCGCAAACACGACAACGGTGACGGTGAAGGTGCCGATGAAGGCGACGATCACGACACTCTTGTATACCGACAGTACGACCCAGAGGAGCGCGACGATCAGTACGATCTTCACCGCTTCAGCCCGGAGCGCGGCGAGCATTGCCAGGCCGACGGAGTCCTTGCGGGACGCAGACGCCACTGCAGCAAAGCCCAGTCCTGCAACGAAACTGACCAGGCCACCCAGGGCTGCAGACACTGCGCCGTGCCGACCAGCGGCGAGAGCAGAGATTGCGGCAAGGGCGGCGGTGGCCAGCAACTGCCACCGAAGTACCGTGCGAAGTGCCCGGCTACGGAGGCCAATCATGGCTTCGTGTCCCACAGGACAGGCACCCCGCGCCGTTTAGCCGCCGCATTCTATGCGCCGCAAAGAACCCGGTCAACGCGAAAAGGTACCGGACCTTAGTTTTGTTAGTTGTCGGGGGAATTGGAGACATGCCTCATTTCCCGCCACTGCAAGTGGCGGTGGCACTTGATCGCGGGAAATGAGGCATGTCCCCAATTCCCCCGTTTCCCCCTCAGGTGATGTGGGTGAGGATGCCTTCGAGTTCGTCGATGCTGTTGTAGGCCACGACGAGCTTGCCCTTGCCGCCACGGCCGTGCTGGATAGCCACCTGGGCCCCCAGCTTGTCGGCCAGCTCGTTCTCGAGGCGGCGCACGTCCGGGTCCGTGGACCGGGTGGAGCCAGGGGCAGCAGGCTTCGACGGCCCCTCCAGCATCCGCTTCACCAGCCGCTCGGTTTCCCGGACCGACAGGGTCTTGGCGGACACCAGCCGGGCCACCTCGGCCTGCATCAGCGGGTCCGTCAGGCCCAGCAGGGCCCGGGCATGGCCCATCTCGATGGCCCGGGTCTGCAACAACTCCCGGGCCGTCTCCCCCAGCTGCATAAGGCGGAGCAGGTTCGACACCGCCACCCGGGACCGGCCGATGGCCTCCGCGGCTTCCTCGTGGGTCAGGCCGAACTCGTCAATCAGGCGGCGCAGGGCCAGCGCCTCTTCCAGCGGGTTCAGGTTTTCCCGCTGGATGTTCTCGATCAGCGCCATGGCAATGGCGGCGGAGTCCGGAATGTCCCGGATCACCACAGGAATCGACTGCAACCCGGCCATCTGGGCCGCCCGCCAGCGGCGCTCGCCGGCCACGATCTCGTATTTGGGCGCCCCGCTGGGATCCCGCTCCGGCAGCGGCCGGACGATGATGGGCTGGATCACCCCCTGGGCCCGGATGGACTGGGCCAAGTCCTCCAGCGACTCCAGGTGCATGTCGTGGCGGGGCTGGTAGGTGCCCCGGACCAGCAGATCCACGGGGAGGCTCTGCAGCCCCTCGACAGGTGCCGGCCGGGAAGCCGCGCTGACTGGCCCGGCAACGCCGTCGGGGACCGGGACGGTGGCCGGCATGGACGACCCCAGCAGGGCCTCCAGCCCACGACCGAGTCCGGTTCTTTTTGCCACCATCTGGTTGTCAGCCGCCGCCCGGGGAGGACGGCATTCTAGCGCTATTGACCGCCAGCCTGAGTGCCGGTGCCATCGTCGACGGGCAGCGGCCCGCGCAGAACCTCCGCCGCCAGGTCCAGGTACGCCTGGGCGCCCCGGGAACCCCGGTCGAACTGCAGCGCCGGCAGCCCAAAGCTCGGTGCCTCGGCCAGCCGGACGTTCCGCGGGATGACGGTCGCGTAGACCTTGTCCTTGAAAAGCTTCACGAGTTCCGCCGACACGTCCATGGCCAGTCGGTTGCGGGGATCGAACATAGTGCGCAGCAGGCCCTCGATGTTGAGCAGCGGGTTCACCGTGTTGCGCACCTGCTTCACCGTCTCCAGCAGGGACGACAGCCCTTCCAGCGCGTAGTACTCGCACTGGATGGGAATCAGCACACCATCCGCTGCGGTGAGCGCGTTCAGCGTGAGCATGTTGATGGTGGGCGGGCAGTCAATAAGGATGTAGTCGTAAAGCCCCTTCACCGGCTCCAGCGCCTTGCGCAGGCGCAGTTCCCGGCCGATCTCCTGCAGCAGCCGGATCTCCGCGGCCGTCAGGTCAGAGTTTGCCGGCAGCAGCGCAAAGCCGGAGTTCGTCACCGAGACGATAGTCTCCAGCGCCTGGCTCTCCCCCAGCAGCACTTCGCAGGTCGTGGCTTCGAGGGACTGCTTGTCGATGCCGCAGCCGGTGGTCGCGTTGCCCTGGGGATCCAGATCCACCAGCAGCACGCGCTTTTCCAGCGCGGCCAGCGACGCGGCCAGATTGACCGACGTGGTGGTCTTGCCCACCCCACCCTTCTGGTTGGTGACGGCAATGATGCGGCTCATCGCGCTGCGCCCCGGGAGCGCCTGGCCTGGACACGGACCACCTGCACGATGTGCCGTTCCGCATCCACCCCGGGAATCCGCACGGGCGTCACCGCCGCGGCCCGCCAGCCGGCGGGCAAGGCTGCGATCTCCTCCGCCGGCAGCTTGCCCTTCATGGCCAGCAGCTGGCCGCCGGGCGCTACAGCGTGCCCCGCGAACCGGACGAATTCCGGCAGCGAGGAGAGCGCGCGGCAGATGACGGTGTCGTACAGATGCACGGGGCGGTGGTCCTCGATTCTCGTGTGCAGTGCTTCGGCGTTGGTCAGGCCCAGGTCTTCGATGGCCTGACGCACGAAGCGGATCTTCTTCAGCGTGCCATCCACCAGCGTGAAGTGCCTGCCCGGTTCCGCCAGCCGGTCAACCAGCGCCAGCGGGATGCCCGGCAGCCCGGCGCCACAGCCCACGTCCACGATGCGCTCACCCTGCAGGAAGGGCCGGGCCGTCAGCGAATCCAGGATGTGCAGCGACACCATCGCGGCCGGCTCCCGGATCCCCGTCAGGTTGATGTTCTCGTTCCACTGCGCCAGCAGCCGCAGAAAGCTGGCGCAGTCGCTCACCAGTTTCTCGTCCAACCGAAGGCCGAGGTCGGGCAACCCCTGGCGCAGAAGGTCTTCCACTGTAGCCGATCAGCCTACCGGAGCCGGACCAGGCAGCGGCCGACGATCGTGCCGTCCACCCAGCCCCCGACCACGTCCAGGATGCCTTCGAGGGGCACTTCCTGGCTCACTATCCTGTCCAGATTCGCCAACTTCAGGTCCCCGGCCAGGCGCCGCCAGACTTCGGCCCGCAGGGCGCCCGGTACTTCCACGGAGTTGATCCCGAGCAGGCTAACGCCCCGCAGGATGAAGGGCATCACCGTGGTGTTGAGCTCCGGGCCCTGGGCCAGGCCAATGCTGGCGATGTTGCCGTAGGGCACGACGGTGCGGGTGAGCCAGGCCAGCGTCGCGCCCCCCAGGTTGTCCACGGCCCCGCCCCAGAGGGTCTTTTCCAGGGGCCTTAAGCCCAGTTCCTTGCCCCTCAAGTGGAAGATCTCGCTGGCGCCCAGGCCCGTCAGGTAGTCGTCTGCAGTGGCCTTGCTGGTCACCGCGGTGACCTTGAAGCCCAGCCCCGCCAGCAGCGCAATGGCCACGCTACCTACGCCGCCGGTCGCGCCGGTGACGGCGATCGGCCCCAGCTCCGGGGTCTGGCCGTTCTGCTCCATCCGGTGGATGGCCAGGGCCGCGGTGAAGCCGGCGGTACCCAGGCCCATGGCGGTGCGGGTGAGCCAGGCCAGCGTCGCGCCCCCCAGGTTGTCCACGGCCCCGCCCCAGAGGGTCTTTTCCAGGGGCTTGGTGCCGAGTTCCTTGCCCTTCAAGTGGAAGATCTCGCTGGCGCCAAGGCCCTTCAGGTAATCGTCGGCGGTGGCCTTGCTGGTCACCGCAGTGACCTTGAAACCCAGCCCCGCCAGCAGCGCAATGGCCACGCTACCTACGCCGCCCGTCGCGCCGGTGACGGCGATCGGCCCGAGCTCTGGGGTCTGGCCGTTCTGCTCCATCCGGTGGATGGCGAGGGCCGCGGTGAAGCCGGCGGTACCCAGGCCCATGGCCGTGCGGGTGTCGATCCCGGGGGGCAGCTTGTTCACCCAGTCCCCCGGCACCCGGGCGTACTCGGCAAAGCCCCCGTCGTGGGTTTCGCTCTGCCCGCAGCCGTGGACGGCGACCACATCCCCGGGCTTGTAGCGGGCGTCCTCCGAACTGACCACCGTCCCCGCGATGTCCACGCCAGCCACCAGGGGGAAGCGGCGCAGGATCCGGCCCTTGCCGGTAGTGGCCAGGGCGTCCTTGTAGTTGATGCTGGAGTACTCGCCCCGGATGACGACGTTGCCGGGGGAGAGATCGTCGAGGGTCAGCTGGTCGAGCCGGGGGACGATGCGGCCGTCGATCTGGTGGACGCGCAGCGCTCTGAAACTTTCCATGGCGCTGCTTTCAGGTTATGGGCAGTTGTTTGGCAGTTGACAGTACTTGGCAGTTAGTTGTCAGCTTAGAATTGACAGTAATCTAACTCTTTGTTTTTAAGAGCTCTACCCGCTGATGACTTACTTCCCAGCAGCAGCCGTCGCGCGCCCGCCGATGGCGTAGTGCACCGAGAACAGACCCGACTGGGAAGCGAAATAGGCGGCCAGTTCCCGGATCTCTTCGGGCTTCAGGTTGATCGCCTGGCTGCCCATGATCGGATCCTTGCGGAGCCCGCCCTTGTACTCATTGAGCGCGTGCTCGAGGTAGTCCTTGTGTTGGCCGGCCAGGGACGGCCAGTTGGCGGCAACACTGATGCCCCCCTCACCGTGGCAGGCGACGCAGGTGGCGGCCTTTTCCGGCGGGGTGCCCTTCAAGCTCGCGGCCTTCTGCAGGTCGCCCTCGCTGGCGAAGAAGGTGGCGATATCCAGCATCGCCTGGTCGGACAGCGAAATAGCCTGGGCGTGCATGGTCTTGTGGGGCCGGGTGAGGTTCTTGTAGCCCTGGAGCGCGATCACGATGTATTCCGGGTGCTGCCCGCCAAGCTTGGGCACCCGGAAGGAGGGGTAGGCGTTCCGGTAGCTGGCAATGCCGTGGCAGCCCATGCAGGTGTCGGACAACACGGCGCCCCGGGCCGCGTCGCCCTTGGGGACCGGCGCGGGCTCCTGGGCCCAGGCCAGAGAACCGACCAGGGAACTGCCCGCGAGGGTCAGGCTTAAGAGGACTGCCAAGCGTGTCTTCTGCATAAATCCAACGTGCCGTGAAAAAAGGGGGCGTTCTTGATGGGCAACCTGCGGGCCGCTATGGTAGTCAGAGGACGTCTGAAATTCCAGACCAGTCAACCCGTTCCCGCCCCTCGGCAACCCCAGGAAGCCCCCCATGAGAACCCGTTTCAACTGCTTCGCAGCGTGCCTTCTGCTGGCCTCGGGCGCGGCCACCGCGCAAATGACCGGCATGGCGCCCATGCAGATGCCCCGCACCATCTCAGTGTCCGGCACGGGCACCATCGACGCCACTCCGGACATCGCCCGCCTGGCCCTCGCCGTGCAGCGGCGGGACGTGAGCATGCAGGTGGCCCGGGACGAGACGGTCCGGGTGTCCAAGAACTTCCTCGCCCTGTGCAAGAAACTCGGCATCCCCGAGAACAAGATCCGCACCTCCGGCCTGACCATCCAGCCCGAGTACCGCTGGGACGAGAAGGAGAACAAGCAGGTGTTCACCGGCTACTTCGTCCAGCGCCAGCTGCAGGTGGAGATCAACGACCTGGACAAGCTGGGCAACGTGATCGAGGGCGCGATCGACGCGGGGGTGAACGAGGTGTCCCCGCCCGCGCTCGACAGCAGCAAGAAGAAGCAGCTGAACCGGGATGCGCTGGCTGCGGCCACCGAGGACGCCAAGGCGAATGCGGAGCGGATTGCCAGCAGCCTCGGGGTGAAGCTGGGTTCTGTCCGGACCGTGATTGCGGGTGGCGCGAGTCCGCCGCCGATGCCCATGCAGGAGATGCGGGCGATGGCCATGTCTGATGCGGCGGGGAAGGCGGCAGCCAACTATGTACCCGGCGAAATCAGCTTCGAAAGCCGCGTCGACGCGACCTTCGACGTCATCGTTCCGTAGGAGCGGGTTCACCCGCGACCCAATAGATGTCGCCTATCACTCCGGCGGTTTAGGCGACATTGCCGGCACCGCCACAGAGTGAAATCAGGGAGTTGCTAGAGGTGCCAGCAGACTATCCGACGCTTACGTCCAGTTTCATCGGCCCATTTGGGTCGTCTACTTATAGTTAGGCCACTTCGCACACCATGAGCCAAGAGATTGAGGCAGCCCAATTGCAGGTCACGATTTCAATCGGAGGCATTGAGCGTCAGCGCATCCGCTACGGCGCGGAAGCGGACGATTGGGGAGCAGACCGACAGCCATGCCACGACTGCGGAGTTATCAAAGGTCAGCTTCATGTGTTTGGTTGCGATGTTGAGCGTTGTCCAGTTTGTGGTGGTCAGGTGATTTTCTGTGAGTGCAATGATTGACCAGTGGCCTAACCATGCGCTCCACCGGTCGCCCGACGCGCCTGTCACGCGGCTTGCAAGCGCAACCCGCGCGCCAGCCGCTGGCGCCGGTGAGCTCAGGCGTTAGGCGGCACTATCAGCAGCGCCATATGCCGATCACTAATCGACGAATGCGTTGGGTTCTTGCTGCTGCGATGACGGTGGCTAGCATCGTGGGGTGCGGCGTCGCACCACAGCCGGAGAGCGCCAAGACTACGGCCGCTTTTGAGGTGCCTCTCCCGACGCAGGAAGATCGTGACACGTTTCTGTCAGTCTTGAGCGATGTCGCAAAGACCGAAGGGCTTCATGTCGATTCGGCAAGCAAAGAAGACTTAGAGCACCTGGCTGGCGTCGTCAGAAGAACGTTGATCGCCGCAGTGTGGAGAGGAGAAAATGACGATGAGGCAATTGCATCAGCAATGGATGGCCCGGACCACCTGGGTCAAGTTTGGCTGACGTTCTCGAAAGGAGAAGACCCGGCTCGGACCGAACGATTCCGTGATGCGGCCATGCGCGAGATCATGCGGCGTTGGCCAGAAACGATGTCTCTTCCAATCATGCCAACAGGGGCAATACCGCTGGCTCGCGATCTAGTCCGGACACCGCAAGGCTACATCGTCAATCCCAGTGAGGCTGCCAAATACGGAACCGGAAGTGACAGAGAGCTTCCGCAATGACAAGGACCTCGTTCCACACCCCGTCCCGCCTAACTCGGCGTTGCAGCGGGCGGGAGAACATTAAAGTGCCTGCCGCGGGCGTTCAGCATCCACGCGCACACGGTCGCCATCGCGCCCGCGTGCTGGAGCGGCGCTGGCCCGCCGCTGAACTTGGTAGTTAGGCGTCACAGGGCAGTTCTGGCCAGGCGCTATGCGGGACAGTCGATCCGTTTCGCCACACTCATCGGAAGGAGAAAGCACATGTCACCCACAATTCTGCAAGTCAATCTGACGTTCAGCATCTCAAGGCCTGATCTAGAGGCCGCATGGCTCGGTGCCGCCCAACCGATTGCCGACTCGCCCGGCCTGCGCTGGAAAGTCTGGTTGATGAACGAAGACAGGCACGAGGCGGGTGGCGTATACATGTTCGAGAGCGAAGCCGCTGCGAATACGTATCTTGCTGGCCCGATCGTGGCGGCGCTCAAGTCCAGCCCTGCCATTAGCAACATAAGCGCAAAGCTTTTCGCTGTGCTGGAAAGCCATACCGCAATCACGCGCGGTAGGGTGAACTAGGCGCTACGTCTCAAAAATCGGGAGTGCCGCCCAACAAGCGCTTCCAGCCGACAAAAAACGCCTGCGGCGTTAGGCCGCACATTCCGTGAGCGCGACGTGTTTTCTTTGCAGTTGAACCGTTGAACCGGCTAGATCGTTAGTGTGAGATTATTTGCTCCTCAATAGAGGAGCACACAAATGGCAACACCTGTTGATGGTCTCACAACCCTTCCCAGTCAGGCGCCAGCCTTGAACATGGGCACGGGGAGAGCAGCCATGTTCAATTTGCAGAGCGCACAGACCGGCAACCGTGTTGTGGTCTTCGAGGAAGTCATGCCCGCCGGGTGTCAAACGCCCCTTCATCTTCACCATACAAGCGATGAGGTGATGTATGTTCTGAACGGGGACTTCACTTTCCAGATTGGCGAACTAGAGACAAGGGGCGGTGCGGGCGCCTGTGTGTTCTTCCCACGAGGTATCGCCCACGCATGGAAGAACAGCGGAGCCGCAGCCGGGCGGGCGCTGTTTGTGTTCACCCCGGGTGAGGCCGGGCAACTGTTCGAGGAAATGCTTCAAGAGCAACGTCCCCCGCAATCGATGGACATGGCTATCTTTGAGAAGCTATTCCCCAAATATGGCTGGGAAATCGTTGGGCCACCTCCATTTTGATCTATGGGAAGGCTAGCACCCGCTCGATCTGGCAATCTGCAAAAGCACGGGGAGCGGCCGTGAACGATAAGCTGCAGATAACAACGCGTCGGTGGGCGGCCGCTCAACTTGGTTCTGTGACCGTATAGATTTTGCGCATCGCAATCCTAAGCAACTCCGGATCTGGCAAGTTCACTCTGGCGCGCTGGGTCGCAGAGACTACCGGGGCATCGTCCCTCGACCTCGACACCCTCGCGTGGGAGCAGCACGAGCGCCTCGACTACTTGCTCGGCTGGGTTAGCGAGTACTACACGCGACCGGGAGACATGTCACTGTCAGGCCACAAGGCGCTGATCCGCGCCTACCCGGGCCCGAAAGTTCAACTGCTGCGCCTCCCGCGGCTTGAGCCGCCAGATTCCGAGTTGCTCGTATGGCTGAACTGAGGTCTGCCGCGCGCCGGCCTCCGACGCTGCCCCACCACGTGGCCGTGATCGGCGCGGCGGGCGGTCTCGGCCAGGGGATCCTGCGTGCGTGCCGCGCACAAGGCATCGGTTTCACGGCAATTGTCCGTTCGCGGCCAGAGCGGATTGCCGACGTACCGAGCGGGTCCCGCGTTGTTGTCGTGCACTCACTCGCCGATCGAACTGCCCTCACCGAAGCATTTCGGGGCGCAGAAGCGGTGCTGACGGCGCTTGGCGTTACGCCTACCACCGCTGATCGCTCCGCCTTGCTGTCAGAGAACATGGCTCCAATGGAGGAGTCCATGTTGGCCGCGGGCGTGGACCGGATCGTTGTCATCAATACCCTGCTCGCGTCACGGCCAGGGCGTCCTGCGGGCCGGGCTATGCGCTTCTTCGGGTGGCTGCCCGGAACAATCGGGCGGGGAGCTCGTGAGCAGCAGGCAGTGGTGGACTCTCTCGGCAAGGGGGCGTTTTCGGCGCTGCGCTGGACGATGGTCCGCGGTGGGCTCAACGCTCGCGGTAAGGACGAGCCTCCGGTGGCCGCGGCTGACTGGGACGGCGCTCTGAACTCCTGGTCGCCCGTGTCCTATGAGGCCATGGCCCAATGGATGCTGGAGGAGGCGGTAGCCAGCCGGTTTGTCCGCGGGGCTCCCCTGGTGTCGCTGCGCCGCAGGTGATAACCGGGAAGCCGAAGGAGTAAGGTAGGAAGCACCGCATGGACGTCCGCCACCTAAGACTCCACCACTACCCCGCCTCCCGCAGCGCCCGCGCCAAGTGGATGCTCCACGAAGTCGTCGGCAACAACTTCGAAGTCGTCCGCGTCCCCCTCTACGACGGCGCCCAGTACAGCGACGAGTACCTGCTCCTCAACCCCAATCACGCCGTGCCGGTGCTGGAGATCACCTGGGATAACGGCACGGTCCAGCGCGTGATCGAAAGCGCCGCCATCGTGGCCTTGCTGGCCGACGCCTACCCCGCCGCCGGGCTGGCCCCGCCCTTAGGCCTCTCCCCGGAACGCGCGGACTACCTGCAGATGCTCCACTTCGGCTCCACCTGGATGGACATGATGCTCTGGCAGGTGCGCATCCACGAGCACGTGCTCACCGCCGACCAGCGGGACGACCGGACCATCGCCCGCTATCGCCACAAGTTCGAGCAGGAGGCCGAGCCCCAGGTGGCAGAGCGCCTCGCCCGAACGCAGTTTATCTGTGGGGACGCCTTTACGGCTGCCGACTGCATCGTCGGGCATAGCGTTTTCTGGGCCCGCGGTTACGGGATGTGCCGGGATGACGTGTTCAAGGCGTACATGGGGCGGCTGGCCCAGCGCCCCGCCTTTGCCGCAGCGTTTGCGGATGCGCGGGAGTTCCAGAAGCAGGTGCCCCAGGACAAGCCGCTGGTGAGGCGGTTTACGGGGTAGGTCTTAAGTGCCCGCGACGCGGAGGGCTTCGGCGCGGTTGAACTTCAGGGCTTCCTGGAGCGTGACGCGGAGGGATTCGAGCAAAGCCGATCGGCTCTTCTCCTGGCAGTTCACGCCCGGAACCTCCTGAATCCAGCCGATCCACCACTTGCCGGACTGCGTTATGGCAGCTTTGTAGGTCTGTTCCATAGGATGTCCCCGGGCAGGCCGGGTGCTCCCTGAATGACCAGATTTCGATTGAACCGCGGAACGGCCAGCCCGTCGAGCCAGTGAATCCGGGGTCTTTGCGGAGTTTCGCTTCGGACGTGCTTCAGTCGTCTTGCCCTTGCCCAGCGGCTTCAGTTCCCGCTCGATGGACGCCACCTGCTTCTTGGTCAACCCCAGGAGTTCCTTGGGGCCGCCGACTTTCCAGCCTTTGGAAACGAGGAGCTTGCGCTTTTGAGGAGTCATCACCGAGGGCATTAGCGTTCTCCATAGGCCGGCTGCCTTGTGGTCGTGGATTCTACTGCCCGGCCGAAATTTAAGGGATCTCGGCTGTAAGCTGGCCCGCGTGGACACCGCTACGCTTCTCTGGGGGCTGCTCTTCAGCTCCATCGGGCTGGGCTTCTTCCTTTACGGGAAGAGGCAGCGGGCCATCGTGCCACTGGTTTGCGGGCTTGGGCTGATGATCTTTCCGTACTTTGCGAGCAGCAATCTTGTTCTGGTCTCTGTGGGTGCTGCGCTGCTTGTGATTCCGTACTTCCTGCGACTGTGACGAGTGATGGTCAACCGACCTTAAAAGGACGCTCTACCCTTGTCAGAAGCTGTATGCATATGATATATATGCTCGGCAAATGCGGTTTTATTGCGACCCCATCAAGGCGACCGCAAACCTCAGGAAACACAAGGTTTCCTTGGCCGACGCGGAAGGGGTACTACAGGACCCACTGGCACTGACGGTTGAGGACAAAGGCGCGGCCGGCCGACGCGAAAGGAACGCAAACAATATGAAGGCTGAGTACGACTTCTCGAAGGGTAAACGGGGCGCGGCCATCCCCCAGAAGGGCAAGACCCGGATCTCGATCTTCATCGACAACAGCGTTCTGGACGCGTTCCGCTCTCGGGCAGAGAAGGCGGGTGCGGGTTACCAGACGATGATCAATGAGGCGCTGCGCCAGTACCTGGCCGAGAGCGATCAGCCCGTCACCGAAAAGCTGCTGCGCCAGGTATTGCGGGAAGAAATTCCGGAGTACGTTCGGGCACCCGCACCACGTCGGCCGCGCTAGGCGCGCCGCTTCATCCAGAGCTACAGTGGCTCAGTCAGTACTGCGATGCCCCCTGCTGATACCAACCTCTTCCTCGCGATGTGGGTGACCTGGCTCGTCTACTGGCTGGCCCTGGCCGGTCGCGCCAAAGTCTCCACACGGCGGGAACCCTGGCTGTCCCAGGTCCTGCACCTGGGGCCACTCGTGCTCGCGGGGTTTCTGCTCGGGCTGCCGGGCATGCCGATCCCCATCCTGGGCGCGCGCTTCCTGCCGCCAGCCACCTGGGCATTCTGGTCGGGTGCCGTGCTCACGGCGGCGGGCCTGCTGTTTACGGTGTGGGCGCGTCAGCACATCGGCAGAAACTGGAGCGCCATAGTCACGATCAAGCAGGATCATGAGCTCATAACCAGCGGTCCCTACGCGCTCGTTCGTCACCCCATCTACACCGGGCTGCTGCTGGCCTTCGCCGGCTCTGCACTGGCCCTGGGAGAGTGGCGCGGCATTCTGGCCGTGGTGATCGTGTTCGTAAGTTTCTGGCGCAAGCTGGGCATCGAGGAACGCTGGATGCGGGAGCACTTCGGCGCGGCTTATCAGGCCTACAGCCAGCGGGTTGCGGCCCTGGTGCCCTTCCTTCTCTGAGGCTTAGAGCTCACCCGCCAGCACGCTATGCGACTTGCGCAGCTTCCTGCACACGCCCGCGCCAGGCCGACGTCCCCCGCCGTTGATGAAGGACGGCCAGCACCCTGAGCAGCTCGCCTTCAATGACGTAGTAGATGGCGTACGGAAAATGCCTGAGGTGGACACGCCGGGTGTGCCTCCGGAACCGTGAATACCCGAAGGGCTGGGCTGATGCGACAGCCAGGGCGCGCTCGACCTCACGGACAAATCGGGCCCCGAGCCCTGCGCGTTGATTGTCGTACCAGGCCTCAGCCTGGGCCAGGTCGGCAAGTGCCCGGGGATCAACCCGGACGGGCCTCAAGTCTGTCTGCTCCCGGCCAGCAGAACTGCCTTGGCCTCATCCCAGGAGAGGCTGCCTTCCGGACTCGTCGGTGACTCCCGCAGACGCTCGTCAACGATTCGCAGGTGTTCATCCGGAACGGGAACGTTCTCAGGATCTGCGGCAATCCGGTCCCAGAGGTCCTGGACAAAATCGATGCGTTCCTGAGTCGATGCCTGGTCAAACTCCGGCGGAATAGGCAGCTTGCTTGGCATGGTTCGCTCTCCAACTACACTGTTGCAGTCACGGGGCTCGTACGCGACGCGGCATGTCGCCCACGCCCCAAGTACCAATGTAACTGCGGATTGGCCTCGCAGTCGACGGGTCGAAACAGCCCGGTTCGCGTAGTTTCAGACTTCAGGCCCAACTCATATCTCCCCCACCCGCCAGCAAGCCACCCGCGCCGTCCCCAACTCCCTCAGCGGCGGCTCCTCCGCCCCGCACCGCTCAATGACATGGGGGCACCGCGTCCGGAACGCACACCCTCCGGCCGCCGCCAGAGGCGACGGCACCTCCCCCTTCGCCAGCGCCTTCACCCGGGACTTCTCCAGCCGCGGATCCGGAATCGGCACGGCGGCCATCAACGCCCGGGTGTAGGGATGCTTGGGGTTCCGGTACAGCTCGTCGGCATCCGCCAGCTCCATGACTTTGCCGAGGTACATCACCAGCACCCGGTGGGAGAGCCGCCGGACGACAGCCAGGTCGTGGGAAATGAAGATCAGGGCCAGCCCCAACCGGGCCTGCAACTCCAGTAGAAGACTCACGATCTGCGCCTGCACCGTCACGTCCAGCGCGCTCACCGCCTCGTCACACACCAGCAGCTTCGGTTTGAGGATCAGCGCCCGGGCAATCCCCACGCGCTGGCACTGGCCGCCAGAGAACTGATGCGGGTAGCGGTTGCGCCACTCCGGGTCCAGCCCGACCTGCAGCATCGCTTCACTGACCCAGGCGGTGACCGCGGCAGCGCTCAAGGAGGTGTCGAACACTTCCAGAGGCTCCGCGATGATCTCCCCCACGGTCATCCGCGGGTCGAGAGCCGCCAGGGGGTCCTGGAACACCAGCTGCATGTCCCGCCGGGATTCCCGCACCTCGTTCTCGGGCAGCTGGGCCAGCTCCCGGCCCAGCAGGCACACCGTGCCGTGGGTCGGCTTGACCAGCCGCAGTACTGCACGGGCCAGCGTGGACTTGCCGGAGCCCGACTCGCCCACGACCCCCAGCGTTTCGCCAGGGCGCAGCTCCAGGGAGACGCCATCCAGGGCCCGGAGCATTTTCGGTGCCGCCAGGAATCCCGGCTGCGCTACGGGGTAGTAAACCGCCAGGTCTTCCACGGTAATCACGGACTCGGCAGCGACTGGCGGCGCACGGTTTGGCTCCGCATCCAGGCGCGGCACCGCCGCCAGCAGCTCCCGGGCGTAGGCGGTCTTCGGCTGGTGGAAGCAGTCGTCGATGGGCCCCTGCTCCTGGCACTCGCCGTTTTTCATCACCAGCAGCCGGTCGCAGGTGCCGGCGGCCACGCCCAGATCGTGGGTGATCAGCAGGATGGCGGTGCCAAAGCTCACCCGCAGCTCGGCCATCAGCGCCAGGATCTGCGCCTGCACGGTCACGTCCAGCGCGGTGGTGGGTTCGTCAGCGATCAGCAATGCCGGGCGGCACAGCAAGGCGGTGGCGATCATCACCCGCTGGCGCATACCGCCGGACAGTTCGTGGGGATACATCCGCAGCCGGGACGCGGGGTCGCTGATCTGCACCGCATCCAGCAGCGTCACGCATTCCTTGCGGGCCGCGGCGCCCCGCAGGCCCCGGTGGCGCTTCAGCACCAGCGCCATCTGGGCGCTGATGGTCAGGTAGGGATTGAGCGACGTCATGGGGTCCTGAAAGACCATCGCGATCCGCGCGCCGCGGATCGCACTCAAGGCGCTCTCCGGCATCCCCACCAGCTCCTGGCCCTCGAAGCGGATGCTCCCGGAGATCCAGCCGTTGTCCGCCATCAGCCCCAGCACCGCCATGGCCGCCTGGGTTTTTCCCGAGCCGGACTCGCCCACGATGCCCAGCACCTCGCCGGGCGCCAGCTGGAAGGAGAGCTCCTTCACCGCGTGCACCGGACCGTCCCGGGTCGCGAAGGACACGTTGAGGGCACTGACGTCCAGCAGCTGTTTGGCGGGATCCGGACTCATCGACCGCTCCGGTCCCGGGGATCCAGCGCATCCCGCAGGCCGTCACCCAGGTAGTTGAAGCAGAACAGGGTGACGGCGAGGAACGCGGCGGGAAACACCAGCATCCAGGGCGCGTTCTCCATGTCCATGGCGCCGTCACTCACCATCACGCCCCAGCTGGTCTGGGGTTCCTGCACGCCGAGGCCCAGGAAGCTGAGGAAGGACTCCACGAGGATCACCTGGGGGATCGTCAGGGTCACGTAGATAACCACGACCCCCAGCAGGTTCGGCACGATATGCCGCAGGATGATGCGCCCGGGTTTCACCCCGGACACCCGCGCCGCCTCAATGAACTCTCGCTGCTTCAGCCCCAGGGTCTGGCCCCGGACGATGCGCGCCATGTCGAGCCAGTTGCAGGCGCCGATGGCCACGAAGATCAGCAGGATGTTTCGGCCGAACAGCACCATCAGCAGGATCACGAGGAACATGAAGGGCAGCGCGTAGAGGATATCGACGATGCGCATCATGATGCGGTCGGCGCGCCCGCCCAGGAAACCAGCCGTGGCACCCCAGGCGATGCCAATGAGCATGCTGACCAGCGTGGAGACGACGCCCACCAGAAGCGACAGGCGCCCGCCCATCAGCGTGCGGGTAAAGAGGTCGCGGCCCAGGGAGTCGGTGCCGAAGAGATGACCGCCCGTCAGGGAAGGGGGCACGGCGATTTCGTCCCAGTTGGGCTTGTCGTAGCGGTGGTCGCTGAGCGAGGGGCCGACGAGCACGAGGAGCACCAGGGCGCCGAGGATGACGGCGGCCGCCATCGCCGCCCGGTTCTGGCGCAGGGTGGACCAGGCGTCGGTCCAGAGGCTGCGCGGGGCTTCGGGAACAGCGATCGCGCTTAAAGGCGCTCCTACGGGCGCGGTCATTCCCGGGACCTCGGGTCGAGCCAGCCGTAGATCAGGTCAACCAGGAAATTGAAGAGGATGATCAGCGCGCCGTAGAACACCACGATGCCGAGCACCAGGGTGTAGTCCCGGTTCAGTGCGCCCGTGACGAAGTAGCGGCCGAGACCCGGCAGGCCAAAGATCTGCTCGATCACCACTGAGCCGGTGATGAGGCCCGCGGTGGCGGGGCCCAGATAGGACACGACGGGAATGAGCGCGGGCTTCAGCGCGTGGCGGAACAGTATGGTCAGCGTGGAGAGGCCCTGAGCCCGGGCCGTGCGGATGTAGTTGCTGCGCAGGACCTCGATCATGCTGCCCCGGGTGAGCCGGGCGATGTAGGCCACCTGGGTAAGGGCCAGGGTGAATACGGGCAGCACCAGATTCTTCCAGCCGCCTTCGAGCAGGCTCGCTTCGCCCAGACCACCCGCCGGCAACCAGCCGAGATACACCGCGAAGACCAGCACCAGCAGCGGGGCCAGCACGAAGTTGGGCACGGAGATGCCCGTCATCGCGGCTGCCATGGTGGTGTAGTCCGTGGCCTTGTTCTGGCGGAGCGCCGCCAGGCTGCCGAGCGCCACGCCAGCGACGACGGCGATCAGCATCGCCAGGCCACCCAGCTGGAGGGACACAGGAAAGCCGCTGGCGATCAGCTCGGTAACCGTGCGATCCCGATACTGAAATGAGGGGCCAAAGTCTCCCTGGGCCAGGTTCCACAGGTAGCGCCCGAACTGCTGCCAGAGGGGCTCGTCCAGGTGGTAGGCGGCCCGCAGGTTGGCCTCCACTTCCGGCGCCAGGCGCTTTTCGCTGTCGAAGGGACCGCCCGGCGCCATCCGCATCATGAAGAAGGTGACGGCGATGAGTATGAGCAGCGTCGGGATCGACTCGAGCAGGCGGCGGAAGAAGAGGCGCAGCACGGGGCGATCAGTGCTTCAGGATGCGGAAGTGACGGCTGTGATGGTGGTCCATGATGTTGCTCTCGTAGCCGGCCACCCAGGGCTTCACCATCTGCTTGCTCACGTAGTAGTAGATCGGCAGCATCGGCATGTCGTCCAGCATGACCCGCTCGGCTTCCTGAAGCAGCCCCATGCGCACCGCCGGATCCGCTTCCCGGGAGGCCTCAAGCAATAGCGCGTCGTAGCGCGGGTTGTTGTAGCTCATGTCGTTCAGGCCGTGCTTCGACTCCAGGATCTCGGCGAAGGTGTAGGGGTCGTTGTAGTCGCCGATCCAGCCGTAGCGGAACACCTGGGTGTCGATGCGGGTGCGGCGGGTCTGCAGGAACACCTGCCACTCCTGGTTCAGGATCTCCGTCTCCACGCCCAGCACGTCCCGCCACATGGCGGCCATGGCCACGGCGAGGCGCCGGTGGTTGATCTCCGTGTTGTGCAGGAGTTGCATGCGCAGCGGCTGCTCCGCCGAGTAACCAGCCTGTGCGTAGAGGCGGCGGGCTTCGGCGTTGCGCTGCTCCTGGGTCCAGGTGGCCCAGACCGGCTGCTGGTTCTGGTACCCGGTCACCGGGGGGACCCAGGAATAAGCGGCAATCTCGCCGGCGCCCGTGATCTTGCCCACCAGGATGTCCCGGTCCAGCGCCATGGCCAGCGCCTTGCGCAGGGGGATGTTGTCCTTGAAGGGTGGCTGGGTGGTGTTGAAGCCATAGGAGTAGCTGCCGAGATAGGGCGCGATGTGCAGTTCAGCCGGCAGGTTCTTCCGGAGCCAGGGAATCTGCCGGTTCGGCACCGTCTCCGTCGTGTCGAACTCATTGGCCCGGTAGCGTCTGAGCTCCGACTCCGCGTTCTCCACCGGGTAGTACCAGACCTCGTTGATGACGGTCTGGTCGTTATCCCAGTAATGCGTGTTCCGCACCAGCTGAATGTAGGACTGCACCACCCAGGCCTGCAGGCCGTAAGCGCCGTTGCTCACGAGATTCCCCGGCCGGGCGAACTTGTCGCCGAATTTCACGACAGAAGGCCTATGGACGGGGTAGGTGCTGGAGTGGGTCAGCAGGCCCAGCAGGTAGGGGGTTGGGGAGTGCAGGCGGATCTCCAGCGTGCGCTCGTCGATAGCCCGAACCCCCAGTCGGTCGACGGGCAGACTGCCGTTGACCACCTCGTAGGCATTGTCGATGGGGTAAAGAATCGCGGAGTACTCGGAGAGGGTGGCCGGATCTGCACTACGCCGGAGCCCGAAGGCGAAATCCTCGGCCACCACCGGGTCGCCATTGCTCCAGCGGCCCCTGGGCTGCAGCTTGAAGGTGTAGACGCGGCCATCCTCACTGATGGTCCAGCTCTCGGCGGCGCCGGGGATCAAGGTGCCGTCCGGTGCTTCGGTCACAAGACCCTCGAAGAGATCCCGCAGCACGTTGGAGGAGGTCACGCCCTCGGCCCGGTGGGGATCCAGGGACTCCGGCTCGGCGCCATTGCCCTTGCGCAGGATTTGTTCGGCAGCCAGTTCCTGGCCTGAGGCACCGCCCACCTGGACGGTCTGGGGTGTGGGCAGGGACGCCTCGTCGCCGGGCCGGCTGCAGGCGGCCAGCAGTGCTGCGGCCGTCAGCGCCGGGAGCCACCAGCGCCACTCCGCCACTAACTGGGTCACCCGGCAGCGCCCGCCAGCGGGCGCGAACGCCGCTTCTTGAGATGGACCAGCAGCAGCGACACCGCCACCGGCGTCACGCCGGGGATGCGGGACGCCTGCCCCACCGTGGCCGGGCGCTGGCGCGCCAGCTTCTGCCGGATCTCGTGGGACAGCCCGTGGATCACCGTGTAGTCCAGGTCGTCCGGCAGGGCCAGCTCGTCGGTGCCCCGGCTGCGCTCGATCTCGTCCTGCTGGCGCTTCACGTAGCCGGCGTAGCGAACTTCGATCTCCACCTGGGCGTCGATCTGTTCGGCAAGTTCCGGGTACTCCTCCGCGCCACCCGGGCGGCGGCCGACTGGCTCAAGGCCAGTCAGCCAGGCGTAGTCCACGTCGGGGCGCTTGAGCAGTTCCAGGGCGCGGTGTTCCCGACGCAGGGGAGGCTCCAGTGGGACATCGGCGGGCTGGATGAGGATTCCGGCCAGGCGCTCCCGCTCTGCCGCGATGGCCTCCTGCTTGGTGCTGAAGACCTGCCAGCGGTAGTCGTCGACGAGACCGAGCTGCCGCCCCCGGGGCGTGAGGCGCGCGTCAGCGTTGTCTTCCCGCAGCAGCAGACGGTGTTCCGCACGGCTGGTGAACATCCGGTAGGGCTCGGTGGTGCCCCGGCTGATCAGGTCGTCCACCAGCACACCGAGATAGGCCTCGTCCCGCCGGGGCGACCAGGGCTCGGCATCCCGGGCGGACAGCGCCGCGTTGATGCCGGCGATGAGGCCCTGGGCGGCGGCTTCCTCGTAGCCCGTCGTGCCGTTGATCTGCCCGGCGAACCAGAGCCCGGCAAGGCTGCGGGTCTCCAGGGTGTTCCGCAGACCCCGGGGGTCGAAGTAGTCGTACTCGATGGCGTAGCCCGGCCGGGTGAGGTGGGCGTTTTCGAAGCCGGGGATCGTGCGCACGAAGGCCTGCTGCACGTCGTAGGGCAGGCTGGTGGAAATGCCGTTGGGGTACAGCTCCGTGGAGTTCAGGCCCTCGGGCTCGACGAAGATCTGGTGGGAGTCCTTGTCGGCGAAGCGCACGATCTTGTCTTCCACTGATGGGCAGTAGCGGGGGCCGACGCCTTCGATCACGCCCGTGTACATGGGCGAGCGGTCCAGGGCGTTGCGGATCAGGTCGTGGGTCGCGGCCGTGGTGCGCGTGATGTGGCAGGGGACCTGGCGGGGATGATCGGCCCGGCGGCCCAGGAAGGAGAACACGGGCCGGGGTGTGTCGCCGTGCTGGACCGTCATCGCGCTGAAGTCGACGGAGCGGGCATCGATGCGGGGCGGCGTGCCGGTCTTGAGGCGACCCACGTCGAAGGGCAGTTCCCGGAGGCGCGCGGCCAGGCCCACCGAGGCCGGGTCGCCGGCGCGGCCACCAGAGTAGTTCGTGAGGCCCACATGGATGCGGCCGGCCAGGAAGGTCCCCACCGTGAGCACGACGGCCCGGGCCTGAAAGCGCAGTCCGGACTGAGTGACCACGCCGGTCACGCGGTCGCCGGCGACGATCAGGTCATCCACGCCCTGCTGAAACAGGAGCAGGTTTGGTTGGGCGTCGAGCAGCCCGCGCACGGCCTGGCGATAGAGCGCCCGGTCGGCCTGGGCCCGGGTGGCGCGCACGGCCGGGCCCTTGCTGGAATTGAGAGTGCGGAAGTGGATGCCGGCCTGGTCGGCAGCCCGGGCCATGAGCCCGCCCAGCGCGTCGATCTCCCGGGCGAGATGGCCCTTGCCGATGCCGCCGATGGCGGGGTTGCAGCTCATCTGGCCGACGGTTTCCAGATTCTGGGTCAGCAGCAGCGTGCGGGCCCCCAGGCGCGCGGCGGCCGCGGCGGCTTCGGTGCCCGCATGGCCACCGCCCACCACGATCACATCAAAGGTATTGCTGCCCGTCATCGGTGGGCATTCTAGCCGCCGCCCACCGGCGGTGTTGGCGGCGGCGGTGGCGCCGGGACAGGGGGCCGTCGGGTTGATGCGTTATGGCAAGGAATTTACCCGGAACCGCGTCACGGTTTGGCCGGTGGGGGTGTGCCAGCATCGTCGGCAATAAAGATCGGCATCACGCCGGCAATAAGAAGAAGTCCATCTATGGAAGCGCCCGCCCTACCCGCATCTTTGGCCGTTGTGCCTGCTGGCACCGGTTCTGGCACCGGTCCTGGCCGGATCGACGAGCGCGCCGCCCTGCTCTATGCCGCCTGGGCAGGCATTGCCGCGCTGGCCCACACGGCGGGCGCCGTGCCGCTGCCTGCCGGCGGCGCCCTGGTGCTCAGTCTCGGCTGTGCGCTCACCCTGGGCCTGTTCCTGGGGCTGGCCCGCCTGCCCGTGGAGCAGCCCTCCGCTGCGCTGCTGGCAACGGCCCAGTCCCTCATGGGCATCGTCTGGTCCACCCTGTTTGCCTGGTACACCTCCGGGTCCCCCGCCGGCGCCGTCCTGAGCGTGGGTATGTACCTGTCGGCCATCGCGCTGGCCATGCCGGCAGCGAGCCTGCCCGTGCTGGCCCGCCTGATGTTCGCCGCCGCTCTGGCCAGCACCGCGGTGCCGCTGTTCCACCAGGGCTTGCTGGTGCAGTCGGGTGCGTCCATCAGTGCGGCGGCCCTGCTGCCCTTATTGCTGCCCTCGCTGCTGCCGAACCTGGTGCTGAGTGTGCTGCTGGCAGCCATCTACCTGGCTGCCCGGACTTTGACCAGCGCCCGGGAGCAACTGCAGGCGCGGAATGCGGAACTGCAGGCGGGCATCGAGCGGATCACCCGTCGGGCGGAACGGGACCAGCTCACTAACTCCTACAACCGGCAGTCCATTCTGGAAATGGTGGCCCGGGAGAAGTCCCGGGCCGACCGGGGTGGCGAGGATCTGTGCGTGTGCCTGCTGGACATCGACCACTTCAAGAACATGAACGACCAGTTCGGTCACCAGGCCGGCGACCGGATCCTGGCGGCCTTTGCGCGGCGGGTGCGCGGGGCGCTGCGCACCATGGACACCGTGAATACCGCCGGGCTGCCCGTGGCGCCGAATGGGGACCACAGCGAGCCGGTCACTGCCGGCCGCAGCGCCTTCGGTCGTGTCGGGGGCGAAGAGTTCATCGTGCTGCTGCCGGAGACCTCACTGCGGGGCGCCCTCCGGGGCGCTGAGCGCATCCGCCAGGCCGTGGTGCGCCGGCCCTTCGACGGGCTGCATCACGTCACCGTGTCCATCGGCATCGCCGAGTATCGTCCGGGGGAAACGGTGTCGAGCCTGATCGGGAGGGCCGACGAAGCGCTCTACGCCGCCAAGCACGCGGGCCGCAACCAGGTCCACTGCGCCACCACGGACGGCGGCCGCAGCGCCATCGTGATGCCCACGTTCATGAAGAGCACCGGCCCGTAGGAGCGCCTTCAGGCGCGATCGATAGTGAATCGCGCCTGAAGGCGCTCCTACGGTTCTTTTTTAATAGTCAGCCCGGTCGGAAGTGGCTTGCTGCTTGAGCTGGGTAGCCGTCTCCTCCCCCAGATAGCGGTCGATCAGCCAGTGCACCGCGTAGATTGCCGGTGTCAGGGCCAGAGCCGCCAGAAACTTGTAGGCGTAGTTCACCGTGCCGATCGCGAGGAACTGGTTCAGCGGCCATTGCTGGGGCCCCAGGACAAAGGCGATGTACAGCACGACGAAGCTGTCCACGAACTGGGACACGAGCGTTGAGCCGGTGGCCCGCAGCCAGATCAGGCGTTCCCCTGTGACCTGCCGGATGCGGTGAAAGATCGCCACATCCAGCAGCTGGCCGATCAGGAACGCCACCAGCGACCCGACAATCACCCACATGCCCTGCCCGTAGATAGCGGCGAAGGCGGTCTGCAGATTCTCCACGCCCTGATTCTGGAAGGATGTCACCCACCAGTCCGCCGGTGACAGATGGATGACCACCCAGGCGATCAGGAACGCGTAGGAGATCAGCGCCACCGCCAGAAAAGACAGGAACCGCACGCCATTGCGGCCGTAGTACTCGTTCACTACGTCCGTCATGAGAAAGACGACCGGCCAGAGGATCACGCCCGACGTGAAGTTCAGGGTGCCGGTCTGGCCGAACAAGGACCAATTGAATGGTTGCAGACCGAGGGTCGGCTCGACTGCGAAAATCTTGATGCCGACGAACTCGGCGAGGATCGCGTTCGCCACGAAGATGCCGGCGAGGACGACGAAGAGGCGGGCCGCGCGGTGGGTGGTGACGTTCATGGGCCGTAGCTTACTTTCCGATGCAGCTGCTGGTGAAGCGGCTGGGGGCCTTGCCAACCCTTATATCTGAGGCCCCAAGGATGGAAATGGCCACATGTTGGCTACTTGGGCTTCACGACAGCGATAGCCAGAATTTCTATCCCTCGGTTTCTGATCCCGTACATGATCTGGAGGGCGCCGATGCCAATCGGACGCATGGCTGCCGTCAGAACAAGGTAGACCGGCGGGTCTCGATTGGGGACCTCATAGCCCTCCGAACGCCAGAGGCCTGGATCCCGAGCCAGGCGCCAAGTAATGGCGTCCAGGTGTTGCCGGAAGTTGGGGGAGTCTGCGCTCAGCGCTTCGATCTGCCTGGTCGCCCAAGCTGATTCCACTACCGGGCGAACCACCGTCAGTGGCTCATTCGCTCCAGCTCTTCAGCAGCCCAGGCCACCGCCGAGGGCACAGGCTTCACAAACTGAACTGCCGCCGCCGCAATCGGGATCTCTTCGAACATTGCAGCGGATTCCCAGAGACGGGTGTGTGTCCGCTCACTAACGGAGCCCGCAGTGTGGTCTTCACACACCTGCTCGGCGAATTGGTCTAGCCACTTGCGCTCGCGCTCATTCAGCAAACTGACGTCTGGTTCACCACGACCGATGAACTCCCGCTTCCCAACCTCGCGAAAATCCACCATACGGACGGTGATCAGGTCTGCTCGTTCAAGGTCCGCAACGGCCTGGTCGAGTTCCTTCAAGAAAGGACCGAACTGGTGGCGAATGAAGGTGCCGCCGGTAATGGTTTGGCCGGTCGACCGGTAGGAGTGCACGTCCGCGAACCACAGGGTCTTGTGCAACTTCACCGCGCCGAGCTTGTCCGGCTGGTTGGCCATTTTTCGGCAAATGTAGTGGATGGCGGCTCCGAGCTTGACGGGCACACTCTTCTGTTCCGGGCTCATTAGCTTGGCCTCAGTCAGTGACAAATCAGTGTAGCAGGGCTCCTGGTCCCGATGCAGCGCCTCTGACAGGCGGTCGTCAGCCTCGCTGTCGGGTGTGCGGCACGCTGTGCCCCTGACGGTTGAGACCGCTGCGAGGGACAGTATCTGCCGTAGCGGTCTCTCTTCAGCCATGACCCGCGTTGAGTCAGCAGCTAGGGCAGAACCAGTCCTAGTCTGTCGGAGCAGTTCGTTCAAGGCTATATGGTCGGGATCCATGCCTCTCACGATAGGGCTAGGGAGGCGCCGCGACCAGCGGCGAAACAGGGGCTTTCGCGGGGATTCGGTTTGACGTAACGCCCCAGATAGTGATGGCTGATCGGCCGGGTGTAGACTCTGACGGCGGTCGGCAGGGCGTGCGCTACGCCTCAGTCCGGCTTGTGCTCACCAGCAGAGAGTGCGCCTTGGACGTGGGGGACCATCATGAAAATGCTACGCGCAGTATTTATCACCGTCGCTCTGGGCTTGGGCAATAGCGCCGCCTACGGCTACGGGGCCGCTAATGTCGACCTGGTGTTCTCTTGGGGAGAAACCGGTACGGAGATCGGCTGGTCGTCGCCGACGCCGAACACCCTGGCTGCCATGTCGAACTCCACCTACTTCTCCACGCTGACCGGCAACAATCAGACGGGTTACTACAACTCGGACTTCGCGTCTGCCGCACAGTGTTCAGCGATCGTGGCCGGGCTCGGCGGTTCGGCCCCGATAACCCGCAAGTACGGGTGCCGCTACCTGGACTCCTCCAGCACCCCAATTTTTGTCGCCACGCCCGTCGCCGACAGCGGTCCGGGTGCTTCGGCCTATGGGGTTGTGAGCGTGACCGACACCACCATGACGGGTGTTCTGACGGTGGTCAGCACGACCAATGGGCCCTCGGGTGGCACGGCCACCAGCGTGGGTACGGGCAGCAACGGCTACAACCTGCGGCAAGCTGACGGTTCTCCGTTTGGTAACAGCTGGTCTGGCGTCAGCACGGCAGGCACCTACACTCTCAACCTGACAGGGACTTTCACGGCGACGTCCTGGCAGATCACTGGCGGGTCGGCGAAGTTCAGCGATGCGAACTACCTCTGCCAGCAGGGCGCTACCAGCTCGCCGGCCAACATCCTCTGCAGCAACAGCACCGCGCCGGGTGGCTACACCCCCACGGGCGGTTCGCTGTCCTGGGGCTGGGAGCTGGACGGTGCGGCCACGAACCTGGGCAACGTCGCGGGGGGGATTGATGTCCGTGGTGCTGACAACGCGCTGATCACCACGCTGTCCGGTTTGATAGCTGATCTGTCGGTCAGCGGCGATTGTAATAATTCATTCTCCGGGACCTGTGTCGTCTCCACCAACGGTGGTGAGATCCGTCGGGCTATTGGCAGAACGGCTGGGTGCGGACTTGGACCGAATGTCAAGAACATCACCTATGACGCTAGCTCCCAGAGTATTACCTGCGGCACGCTAACCACTACAAGCCTCAGGATTTCTACCATCCCGGTACCCATCCCGCCCGCCGCCTGGTTGTTCGTTTCGGCGCTCGGCCTGGTGGGCGTGATGCGCAGGAAAATCAGCAGCTAACTTTTACCGACAGACGGCACCCGGGAACCCGCTGCAAGGCGGGTTTTCTGTTTGTGGGATCACGACTCTGCGTTAATTGGCCCTCAATCACTTTCCTATACAGAACCTGCCGAAGATCTCCCCCAGCAGATCGTCACTCGTAAATTCCCCCGTGATCTCCGCCAGTGCCAGTTGCGCCGCCCGCAACTCCTCGGCGAGCAACTCCCCGGCCCGGTTCATTTCCAACTGCTCGCGCCCCGCGTCGAAATGCTCCCGCGCGCGGCGAATGCTGGCCAGGTGCCGCTGCCGGGCAATCACCGTGCCCTCGCCCGGATCACTGAAGCCGGCCCGCGCCTTGATGGCTCGCCGCAGCTCATCGAGGCCGGCACCGGTCAGTGCCGACAGCCGCACAACCCCGGGCTCCTGCTCCGCAGCCAGCCCGGCTGATTCGCCGGTCAGGTCGATCTTGTTCCGGACCAGTATCACCGGGACGCCGCGCGGCACCTCAGCCAGCAGCGGCTCCATCGGCCCCGGATCACTCGCATCCACCACCAGCAGCGTCAGATCAGCAACAGCCAGCTGGCCGCGGGTGCGCTGCACCCCTTCCCGCTCGATGGCATCGGCAGTCTCCCGCAACCCGGCCGTGTCCACGATGTGCACGGGCAGGCCGTCGATTTCCAGATGCTCCCGCACCAGGTCCCGGGTCGTGCCGGGCTGAGGCGTGACGATGGCCGCCTCGTAGCCCGCCAGCCGGTTGAGCAGGCTGGACTTCCCGCTGTTGGGACGCCCGGCAATCACCACGTGAATGCCGTCCCGGAGCAGCCGGCCCTGGCGGGCTGCCGCCTCAAGGCGCGTGAACTCCCCCGCCACCGTGTCCAGGCGATGGCGCAGCTCATCAGTCCCGAGAAAATCGATCTCCTCCTCCGGAAAGTCGATGGCGGCCTCCACGTACATCCGCAGCGCCGTCACCTGCTCGTTCAGCCCGAGGATCGCCGCCGAGAACTCACCGGATAGGGAGCGCTGTGCAGCGCGAGCTGCCGCTTGTGAGCCCGCAGCGATGAGGTCGGCGACGGCCTCCGCCTGCAGCAGGTCCAGCTTGTCATTGAGAAAGGCCCGCTCGGAGAACTCGCCGGGCCTGGCCAGCCGGGCACCGAGCGCGACGACCCGGGCTAGCAGCAGGTCGAGCAACACGGGGCCACCGTGGGCCTGCAGCTCGAGGACGTCTTCGCCGGTGTAGGAATGGGGAGCGGGGAAGTACAGCGCCAGGCCGGTATCGAGGGTCTGCCCATCGCTATCCCGGAAAGCGAGGAGCGTTGCCCAGCGTGGTGCCGGGCAACTGCCCAGAACGGCAGCAGCTATGCGGCCAACCAGCGGTCCGGAGACCCGGACGATCCCCACCCCGCCCCGCCCCGCCGGGGTCGCCCGGGCGACGATGGTGTCGCTGGGTGCCTGCCGGGCAGACAAGCTAGTCGGCGCCCAGCACCTTGTTGATGCGCCACTGCTGGGCGATGGACAGCACGGAGTTGGTGAGCCAGTAGAGCACCAGACCCGCCGGGAAGAAGGCGAAGAAGCCGGTAAACACGATGGGCATGATCTGCATCATCTTGGCCTGCACCGGGTCGGGCGGTGGCGGATTCAGTTTTTGCTGGATGAACATGGCCGCGCCCATCAGCAGGGGCAGGATAAAGAACGGGTCCTTCGACGACAGGTCGGTAATCCAGAGGGCAAACGGTGCCTGGCGCATCTCGACGCTCTCCAGAAGTACCCAGTAGAAGGCAATGAAGAACGGAATCTGCACCAGCATGGGCAGGCAGCCCGCGGCAGGATTGATCTTCTCTTTCTTGTAGAGCTCCATGAGCGCCGTGCTCATGGCCTGGCGGTCGTCCTTGTAACGTTCCTGCAGCGCCTTCATGCGGGGCTGCAACTTGCGCATGCCGGCCATGGACCGCCCGCTCGTCTCGCTCAGCTTGTAGAAGACCAGCTTGATCAGGAGGGTCACCAGAATGATGGTGAGCCCCCAGTTGTGGACCAGGTTGTGCACATTGTCGAGCAGCCAGAACATCGGCTGGGCCAGCAGCGTCAGCCGCCCGTAGTCCACGGTAAGCTCGAGCCCGGGCGCGGTGGCTTCGAGCTGGTCCTGCAACTTCGGACCAATGAAGAGTTTGGAACTGAACTGAGCCGAACTCGCGGGGGCGATGGACTGCCGTGGGCCGATCGCGCTGACCAGGAATTTGCCGTCTGCGAAGCTGCCGTTGTACACCCAGCTTTCCGCCGCGGGCGGTACTGCGGCCGTCAGGAAGTGGTGCTGAATGGCGCCAAACCAGCCTTGGGCAACAGACTGCGTGAAGGGCGTCGTCGGCAGGTCTTCCACATCCAGTTTGGAGTACTTCTTGCCGTCGTAGGCAACGGGGCCGTTGAAGGAGTAGGTCTCGACATCAAACATGCTCTGCTTGTGCGGCGTAAACAGCCGCTGCATCTGCAGGTACTCGGCGGTCTCGTAGGGCAACGCGCTGTTGTTCTGGACGGTGTAATCCAGATCGATCTCGTAGCGTCCCGGGCGTAAGGTGTAGGTTTTAGTAACCACAATGCCGGTAGGACTTGTCCAGGTCAGCGGCACCTTCAGTTCGGTGGCGGCAGGCGCCAGAGCGAAGTCCGTGGCGGTGGTGGTGAACGTCGCCAGGTGGTTGGCCTCCGGCTGGCCATCCGCCGCGCGCAGGCCGCCCTGAAGCACGAAGAAACGCTCCGGCTTGGTGGAGAGCAGCTCCACTGGCACGTCGGGCTGATCCTTGTGGACGGGGTAAGCAGGCAGCAACGTGTCGACAATGTTGCCGCCGACGGTATCGATGACCAGATCCAGGACGTCCGTCCGGACCTGGATGCGGGTCGCCGGCGCCGCGACCGCAGGGGCGACGTCGGCCGGGGCGGTAAGCGCTGCGGTTGCGGCTGAGGGGGATGTGCCGGGCAGCGCCGGCAAGGATGGCGGCGCAAGGGGCGCGGCGGTTCCCGGCGTTGCGGCTGTGCCGCCAGGGGCCCCGGTGTTCGATGCCGCGGCAGTCACCGGTTTGGGCGCGAAGGTTGTGGTCCAGGTCTGCACCGTCAGCCAGACCAGCATCAGCAGGCCGACCCAGAGAAAAATCCGCAGGTTGTCGGTGGTCACGTGATGCTCTTCCCTGTCGAGTGGCCTTCTGCCTGGCCGATTGGCTTGCTGGCCCCGGCAAGCACCCGGACCCAATGTTTTTCGAGGCTCGCCACCAGCTCAGCGCTCGGGGCCGCTTTCGCCCCGTCCCGGGCGAGGACGACGAGGTCCACCGCAGGAAGGCCTGCTGCCCGCAACCGGAAACTCTCCCGGACCAGCCGCCGGAGCCGGTTGCGGCCCACAGCAAGGCGCACCTTCTGCTTTGAAATCGCAAAGCCGAGGCGGGGTCGATTCAGTAAGTTCGGGTTGAAGAGAATAGTGAAGAACCGATCCGCTGACCGCTGGCCGTTCTGAAAGACGTTATCAAATTCTGTCCCGTGCAACAGCCGCAGCTGCCGGGGGAAGCTTTGCTCGTGGTGTCCCGCGGGCTGGGTGGGAAGCGGGGCGATCGGGATCTTCCCTTGGGATGCGTTGCAGTGACTCGTGGCAGTCAGACCGCTGCCATCAGGCCGCCGTCCCCTCAACGCCGTCCTTAGACCGTGAGGCGGGCCCGGCCCTTGGCACGCCGGCGCTTGATGACGAGGCGCCCAGCGCGAGTGGCCATGCGAGCTCGGAACCCGTGGGTCCGGACGCGCTTCAGTTTGCTGGGCTGGTAGGTTCTTTTACTCATGGAGAAATTCGCCGAAAAACAAAAGGATGGGTATACGCGGAGGGCGGAAGGTTAAGGAGCGGCCCTGCGTGTGTCAAGGGCCGTCGGGCCTGTGGATAAGTCGTTGGTCGCCAGCTAGACTGCGGCGCTCCCCTTTCGATAACCATAATCAGATTCACGGGGTGAATCCGTGCAGTCTTCTCTCTGGGGCCGCTGCGTCCAGCAGTTGCGGTCCGACCTGCCTGAACAGCAGTTCAACACCTGGATCCGGCCCTTGCAGGCCGTGGAAGAAGGCCAGGTGCTGCGGCTCCTGGCTCCCAATCGCTTTGTGGTCGACTGGGTGAACAGTAACTGCCTGGACAAGATTATCGAGTTTCTTCGGGAAGCACCGGGCACGACCGTGCGGGTCGAGGTGGGCAGCCTGGCGAATCTGCAGCGCCCCCCCTTGCCCGTTGGGGGTAAGCCCCGGGTCGGCGCTGCCATTGGCGGCAGGCTGAACCCCGACTACACCTTCGAGAAGTTCGTCGAAGGCAAGAGCAATCAGATGGCCCGGGCAGCCGCTTTGCAGGTGGCCAGCAACCCGGGCCGTGGCTACAACCCCTTGTTTATCTATGGGGGCGTTGGGCTGGGAAAGACCCACCTCATGCAGGGCATCGGCCACGTGATCGTGGCCAATCGTCCGGAGGCACGGGTCGCCTATGTGCACTCGGAGCAGTTCGTGGGGGATATGGTTCGTGCACTGCAACACAACACCATCAACGAGTTCAAGGCGGCTTACCGGTCGCTGGACGCCCTCCTGATCGACGACATACAGTTTTTTGCCAACAAGGAACGCTCTCAGGAAGAGTTCTTCCATACCTTCAACGCCCTCCTTGAGGAGCAGCGGCAGGTCATCCTGACCTGCGACAGATACCCTAAAGAAGTCAATGGCTTAGAGGAACGGCTAAAGTCCCGGTTTGGCTGGGGTCTGACGGTCTCCATCGATCCTCCCGAACTCGAAACCAGCGTTGCGATCCTCATGAGCAAGGCCGCAGCGGCCCGCAAGGAACTCCCCGAGGAGGTCGCCTTTTTCATCGCCCAGCGGATCCGATCCAACGTGCGGGAGCTGGAGGGTGCGTTGCACCGGGTGATGGCGACCTCCACATTTACCGGTCGGCCTATCACACTGGAGTTTGCGAAGGATGCCCTGCGGGATCTCCTGGCGGTGCAGGACCGGCTGGTAACGATCGAGAACATCCAGAAGACGGTCGCCGAGTACAGCAAGGTCAGGGTTTCGGACCTGTTGTCCAAGCGCCGTAATCGGTCGATTACCCGGCCCCGGCAGATTGCCATGAGCCTGGCAAAAGAGTTGACCAATCACAGTCTCCCGGAGATCGGTGATCAGTTCGGGGGGCGGGATCACACAACGGTGTTGCACGCGTGTCGGCGGGTGAAGCTACTGCGGGAATCGGAGTCCCGGGTGCGTGAGGATTACCAGAACCTGATCCGGATTCTGACGGCCTGAGGACCGCGGTGTGCTGTTGTGGAGCCTGGCGTGGATATCCGTTGCACAGCGAGTGGGTAACTTGTAGATAACTATTGGCCGGTTAGCGGCACACAGGTTGTGCACAGGTGCTACATTGTCTGTCCGGGGGTAACCCCACAGGCGAAAGTGGAAAAAAAGGCCGGTTTTTAAAGCTCCGGATGGGGTTTATCAACAGCCGGGGCATAGGCTAATAATAACTACTATGTCTTTAAACTAAAGACCAGTAATTACAGAGTCCGTACTGAATAGGATGCCGGGATGAAGTTCACCACCTCACGCGCCACGCTTCTGAAGCCTGTTCAGGCTGTCATTGGAGTCGTCGAGCGCCGACAGACAATGCCGATTCTCGCCAACGTACTTTTTGTGGTGCGGGGCCAGGAGCTGGCTGTTACAGCGACCGACCTGGAGGTTGAGCTCGTGGCGCGGGTACCGCTGGATAAAGCGGATTCCGCCGGTGAAGTGACGGTGCCGGGACGCAAGCTGCTGGATATCTGCAGGGCCTTGCCTGATGACGCCACTGTGCAGGTGCAACTCGATGGCGATCGCCTCGTGATCAAGTCCGGACGGTCCCGGTTCGTGCTGGGCACCCTGCCTGCCGCCGAGTTTCCCGTGGTGGAGGAGGTTGAAGCGGCGCAAACCCTCTCCCTCGGCCAGCCGGATTTGCGCAAGCTGCTGGAGAAGACCCATTTCGCCATGGCCCAGCAGGACGTCCGGTACTACCTGAACGGCCTCCTGTTGGAGACGGGTGAGAAGTTGGTGCGGGCGGTAGCGACGGACGGCCATCGCCTGGCCCTTTGTGAATTGGCGATAGAAGCGCAGACGAGCAAGGCGAAGGGCAAGAAGCCGGAAGGTCACCAGGTCATTATCCCCCGGAAGGGCGTCCAGGAGTTGCAGCGCCTGCTGCTGGGGGATGGGGGGGTGGTACTGGCCATCAGCAGCAACCACGTTCGCGCCACGATCGGCGACATTCGCTTCACTTCGAAGCTTATTGACGGCCGTTTCCCCGATTATGAACGGGTCATACCGAAGCCCCAGGGCAATGTCCTCCGGGCGGGCCGGGACGTCCTGCGCCAGGCGCTCCAGCGCGCGGCCATCCTGTCCAACGAGAAGTATCGGGGGGTTCGGCTCGAACTGTCAGACGCTACCCTCCGGGTGCAGGCGAACAACCCGGATCAGGAGGAGGCCCGGGACGAAATCGAAGTCGAGTACAAGGGTCAGCCTCTGGAAATCGGCTTTAACGTTAATTACCTCCTGGACGCCATCGCGGCCGTGGATGGCGAGCAGGTAGAGCTGGGCTTCGTCGACGCCAATAGCAGCTGCCTGATCAGCGGCGTCGGTTCGGTCCAGTCCCGGTACGTCGTGATGCCCATGCGGCTCTGAGGTGAAAGTGCCCGCTCCGGCCCCGGTCATCGCCGAGGTCCAGCTCGGGTCCTTCAGATGCTTCGAGACGGCCCGGCTTCAGCCGGGCCCGGGCTTTAACCTTATCGCCGGGAGTAATGCTTCCGGCAAGACCAGCATCCTGGAGGCCCTTTACTTTCTGGGCCGGGGCAGTTCCTTTCGGGCTGCCAGGGCGGAAGCCGCCATTCGTTTTGAGGCCGAGCGCTGCACCTTGTTTGGGCGGGTGGGTGTGGGCCTTGCCAGCCGGGTGGGCTTGGAGGTTTCCCGATCTGAGGGCTCCACGATCCGGGTTGATGGGGCAGCCGGAACCCGGGCTGACCTGGCCCGGGCCCTGCCGGTGCAGATCCTGGAACCCGCCAGTCACGAGCTTGTCAGCGGGCCGCCAGCAGGACGGCGCCAGTTCCTGGATTGGGGCGTGTTCCACGTGGAACCCTCGTTTCTGCCAGCCTGGCAGCGCTATCGCCGGTCCCTGCAGCAGCGCAACGCTGCCCTTAAAGCCCGCAACGCAGCAGCGGCGTGGCACTGGGATGACAGCCTCGTTGCCGACGGTCTGGTGGTGGATCAATGCCGCCGGAGCCTGATGGCCCAGTGGCAACCCGCTGTCCAGGAAGTCGGGGCCAGACTGCTGGGCGCTGGTGCCGAGATTGAGTTGGGCTACCTGCCTGGCTGGAGCGACGGCAGCAGCCTCGGCGAGGCGTTGGTCGGGAGTCGGGAACGGGATCTTCAGTTGGGAAGCAGTAGCCTGGGTCCCCACCGGGCAGACTTCCGGATCACGCTCCACACCCGTCGGGCCCGTGACACGGTCTCCCGGGGTCAGGAAAAGCTGGTCGTTGCCGCCCTGACTCTGGCCCAGGTCCAGTTGGTTTCCACCAGCCGTGCCCAGACCGTAGTCCTGCTTCTGGATGAACCTGGTGCCGACCTGGACCGGGGAAATCTAGCTCGCCTTCTCGAAGTCGTTGCTGAGGTGCCGGCCCAATCCTTTGTGACGTCCCTGGATCCCACCGCCGTCCCGTTGCCGAAAGATGCCCACACGTTTCACGTGGAACGCGCTGGAGCCGCCAGTTTTGCTATAATTTCTGGTTAGTAATCCGGGGTCCTTCATGGTTGATTCAGAACGCTACGACTCCAGTAATATCAAGGTCTTACGGGGCCTCGACGCTGTCCGCAAACGCCCCGGCATGTACATCGGCGACACCGATGACGGCACCGGTCTCCATCACATGGTGTTTGAGGTGGTCGATAACGCCATCGATGAGGCCCTCGCCGGGTTCTGCACCAATATCACCGTCACCATCCACGCGAACGAAGCCGTCACAGTCACCGACGATGGGCGCGGGATCCCCGTAGATCTCCACCCGGAGGAGGGCAAGTCCGCCGCCGAGGTGATCATGACCGTCCTCCACGCGGGCGGTAAGTTCGACAGCAACTCCTACAAGGTCTCCGGCGGCCTCCATGGCGTCGGCGTGTCCGTCGTCAATGCCCTGTCCGAGACCCTGGACCTGACCATCCATCGGGAAGGTCGAACCCACCAGCAGCGCTACCGGCTGGGCGAGCCCGAGGCCGATCTGGCCGTGGTCGGCGAGACCAAGCGCCGGGGAACCGTCATCCGGTTCCGGCCGAGCCCGGAGATTTTCACCAACATCCAGTTTCACTACGACATCCTGGCCAAGCGGCTGCGGGAGCTCTCCTTCCTTAACCAGGGCGTTCGTATCCATCTGTTGGACGAACGGGACGGGAAGGAAGACGTCTTCGAGTTCGAAGGGGGCATCAAGGCGTTCGTCGTCCACCTGAATCGGAACAAGCAGCCGATCCATGGCAGCGTCATCTACTTCACCCGCACGGTCGACCTGATCACCGTTGAGTGCGCCCTGCAGTGGAACGACGGGTACCAGGAGAACATGTTCTGCTACACGAACAACATTCCCCAGAAAGATGGGGGCACGCACCTCTCCGGCTTCCGCGCTGCGCTGACCCGCACGCTTAACACCTACATCGAGAAAGAGCTCACGTCCCGTAAGGAAAAGGTTGCCACCACCGGGGACGACGCCCGCGAGGGCCTCACCGCGGTGCTCTCGGTGAAGCTGCCAGATCCGAAATTCTCGTCCCAGACCAAGGACAAGCTCGTTTCCTCGGAGGTCAAAGCCGCTGTGGAGACGATGGTGGCCGAGTACCTCGAGGCGTTTCTGCTCGAGCACCCGGCCGAAGCCAAGATTGTCGCTGCCAAGCTGATTGATGCGGCGCGTGCCCGGGAAGCCGCGCGCAAGGCACGGGAAATGACCCGCCGCAAGGGGGCGCTGGATATCGCGGGCCTGCCCGGCAAGCTGGCCGACTGCCAGGAGAAGGATCCGGCGCTGTCCGAACTGTTCCTGGTCGAGGGCGACTCCGCAGGCGGTTCGGCGAAACAGGGCCGGGACCGACGCACCCAGGCGGTGCTCCCCCTCAAGGGAAAAATCCTGAACGTTGAGAAAGCCCGCTTCGACAAAATGCTGGCCTCCGCAGAGGTCGGCACCCTGATCACGGCGCTCGGCTGCGGCATCGGCCGGGAGGATTTCGATCCGGACAAACTGCGCTATCACCGAATTATCATCATGACGGACGCCGACGTGGACGGCTCCCACATCCGCACCCTCCTGCTGACGTTCTTCTACCGGCAGATGCCCCAGCTGGTGGAGCGCGGCCACATCTATATCGCGCAACCGCCTCTCTACAAGGTCAAGCGGGGCAAGCAGGAAACCTACGTCAAGGACGATGTGGAGCTGAACACCCTGTTGCTCCGGTCCGCTCTGGACGGCGCGGCCCTGCATGCGAACCCCCGGGACCTGCCTCTCCAGGGCGAGGCACTACGGACCATTGCAGAACAGTTCATTCTCGTCACCGCCGTGATCCAGCGGATCGCGCGCCGCTACGACCCCCGCGTCCTCGAACAATTGCTGTTCCAGCCCGAGATGATCCCCGCCCGGCACACCGATCGTGCCTGGCTTACCGAGTGGGCAGCAGGACTCCAAAGGTCCCTCGCGGCAGCACCGGATGCCGGTGGCGTGGTCTATCGGGTCGAACTTTCTGAGAACGAGGAAGGGGTCCAGGGCTTCGGCATCCTTCGCGCCCGGCACGGGGTTGATGAGCGGGCCGAACTGCCACTGCGCTTCTTCGCGTCTCCCGAGTACCGCAAGATCGCCGATCTCGGCAACAGCCTGCACGGTCTGGTTGACGCCGATGGCTACGTGGTGCGGGGTGAACAGCGCCGGGACGCCGCCAGTTTTCGCGACGCTATGGAATGGCTGATGGCCGAGGCGCGCCGGGGCCAGACTATCCAGCGCTACAAGGGCCTTGGTGAAATGAATCCGGAGCAGCTGTGGGAGACCACCGTCAATCCCGCCACCCGTCGTCTCCTCCAGGTGCGCATCGAAGACGCCGTGGCAGCCGACGAGGTCTTTACGACACTGATGGGTGATCAGGTTGAGCCTCGCCGGGAGTTCATCGAGCGCAACGCGCTGGCCGCCGAGAACCTCGACGTCTAGTGCTCTGATCCGGCGCTCCGCAGTTCTGCCACCTGGGCTTCAATCCAGGCCTGGATCTGCGCGTTGACCTTGCGGGGCTCCTGACCCGCTGGGTCCACGGCCGGGCCAATGCGGAAAGTCACGGTGCCTGGGCGTTTGCGCCAACCCCGCCGTGGCCAGAAGTCGCCCGCATCGTGGGCCACTGGCACCAGCAGCCGGCCAGCGGCCTGGGCCAACAAGACGCCACTGATGCCATAGCGCCGGGTAGTGCCCGGTGGCATCCGCGTACCCTCCGGAAAGATCATCACCCAGTGACCTTGTTCGAGGCGGGCGGTGCCCTTGGCCAGCACCTGTGCAACGGCCTGCTGGCCTGCGCCCCGATCAATGGCAATAGGACTGATTGCCGCCACTGCCCAGCCCAGAAACGGGCCCCAGAGCAATTCCCGCTTCACGACCCAGCACTGGCGGGGAAACATAAGAAACTGCACCAGGGTTTCGTAGGCGGAGGAGTGTTTGAGCAGGACCACCGCATTCCTTGCCGGGATGTTCTCCCTGCCTTCGACCCGATAGTTGAGGCCACAGAGCTTCTGCAGGAGCCAGAAGACGCCGCGAATCCAGGCGATAACGAGTGAGTAGGAGACCCTGTCGCCCCAAAGCCGGCCGATCACTACGACGATGCTCCAGAGCACGACACTCAGGGACACGAGTACGGTGAACAGCACCGACCTGAGGAGGAGCATCAGGACGCCACCTGCTCGTCGATCAGTTGCCGTGCTGCTGCCGCCAGGTCGGGGAACACCTCGACAGCCGCACCTGCCTGCAGGCCCTGCTCGGTCTGCGCACCATTCCCAGTCCGCACCAGAATTGCCCGGGCTCCGACCTGCCAGGCCGCCTCAAGATCCCGGCGGGAGTCGCCAATGCAGGGTACGCCAGCAAGGGTGACGCCGAAGCGTGCTTCGATCTGCCGGAGCAAACCGGGCAGCGGTTTGCGGCAAGCGCAGCCGTCCTCCGGGCGGTGGGGGCAGAAGAAGATTCCGGCCAGCCGGCCGCCGGCAGCTTCCACTGCTTGCGTCATCCGGGCGTGGATCGCGGCCAGTGTGTCGGCGCTGAACAGGCCGCGACCCACACCGGACTGGTTGCTCGCGACCACGACCGTGAATCCCGCCCGGGTAAGCGCTGAGATGGCCCCGATGCTGCCAGGAACTGGCAGCCACTCATCGGGGGTGCGGATGAAGTCCGGGGATTCCCGGTTGATCACGCCATCCCGATCCAGGATGACCAGACGGGGCTGTGTGCCAGTGGCCACTGCTCGGGATGGGGCCCGGCGATCTCAGCTGCTGGGCGTAGCCAGGCAGGACAGATCGGCAACATCCAGAAACAGACCCCGCAGCCGGCGAAGTTGCGCGAGCCGGTTGTTGCGCAACGCCGGCGCCGGGGCCATCACCAGCACCGCCGCAAAGAAACCATCCACGGGGCCCTTGAGAGCGGCCAGGTCCTGCAGCGCCTGGCGATAGTCCCGCTGGTCTACGTGCCGGCGATGGGTGCCGGCCACCTTCTCGATGGCGGCATGCAAGGCTCCCTCTTCGGCGAACTCAAACAGCGCCTGATCAACCTGGTAATCGCCCTCAACTGCCGTCTTGAGGATGTTGGCGATGCGCTTGTTGGCTACGGCCAGACCCTCTGCTTCTGCGAGACCCAGGAACGCCCGGACGCCAAGCAGGCGCGCGTGGAAATCCACCGGGGATCCAGGGCGCCTCAGCCGGACCGCCTCAAAGACAGCAGCGGTGACAGCCCCGGCCGGCAAGGCGGGTGCCAGGCCATCGAGATACCAGGCACGCCCGCGCTCGACGATAAAGTCATACAACTCGCTGGCCAGGCTCTCCGGATCCTTGACGGTCACAGGCTGGAGGGCAATTGCCCGGGACAGAAGTAGCGGCAGGTCCAGATCCACGCCGTCTTCAACCAGAATCCGCAACAGTCCCAGCGCCGCCCGGCGCAGTCCAAAAGGATCCTTGGTGCCGCTGGGCCTCTTGCCGAGAGCGAACACGCCCGCGAGGGAATCCGCCCGGTCCGCAATGGCGAGTGCCCGCCCCCCGGTTGTCGACGGCAGCCGATCGCCCGCGTGGCGGGGCAGGTACTGCTCTTCAATGGCGGTGGCGACCGGTGCGGCTTCGCCGTCGTGGATGGCGTAGTGATAGCCCATGCGACCCTGAAGCTCCGGGAACTCACCCACCAGCGCGGTCAGCAGATCGGCCTTGGCCAGCAAGGCGGCGCGCTCCACCACGGCGACGTCCTGGCCGAGAGCCCCGGCGACTGCGCTGCCGAGCTTCGCCACCCGACGGGACCGGTCCGCCAGACTCCCGAGACCGTGCTGGAAGACGACGGTGTCTAGCCGTTCTGCCCGGGCTGCCAGGGACATCTTGCGGTCCTGATCCCAGAAGAAAGCGGCATCAGCCAGCCGGGGCAGCACGACCCGCTCATTACCCTGACGCACCTGGTCCGGATCCCGGCTCTCGATATTGGCCAGGGTGACAAACGCGGGCAACAGCTTCCCCGCCCCGTCCCTGAGCGGAAAGTAGCGCTGATGGCCCTGCAGCGTCGCGACCAGAACCTCGACCGGCAGCCGCAGAAACTGCGCGTCGAAACGTCCCGTGATGGCCACCGGCCACTCCACGAGCCCCGTAACCTCGTCCAGTAACGCTTCGCTGTAGAGCGCCTGGCCGCCCGCTTCCCGTGCAGCCGCGTCAGCCAGCTCCCGGACCCGCTCCCGGCGCAGGGCGAACTCGGGGATGACCTTGCCCCGCTCCCGGAGCAATGCCGGATAGTCCGCCGGCAGACCAATAGTCAGATCCTCGGGCGCATGGAAGCGATGGCCCCGGGTCTTGCGCTGGGGAGTGATACCGAACAGAGGCGTGGTGAGTAGCGCCTCGCCCAGCAACAGCACGACCCAATGCACGGGTCGCACAAACTCGGCATCGCCGCTGCCCCAGCGCATGCGTCGGGGGATGGGCAGGGCAGCCAGGGCGGCCTGCACGATGCCGGGCAGCAGTTCCGCTGCCGGCCGTCCCGGCGACTCCCCACTGTGAAACAACCAGGCACCCTTCGGAGTTTCGGTTCGCCCGAGGTCTTCCATCCGGACGCCGCACCCTTCGGCAAAAGCCAGGGCGGCGCGCGTTGGTTTGCCATCCGCGCCAAACGCCACAGTCACCGGCGGGCCGCGTTTCTCAATCTTCTGCAGGGGCTGCTCAAGCTCCAGGCCGTTGACCAGAATCGCCAGTCGGCGCGGCGTCGCGAAGGAGTCCAGCCGGGTAAAGCCAAGTCCGGCTCCGTGCAAACCGGTGAGTAGCTGCGCAGCGAAAGCCCGCTCCAGGTCCGACAACGACTTTGGCGGCAGCTCTTCCGTGCCAATCTCGACGAGAAAATCCGCAGTCGCTGGCATGGTGCTGGTCTGCCGTCTGACGATCAAAGCGCCGCGGGAGCGGCAGCGGGCAACCCGGCCTGAGACCGGGCCAGAAGAGGGAAGCCCAGTGCGGCGCGGCTGTCCTGGTAGGCCTGGGCCACTGACCGGGCCATCTCCCGCACGCGGAGGATATAGCGCTGGCGCTCGCTGACCGAAATCGCCCGGCGGGCATCCAGCAGGTTGAAGGTGTGGGAGGCGTCCAGAACCTGCTCGTAGGCAGGCAGCGTGAGGCCAGCCTCAATGAGTGAACGGCAGGCCCGTTCGGCGGCGTCGAAGCGCGGCACGAGGACAGTGGTATCCGCCGCCTCAAAGTTGTAGCGGGACATCTCGACCTCGTTCTGGTGAAACACGTCCCCGTAGGTTACGCGGCCCCGCGGGCCGTTGGCCCAGGTCAGATCGTAGACGCTAGCCACGCCCTGCAGGTACATGGCAATCCGCTCCAGGCCATAGGTGATCTCCCCGGTCACGGGCCGGCAATCCAGGCCACCAACCTGCTGGAAGTAAGTGAACTGTGTGACCTCCATGCCGTTCAGCCAGACCTCCCAGCCGAGACCCCAGGCACCCAGCGTGGGGGACTCCCAGTTGTCCTCGACGAAGCGCAGGTCGTGGACCAGAGGATCGATGTCCAGCGCTCGCAGGGAGTCCAGATACAGCTGCTGGATCTCCAGCGGCGACGGCTTTATGACGACCTGAAACTGGTAGTAGTGCTGGAGCCGGTTGGGATTCTCGCCGTAGCGCCCGTCCGTCGGGCGCCTGCTCGGCTGGACGTAGGCCGCGCTCCAGGGTTCCGGTCCGATTGCGCGGAGAAAGGTCGCGGGGTGAAAGGTGCCGGCGCCCACCGGCATGTCGTAGGGCTGCAGGATGACGCAACCCTGGTCGGCCCAGTAGCGCTGCAACGCCAGGATCAGGTCCTGAAACGTCCGGGGGCGTCGCGACTGAGTCAAGCGGAAAGTCCGAGGGCGGAGGGCGCGGCAGTATAGCGTCGATCCCCCGCACCGTAAGCGGGGAGCCCCCGACCAGCCCAGCCGGCAGCCTGTTGAGCGGTTTTGGTGCAATCCTGCGGGCGCCCGCACTTATTTAGTGCAGTTCGCCGGTGCTGACGGGATACTTTCATTGCATTAACAGGGGCTTGGCTGCCGCTCGCTTTTGGCACGGCCGTTGCAATAGGATAGCGCGCTGCCGCTGATCCCCGCTATCAACAACAACAATCCGGCAGCCCACCCGTATAGCCGCTACTGCAAGGAGCCCACATGACCACGCCTGCCAATGCGCTGAATCTCCTGAAGGAGAAAGAGGCCAAGTTCGTCGATCTGCGCTTCACCGATACCCGTGGCAAAGAGCAGCACCTGACGATCCCGGCCCACACAGTCGATGCCAGCTTCTTTGAAGACGGCAAGATGTTTGACGGCTCCTCGATTTCGGGCTGGAAGGGCATCCAGGAATCCGACATGGTGCTGATGCCCGATGCGTCAACCCTGGTTGTCGATCCTTTCATGGAAGACACCACCGTGACGATCCGTTGCGACGTCTATGAACCCTCCACGATGCAGGGCTACGCCCGCTGCCCGCGCATGACCGCGAAGCGCGCCGAGGCTTACCTCAAGTCCACCGGCATCGCCGACCAGGCCTTCTTCGGCCCCGAGAACGAGTTCTTCATTTTTGACGACGTGCGCTACGGCTCCGACATGAACGGCTCCTTCTACCGGATTGATTCCGACGAGGGCGCCTGGAATTCCGGCAAGAAGTTCGAGAACGGCAACACCGGCCACCGGCCCGGCATCAAGGGTGGCTACTTCCCTGTGCCGCCCGTGGATTCCCTGCAGGACATCCGCTCCCAGATGTGCCTGACCCTCGAAGAAATGGGTCTTGGTGTGGAAGTCCACCACCACGAAGTGGCAACGGCGGGCCAGTGCGAAATTGGCGTGAAGTTCGGCAGCCTCGTGCAGAAGGGCGACGAAGTCCAGATCCTGAAGTACGTCGTGCAGAACGTGGCCCATGCCTACGGCAAGACGGCCACCTTCATGCCCAAGCCTCTCGTGGGCGACAACGGCAGCGGCATGCACGTGCACCAGTCCCTGGCGAAGGGCGGCAAGAACCTGTTCACCGGCGATCTCTACGGTGGCCTGTCCCAGACGGCCCTGTACTACATCGGCGGCATCATGAAGCACGCCAAGGCCATCAACGCACTGACCAACCCCAGCACCAACAGCTACAAGCGCCTGGTCCCCGGCTTCGAGGCCCCTGTGATGCTGGCTTACTCTGCCCGCAATCGCTCCGCCTCGATCCGTATTCCCTTCATTTCCAACCCGAAGGGCCGGCGTATCGAAGTCCGTTTCCCGGATAACACGGCGAATCCTTACTTCGCCTTCGCGGGCATGATGATGGCGGGTCTGGACGGCATTCTGAACAAGATCAACCCCGGCGACCCGATGGACAAGGATCTCTACGATCTGGAACCGGAAGAGGATGCGAAGATCCAGAAGGTCTGCTTCTCACTGGAGCAGGCCCTCGAAGCGCTCGACAAGGATCGGGATTTCCTCAAGGCCGGCAACGTGTTCAGCGACGACCTGATCGATGCCTACATCGGCCTCCGGACGGCAGAGCTGACCCGGGTTCGCATGGCCACGCACCCGCTTGAGTTCGAGTTGTATTACAGCCTGTGACATAACAGCAGTCGACAGCGCCCGGCCCGGACTGCGGGCCGGGCGCTGGTTGCCTCCAGTCCGGGGAGGTATGCTCCGGAAATGCATGCGCTATTCGCCTTTCTCGCCCTGGCTTTGGGTAGTGCCAACGTCTATCGCTGGGTTGACGCCGATGGACAGGCGCACTACACGGATCGTCCTCAGCCGGGTGCAGAGCAGATCACCATCACCGTCAGCCCACCCGCGAGCAGCCCGGCTAATGGCGCCGCTCCGGACGCCAGCACCCAGGCGACGGACAACGCAAAACCAGCGCCCGTCCTTCGTTATGAATCTCTGACGATCACGAGCCCTGCAGGGGATCAGGTACTTTGGAATATCGAGGGCCAGGTGGAGGTCGCGGCGGCAGTGACGCCAGAGCTGCAGCCGGGCCACGTCCTGCGGTTCTACCTGGATGGGCGGATGGCGTTGGCCGAACCGGGAGCCAGCCGGACGCTATTCTCGGAGGTCTTCCGCGGCGAACACTCGCTGCGGGTGGAAGTAGCGGACGAAGCGGGCAGGACCCTGGTCTCGAGCCCGACGAGCCGGTTCTTCGTCCGTCAGACAGCGATCCCCCCGCCGAACCCCTAGCCTTCGTAACCGGCGGCGCTGATCGGACCCTGCTGCCGGCCGACATTCTTGGCAGCCTTGCGGCCGCCGTCCTGATTGTCGAACCGGACGGCACGCTCGTATACCTGAACGCCGGTGCTGAAGATCTGCTGGGCGTGAGTGCCCGGGCCAGCCTGGGCCGGACCCTCCACGCGGTGGTGCCCAGCCTCCGCGGCGTCGAGGAGCTGCTGCACCGGGCAGCGGCCGAAGGCGAAACCTTCGGCCAGCTCGTCAGCATTACGGCGGCCCACAAGAGTGAGGCGGAGATCGAGGTGGCCTGCTACGTATCGCCGCTGCGCGGGAACGCACGCCGGGTGGTCATTGAGCTTGCCGATGCTACCCAGTGGCGCCAGATCGACCGGGAACACGCGCTCATCAGTCAGCGCGACGCGAGCCGGCGGATGATCCTGCAGCTGGCCCACGAGATCCGGAACCCACTGGGGGGCCTCCGGGGCGCTGCGCAACTGCTGGAGCGGGAGTTGCCCACCCCCGAGTTGCGGGAGTTCACCCGGATCATCATTGGTGAAGCGGATCGCCTGGCCGCCCTGACGGACAGCCTGCTGGGGCCCGTCCGCCGCCCCAAGCGCCAGGACGTCAACGTCCACGAAGTGCTGGAGCGGGTCGTGACGCTGATCGCCAGCGAGCGCCAGACAGCCCTTCACCTGTTCCGCGACTACGATCCGAGCCTGCCCACCTTGTCTGCGGACCCCGATCAACTCAGCCAGGCGCTGCTGAATATCGCCCGCAATGCCCTCCAGTCCATTGGTCCGGAGGGCGAGGTCCTGTTTCGCACCCGGGCGCTGACCAATTTCCCGATCGGGGCTGTGCGGCACAAGCTCGTCCTCAGTATCGAGGTTGAGGACGATGGCCCTGGCGTCCCGGCGGAACTGGCCGAATCGATCTTCTACCCGCTGGTGACCGGCCGGTCCGACGGCACCGGACTTGGCCTGGCGATCTCCCAGGACCTGGTCAGCCGCCACGGTGGCCTGATCGAGTATCAGTCCCGGCCCGGCAAGACCACCTTCATGGTCCGCCTCCCTGTCGGCGCCTCTGCCCCGGAGGCCGGATGAGCACTCGCCAGCTTTCGGTGTGGGTCGTCGATGACGATGCCTCAGTCCGTTGGGTGCTGGATCGGGCACTGAACAACGAAGGGATGAATACCCGCACGTTCGAGTCGGCAGACAGTCTCTTCGAGGCACTGAAGACCGAACAGCCCGACGTGCTCATCTCCGATGTGCGCATGCCGGGCACCGACGGCATGGAGGCGCTGCGCCGGCTGGCCCGGGACGGCTACTCATTTCCGATCATCATCATTACTGCCCACGCCGATCTCGACAGTGCCGTGGCGGCCTACCAGGGTGGGGCCTTCGAATACCTGCCCAAGCCCTTCGATGTGGACGATGCCGTCGCCCTGGTGCGCCGGGCGGGCCGCTTTGGCGCCCGCCCAACCGGCGGCCACGTGGAATCAGACCGGGTTGTGCCCACCATGATTGGCCGGGCGCCGGCGATGCAGGAAGTGTTCCGGACCATCGGCCGCCTCTCCCGTTCAAGCATGAGTGTGCTGATTACCGGAGAATCCGGCACCGGGAAGGAGCTGGTGGCCCGGGCCCTGCACGAGCACAGCCCCCGCGCCCAGAAGCCGTTCATCGCCCTCAACACGACGGCGATTGCCTCCGAGCTCCTCGAGTCCGAGCTGTTCGGCCATGAACGGGGGGCATTTACGGGTGCCGACAGCCGCCGGATCGGCCGCTTCGAGCAGGCGGATGGCGGAACCCTGTTTCTCGACGAGATCGGCGACATGTCCCCCGCGTTGCAGACGCGACTCCTGCGGGTCCTGGCAGAGGGCGAGTTCTACCGGGTCGGCGGCCAGCTGCCGATTCGCGTGGACGTCCGGGTCATTGCCGCAACCAATCAGGAGCTCACCGCGGCGGTCCAGTCCGGAAGGTTCCGGGAGGACCTCTTCCACCGGCTGAACGTCATTCACATCATTGCCCCCCCGCTCCGGGAACGCCGGGAAGACGTACCCGAGTTGCTCGACTACTACCTGCGCGAGGCCGCCCGGGAACTGGGGACGCCCCCGAAACGCCTGGTACCGGAGGCGCTCAACCTGCTGACGCGCTTTGACTGGCCGGGCAATGTGCGCCAGCTGGTCAATGCCTGCCGGCGCCTGACGGTTACCGCGCCGGGTTCCGAGATCCGTCCGGAAGACATTCCGGACGAACTGGGCGGCCAGGGAAGCAGCCGCCCCGGTGCTGCCGAGTGGTCGCTGCAACTCGCCCATTGGGCCGAGGGCGCGCTGCGGGATGAGGGTGGGAAGCCACTGCTGGATACCGCGCTTCCGGAGTTCGAGCGGATCCTGATTACGGCAGCTCTTGCCCAGGCTCAGGGGCACCGCCAGGACGCCGCCAGGCGCCTTGGATGGGGACGCAACACACTGGCCCGGAAGATTCGGGAGTACGGGCTCGAGTAGTGGCGATACGTCGCTAACGATCTGTTTTAAAAGACTTAATAAATATAGACAGTAAACCGCACTATATCGACACCACAGTCGACAGTTAGCCCGCCGTGGCAGGGACCTTGCCGGTTTCTACCGCGCCACCGGTCGCCAGGGTGCCCGTGAGCTCCGCCACATTTTTAAGCCCATGCCGGAGCAGGTATTCCGCGATCCCGGCGTTGATCCGGGTACACACCAGCGGGTCGTAAAACAGGGCGGTCCCGATGCCCACTGCGGAGGCCCCCGCGAGCAGAAACTCCAGAGCATCGGTGGCCGTGGTGATCCCGCCCTGGCCAATGATCGGCACCTGGTGGGGGCGGGCCTCCTGGTAGACCTGCCAGGTCTTGAGCAGGGCGATAGGCTTGATGGCCGGACCGGACAGCCCGCCCTGAACATTGGCCAGCACCGGCCGGCGCTTCTCGACATCCACCGCCATCCCGGTGAGCGTGTTGATGACAGCAAACGCGTCCGTGCCGGCCTCGATACAGCGGCGTGCGTTCTCCCGGATGTCGGTCTGATTGGGCGAAAGCTTGGTAATGAGCGGCTTGGTTGTCGCCTGCCGGCAGGCGGCCACAACCCGGGCTGACACCTCGGGGTAGTTGCCAAAGGCCACGCCGCCTTCCTTCACGTTCGGGCAGCTGATGTTGATCTCAATGGCATCAATCGGGGAATCGTCGAAGCGCCGGCACACCTCGACGTACTCCTCGATGGTGGAGCCACAGGCATTGGCGATGAAGCGGGTTTCGCTGAAATCCAGGCCAGGCAGAATGCGGCTGACGACGGCATCCACGCCCGGGTTCTGCAGGCCGATGGCATTCAGCATGCCCATGGGCGTTTCCGCAATCCGATGGGGCTCGTTGCCCAGACGAGCGTGCAGCGTCGTGCCCTTGAGGACGATGGCCCCGGCGACCCGGTTAGAGAAGCCAGCCACCCGTGTGTATTCTTCTCCAAACCCGACGCATCCCGACAACAGGACAATGGGCGAGGCGAACTTCAGCCCGCAGAAGGTCGTGGCAAGCAGGGCGGAGTGGGCGGCGGGGATTGGAGACACGGCTGTGTTCAATATGATTCTGTTTCGCCCGGAGATCCCTCCGAACACCGGCAACATCATACGCCTCTGCGCCAATACGGGGACCGCGCTCCACCTCATCAAGCCGCTGGGTTTCAGCCTGGAAGATGCCCAGCTGCGTCGCGCAGGGCTCGATTATCACGAGTGGGCCACGGTCCGGCAGCACGACAGCCTCGCGGACTGCCTCGCCAGCCTGGCCGGGCCACGGGTGTTTGCCCTGTCCACCCGGGGCAGCAGGCCCCACTCGGACCCGGCGTTCGCGCAGGGCGACGCGTTCCTGCTCGGCTCCGAAACCCGCGGTCTGCCAGCAGAGCTTCTGGCCTCGTTCCCCCCAGACCGCATTCTGCGCATCCCCATGCGGACGACGGCGCGCAGTCTCAATCTGTCCAACGCAGCCGCGGTCGTGCTCTACGAAGCCTGGCGGCAACAGGGGTTCGGCTGACTATTCCGGCTTCAGCGCTCGCGCCATCAGGGCCATGACCGCGTCCTGGGGCGACACCTGGCCTTCGAGGACTCGGTAGACCTGCTCGCAGATCGGCATTTCAAGGCTGAGCCGGTGGGCCACCGCCCGGACGGCACTGGCGGCGAACTGCCCCTCAACCACCTGGCCAATCCGGCGCGCCGCGTCGACAGCAGTTTCACCCCGGGCAAGCGCCAGCCCGAAGCGCCGGTTACGGGACTGGTCGTCCGTGCAGGTCAACACGAGGTCACCCATGCCCGAGAGACCCATGAAAGTCGCCGCTCGGGCGCCAAGGGCAGCACCGAGTCGGGTCATCTCCACGAGGCCCCGCGTGATCAGTGCGATGCGTGTGTTGGCGCCGAAGCCCAGGCCGTCGGAGATGCCGGCCCCGATGGCCAGCACGTTCTTGACGGCACCGCCGACTTCAACGCCAATCATGTCGTCGGAGGTGTAAGCCCTGAAAGTGCGGTCCGACAGCCGGGTGGCCAGGCTGGCGGCGAAGGCGGGATCGCTGGCGGCCACGGTCATGGCGGTTGGCAGACCTGCACCCACTTCCCGGGCGAAGGTCGGACCGGACAAGACCGCTACCGGTACCGCGCTGCCGAGCTCCTCTCCGGCGACTTCGTGGGGCAGGCGTCCCGTGCCCTGCTCGAAGCCCTTGGTGGCCCAGGCAATCCGGGTGCCCGCGCCAAGGGTGGGCCGGAGCGCGGCGAGGGTAGTCCGGAAGGCGTGACTCGGCACGCACACGAGCAATTCTTGATGGGCGCGGACGACTCTCTGCAGGTCGTCATCCAGCCCCACGCTCTCCGGCAGGGTCACGCCCGGCAGGTACCGGCGATTGATGCGGTGGGCGGCGAGGTCCTGCAGATCGGCCGCGTTTCGGCCCCAGAGGGTCACTGGCAGTCCACCCCTCGCGAGCTGCACGGCCAGAGCCGTGCCCCAGGACCCGGCGCCGAGTACGGCAATAGGGGTAGCTGCTCTGCTGGAGGCCATGCCGCCGATCCGGGCGCGCTACGCGTTGCCGGCCGGCGGAACACCTGCGGCGCGATTGCCCTGACCCGCTGCCTGCGCCTGCGCCTGCGCCTGCGCGAAGAGGGCGGTGAAATCGATCGGCTGGAGCAACAGCTGGGCAAAGCCACCCCGTTGCACGACGGAGGACACCGCTTCGCGGGCGTAGGGAAACAAGGCATTCGGGCACGCAATGCCAATGATGGCCCGCGCCTCCTCGGCTGGGAACCCGCTGATCTGGAAGGTGCCCGCCTGCTCCATCTCCACCAGAAAAACGGTCCGCTGGCCCGCGAGCGCGTGGACGGAGACGTGGAGGACTACTTCCGTAACGCCATTGCCCAGGTCCCGATGGGTGGTCCGCAGGCTCAGTTTGATCTCCGGCTCCAGGCCGCTTTCGGTGAGTATGCCGGGCGAATTGGGGCCCTCGAAGGAGAGGTCCTTGACGTAGATCTGGCGCAGGCCGAACTGGCGGGCCACGGTCCCGGCGGCGCCATTTGCGGCGCCGTTGGCGCCCTTGTCAGTGTTCGAAGAATCGTCCATTTGATTAGCCTCTTGTCGTTCAGTGACTGCCCCGCAACAGCAGGTCCAGTTTGCCCGCCCGTTCCAGGGCTGCCAGGTCGTCGTAGCCGCCCACGTGGGTCGGGCCAATGAAAATCTGCGGCACTGTCCGCCGCCCTGCCCGCGCGATCATCTCGGCGCGACGTTCAGGCAACGCCTCGATATCGATCTCGGTCACCTGCACTCCCTTGCTGCCCAGAAGTGCGCGCGCAGCAGCACAATAAGGACACCAGGAGTTGGCATACATCTCGACCGGGGAGTCCCTGTCCATCGCCGTCCCTCGCCGGTTCGCAGGTCTTGAGGTATCAGGCCTTGACGCGCTTGGGACTGATCAGCGGCTGGTTCTCCCGCTGCCAGGCGTCCAGTCCGCCCCCGAGGCTGAAGGCGCCATCGAAACCGGCCGACCGCAGCTTCCGGGCGCTCTCGATGCTTTCGCCGCCGGTCTCGCAGACCACCACTACAGCCCGCTTCTTCTTGATCTTGCCTTCTTCGCCCTTGGCCAGCTCCGCAGGCTTGATGTTTACGGCGCCCACGATGTGCCCCGCAGAGAACTGGGTGGCCTCCCGCACATCCACCACCGTGGCACCGTTGTTAATCATGCGAATGGCCTCGGCCACAGTCACTTCGAAGGCAGAACGGGCCCGCAGCCGAAGCTCGAACGCGATCACCGCAATCAGCATGAGCGCAGTCCCGGTTACGAGATAGGGATTTGCTGCGGCAAATTCGAGGAGTTTGTTCATGAGGTCCGATCTGGCTGGCGGCGCATTATACCCATGGCCTAAACTGCCCGGACGATGGTCCGTGTGATGCTCTGTCTGGGTTTGGCGCTGCTTTTGTCCCTGCCACCTGGGCTGGACGGGGCGGCGGCTGCCACCCGGGCCGAATCTGGCCCTCCCAGGGCTGGCCAGACCAAGGAGGATCTTGCCCGCGTGCGGGAACGCATTCGGGACCTCGAGAAACAGAATCGCAAGGATCTCAGTCGGCGCGGCGAACTCGATCGGCAGCTTCGCGAAGCCGAGACTGCCGCCGCCCGGACCCGGCAGGACCTCAATAGCACGCGCCGGCAGCTTGCCGCAGCAGAGCAGCGCCTCGCGGCACTCAACAACCAGCTCGCCGGGACGCGCGCGGAACTGGATAAGCAGCGGGGCGCCCTGGCCGGGCAGCTGCGCCTCGCGCACATCACCGGTGGCAGTGAGCGGGTCAGGGCTGTCTTCAGCCAGCAGGACCCGGCCGAACTGGGTCGCCGCCTGACCTGGCTCGCCTATCTCGCCCGAAGCCGCAGCGCGTTGCTGGGTTCGATCCAGGCGAGCCTGGAAACTCTGGAGAGGGATCGCCTGGCAGTCGCCAGCCAGCGTGAAGTCCTCGCCGAGCTTTCGGCCCGCCGCACCGCGCAGCTGGCGGAACTGGACAGCTCCCGCCGGCAACGCTCCACGGTGGTTGCCACCCTGGATGCCGAGGTGAAGGGCCAGAAGAAGCAGCTGGCCCGGGCCCGGACCGAGGCCGCTGCGCTGGAGCGTGTGCTGCGGGACATCGAAAGGGCAGCTGCCCAGGCCCGACGGGCGGCGCCGCCTGCGGAGCGCACGCCCGCCGCCCCGGTCCCGGCGCGACCCCTGGGCAAAGGCCGCTGGCCCGTGGCCGGGGCGATGCTGGCGGATTTCGGCCAGTCCCGGGCTGGCGGCAAGATGCGCTGGGATGGGGTCCTCATCGCAGCTCCCGCCGGCACGGAGGTGCGTGCCACCCGCCCCGGCCGGGTCGTCTACGCAGACTGGCTGCCCGGTCTGGGCCTGTTGCTCGTCCTGGATCATGGGGGCGGCTATCTCAGCCTCTACGGCCACAATCAGGACCTCACCCGTCAGGTCGGGGACCAGCTGGCCGACGGGGATGTGTTTGCCCACGTAGGGGATACCGGCGGCCAGCCTCGGCCAGCCCTCTATTTCGAAGTCCGGAAGAACGGTCGGCCGGTGAATCCGCGGCAGTGGGGGAACTGAGCGTACCCGTCTCCAGCGCTGCCGCGGACTGTGTTCCAGTCCATGCCTGCCCGGCAAACCCTGTGCTACTGTCCGAGGCCACTGGGGTGTTTGGACGACCGTGAAAGCGTTCTCAGTCAAGGGCTTGCTGCCACTGCTCACCGGGGCGCTGCTGGGCTTTTCCCTGGCGCTGGGCGGTGCCGTGCTGGCCGGCTTCACGCCCGCCACCTTCAACTCTGCAGAACCGGTCTCGTCGGCGCGGGTGCCACCAACCCCGGTACTGCCGCCTGCCGATGCCCGGGTCCTTGCCGAGATTCTCGACCGGGTGAAGCGCGAGTATGTGGAAGCGGTGTCCGGACGCCAGCTGATGGATAACGCCGTGCGGGGCATGCTCGCCGAGCTCGACCCCCACTCCCGGTATCTCGATCCCGCCGAGTACGAGGAGATTCGCATCAGTACGAGCGGCACCTACTCCGGGGTTGGCCTCGAACTGCAGACGACCGACGGGCGGGTCGGCGTGGTGACGCCCATTGAAGGTACGCCCGCCGCCCGGGCGGGGATCAAGGCCGGGGACGCAGTTCTGTCAATCGATGGCAAGACTCTCGATGAAGGCAATGTCAGTCAGGCGATTCTGCGGATGCGCGGCCCCGTGGGCAGCCATGTACTGCTGACCATTGCCCGGGAAGGACACCCGGCGCCGCTGGCCTTTGACCTGGAGCGCCGCCCCGTGGAAGTCCACAGTGTCCAGGCGCGGCTGCTTGAACCCGGGTACGCCTACCTGCGGATCTCCCAGTTCAGCGATACGACGGGCAAGGATCTGCGCAGCAGCCTGGTGCGCCTCAATCAGGAAACAGCCGGCGGCCTGCGGGGCGTCGTGCTGGATCTACGGGACAATCCCGGCGGCGTGCTGGACGCCGCGGTGGACGTCGCAGACAGCTTTCTCGAGCGGGGCCTGATCGTCACAGCGAGTGGCCGGTCCCGCGAAGCAACGTTCCGGCACGAGGCAGCTCCTGGCGACCTTCTGGCCGGGGCCCCGCTGGTTGTTCTGGTCAACGGCGCCTCTGCTTCCGCTTCCGAGATTGTGGCTGGAGCCCTTCAGGACAATCATCGCGCCACCATTGTCGGCAGCCGCACCTTCGGCAAGGGTTCCGTGCAGACGGTGATGCCCTTGTCCGGCGGACGGGCGATAAAGCTGACGACGTCCCGGTACTTCACGCCCTCCGGCGTCTCGATCCAGGGCCAGGGCATCACGCCCGACGTGGCTCTCGGCGCTGATGCAGCGGCCACTGGCCTCCATGCGGCGCTGGAGCTGCTGAAGACCCGTCCGGCACTCCTGGCCCAGTCGAACCTGGCCCAACTACAGTAGAGACATCGGGCATGGTCGCTTTGAAAGGCATTGCTCGCAGTATTCGGGAAGTCCAGCTGCTGCTGTTGCTGGTCACCGCGCTCTTCTATTTCGTGGCCCGGGACGCCATCAACAGTTCCACGGTCTGGTTTCTGACTCTTCTGTGCTTTGGCGTGGCGGTGCTTGGAAGTCCGTTCCTGCCGCGGCTCCGGGAGCAGCCCCGTCTCCGGCTCCTCGTTGAGACGGTGGCCATGGTGCTGTTGATCACGGCGTTGACCGCCCAGGCGGGACCCCGGGCCGGCCCTCTCAGTCATCTCTATTTATTGCCCGTGGTGACGGCGGCGCTGCTCCTCGGGCGGCGGCCCACCGCTTGGCTGCTGCTGCTGATTCTGGTGGGTAAACTGCTGGTTGGCCTGCTGGCCCAGGGCCCGGACTGGCTCTCGCTACCTGTCCTCATTGAACTGTTTGCTGAACTGGCCCCCACCCTGCTGGTGGCCTTTCTCACCTGCACCCTCTCCAGCGACCTGGACCGTGCGACCCGGACCATCCGTTTCCTGGGCGAGCGTGATGACCTGACCGGCCTCTACAACCTCCGCAGCTTCAGCAAGCTGGCGGAGTCGGAGCACCTGCAGGCTGTGGAGGCGGGTGAACCCAGTGCGCTCTTGATGGTGGATGTGGAACAGCTGGGACAGATCAACGACCGGTTCGGCCACGAGGCAGGGGACAGGGCGCTGAAGGCGGTGGCCGACAGTATCCGGCGGGCCACCCGGGATGGTGATCTCTGTGCGCGCTACGGGGGCGATGAATTCGTCATTCTGTTGCCCCGCTGTGGCCGGGTTGCTGCGGATGTGGTGGCTAACCGCATCCGTCACGATGTGTTCTCCGGGACCCAGGACTTTGACTACGCCATGCAGCGCCTGGCGGTGGCTGTTGGTGTGGCGGCGGCACCGGGCGACGGGCATGATCTGCGCATTCTGTTTCGCAAAGCCGTGCGCAACCTGAAGAAAGAGAAACAGGCCCGTCAGTCCCGCGGCACCGGCGTGGCCTCATCGGCCCCGCAGGTTGCCCGGTGAGCGTCCGTGAACTGCTGCTGGTGGGTGCCGGTGGTGCGGTCGGGTCTGCCCTGCGCTACGCCGTGAGCGGCGCCGTCGCCATGGCGGCCTTTCCGGCAGGGACGCTGGTGGTCAATGTCACCGGCTCCTTGCTGATCGGGTTAGTGGCCGGCCTGGCAGAATCCCGCTCCCTGATTAGTGCAGAGGCGTGGTTGTTTCTGGTCACCGGTGTGCTGGGCGGCTACACGACGTTCTCTGCGTTCTCCCTGGAGACACTCCTGCTCCTGCGGGGAGGCCAGACGACCACGGCCGTGACCAGTGCCGCGTTGCAGATCCTCCTGGGCGTTGCCGCGGCGTTAGCGGGCTTCACCGCGGGGATGTCAGCCACCGGACGTCCTGCCTGACAGCCGCTGGCCGGCGGCCCGGTGGTGTCCTTGCGGAGAACCGCGGGACAAGCTATTAAGCGGCATCTCCCGGAGATTACCCAGTTGGCTCCCCAGCGCCGAGGCCGCACCCTCAAACTGTCACCAGCCACGAGCTGCTTCGCCGGTATCACCTGGCCGGTGGTAGCCGCCGCCGGCCCCCGGGGGCTGCGCGATCTTCTGAAGCAGCTGGACTATTCCCAATGGAGTTCCGCCGACGACTTGCGGGACTCCCAGCTGGGTCAGCTAAAGGCCCTGCTACGCCACGCGCTCGCGACTGTGCCCCACTACGCCAGAGCGTTCGCCGGCCTTGACCCGGACCAACTGGACTGGGCTACGTTCTCGTCCTTGCCGCGACTCGGTCGGCCGGAGCTCCAGGCCCGGTTCGCCGCTCTGCGGAGCCGGGCCTTGCCAGCCTCGCATGGGCAGCCGGCGGAGGGGCAAAGCTCGGGGTCGACCGGTACCCCGATCCGCTTTCTGCGCACTGGTGTGACCCAGTTTTTCTGGCAGGCCCTGATCCTCCGCGAACACCTGTGGCAACAACGGGACTTCTCGGGAAAGCTCGCGTCCATTCGGGTCCGGGTGCAGGAGCGACACACGCCTAACTGGGGAGCGCCCGTGGCGGCCCTCTATCGCACAGGCCCGGCGGCCCTTCTCAACGTGCAGACCGATGTCTCGGAGCAGCTTGACTGGCTGCTGCGCGAGGACCCGGACTACCTGCTTACCCACGCCAGCAATCTCGGCGCCCTGGCCGAACTGAGCCTCCGCAAGGGGGTCCGCCTCCCACGGCTTCGTCAGGCCCGCACCTTCAGCGAGGCGTTGCGTCCAACACTGCGGGAGACGGTGCTGGCGGCCTGGGGGGTGCAGATCGCGGATGTCTACACCTGCGAAGAGGCGGGCTACATTGCCCTGCAGTGCCCGCAACACGACCACTATCACGTGCAGGCGGAGAATCTCATCGTCGAGATTCTCGACAGGGACGGCAAGCCCTGCACGCCCGGCGAGACTGGGGAGGTGGTCCTGACCGCCCTGCACAATTTCGCCATGCCATTGATCCGCTACCACCTGGGTGATTACGCGGAGGTCGGTGAGCCGTGTCCCTGCGGCCGTGGTCTGCCGGTTGTGCGCCGGATTCACGGCCGACAGCGCAACATGCTGCGGCTGCCGGATGGCCGGCAATTCTGGCCCAGCTTTCCCTCCTCCCTCTGGCTCGATGTCGCGCCAATCGAGAAGTTTCAGGTGATCCAGCGGAGCGTCGATGAGATTGAGATCAACTACGTCATGTTCCGCAACCTCACGCCCGGCGAGGAAGCCAGTCTGGTCCGGGCGCTGACCGTTCGGCTGGGCTATGCCTTCACCTTCCACTGGCAAAGGCATCCGCGTCTGGAGCAGACGCCGGGAGGCAAGTTCGAGGATTTCATGTCGATGGTTCCCGGCGACGCGGGAGCCCCCACCACTACCTGAGCGGTTCTGCCCCGGGACGCGCTTCCTCCAGGTCAAGCTCGAGCACGGTCCAGTGGTCCACATCGGGCAGGCTGAACGCGTGCTTCTTGGGGTTGGCACCGACGATCCGGTAGCCGAAGCGCTGAACGTACCAGCGCACAGTTGCGGGCCGGTCAGTTTCCGTCCGCACCCAACGGACGCCCCGCGCCCGCATCTCATCAAGTCGCGCCTGCTGGAGCAATATCCCGACCCCGGCGAAGCGCGGCGCCGGGTCCACTGCCAGGCTGGCCGTTTCTGCCCAGCCATCCCCAAGGATGAAATAGCTGCCGGTGCCAACGATGCGTCCCTCAGCCTCGGCAACAAAAGCATTGTCGATGTTGATCGTCGTCCGTTCCGGCTCCGGCACTTCTGCAGACGGGGCCAGAGGCACCATGTTCCAGAGGCGGAGGATCCCCAGGGCGCCAGGGAGGTCGTCCCCGCGCATCTTGCGCACCACTACCGCGCTGGCCACGGTCTCATGATCAAGGAGTTTTGCGGCCATTTCCTGCCTCGGTTGCCCCGGGGAGCCGGAGTCTACCGGGGCTGCTCCCGCTGCAGCTCGACCCGCAGGCGTTCAGCCTGCTCCGCAAGAACCGCGGGGTCGGCGAACCCACGGCCATGACTCCGCAGTGCCTGACCGGCATACCGCGGAATCACATGCAGATGAAAATGGAAGACGGTTTGCCCCGCCTCCGCACCGTTGAACTGCATCAGCGTGATGCCCTCAGGGCGGAATACCTTCCGGGCTGCCAGTGCCACCCGCTGACCCACGGTCATGACAGCGGCAGCCAGCGTCGGGTCCAGGTCAAACAGGTTTTCGGCGGCAGCCTTGGGAATGATCAGGGCGTGGCCATCGGCCTGAGGCATCACGTCGAGGATGGCGATGGTGGAGTGGTCCTCGTAGACCATATGCGCGGGGATCTCACCCCGCAGGATCTTGGCAAAAATATTGCTGGAATCGTAGGCCACGCGCCACCTCCGGGACTAGCATAGGACCCGTGCGTCCCGATGCCAATCGCTGTTTCGTCTGCGGCCCCGACAATCCCGTTGGCTTGCGCCTCCGCTTTCACATCGACGGGCTGGACGTCTGCCGTGCCGAGTTCACCCCGGGCCCCGATCATGCTGGCTACGACCGGTTAACCCACGGTGGCATCGTCTACAGCGCCCTCGACGACGTCATGGCCAACTGGCTGTACCTGAAGGGTGTTCGGGCCCACACGGCCCGCTGCGAGATCCGCTACCGCCAGCCGCTGGCCGTCGGTACGCCCGTGCTGCTCGAAGGACGGCTCGTCCGGCAGAAGGGCAAGGTGGCTTTTCTCGAGGGTCAGATGTTCAGGGCGGATGACCGGGCACTGGTCGCAGAGGCCGAGGCCAGCTTCATGATTGTTGTCGACGGCGAGCCGCGGACCCAGCCGGCATGAGCCAGCCGCGGATTCCCCACCGGCCCTATATCGCTGCCGGGACGTCCCTCCCGGAGATGACCCTGCGGGCCGTCCTGGTGGGGACGGTCCTCGGCATCATCTTTGGCGCTTCCTCGCTCTATCTCGTCCTGAAGGTCGGGCTGACGGTGAGCGCCTCCATCCCCGTTGCCGTCATTTCCATCACCCTGTTCCGGTTGCTGTCCAGGCTCGGGGTACGGGATGCCAGCATCCTGGAGAACAATATCGTCCAGACCACCGGTTCCGCGGGCGAGTCCATCGCCTTCGGCGTCGGCGTGACGATGCCGGCAATCCTGATCCTGGGCTTTGATCTGGAGCTCACGCGAGTACTGCTCGTCGCCGTCCTGGGCGGTCTGCTCGGCATCCTGATGATGATTCCCCTGCGCCACGCGCTGATCGTCAACCAGCACGGCATCCTCAAGTACCCGGAAGGTACGGCCTGCGCGGCGGTCCTGAAGGCGGGCGCTTCCGTCGAGTCCCGCGCGGCAGCTGACCCCCTGGCTGAGGGTACGGCAGGACAAGCCATTAGTGCCCGCACGATCTTTGCGGGCTTTGGTATTGGCCTGATCTACAAGACACTCAACGTCGCGCTCAAGGGCTGGCGTGACGCGCCGGGCTATGTGTTTGGTGCGCCACTCAAGGGCGGATCCATTGCCACGGATGTTTCGCCCGAGCTGCTGGGAGTCGGCTACATCATCGGTCCGCGCATCAGCAGCATGATGTTTGCGGGGGGCGTGATGGCCTACATGCTGCTGATACCGCTGATCAAGTATTTCGGGGCACAGATTGGCGGGCTGGTCCCGCCGGGCACCCTGCCCATTGCCGACATGACGCCGTCCGACGTGCGGGGCGCCTATATCCTCTACATCGGGGCCGGCGCGGTGGCGGCGGGCGGGATTGTCAGTCTCATCCGGGCGCTGCCGCTCATTGCCAGCAGCATCCGCCGGGGCTTCGGGGATTTCGCCGTTGCGCGCCAAAGCGAGGTTGGCAAGGACCGGACCGATCAGGATATCCCCATCAAGCTGGTGGGCATCGGCATCATTCTGCTGTTGACCATCATCCTGTTGTCACCCTCACTGCACATGAACCTGCTGGGCGCGCTGCTCATCCTGGTTCTGGGTGCTCTCTTTGTCACCGTGTCTTCCCGCCTGACTGGTGAGATCGGCTCCACGTCAAACCCCATCTCCGGCATGACCATCGCTGCACTCATGCTCACCTGCCTGGTGTTTCTCATCGTCGGGTGGACCGGCGACACCTGGTACGTCACCGCACTGTCCGTCGGGGGCATCGTCTGCGTTGCCTGTTCCAATGGCGGCACCATCTCCCAGGACCTCAAGACGGGCTATCTGGTCGGCGCCACACCCCGCCTGCAGCAGGTGTCAATTCTGGTTGGCGCTTTTGCCTCGGCCCTGTGCATGGGCCCGATCCTGCTCCAGCTGAACGAGAGCGCGACGGTGTATGTGCCGATAGCGCAGGTGGCTCCGCAAGGACTGAAAACTGATGTCCAGGCGCCAGGCGGGCAGCGCGAGGCGCTGCGAGGCGTGCAGGCCGTTGACGACGCCCGAACCTACCGGGTCTGGCAGAAGACAAATCTGGACGGGGGGCCGGCCGGAAAATACCTGGTAGACGACGCAGGGACGGCCGTCTGGCTGGTTGATCCTGGCATCAACGGCACCCATGACACCCGCCCGGACGGGACCTCGGTGCGCAAGTTCGATGCCCCAAAGGCCACGCTCGTGTCTTACATCATCAAGGGCATCCTCGATCGGGAGCTCCCCTGGGAGCTCGTGATCTTCGGCGCGACGATCTCCCTCATTCTGGAGCTCTCCGGCGTGCCATCGCTGGCCTTCGCGGTTGGCGTCTATCTGCCGATTTCCAGTTCCACCCCGCTCTTCGTCGGCGGCCTCATTCGCTGGCTCGCCGACAAACGGGCTGCCGCGCAGCCGGCCAGCCAGGGTCTGACGGAGCCCGAGTTTGTCGCCATGACAGATCGCAGCCCCGGAGTGCTTCTCGCCTCCGGTTACATTGCCGGCGGTGCGATCGCCGGCATAGTGATCGCCTTTCTCTCCGGAGTACTTGGCAACCTGGACGCCGCGCTCCAGAACTGGGCCGTGGCGAACAACCCGTTCTTCGACGGACCCTACGCCGACCTGCTCGCCCTGGGCCCCTTCGCGGGGCTGGCATTGCTGCTCTGGTGGGTGAGCCGGGGTGGGCTGCCAGCTAGGCCATAGTGGCCGGCGGGGCCTCAAAGATCCCGATGTCGTAGATGCCGGTGCCTTCCCGCAGGGGCTTGCACTCTTTCTGATAGGCATCGCTCAGGTAGAACGCATTGAGACTTTCCATGCTCGGAAACTCCAGCATGATCACCACCTTGTTGGCCAACAGGGTTCCCGAGACCACACTCGCTGCCTTGCCCCGGAGCACATACTTGCCGCCGTGGGAGCGGGCCAGTCGGGCGGATTCCTCCGAGTACTTCTTGAGATTCGGGCCGGGGTTGGTGACCTCGATGACGGAGAGAATATAGGCAGCCATGCTGGTGACTCCAGGAAAATGAACGGTGGGCGGGGATTATCCCGGCAAGGTGCCCCGGGCAGCAATGCCGACGTCAGGCGGGTTTGTCGCCCACTGGAGTAACCGCGGCTTCCGGCTGGGAAAGGATGCGCGCCATTATGATCCCCGCCTCATAGAGCAGGTACATGGGAATCGCCAGCAGCGTCTGGGAGAACACGTCCGGCGGCGTCAGCAGCATCCCGACCACGAACGCGCCCAGGAACACGTACTGCCGGTTCTTCGTCAGCGCATCGATGCCGACAATACCGCTCAGGACGAGAAGCACCGTAGCCACCGGCACTTCAAAGGCCACGCCAAAGGCAATGAACAGCACCAGTACGAAGTCCAGATAGCTGTTGATGTCGGTCATCACCTGCACCCCGGCAGGTGCGGCCGTCGCAAAAAAGCTGAACATGATCGGAAAAATCACAAAGTAGGCAAAGGCTACGCCCACATAGAAAAGCACCACGCTGGAAATCAGCAGGGGCACTGCCAGACGCTTCTCACGGCGGTAGAGTCCCGGCGCCACGAACGCCCAGATCTGGTAGATCACCACGGGTATGCCGAGCAGGATGGCGACGTAGAAGCTCGCCTTGAAGGGCGTGAGGAACGGCGACGCCACTTCGGTGGCGATCATCGTTGCGCCCTTGGGCAGCTTGGACATCAGCGGGTGGGCCACTGCCTCGAAGACCTGCTGCGTGAAGGGCAGGAGGCAGACGAAAATTCCCAGCACGGAACCCACCGCCTTCAGCAGCCGCGAGCGGAGCTCGAGCAGATGGGACATCAGGCTGGCCTCGGGCAGCTGCTCCGGGGCGTCGTTGTGCTGATGATCGTTGTCCGCCATGACAGTCGGGGCTCCGGACTCAGGTCCGGGGTCGGTCGGCGGTCCCGGCGTCTGCGTCGGCGGTGGAGTTTGTCGCGGGATCGTCTGCAACCGAGGTACCCGGGATCAGGTCTTCGGCGCCGGGTCGGCTGTAGACAGGTTCTGCGGTCGCGGGCGGGGGCTCCTTGGCCCGGAAGCGCCGTTCCTCGGCTTCCAGCTCATCCTGGATCTGGGCCGTCAGGGTCCGGGCCATGCGCCGCGCCTGGCCGGCGTAGCGTCCGAGCTGGGCGGCGACCTTCGGCAACTTCTCGGGCCCCAGAACGACGAGGCCCAGCGCGAAAATCAGCGCCAGCTCCCAGAAACCGATCTCAAACATAGCGACTCAGACATCGCAAATGAGGCATCGCAGATCAGGCATCTGCAGATCAGGCGCTGCCGCTGCGCTCTGATTCGCGCTTCGCAGAGCTCGACTCCGTAAACTCCGCGTCCGGCTTGCCCAGCTGGCGGGCCTCTTCGGGCTCCTTTTCGACGTCTGACATCGCCTTCTTGAAGCCCTTGAGCGCGCCGCCCAGGTCCGAGCCGATGTCCTTCAGGCGCTTGGTGCCGAAGATCATCACGACAATGAGCAGTACGATGAGGAGCTGCCAGATGCTGATACCGCCAAGACCCATGGTCGTATCTCCAGTAAGTTCGAGGTTGCCGCGACAAACGCGGCGCTGAAAAGCAATCCTAAGCGATTAGGATAGTCCTATCGTAGTGCCGCTACGTGACAAAGATCACGATCGGGGCTCAGAGTCGGGCGCCACACGCAGGGAAAATGTGACGGGACCGCTGTTGACCAGTTCTACCTCCATATCGGCACCAAACTGGCCCGTCTCTACCCGGGGCCAGCGGGACTTTGCTGCGGTCACGAGGTGCTCAAACAGCCGCTGCCCCTCGGCGGGTGGGGCTGCCGCGTCGAAGCCGGGACGATTGCCCTGGCCCGTATCCGCCACCAGCGTGAACTGGGGCACCAGGAGCAACTCCCCGCTCACATCAACCAGACTCCGGTTCATACGGCCGGCGTCGTCGCCGAACACCCGGTACGCGAGGAGCCGTTCGGCCAGCCGGGCAGCAACCGCGGGCGAGTCCCCCCGCTCGACACCGACCAAAACCAGCAGGCCCGGCCCGATGGTGGCGATAATCTGGCCAGATACAGATACTTTTCCCCACCTAACCCTTTGCAGAAGCCCAATCACGATCTTTTCCCCCACAAGATTCTATTCATGATCATAGTGGGGAAAAATTCTCCCAGAAAGGCTTTATCTGTGCCGTCTGTGGGGCTACTTAGACTAATTCCCGTTTCTTTTGCCATTTTCCTGATCTGTAGTCTCACTGGCTGTGGGTCACCGTCTGGCTCCGGGGCGGCGTCTCCCGCCCTAAAGACCTTCCATTTCGCGATGGACCAGGCCCCCACCACCCTCGATCCGGTCCAGGGCGCCAACATCTACGCCAACTTCGTGATCGTCAATGCCTACGACACCCTCTATTCCTACCAGTACCTGGCGCGACCCTACCTGCTGAAACCGAACCTGGCCGTGGACTTTCCGGTGGTCTCGCCGGATGGCCTCACCTACACCATCCGCCTTAAGAAGGGCGTCCGGTTCATTGACGATCCCTGCTTCGCTGGCGGCCGGGGCCGGGAAGTGGTCGCCGAGGACTTCATCTACTCCATCAAGCGCCAGTTCGACCCGGAGAATCAGCCCCAGGGCGCCTGGCTCTGGCAAGGCCGCATCACGGGCCTCGACGAGTGGAAGGCCGCCGGCTCCGACTACGCGCAGCCCGTGAGTGGCTTGCGGGCCGTCGACGACCACACGCTCGAAATCCGGCTGACCCGGCCCTATCCCCAGCTCACGGCGACGCTGGCGCAGGGTTACTCCGCCCTGGTTCCCCGGGAGGCTGTGGAGAAGTACGGGAAGGGTCTGGGGGTTCGGCCGGTGGGCTCGGGACCCTTCAGGCTCGTGTCCTACGACACTGCCCGGGTGGTGATGGAGCGCAATCCCAACTACCGGCAGGAACCCGTCGACCTGGCAGCCGAGGGCTACAACCCCGCCACCCAGAAGTTCAGCGGCGTTCAGGCCCTCCAGGGCAGATCTCCACCCTTCGTCGACCGCCTCGAATTCAACTTCATCAACGAGTCCAGCGCCTCCTGGTCATCCTTCACCAAGGGCGACGAGGTCCAGCTGACGGTGCTGCCCATTGAACAGATCGACCGGGTGCTGGCCAGCAAACGCCCCGTAACCCTCCGGCCCGAATACGCTGCCCGGTACCACGTCTACGGCGGCCTCGAGGCCGGCTTCGTCTTCACAGCATTCAACATGGACTACCCGGAGTTTGGCTACAACCCGGACCCGGAGCGGGAACGGCGGAACAAGGCTCTGCGCTGCGCCATGATCAAGGGCTACGACTGGGAGGCCCGGAACAACAGCTGGTACTTTGGACTCGGCGAATACTTTCCCGGCATCATCGTGCCGGCCAGTCCGGAGTTCGACCCGGCACTGTCCCGCGCCAGCGTGACCCGGGATGTGGCAGGCGCCCGCAAGCTGCTCAAGGACAACGGCTGGACGCCGGACAACCTGCCCACGGTTGTTTATGGCACCACCGCCGGCACCACTGAGCGCCTGTTCTTTGAGCAGTTTCGCGCCTGGCTGCGGGATATCGGCTTTCCCCAGGATAAGGTTGTACAGAAGACCTATGCGAACTTCGGCGACATTTCCCGCGCCTGGAAACGCAGCCAGCTGCCCCTGGTGGCCAAAGGCTGGGGACTGGACTATCCCGACGCCGAGAACACCCTGCAGCTCTTTTACGGGCCCAATGCCTCGCCCGGCTCCAACGATGCCAACTGGAAGAACCCGGAGTACGACCGCCTCTATGAGGAGTCCTCCGTCATGCAGCCCTCGCCGGAACGCACGGCGCTCTACCACCGCATGAACCAGATCGTTCTCGATGACTGTGTCGCCATCACCGGCATTTCCAGAACCCGGATCTATCTCTGGCACAAGGATGTCATCGCGGTACCGGACCGGGAAATCCTCGGCGGCTTCTGGCTGAAGTACGTGGACCTTGCGCCGGATTCACCCACCAGCCCTGCGACCGGGAAGGGCGGCTGAGACGTGGAGATCGTCCAGTACGCCCTCCGCAAGCTGCTCGCCGGGCTGCCGCTGATCTTCGGCGTCACCCTGGTGAGCTTCGCGCTGATGGTCTACTTCGGACCGGACATGACCTACCAGTTGCTGGGCAAGAACCCCACGCCGGACCAGATTCTGGAAGTCCGGCACCAGCTCGGCTACGACCAGCCGTTCCTCCAGCGCTACCTGGGCTTCCTGCGGGAGATCGTGACCTTCAATTTCGGTGAATCTTCCACGGGCGAGCCCGTCACGACCCTGCTGGCGAAGACGATTCCCGTGTCCCTGATCCTGATCCTGCCAGGCTTTATCCTCGGCCACGTGGTGGGTCTGCTGCTCGCCCTGGCTGCCGCCTACTGGCGGGGCCGGTGGCCAGACAAGCTGATCATGGCGGTAGCCGTCATCGGGATGAGCGTCAGTTTTCTCATCGTGATCATCGGTTTTCAGATAGTCCTCAGTTCCAGCGACGGGCTCGACCTGTTTCCCGTGCGGGGCTGGAACGCCAGTTCCCTGGGCAATTACCTCAGTTATGTGACGGTGCCGACGCTCGCGACGATGTTCGTGGCCCTGGGCTACGACACGCGGTTCTACCGCTCGGTGATCGTCGAGGAAATGACCCGGGACCATGTCCGGACGGCGCGGGCCTTCGGCTTGCCGGAGTCCCGCATCCTGTTGCGCAACATCCTCAAGAACTGCCTCATACCGTTCATCACCCGGGTCATGTTCTCCATACCCCAGGTGGCCATCGGCGGCGCGCTGTTGATCGAGAGCTACTTTGGCATTCCGGGCATCGGCAAGGCCACTTACGAGGCCATCGTGACGGGCGACCAGCCGGTGCTGAAGGCCGTAGTCAGTCTCACCGCCATACTCTTCGTGCTGGTCGTGGTCCTCAACGACATCCTCTACCGCGTCGTGGATCCCCGGGTGACCCTGAAATGAACGCCGTGACCCTGCCCATGCCAGCGGCAACTCGTGTCCGTGGGGAATCGCTCTGGCGCCAGGCCGCCCGAAAGTTCGGTCGCGACCGGCTCGGCATGCTGGCCCTCGGCGTCGTGCTCGCTTACTTCGTCGTGGCCCTCGGCGCCTGGCTCGGCTGGTGGGCGGGAGGCTGGGCCGACCTGACCGGTACCAAGTGGGAACCTGTTTCCAGCGTCCACTGGTTTGGCACCAACATTATCGGCCAGGACATTTTCGACCGCGCCGTGTTTAGCACCGCCACCGCCTTTGAGGTCGGGCTGAGCGTGGCGCTGGCGGCTACGCTCATCGGCGCCGTGCTCGGCGCCTTCGCCGGCTTCTTCGTCGGCAGCTGGATCGACGAGTTCCTGCTCTGGTGCATAGGCGTCCTCGACGCCATTCCCTTTTACCTGTTCGTGGCGGCCGTCGCCTACGCCCTGACCGACAACCCCTGGGCCATGCAGGTCGCCATGATTGCCACGTTCTGGGTGGGCACCGGACGGTTGATCCGGGGTGAAGTGATCAAGCTCCGGGGCATGGAGTACGTGGAGGCAGCCCACTCCATCGGCGTTTCGGAAGTGGCCATCATTTTTCGCCACATTCTCCCCAATACCGGGCACATCCTCCTCGTGCAGGCCTCGATTACCTTCGTCAGCGCCATCAAGGCCGAGGTGATCCTCAGTTTTCTCGGCCTGGGCATCAAGGACGGCATGAGCTGGGGACTGATGATCGACGAGAGCACCAAGGAAGTTCTTGCCGGCTTCTACAACAACTTCCTCGCTGCTTCGCTACTGATGTTCGGTCTGGTGATGGCCTTCAATGCCGTCGCGGATGCACTGCAGGACGCCCTTGACCCGAGAAAAGTCGGTTGATGGCGGGGGACTCCAGCCGGCCGGTGCTGAAGGTCCGGGACCTGACCGTGGAGTTCGTCACGGAGGACGGGGTGATCCGGGCCGTGGACAGCGTCAGCTTTGACGTCCAGCCGAACGAAACCCTGGGTCTCGTTGGCGAGTCCGGCTGCGGCAAGACCGTGACCGGGCTGGCCATGCTCCGCCTTATTCCGATGCCTCCCGGGCGGATCGCCAGCGGCAGCATCGAGCTTGACGGGCGTGACCTGGTGCCGCTGCCCAACCGGGACCTGGAAGACCTGCGGGGGCGGGAGCTCTCGATGATCTTTCAGGAGCCAATGACCGCCCTGAATCCGGTGTTCACCATCGGCAACCAGATGACCGACGTTCTCTGCCGGCATCGGGATCTCACCCGGCGGCAGGCCCGCCCGTTAGCCGCAGAACTCCTGGCCAAAGTTGGTATTCCCGAGCCTGCCAACCGGCTGGATGATTATCCCCACCAGCTGTCCGGCGGCATGCGGCAGCGGGTGATGATCGCCATGGCCCTGTCCTGCAACCCCAGGCTGCTCATCGCCGACGAGCCGACCACGGCCCTCGACGTGACCACCCAGGCCCAGGTCCTTGAGCAGTTCCGGGCTCTCCAGGCCGAGTTCCGCATGGCCGTGATCCTGGTCACTCACGATCTCGGCGTGGTCGCCGAGACCTGCCAGCGGGCCCTCGTCATGTATTGCGGCAGCATTGTCGAGTCGGGGGCTACCGCAGACCTGTTCAGTCGCCCGCGGCATCCCTACACCGCAGGCCTCCTGGCCTCGATTCCCCGGCTGCGCAGTGAGCGGTTAGCAGAACTGCCCGTGATCCCCGGCCGGGTCCCGGACCTGCTGAACCTGCCGGCCGGGTGCCGGTTTGCGGACCGCTGCCCGCGGGTTCAGGAGCGGTGCCGCGCGGAGCGCCCGGTGCTGACGGGCCGCGACAGCGGGGTGGCTTGCCACTACCCCCTGTAGCCGCCGACGCCTTACTTCGCGGTGACCGTCACCATCACATCGCCCTGCTCGATGGCGTCCACCACGTCCAGACCCTTGGTGACCTTGCCGAAAACCGTGTGCTTGCCGTCCAGGTGGGGCTGCGGCCCGTGGGTAATGAAAAACTGGCTGCCGTTCGTGCCGGGACCCGCGTTGGCCATGGAGATGACGCCCCGCTCATGGCGCAGCGGGTTGCCCTTAAACTCGTCCTCGAACCGATAGCCTGGGCCGCCGCGGCCGGTACCCGTGGGATCGCCGCTCTGGACCATGAAGTTGCTGATCACCCGGTGAAAGACCACGCCGTCGTAGAAGCCCTCCTGGGCCAGGAAAACGAAATTGTTCACGGTCTTTGGGGCGTGCTCGGGAAACAGCTCAAGCTCAATGGCGCCCTTGCCCGTCTCGATGCTGACTTTGTAGGTTCGGTCGGTGGCGATCTGCAGGGCTGGGGGTGCGTCGTACTGCTTCGAGGGCATGGTCTGGGCTCCAGGGTGAAAGGAAATTGCGGCTCGCACTCTATACTTGCCACATGACTCCTGGCGACCCGTCTGTAACGGCAGCACCTCTGGTAGAGGTTACGGACCTGCGGAAGTACTTCCCGGTCCGGGGTGGGCTGTGGCGCCGGGTCGTGGGCCAGGTCAAGGCGGTCGATGGGGTCAGCCTGACCGTCCGGGCGGGCCAGACCCTTGGTCTCGTGGGGGAATCCGGCTGCGGCAAGTCGACTCTGGGGCGGACGATCCTGCGCCTGCAGCAGCCCAGTTCCGGCTCCATCCGCTTTGCTGGGGTGGACCTCACCCACCTGACCCGCCGCCAGCTGTTGCCCTGGCGCCGGCGGATGCAGGCGGTATTCCAGGATCCCTATGGCTCCTTGAGCCCCCGGCGGACGGTCGCCCAGACGGTCCGGGAGCCCCTGGATGTGCACCGGGTGGGAACTGCTGCGGAACGCAGCATTCGGGTGGCTGAACTGCTGGATGTCGTGGGTTTGAGCCCTCTCGCGGCGAATCGCTACCCCCATGAGTTTTCCGGCGGCCAGCGCCAGCGGGTCGGCATTGCCCGCGCCCTGGCCCTCAATCCCCAGTTCATCGTGGCCGACGAACCCGTCTCGGCCCTGGATGTCTCCGTCCAGTCCCAGGTCCTGAATCTCATCGCCCGGCTGCAGCGGGAGCGGGGCATTGCCTTTCTCTTTATCTCCCATGACCTGGCCGTGATCCAGCATGTCAGCGACCAGATCGGGGTGATGTACCTGGGCAAGCTCGTCGAGCTGGCGCCGGCCGCTCTGCTGTTCCGCAAACCGTTGCACCCCTACACGGAGGCGCTGCTGTCAGCGGTGCCCCAGGTGGATAACCAGGGGCGTAAACAGATCGTGCTCGCGGGCGATGTGGGGTCACCCCGCAACCCGCCTGCCGGATGTCCGTTTCACACCCGGTGCCCAAAGGTGATGGATATCTGTCGCAGCACACCCCCAGTGCTCAAGTCGCCAGCCGGCGACCCTTCCCGCACCGTCGCCTGCCACTTGGAAGGTACCGGACCTTAGTTGTTTGGTTTTTTTTTTTGTTTTGGGTGGGACACACAGAAAAAAACAACAAAAAAAAGGCGGGGGCAGGTTGTGGGGGGCCGGAGGGTTGG
>JANNXJ010000044.1:0-24831 GCA_031409515.1 Gammaproteobacteria bacterium | reverse complement strand
CACCTCAAGATTTCAAATGGTACCGGTTTTGGCTTCTGGAAATTTGGCGGTTATGTTGCCAAATTGCCTGTTGCCAAACCCGGCACCTCTGGACCTCTGGAAGATCGCATGCAGATTCGCAAGGGCTACGCCGACGGCCGCTGGGGCCAGATTCATTACGTTGAATGCACCGCCGACAAGCCGGGGGGCGGCACGCCGCTGGTACTCGTGCACCAGTCACCGACCGACAGCGTCCAGTTCGCCCGGGTGCTGCAGCCCCTGGCCCAGCGGGGCCTGCGGGCGATTGCCATCGACCTGCCGGGCTTCGGCGGTTCCGACACCCCGGACGCGCCCCCGGTTATCGCGGACTACGCCCACATTGTGCCCGCGGTCCTCGACCAGCTCGGCATCCCCCGGGCGAGTCTCGTGGGCCATCACACCGGCGCCGTCGTGATCACCGAGGCGGCGCTCCAGTTTCCCGACCGGGTGCACAAGGTGGTGCTCAACGGTCCCCTGCCCATGAGCGACGAGGAGCGGGGCCAGTGGCGCACGCTGCTCGCCCGGGAGAAGGAGTGGAACCTGCGCTGGGACGGGAGCCACATCAGCGAACTCTGGAATCTCCGCTTCGGCGCCCAACCCGCCTGGACCGACCTGGAAGCCTTCCACGCCAACTTCATCCACGGCCTGCTGGCCGGCCGCACCGTCTGGTACGCCCACGACGCGGTGATGGCGTACCGCCATGAGGAAGCCGTGGACAAACTCAAACAGCCCGTGCTCCTCCTGGCGAACACCGGCGACGCGATCTACTACCTGTCCCAGCGGGCCCGGGAGCGCTGGCCAAAATTTGCCTACACGGAGCTCGCCGGCGGCACGATCGACATCATCGACGAGCAGCCCGACGCCTGGAGCGAGGCGGTGGCGGCGTTCATCAACAGCTGACTTCCTGACGGCGTCAGCGCCGTACTTTCTGGCGCCTCAGCGCCGCACTTTAAAGACCCGCACCGTCAGGCCCGCCGCGTGGCCCCGGGACGGTTCAGCCTGGTACAGGAGTTCCGACGTGCTCATCAGCTCTTCGTACACGGCGATCTGGCGGGCGTAGCGCCGGGGCTCCGCGAGACGCCGGTCGTAGTGGTCTGCCAGCAGCACGTAATCGATGCGCGCCTGGCCGACCAGGGCGGGGTTGCGCAGCGTGCCGATGATCCCCGTCGGCACCGGGTACTGGCGCTGGCCACCCTCCAGCGGGTCGATGAATCCCTGGCTCACCACATACAGCCGGAAGCGGTCTGCCGGCAGCTGCGGGCTGTAGGCTTCCACCAGCACCCGGCTGTCTGCCGGCACGTTTTCCAGCAGCCAGTGGTAGGCCAGCGTGCGGGTGTCAGGCTTGGCCACTGCCCGGGTCCACAGCACCGCATCGACGGCGGGCAGGCTGATGGCCAGCAACGCCAGTGCCAGCGCGAGCACCCGGTAGCGGAGCAGCGCCGCCACTTCCCGGAAGCCCAGGGCCGCGAGCACGCAGAGGAAGGGCAGCGCCGGCAGCAGCCACCGGTCCCACCGCAGGCTCAGGGAGGCGATGAACGGAATGAACAGCAGGGGAAACGTCAGCACCAGCAGTGCCGCCTGGATTTCCCCGCTGCGACCCTCCTTGCTGAAGCACTTCGCCAGCACACTCAAGGCCCCCAGCGCCGCAAGCAACAGTCCAACCACCCCCAGGTTGGCGAGCAAAGTGCCGTCCAGGTACCACCAGAGCGTCGACAGAAAGCCATCGGAGGTGCCGCCCAGGTGATAGGGCCTGGCCTCCTTCACCACGTTCTCGATGACCAGGCGCCACTCGAGAAACAGGTAGGGCGAGCCCACGAACGCGCCCGCCATGGTTGCGCCACCGGCGCCAAACAGCCGCTCCACTCGCGCCCAGACGGGCCGTCCCTGGTTGCCTTGCCCCAGTGCGTGGGCCAGCACGATCACCGGCGCCGCGATGACGGCCGGATACTTGGTGGCGATGGCCAGTCCCAGCAGGAAACCGGCAGCCAGGTAGTCCCGCCAGCGGCCCTCCCGGGCAATCTGCAGCGCGCACAGCACGCTCGCCAGTACCAGGAAACTCATCAGCAGATCGGGGCGGGCCAGCCGCGAGTACTGCACCTGCAGCGGGGCGACGGCCAGCAGGGCCGCGGCCAGCAGCGCAGCCGTGTCGCCGGCCACCCGCCGCGCGAGTTGCCAGGTGAGCACCAGGGTGCCGAAGGCCAGCAGCACAATCACGACCCGGGCCAGCAGGTAGAAGCGGGAAGGTTCCGTCAGGAAGGCCGTCGAGGCCGCCGCGAGATCGGGAAAGGCCAGGGCGCCATAGCCCTTGAAGAGGGCGGCGAAGGCGTACATCACCGTTGTACCCGGGTGGCCGAACCAGTGGGGGTTCAGGTCCCCCGTGGTCACCATCTGCCAGGCCCGACCCACGAAGTCCGGTTCGTCCGGGTCGTAGATGAACGGCAGGCCGAAGTCGAGGCCGATCACCCGCAGCAGCAGGCCGGCCGCACAGATGCCAAGTCCCGCCAGAGCGGCCCGGCGACCGGTAAAGACAGCTGCTGACGCTGTCAGCAAGGCTCAGTCCCCGAGACCGACCGTGTGCTCGATGACATAGCGGGGGCGGTGCTTCACCTCGAGGAACACCCGCATCAGGTACTCACCCAGCACACCCATGCACAGGAGTTGCAGCCCGCCGAGAAAGTAGACGGGAATCACCGTCGAGGCCCAGCCCGGCACCGCGTCGTCGGTGGAGAAGCGGATCCAGAGCACCCAGCCGGACAGGATCAGGCTCGCGACAAAGGCGAGGGCGCCGAGGGCCGCGGCTGCCCGCAAAGGCGCCGCCGAAAAGGAGGTGACGCCGTTGAGGCCCAGGGAGAGCATCCGGCGCAGCGGGTATTTGGAAATGCCCGCCTCCCGCGCGGTCCGGTCGAAGGTGACGGTGGCGGACGTGAAGCCCAGCTGGGGGATGAGCCCCCGGAGAAACAGATTGGTTTCCCCGTAACCCCGCAGGGCCTCCAGCGCGCGCCGGCCCAGCAGGCGAAAGTCCGCGTGCTGTTCCACGAGCTCCACGCCGAGCCCGCGCATCAGCCGGTAGTAGAGGCCCGCCGTGGTGCGCTTGAAAAAAGAATCACTGGTGCGTCGCCCGCGCACCGCGTAGACCACTTCCGCCCCCGACCGGAAATGCCCGAGCATGGCGGGGATCACTTCCGGGTCGTCCTGCAGGTCGGCGTCGATGCTGATCACCGCGTCGCCCTTTGCCGCCATCAGTCCCGCGAGGAGGGCGATCTGGTGGCCCCGGTTCCGGCTCAGCTTGATGCCGGCCACCCGGGCATCCTCCTGGGCCAGCCGGCCGATCAGCCCCCAGGTGCCGTCCGTGCTGCCGTCGTCCACGAACAGCAGGCGGCTGCCCGCCGCGATCCGGCCGTCGGCGGCGAGCCGGGTCAGCAGTGCCAGCAGTCGCGCACAGGTCGACCGCAGCACCTCGGTCTCGTTGTAGCAGGGCACGACGATCTCGAGCTTCATGGCCGGATGTTACCGCTCTCAAGCTGGAGTGACTGCTGCAGTGACCGACTAAACGCCAGCACTTCCGGGCGCGTCATCACGGCGGGGTCGAGCCGCTCAGCACTGGCGAGCGCCACCACCGCACTGCCCGGGTCGCCCCGGGCCGCCAGCACCCGGGCCAGCTGCACCCAGGCGTCCACAAAGCCCGGACTGACCTCGAGGGCGCGTTGCAGGTCCGCCGCCGCCTGGTCGAGCAGCACCTGGCGCTCGGCAGGCCCGCCTGCACCGGGTCCTGTGGCCCGGGCGAGGCCGATGCGGCCGAGACCGTAGTAGCCCTTGCCGTAGGCCGGGTTGATGGTGACCGCATCCCGGAACGCCTGTTCGGCCCGGAAGATTTCGTTGCGCTGGGCGTAGAGCAGCCCCGTGTTGTAACTGGCCACTGCCCGGGTCTGCGCGCTGCCCTTCAGCGTCCGGGCGCGTTCGAAGTAGGCGAGGGCAGTGCCGTCGTCGCCACTCGCGGCCTGGGCCTTGCCCCGTTCCACCCAAGGCAGGGCGTAGTCCGGGGCCCTGGCCGTGGCGTCGGCCCAGAGCCGGACATCGTTCTGCCAGACCAGGCCTCGCTGCAGGCACAGCGCCAGCAGGACGGCGCACAGCAACGCGTAGCTGCCGACTACCAGCCGCCGCCCGCCCGCGCTGCCGGTGGCCTGGAGCAGCAGGGCCAGAGCGCCGCCGACGGCGATGGCAAAGCCCACGGAGGGGAGATAGAGGTAGCGCTCGGCCACCGGGGTTTCCGCGACCCCGCTCAAGGTGGCCGCCAGGGACGGCCCGAGAGCGAGACCCGTCCAGCAAATACCAAGGAGGATCCCGGCGTTCTTGTTCTGCCACCACAGGCGGGCACTGGCGAGCAGCGCGAGCGCCGCAACCCCGAGGATCGCGAGGCTCACGGTCACCGACGGCACCATCTCCCAGACGGCGAAGTTGGCCTGGGGCCAGGGCACCACGAGTTTCTGCAGATACCAGGCGGCGGCCCGGAGTGGATTCCAGAACAGCATCTCGCTGCCGGTCGGGGCCACCGACAGCGACGCGCCGCCAGCCAGGCGCAGCGACCACCAGACCCACGCGGCACCCACCCAGGCCAATGCCTGCATGACGAAGCGGCCCGTAGGAGCGCCTTCAGGCGCGATGCGATTTTCCAGCGCGCCTAAAGGCGCTCCTACGGGCGCGGTAACGGGCGCCAATACCCACAGCAGTGGCAGCAGCGCGAGCCCCGCAATCGCCACTTCCTTGGCCAGCAGCGCCAGCAGAAACAGCACGGGACTCGCCAGCAGCTGCCAGGTCATGCCCTCATCCCGCCAGCGCAGTGCCAGGTGCAGTGCCGGGACCAGCAGCAGCGTGGCCAGCAGGTCGCTGCGCCCCGCGACCCAGCTCACGGACTCCGTGTGGATCGGGTGCACGGCAAAGAGGGTGGCCGCCGCGATGGCCGCCAGTTCCCCCTCGCCACTACGACCCAGCAGACGCCGGGCCAGCAGCCCGACGAAGAGCGTGGTGAGCACGTGATACAGCACGTTCATGGCATGGGGCCCGATGGCGGAGCCCGGGCCAAAGAGCCAGGCATCCAGCAGGTACGTGACCACGACGACGGGCCGGTAGTAGGGGTAGGACCACTGGGGAATACCCGCCGGAGGTTGCAGCACGTCAGCAAAACTTTGAAACGACGGCAGCTGCTGGGTGACGAGGATCTGGTCGTCCCAGACCAGCGCGGCGGTCGGCGCCACGAGGTAGGCGAGGCCCGCAGCCAGCAGCGGCAGCCACCACCGGGCGCGGGTCATGCCGGCTTGCTGCAAAAGAAGAGCACGTTTTCGCCCCACCGGGGCGGCAGCACGGCGCGGCCGGAGAGACAGGCCAGCGCCGTGGGCGGGATGAACACGGGTAACTGGAGCCAGGCCGGAATGCCCCGCACATAGGGCACGTCCCACCAGCCGTCAGCGGATTCCCGGTCGAGCGTCAGGCCCGCGGCGCCCAGCAGTTCGAGCCAGGTGTCCCGGGACAGCAGTGAACAATGCGTCGGATCCTTGCGCGCGTACCAGTCGTCGCCCTTCAGGCGCGCGCCGAGCGAGTCCGTGTAGGGCATCGAGATGAACAGAGTGCCGCCGGGGCGGAGCAGGGCGGCGGCCCGCTGGAGTGCGAGCGCGGGATCCCGCAGGTGCTCAAACACATACTTCGCCACCACCAGATCGAAGCTGCCGGGCGTCAGGGTTGCGGGGAAGCCCTGGTCCACGTCGGCCACGACGCAGCGGGAGCGGGGAGCGAAGTGCGCTGCCTCCCGAATGGCGTAGTCGGAGATATCCACGCCCCAGGTCTCGTACCGCTCCTCGAGGCGGGCCAGGGTGAAGCCGTGGCCGCAGCCGATCTCCAGAACCCGGCGACCTCCCGTGCGTCGCAGGCAGGCGTCCGCCATACCGGCGTACCAGCGCACCGACCACCAGTGGGAACTGAAGCGCTGCAGGCCCCGGGTCCCGTAGGTCTCGCGATAGTAGGCTTCGGTGTACCGGGATTCCGTCATCGCTGGAGATGATAGCGCGTCAGGCCCGAAGCTCTAGGTCAGCAGGCTGGCGGCCGCCGCGAGCACCGAGGCGCTGCTCAGTTCGGTCATGCACGCCACGTTATGTGGACAGGGCGGCACCCGGCCGTGGCGCGTACAGGGACTGCAGGGCAGGCCCACGCGCACCAGCCGATGGGCCTGCCCGACGGGCGCCCACTTGCGGAACAGACCGGAGCCGAACAAGCCCACTGTCGGTGTGCCAACGCCATAGGCCAGATGGAGCACGCCCGTGTCGGCGCTGATCGCCAGGGCGCAGCGCTGCAGAAGGGCGGCGGTTTGCGCCAGTGAGGTGCGCCCGATCAGGTTGGTGACCTGGGCGGGCGGCAGCAGTGCCTCGATCTGGAGCCCGGCCGCAGCCGCGTCGGCGCCCCCCAGCAGGAGCAGGTGACAGCCCTGCCGCGCGAGCGCCGCGCCCACGTCCCCGTAGCGTCCTGGTGCCCAGCGCCGGTAAGGGCCGCCCGCGCCGGGCAGCAGGGCGACCACCCGGGACAGTCCAGCCGGCAGCGCCGACCGGGCAAAGTCCGCAGCGTCCGCGCCCACGGCCAGGAAGGGCGTGTCGGGAGCAAAGGGCAGTTCCCGGCCGAGCAGGGCGGTGCCAAGGCGGAGAAACGCTCGCACTTCGTAGGTCTCTTCGTCGTGGTCGGCGGCGTGGGTCAGCAGACGGCCCCGGTCCAGTGTGCGGAAGCCGCACAGCCACCGGGGCCGGAGCGCATTCGCCAGGACGATGCTCAGGTGATGGTACTGCTCGGTGTCGATGATCAGGTCGTAGGGCTGCTGGCGGAGCGTGCGCCAGGTCTGCAGCGGCTCGTTGTCGTAGCGCAGGATCCGGAGGGCGCCCGCGTGTGCCGGGTTCAGTGCGAAGGCAGCTGCGTTGCGCCGTTCTGCCAGCACGTCGAAGTGCGCGGCCGGCCACGCGACCCGCAGGGCGTCGAGCAGGGGCCAGAGCAGCAACGCGTCGCCGAGCCCCCCCGGGCGAATCACGAGCACGCGACCGGGTGCAGTCAGCGGCTCGCCGGGCGTGCCCCGCGCGCGGGGCCGGACCGACCGCACCAGTGGGCCACCCACCTGCCGGTCGAGGGCCTGAAGGAGGCGCAAGCGGGGCGGAATGGCGACCGGCGTGGACACTGACGCCCGCATCAGCCCGTGGCGAAATAGACAACCGCGACCATGCCCGCGAGCACCAGATAGCTCGCCCGGTCCCGGAGCGCGAACACGACCGGGTCGGAATGCAGTTCGCCCCGCAACGCCAGGAACCACACCCGGAGGATCCAGTAGAGCAGCAGGGGGCAGAGCAGCCACAGGGCGTCGGGCTCGGCGTAGCGGCTGCGGATCGGTTCGCTGCTCACATAGAGCGCCAGCACGAGAATCGACAGCATCCCGGCTGCGGGCCCCATCGCGGCGAAGGCCTCCCGGTCCCGGGGCCGGTAAGCCCGGGCAGATTCCAGATGCGGTGCAGCCTCAAGTTCTGTCAGCCGCTTGGCCAGCGCGAGGGACAGGAACAGGAACATGGAGAACGCGAGCAACCAGGACGACACCTCGACACCGGCCGCCGCACCGCCGGCGAGGAGGCGCAGGGAGTAGAGGCCGGCGAGGAGGATCACGTCCACCAGCAGCAGGCGCTTCAGCCACAGGGTGTAGGCCGCGCTGGCGAGTACATAGATGAGCAGCAGGATCACCGTGTCCCGGTTCAGGGTGAGCACCGCCAGGCCACAGCCGAGAGCCACCAGCAGCGGTCCGCCGAGCTGGCCCCACAGGGGCTTGAGGCGCCCGTCGGCAAAGGGCCGCTGGCGTTTGTCGGGATGGCCCCGGTCCGCCTCCAGGTCGAGGAGGTCATTGAGCAGATAGGTGCCGGAGGCCACGAGGGAGAAGGCCACGATGGCGAGGAGGACCTGCGTGGCCACGCCTGGCTGCATCCAGACCTGGCCCACCAGGGCGGGAACGGCCAGCAACAGGTTCTTGGACCACTGGTGGGGACGAAGTGCTTCGAGCAGTGCTGGCAAGGGCATCTCCTGGCATTAGTATACGCACCTCATGTTCTCCGGCCTTTTCCAGCGTCTCCGTTATGGTGAACCCGTCGTCGTCGTGTCCGGGCTGCCCCGTTCCGGCACGTCGATGCTGATGGCGATGCTCGAGGCCGGCGGCCTTCCGCTGCTGACCGACGAGCAGCGCCACGCGGACCCGGACAATCCCCGGGGTTACTTCGAAATGGAGAGCGTCAAGAGTCTCGGTGAGCAGCAGGACAAAACCTGGGTCCGTAATGCCCGGGGCAAGGGGCTCAAGGTGATCTCCTACCTGCTCAAGGAACTGCCCGACGACAACGCCTATCGCGTGCTGTTCGCCCGCCGGGATCTCGCCGAGGTGATCCGCTCCCAGAACGTGATGCTGGAGCGGCAGCAGCAGCCGAACCCGGTGGACGACGCGAAGGCCCTCGACCTCTTTCGCAAGCACCTCGTCAACGTCCAGTTGTTAGTGCGCAGCAAGCGCAACTTCCAGCTGCTCGAGGTGGCCCACCGGGACGCGCTGGCGGAGCCCCGGCGGACGGCCGCGGCGATCAATGGGTTTCTTGGCGGGCATCTCGATGTCGAGCGCATGGCCGCCGTCGTCGACCGGGAGCTGTATCGCAATCGCGCCTGATACGATGACCGGATGAAGATGGAATGTTTTTCCCGGATCGCGATGCGGATCGCGCGTGAACGCGCTCCTACGGTGCTGGTGCTGCTCCTCATTCCCCTGACTGCCGAGGCCTACGTTGGTCCGGGCGCGGGCTTTGCGGTGATCGGCTCCTTCTTCGGGGTGCTGGCGGCCCTGGTGGCCGGCGCGGTGTCCATCCTGATCTGGCCGTTCCGGTGGGCGCTGCGGACGCTTCGGCGCCGCCGACTCACGGGCAAGGCCCAGGTCCGGCGGGTGGTGGTGATTGGTCTCGATGGGCTCGATCCGACGCTGGCCGAGCGCTGGATGGCCAGCGGTGATCTGCCCCATCTCACGCGGCTGAAGGAAGAGGGCGGTTTCTCCCGACTGCGCACGACTTACCCGTCGATCTCGCCGGTGGCCTGGTCGTCCTTCATGACGGGCGTCGACCCGTCCCGGCACAATATCTTCGACTTCCTCGACCGGGACCTGCGCACCTACAAGCCCAAGCTCTCCAGCTCCGAAGTCGGGCCGTCGGCGCGGACGATGCGCGTGGGCAACTGGATCATTCCGCTGGGCAAGCCGCTGCTGCGGAACATGCGCAAGAGTCGCGCCTTCTGGAGCATCCTCGGGGACCACGGCATCACCTGCAACATCCTCCGGGTGCCTCTCACGTTTCCGCCGGAAAAATTTGCGGGCGCGATGTTGTCCGCCATGTGCGTGCCGGACCTCCGGGGCACCCAGGGCTCCTTCAGCTATTTCACGACGGACCCCGCCGAGGTGCACCGGGACGACACCGCCCCCGAGGGCACGGGCGGCCTGCGCCTCCTGATCAGCCTGACGGACGGGGAGTTTGTGACCGCGCTGCCGGGGCCGGACAATTCACTCCGGGCCGACAACGCCACGCTACTCCTGCCCTTCACCCTGCGGCCCGACTTTGCCAGGAAGGAGGCGAAGCTGGTTATCGGCGGCCAGAAAGTCCGGCTGAAGGAGAAGGAGTACTCGCCCTGGATCCGGCTCGTGTACAAGGCGGCCCCGGGCATCCACGTGCACGGCATCGCCCGCTTCTACATTACGAAGATGGCGGAGACGGCGGCCGGTCCGGAGCTGGGCCTGTATGTCACGCCCATCAACATCGATCCCGGCAACCCGGCGCTGCCGATTTCCTGGCCGGGCTACTACTCGGTGTACCTGTCCAAGCTGATCGGCGAGTTCGCCACCCTCGGTCTGGCTGAGGACACCTGGGCGCTTAACGAAGGGGTGATCGACGAGGAGGCGTTCATCCAGCAGACCCTGGACCAGCACGGGGAGCGGGAGCAGATGTTCTTCAACGCCCTGCAGAAGTCCCGGGAGGGCGTCGTGGCCTGCGTCTTCGACGGCACCGACCGGCTGCAGCACATGTTCTTCCGTTATCTGGAGGACGATCACCCGGCGAACCGGGGCAAGGACGTCGAGAAGTACCGGCACGCGATCCGGGACATGTACAAGCGCGCCGACGACATGGTGGGCCGGGCGCGGGCGGAACTGCGTGCCGATGATCTCCTGCTGGTGATCTCCGATCACGGCTTCCAGAGCTTTCGCCGCGGGGTCAACCTGAACACGTGGCTGCGGGACCAGGGCCTGCTGGCCCTCAAGGGCGACGCCACGGTGTGCGGCGACTGGTTCGACAACGTCGACTGGTCCCGCACCAAGGCCTACGCTTTCGGCCTCGGCGGCATCTACATCAACCTGCGGGGGCGCGAGGCCCACGGGATCGTGGCACCCGGGGAAGAGTTCCAGGCCCTGAAGCGGCAGATCATCGCGGGCCTGTCCGGCATCGTGGATGCGGAGACCGGCAAGGTGGCGATCACCGACATGTTCGATGTGGACAAGGTCCACACCCGGGGCCCCTACCAGGCGGGTGGCCTGGATCTGATCGCGGGCTACAACACGGGCTACCGGGCCTCCTGGGAAGGCGCGACGGGGCGGGTGACGAACAGCGTCTTCACCGACAACACCAAGGCCTGGAGCGGCGACCACTGCGTCGATCCCCGGCTGGTGCCCGGCGTGCTCTTCGCCAACCGTCAGGTGCTGGACGGGGATCCGGGCATCATGGATCTGGCGCCGACTATCCTCACGCTCTTCGGCGTGCCGGTGCCGGACCACATGACGGGACGGGTGCTGGAAGTGGCCCCGTGACCCCCCCCGTAGGAGCGCGTTCACGCGCGATCCCCGCGATCCTTCTTCTTTCTCTATTCGCGATCGCGGCTAAAGCCGCTCCTACAGTCGTTCCGACGGTCGTTCCCACGACCGTCGCAGACGTGGCCGCCGCACCACCCCGCATGATCGTGCTCGGCGTGGATGGCATGGACCCTAAGCTGCTCGCCCGCTTCATGGCCGACGGCGACACGCCGAATCTGAAGCGCCTGGCCGCGACGAGCGGCCTTGTGCCGCTGGCCACTGCGGTGCCGCCCCAGAGTCCGGTGGCCTGGTCGGATTTCATCACCGGCATGGACGCCGGCGGCCACGGGATCTTCGATTTCGTCGCCTTCGACCGGCAGACCCTCTCACCCTATCTGTCCATCGCCCGCGTCGAGCCGCCTGCGCGGCAGCCCCTCGCCGTCGGCCGCTGGCGGATTCCCCTCGGCACCGAGCGCACGGTGCTGCTCCGCCACGGTCAGGCCTTTTGGGAACTGCTCGACCGGCAGGGCATCCCGACCACGATGTTCCAGGTGCCCGCCAACTACCCGCCTGTAGAAGCCGGTGAGCAGTCCCTCGCGATTTCCGGCATGGGCACGCCGGACCTGCGGGGCACCGCGGGCACCTTCTCCGTCTACACCAACGATCCCAAGATCAAGCCGGGCAGCGTCTCCGGCGGAGAGATCCGGCGCGTGAAGATTTCTGGCGGCGTGATCCGCGACGTGCTCCAAGGTCCGCCGAACAGCCTGTTGGCTGGCGCGCCCTTTGCGACGACGCCGTTAACGGTGCGCGCCGATCCCGTCAACCCCGTGGCCCTGCTGGAGCTCGGCGGCCAGCGGGTGCTGCTGAACGCGGGGGAGTGGAGCGGCTGGCTGCCGGTCAGCTTCGACCTGTTGCCGGCCGGCATGGCCGCGGTGCCCGGGATGGTCCGGGTGCTGCTCAAGCAGGCCGCGCCCTACGTCACGCTCTATGTGAGTCCCGTGAACATCGATCCCCGGAATCCCGCCCAGACCATCGGCGCGCCCCCGGAGTGGGCGCCCGAGCTGGCGGCCCGGGTGGGGCCTTTCTATACCGAGGAGATGCCCGAAGACACGAAGGCTCTGACCGCCGGCATCTTTACGCCCCGGGAGTTCATCACCCAGTCCGGGCTCGTGCTGGAGGAACGCCGGAAGATCCTGCGCTCCGAGCTCGACCGCTTCCAGCGCACCCCGGGGCCGAACTTCCTGTTCTTCTATCTGAGCACCGTCGACCAGCGCAATCACATGCTGGCGCGGGAGACGGCGGCGACGGGCGCCGCCCGGGACGCGGTGCTGGCAGAAGCCCTGCGCCAGACCTACCGGGAGGTGGACATGATGGTGGGCTGGATTCTCGCTGCTCTGGAGTCCGACGCTGAACGTCGCACCGCCTTCCTGGTGATGTCGGATCACGGCTTCGCCAACTGGCACACCCAGGCCCATCTCAATGCCTGGCTCGAGCAGAACGGCTACCTGGTGCTCAAGGATCCCGGCAGCACTCCGGCCCAGCGGGAGCGGGACGAGTGGCTGACGGGCATCGACTGGCAGCGCACCCGGGCCTTTGGCATTGGCCTGAACTCTCTGTATCTCAATGTGCAGGGGCGGGAGCGGGACGGGATCGTGCCAACCGCCGAGCGGGAGGCCCTGGCCCGGGAGATCGTGGCCAAACTCGGCACCTGGCGGGATCCGGACACCGGGGCGCTGGTCGTTACCCAGCCCCTGGTGCGGGAAGACATTTACCACGGCCCACGGGTGACTGAGGCGCCCGACGTGCTGGTGGGCTACGCGGCAGGGTATCGCTCGTCCTGGGGCTCCAGCACGGGCAAGGTCTCGGCGCTGTTGCTGGAGCCGAACACGGAACCCTGGAGCGGCGATCACTGCATGGATTCCCGGGCGGTGCCGGGCATCCTGCTGGCCAACCGCCCGCTCCAGGCAGATGCCGCGCCAACGCTGCGGGACCTGCCCGTGACCATCCTGCAATTTTTCGGGATCCAGTCGCCCCCAGAGATGACCGGAAAGCCGGTATTCTCCCCGTAGGAGCGCGTTCACGCGCGATCGGAAATTTAAAAATGTTCGGCAAGCACAAAGTCGCGATCGACAAGGACCTGTGGGAAAAGATCCAGGTGATTGCCGGCGTGGCCGGCTATTCCTCACCGGACGAGTTCGTGGTGCACGCCCTCGAGAAGCAGGTGGCGGAGTTTGCCGCCGCCGAATCGGATGAGGAAATTCGCAAGAAGCTCCGGGGGCTGGGCTACATCTCCTGAGTCGCCATGTGGAGCCTCATTAATCAGATCTCCGAGGCGACCATCGGCCGCTGGTTCGCGTGGCTCTCGGCGTGGCCCGTCTGGCTGCAGATCGGCGTGACGGCGCTGCCGCTCACGGTGGTCGCACTGCTCGTCTACCGGCTGGTGTCTGATCAGCCCGGCATCGTCCGCACGAAAAACCGGATCAAGGCCTACCTGCTCGAGCTGTGGCTGTACAAGGACGATCCCCGGGTGCTCCTCGCCGCCCAGGGGCGGGTGTTCTGGCATTCCCTGGTGTATCTGAAGCACGCGCTGCTGCCCGTCGCGGTGCTGCTCCTGCCCGTGGGCCTGCTCACGGCGCAGGTGGAGTCGCGCTTTGCCTTCCGGACGCCCACGGCTGATGAATCACTGCTGGTTGTGGCCACGGTCGCGCCTCCCGACGACCTGTTGCAGAAGGTCGCGACGCTGGCAGCGCCCGGTGTGCGGGTTGAAACCCCGCCGCTACGCGTTACGAGTGCCGGTCAGGTGCTGTGGCGCGTCAGTGGCGAAGCGGCTGGACCTCACTGGCTGGATGTGCAGGTCGGTGCGGCCGGCACTACCCGGGAACTGCTGGTGGGTGCGGCGGGTCATCCGCCGCTGGCCACGGAACTGTTTCGCGCCGACGACTGGCGGAGCCTCGCGCACCCCGCCAGCCCGCCACTTCCGGCCAACGGGGCTGTCAGCGTCCTCGTGGATTACCCACGAGCCCGCGGAAGCTTCGCCGGGCTGTCATCCGCCTCCTGGTGGCTGCTCGGCGCCACGCTCTTGATTGGTTTGACAATACGACGGTGGTTCGGCGTCACGTTCTAGCCGTAACGTGAACAATCGGTAATCGAATTCCGTGCGGCGTTCTCTTCGCCGCTTCCGGCTTCCCTGTCAGACTTTCCCGCATAACTGCCAAGCCGCGCTCACGCGGAGATCAGTGTGCCGAGTCCCGTCCGGTCCTTGCCACGAAGACTAGCTGTGTTCCGGCTGTTGCCGCCGGTGCTCGTTGCGCCCTTGTTGCTTATCGCCCTGGGCCTGGCCGGCTGCGCCTCGCCGGAGGAGCGGGCCAACGAGCACGCCGCGGCCGCCGAGCAGCTGTTGGCGGCCGGGGATTTCAAGAAGGCGCGGATGGAAGCCCAGAACGCCATCGAGGTGGCACCGAAAAACGTCAAGGCTCGCCATGTGCTTGCCCAGGTGGCAGAACAAAACGGTGAACTCGGCCAGATGCTGGGGCATCTCGAAGTGATCATCGGCGAGGATCCCACGGACGTGCCGTCCCGGGTGCAGATGGCCACGCTGCTGCTCTACGCCCAGGACTACGCCGGCGCCGAAGGCCTCGCTGCTGCCGCGCGCAAGATTGCCCCGGATGATCCCACCGTCCGTCTGCTCGGGGCGCGGCTCTTGCTCCAGAATGGTGACGTTGCCGGTGGTCTCCGGGAACTGGACTTCGTGCTCAGCAAGCAGCCCGACAATGCAGGAGCGGCCCTGATCCGTGGCGTCACGCTGGGCTTGACCAGCCCGGAGCGGGGGCTGGCTGATCTGGCCGCCTCCATCCGGCGCCTCGACCCCGTGAAAGCCATACCACTGCGGAAGGCCCGCATCGACATTTACAACCGGACCGGGCGCTTTGCTGATGTGGAGCGGGAGATCAGGGCGCTGGTCCAGGATTACCCGACGGCGGGCTATGCCAGGAACCTGGCTGACTTCTACGTGGCCCGGAAGCGGATTGACGACGCCGAGGCCGCCCTGGCCGCCGGCGTTGCCGCGAGTCCCGACGACGTGGATCTGAAGTTTGCTTACGCCCAGTTTCAGTCGCGGACCCGCAACCGGCCCGATCTGGCGGAAGCCACCCTGAAGAAATTCATTGCCGCGACGCCCGATGACGAGCGCCTGACCGTAATGCTCGGGACGTTCTATGAAGGTACGAACCGGGATGCGGACGCCCTGGCCCAGTACGCGGCCGTCGCGCAGCGGGTGCCCACGTCGCCGGACGGCCTGGCCGCCCGGGGCCGGATGGCGGTCCTGACGGTCAAGGGCGGTGATTCGGAAGGCGCCCGGGTTCTTTTTGACAGCATTCTGGAAGATGCGCCGGACGACGCCGCCGCACTGGTCGGTCGCGGGCAGCTGAACCTGGCGGACGACAAACTCGAGGATGCGGTGGCGGATCTCCGCGGGTCGCTGCGCAAGGCGCCGGAGAATCCCCTCGCGCTCGGCCTGCTCGCCCAGGCGCACGTGCGTGCCGGTGAGATGCCTCTGGCGGAGGAGGCCTACCGGCAGGTGCTGAAGATCACCCCGGGGGACACGGCAGCCCAGGTCGCGCTGGCCGATGTCCTGCTGGTCCCTGCCGCCGGCAGCGACAGCGTCCCCAACGAGCGCGTGGCGGAGGCCGAGCAGCTGTTCCGTCAGGCGATGGCCGCTTACGAGTCTGACCTGGACAGCAGTGGCGGCAGGAATCTGGCCGCCAACAACCTGGCAGCGCTCCTGCTCGACCGGCGCAGCGATGCCACGAGTCACCAGCGGGCCCTCGAGCTGACCCGGCCCTTTGCCGACAGCCGCAACCCCCAGTTCCTGGACACCCTGGGCTGGGCGCACTACCGGACCGGTGAGCCCGCCAAGGCCATCAAGTACCTGGAACTCGCGCTAGCGGTTGGCGGCGACAACCCCGTGGTCCGCTATCACCTCGGGATGGCCTACCTCGCGGCGAAGAACGAGGTCGGTGCGCGCCAGGAACTGGAGAAGGCGCTGAAGCGGGCCGGGCAGTTCCCCGGTGCGGGCGAGGCGCGCACCGCTCTCCGGCAGCTCAGCAGCAGTGACGGCACCACCTAGGAAATGACATGAACGCCACCAAGGACAATTCGCTGACGGTAATGGCTCTCGTGGTGCTGGCCGCCGGGGCCCTCGGCCTGCTGTTCTGGTCTGGCCTCGACAACATGTACTCCATGTGGCACGAGCCCGAGTACAACCACGGCTTCATGATCCCCTTCGTGGCGGTCTACCTGCTCTGGCTCCGGGCCCGGGAGATCTCGGCGGCCACGCTGACCGGTTCCTGGCTGGGGGTCGGTCTGCTGCTGGTCAGCCTGGCGCTGCTGTTTCTTGGCGACCGGAGCGCGGTCTTTGTGCTCACCCAGTACGCCTTCGTCCTGGCGATCTGGGCACTCGTTGTCGCGGGCGGCGGCGCGACCGGCCTGCGCCTGATGTGGGTGCCGCTGGCCTACCTCATCTTCATGGTGCCGCTGGGGGACTTCTTCACCCAGAAGCTCACGGCCGGCCTGCAGCTGCTGTCCTCGGAAATCGGCGTGGCGGTCATTCGTGCGGCGGGCCTGTCGGTGTTCCTGGAAGGCAACGTGATCGATCTCGGCGCCTACAAGTTGCAGGTGGCAGAGGCCTGCAGCGGCATGCGTTACCTGTTCCCGCTGCTCAGTTTCAGTTTTCTCTGTGCCGTCCTGTTCCGCGGCCGCTGGTGGCAGCGGGCGCTGCTCCTGGTTTCGTCAGTGCCGATCACCATCTTCATGAACAGCTTCCGTATCGGGGTGATTGGCATCCTGGTCAACTATTTCGGCATCGAGCAGGCCGAAGGCTTCCTGCATGACTTCGAGGGCTGGGTCATCTTCATGGCCTGCATCGGTGTGCTGTTCACGATGATCTGGATCTTTGCCCGGATGGAAGGCCGACCGTTCCTGGAAATTTTCGGCCTGGATATTCCGGCGCTTAAGGATCTGACGCAACTCATCGGCAGTTTCCGGCCCAACCGGCCCCTGCTCGCCGCGATCACCGTGGTCGTCATCGCCGCAACCCTGAGCCTGACGATCAGTCGCCCGCCCGTCATGCTGCCGGAGCGGGTGTCACTGGCCACCTTTCCGACGCGCGTTGGCGAGTTCGAGGGCCGCGAGGGGGCCGTCGAGCAGGTCTACCTCAATCAGTTGCGGGTTTCCGATTACTTCATCGCCACTTATCTGCGCCCGACTGACCCGGCTCCGGTGGAGATGTGGGTCGCCTATTACGACTCCCAGGCGAAGGGGGCTTCCGTCCATTCACCCCAGGCCTGCCTGCCCGGTGGCGGCTGGCAGATTGAGAACTTCAGCCAGCGGGAGGTGCCGAACGTGCTGCCCGACGGGGGCGCACTGCGCGTCAATCGGGTGGAGATTGCCCTCGGCGACCAGCGCCAGCTCATCTATTACTGGTTCGCCCAGCGGGGCCGCGTCGTCACCAACGAGTACCTGGTGAAGTGGTACATCTTCTGGGATGGCCTGACCCGCAACCGCACCGATGGCGCCCTGGTGCGGCTGGCCACCTTCGTGGGTGACGCCTCCGCCATGCCCGAAGGCGACGCCCGGCTGGAGGCCTTCATGCGCGCTGCTGATCCGAAACTGGCGTTCCACCTGCCCGGTGCCAGCGCCGTGCTCCGGGAGGCCACTGCAGAGGACCTCGCCCGGCTCGCTGCCCGGCCTGCCGCGCAGGGCGACGTCACTGATCCTGTCACGGAATGAGCCCCATGCCCCGCTCAAGTACCCGTCCCATCCTGCACCTCATCGCGGCGGCCCGCCCCAACTTCATGAAGGTGGCACCGCTCTGGCACGCCCTCGTGGCTGATGGCACCTTTGATGCCCGGCTGGTGCACACGGGCCAGCACTACGACGCCAACATGTCGGACGCCTTCTTCCGGGACCTGGGCCTGCCCGAGCCCCATCACCACCTGGGGGTGGGCAGCGGCAGCCACGCGGAGCAGACCGCCCGGGTGATGCTGGCCTACGAACCCGTGGCGACGGCGGAACGGCCCGCGTTTACCGTGGTGGTGGGCGACGTGAACCCCACCGTGGCGGTGACCCTCGTGTGCGCCAAGCTCGGGCTGCGCACCGTGCATCTGGAAGCAGGCCTGCGCAGCTTCGACCGGACCATGCCGGAGGAGATCAACCGTCTCGTGACCGACGTGCTGGCCGACCTGTTGTGGACGCCGTCGCCGGACGGCGATGAGAACCTGCGCCACGAGGGCATCCCTTCGGCACGCATCGAGCGGGTGGGCAACATCATGCTCGACTCCTACGAACTGCAGCGCACCCATATCGAGGCGGATGGCACGTTCAAGCGCCTGGGCCTTGCGCCTAAAGGTTACGGTGTCGTGACGCTGCACCGGCCCTCCAACGTGGACGATCCCGCCGCGCTCGCCCTGCTGGTGGCGGCGCTCGCCCGGGTGGCTGCCGACCTGCCCCTCGTTTTTCCCGTGCATCCCCGGACGCGGAAAAATCTGACGGAGTTCGGGCTGCTGGCCCGCCTGCAGGCAGCCCCCGGCGTGCAGCTCTGCGAGCCGGTGGGCTATGTCCAGTTCATGAACCTGGTCAGTCACGCGGCCCTGTGTATTACCGACTCCGGGGGCATCCAGGAAGAGACCACGTATCTGGATATTCCCTGCCTCACGCTCCGGCCCAATACCGAACGGCCGATTACGGTGACGGAGGGGACCAACCGGCTCGTGACGCCGGAGAACCTGGTGACGGAGGCGGGCAAGGCCCTGCGGGGTGACTGGCCCCACGGCCGGCGGCCGGATCGCTGGGACGGCCAGACGGCAGCCCGGTGCGTGGCCAGCCTGAAAAAGCACCTGTAGGAGCGCGTTCACGCGCGATCGATAGTGGAGTCGCGCGTAAACGCGCTCCTACGGGGCGGTACAATACGGCTCATGACGTTAAGGATTAATTCCATGCGAACCAGAACTTCCCTGCTGATCGTTGCCGCAGCCCTGCTGCTCACGGCCTGCGGCTCGCCGGAAAAGCGGGCGGCCGATTACCTCGTCAAGGCCCAGGAGTTCTACGACGCGGGTGACTACGTCAAGGCCCGTCTCGAAGCGCAGAACGCCGCGCAGGTGGAGCCGAAGAGCGCCAAGGCCCGCTACCTGCTCGCCGAGATTGCCGAGCAGCAGAAGGAATACCCGCAGATGTTCGGCCACCTGCTGGTGGTGGTCGATGAGGATCCGTCCAACGTCGAAGCGCGCCTCAAGCTCGGCACGCTCTACTTCCTGGGTCAAGCCTCGGAAGACGCGGCAAAGCAGGCCACCGAAATCCTGAAACTGGCGCCCAAGGACGCGCGCGGTCACCTGCTCCAGGCCCGCGTGCTGATCCAGAAGGGTGACCGGCCCGGTGGCCTGGCCGAAGTGGCCACGGCCCTGCAGCTGGATCCCAACAATGTGGACGGCATCCTGCTGCAGGCGGCGGCGGATGCCATTGATAGTCTCGACAAGGGTCTCGCCACTCTGGACGCCGCCATCAAGAGGCTGCCGGAAGACAAGACGCGCCAGTTGCGGGAGCTGCGGGTCATCATGCTGGCCCAGGGCAAGCGGACTGACGAGGTTGAGGCAGGCCTCCGCGCCCTCTCGGTGGACTTTCCCAAGGAGCAGGGCTACCAGTTCCAGCTGGCCCAGTTCTATGCCAGCCAGGGCCGGGTGGACGAAGCCGACGCGCTGCTGAAGAAGCTCACGGAAGTCGACCCGAAAAATGCGGACACCCAGCTGGGTTACGTTCAGTTCCTGGCCGGTCAGCGCAACGGTGAGAAGGCCGAGGCGGCGCTCAAGACCTTCGTCGAGCTGAACCCGGATTCGGGCAAGCTGCGTCTGGCTCTCGGCCAGCTCTACGAATCGACCGAACGCCCCGAGGAGGCGCGCAAGGTCTACCTTGCGCTGGGCAAGCTGGCCCCGAAGAGCGTGGAGGGTCTCGCGGGCCGGAACCGGGTCGCCGCCCTCGACCTGCGGGCCGGCAAGCTGGCGGAGGGCAGTGCTGAGCTGGAGAACATCCTCAAGGACGCACCGGATGACGCCACGGCGCTGCTGTTGCGGTCCGGCGTGCGCTTTACGGAAAAAAAGTTTGACGACGCCATCGGCGACCTGCGGCTCGTGCTGCGCAAGGAAGCCAACAACGACCGGGCACTCCTGTTGCTGGCCCAGTCCTACCTGCAGAAGAACGACCTGCCCCTGGCCAAAGACACCTACCGGCGCCTTCTCGAAGTAGCGCCCGACTCGCCGGAGGGGCTGCAACAGCTGGCGGCCCTCTATGTCGCCGACAAGGACTACGCCGATGCGGAGGCCCTGCTCCGCAAGCGGATTGCCAAGCAGCCCGACGACCTCGTGGCTTCCGGACGCCTCGTGGAGGTCCTGATGGCCGAGGGTGCGCCGGCGAAGGCGGAGGAGGAGGCCCGGCGCATGACCGCGCTGACCAACCAGACCGGCGTGGGGGATTTCTCCCTGGGCCGGGTGCTGGCCCAGCAGAAGAACTACGGCGCCGCCGCGGATGCCTTCAAGAAATCCGTCGCGGCCCGGGCGGGAGATCCGCTGCCCCTCGAGGGTCTCGTGCGTTCGCTTCTCGCGGAGGGGAAGCAGAGCGAAGCCATCAACGTCCTCAACCAGCAGCTGAACAATAACCAGAACGAGTTGTTTGCCAAGTTTCTGCTGGGCGGCATCTACGGCCAGGGCGGCGACCGGGCCAAGGCCGAGGGCTACCTGGAAGACGTGCTCAAGGAGAAGCCGGATTCGGTGGTGGCCTGGGCGTCGCTGGCGGGTATCTACGAGGACCGGGCCGCGCGCATTGGCGTCTACGAGCGGGGGATCAAGGCGATCCCCGGCAGCGTCGAGCTCAACATGCTGCTGGCGACGGAGTTTGAACAGTCGAGCCGCTACGACGACGCGATGAAGGTTTACGAAGGCCTGCTGAAGACCAGTCCGAAGTACGAGCCGGCCATCAACAACCTGGCGGCGCTGCTGCTCGATCAGCGCACCGACAAGGCCAGCCACGCCCGGGCCCTGCAGCTGGCCCAGTCTCTGGAGAAGGCCGAGAACCCGGCCATGCTGGACACCCTCGGCTGGGCCTACTACCGGGCCGGCAAGTACCCGGAGGCGGTGAGTGTCCTCGAGCGGGTGGTGGCCAAGGCCGGGCAGTTCCCGGTGTTCCGCTATCACCTGGGGATGGCCTACCTGAGGGCCGGCAACACCGTCGGCGCCAAGCAGGAACTCCAGAAGGCCGTCGACAAGGTGCAGGGTGAATACCCGGGCCTCGCCGAAGCCCGCACCACCCTGGCCAAACTGTAGGAGCGCGTTCACGCGCGACCCCAAATCATGTCCGGTCCTCTCGCTGGCGTAAAAATTCTCGAACTGACGAGCGTGGTGCTCGGCCCCTGGGCCTGCCAGATGCTGGCGGACATGGGTGCCGACGTCATCAAGATCGAGCCGCCCCGGGGTGACAGCAACCGGACCCTGGGCGCCTACCGGAATCCGGGCATGGCGGCGCTGTACCTCACCTGCAACCGCAACAAGCGCAGCATCGTGCTGGACCTGAAGCAGCCCGCGGCGAAGGCCGTGGTGCTGCAGCTCGTGAAGTCGGCGGACGTGGTGGTGCACAACAACCGCCCCCAGGTCATGACCAAGCTGGGTCTCGACTACGCGGCCCTGAAGGTCGCGAATCCGAAGCTCATTTACTGCGGCACCTACGGCTACGGCAAGGACGGCCCCTACGGCGCCCGGGGCGCCCTGGACGATTCCATCCAGGCGGTCAGCGGCATCGCCATGCTGAACGAGATGGTGCTGGGCGAACCCCGCTACCTGCCGACGGTGGTCTGCGACAAGACGACGGCGATGCAGGTGGTCTCCGCCGTGACGGCGGCGCTCTATCACCGGGAGCGCACCGGCGAGGGCCAGGAGATCGAGGTGCCGATGTTCGAGACCATGGTGTACTACACGATGGCCGAGCACCTCTGGGGCATGACCTTCGAGCCGCCCATTGGCGGGCCGGGTTACACGCGGCTGATGAGCCACCACCGCAAGCCCTACAAAACCCTCGACGGCTACATCGCGATCCTGCCCTACCTGGACGCGCACTGGGAAAGCTTCTGCAAGCTCACCGGTCGCGAGGACCTGCTCGTCGACCCGCGCTTCACCTCCCTGTCCAACCGGGTGACGAACATCGACGACACCTATCAGGAGACGGCGAAGATCATGCTCACCCGCACCACGGGCGAGTGGCTGGAGATTTTCGGCAAGTCCAGTGTGCCCACCAATATGGTCAACACCCTCGCCGGCCTGAAGGACGACCCGCATCTGAAAGCCGTGGGCTTCTGGCAGGAAGTGGATCACCCCACCGAAGGCCGCCTGCGCATGACGCGCTTCCCGGTGACCTTCTCCAAAACCCCCGCCGACGTGCGGCGTCTCCCGCCCCGGCTCGGCGAGCACACCGAGGAAGTCCTCCGCGAAGCCGGCTTAAGCGAAGCCGAAATCGCGGCGCTACTGCGGTAGGCCGTTTCTCGACGAAATCGACAGGTTTGCGCCGTGTGTGGTGCAATCTCACGCCGTAACTTTCACCCATGGCGGGTGGAACATCGGCTGATTCGGGCCTAGAGTATCGATTAACTATTCTCGTTCCGGAGACCTTCGAGTATGGCTACGGCGAACCTGACCGCGAAGCAACAAGCTCACGAAGTCCTCAGGCGATTGTCCGACGACGCGACGTGGGACGACGTCGTCTACGAAATGGCCCTGCGCCGGTCGATCGAGCGCGGAATGGCCGACGTGCAGGCCGGTCGTCTGACGGACCTGAAGGACGTACTGGCAGAACTGGGTATCCCGGACTAAGGGTTCGTTTCACGGACGAAGCCAAAGCGCGGCTTCGGGCAATTCATGCTGCTATCGCGGTGGAGTCCTTGTCGCGTGCCAACGCGCTGGCCAGTCGCGTTGGCCAGCGTCTCCGGCTCCTGGCTTCAACGCCGCGCAGCGGTCGCAAGGTGCCTGAGTTTAACCGTGACGAATTCCGGGAAGTTTTGGTCAGGCCCTATCGGGTCATCTACCGGATGAATCCTGATTCAATACTCGTTATCTCAGTGATGCACTATCGCCAGGTCCTGCCCGGAAACCTCCTTCAGAAACCCTGGTGACGCGCTCCTACGGGAAGCCAATTCTCGACAAAAACGTGGCTTTCGAGGCGTGCAACATTTTCAGTGGGGATCTAATTTTCCACGATGCACGCTGGAATGCCTGTATCCGCAGGCCTAGACTTGGAAGCAGGAATTACGGGTTCGGAGCCTATCCCCCATGGCCATCACATCCCTCACGCCGAAACAGCAAGTTCACCAGGTCCTGGCGCGGCTTCCAGACGATGCCACCTGGGATCAGGTGGTCTACGAACTGGCGGTCCGGCGGGCCATCGAACGGGGGGTAGCCGACGCGGACGCGGGGCGGGTAGTCGACGTGGCGGAAATCCGGGCGGAATTCGGGCTGCGCGACTAGGGACTGGTTTTACTCACGACGCCCGCGCCCGCATTCGGGCAATACATGCCGAGATATCTGCGGTATCCCTTGCCCGCGCCGACGCGATGGTCGACAGGCTGACGCTGGGCGCGATAAGAATTGCTCAGTCTCCCCGGACCGCCCGTAAGGTGCCCGAATTCAATCGGGATGAACTCCGTGAGATTCTGATCAGACCCTACCGGTTGATCTTCAGAATAGAAGGGAAATCCATCCGGGTACTGACGGTCATGCATTTTCGGCAGTTGTTGCCGGATGACCTCCTTCAGCAACCCTGGTAGGGCCCTGTAGGAGCGCCTTTAGGCGCGATCCCAAATCCCGTTCGCGCGTGAACGCGCTCCTACGCGAGGTTGTAGATCTTCAGCACGTTGTCGCGCAGCAGCTTGCGGCGCACCTCGGGCTTGAAGCCCAGGGCATCGATGTCCTCGATGGTGCGGGCAAAGGGCAGCACGGGGAAATCCGTGCCGAAGAACACTTTGTCCTGGCCCTGGGTGTTGATGTAGCGCTTGAAGCTCTCGGGCCAGTACTTCGGCCGGTGGGCATCCGACCCGATGTACACGTTGGCGTGCTTCCAGGCCATGGCAATCATCTCGTCGTGCCAGGGGATCCCCACGTGAATGCCGAGCAGCTTCAGTTCGGGGAAATCGCAGGCGACCCCGTCCAGGCTGATCGGGCGGCCCACGCTGCGGCAGGGAAAGTCCGGCGCGTAGATCATCGACTGACCCACCTGCATCTGGATCGGGATGCCGAGCTCACAGCACTTGGTATAGAAGGGGTAGTTCTTCGCGTGGTCGGGCGCCAGTTCGAACCAGTGGGGGTAGAGGTGGGCGCCGATGAAGCCCAGGTTCTTCACGGCGTGCTCCAGCTCCCGCACGCCCTTCATGCCGGTGTAGGGGTCGATGCCGGCCAGGCCGTGGAAGCGCTGCGGGTATTTCGCCACCGCTCTGGCGACGATCTCGTAGGGCATGTGGTAGCAGCCGGGGAGGCCGGGGCGGCCGGACCGGGCCGCGATCAAAAAGGCGCGCTCGATGCCGGCGGCGTCGAGCTGCTCCAGCATCTGCTCCAGGCTGATGCCCGAGGACACCATGCTCTTTTCGGCATTCATCTTGCCGGAGAAGAAATCCGTGCCCCACTTCGGGCGCGCTGCCAGGGCCTCGTCGGTCCAGATGTTCACGACGGCATCGATAGCCTGGTAATCGGGCTTGCTCATGGGCGGGGTCCGCTGCGGTGCTTTGGGGGCTGCATTGTAAGGGGAAATGGGGACATGCCGCATTTACCCCGCCGGGAAATTAGGCAATTACCCAATTAACCGATCTATGGGGAACATGTCGGGACAAAAACCAAAATATGTGGTTATATAACCACTAAAAGAGGTTT
>JANNXJ010000043.1:0-5007 GCA_031409515.1 Gammaproteobacteria bacterium | reverse complement strand
CGCCCCCGGCCCAACCCCCGCTCCTACAGGTCAATCCTCGAAGAAGTACAGCACCAGCGTTTCGAGATGACAGGCTGGCTTGGTTTCCCCCTCGATCTCGATGGTGTTCTCGAGAATGACCTGCAGCCCGCCAGCTCGCTGGCGAGCGGATTTCAGCCGGCCCCGCAACCGCACCCGCTTCCCTGCGGGCACCATATTCTTGAAGCGCACGTCATTGAGACCGTAGTTGATCACGCGCTTGAGATTCGTGAACTCAACAAAGGTATCGAGCAGCTTCGGCATTAGCGAAACCAGCAGATAGCCGTGGGCAATGGTGGTGCCTATGGGCAGCTCTCGCCGGGCACGCTCGACGTCCACGTGAATCCACTGGTGGTCGTCCGTGGCATCGGCAAAACGATTGATTCGCTCCTGATCCACGAGTATCCAGTCGGACACTCCGATATCCAGACCCTCGTAGGCCTTGACGTCGGCAGCGCTGGAAAACACGAGCTTGGTCATGGCAACACTCAGCTTCCGGTGCGGCCGATCGCGGCGAAGAATTCGGCACGAACACGGTCGTCGTCCTGGAACGCGCCGAGCATTTCGTTCGTCGTCATGCGGACGTTATCCCGGTGCACACCGCGGGTGGTCAGGCAATGGTGCTGGGCCTCGAGGACGACAGCCACGCCCCGGGGTTCAAGCACCTGCTGGATGCAGCGGGCGATTTCTGCTGTCACTTTCTCCTGGACGATCAGCCGCTTCGTAAACGCCTCAACAACCTTGACCAGCTTGCTGATCCCCGCGAGGCGCCGGTCCGGCAGGTAGGCCACATGGGCGCGCCCGATGACCGGGGCGACATGGTGCTCGCAGTGGGACTCGAAGTTCACATTGGCCAGCACCACGATCCGGTCGTAGTGCTCGACCTGATGAAAGGATGTCCCCAGCAGTTCGTAGGGATCGACCCGATAGCCGGCAAACCAGTCCTCGTAGGCGCCCAGGAAACGGGCCGGTGTGCGTTTCAGGCCCTGACGTTCCGGGTCTTCACCGATGAATGCCAGAAGCGTACGAACAGCAGACTCGGCCTCCTGCTTTGAGGGCTTGCGGACGGTCTTCTTACGGCTTGTTGCCATTGCTGGGTTCCAGATAACGGTGCAGATCGGCGGGCGTGTTGAGACTGGTTAGCGCCGCCGGCCTCGCCGGATTCAGCAGCAGCGGGTCGGCAGCAGTGAGTATCACCCGGGGACTGACAAGGCCGCTACCCGCCTGGCCGACTGCGGCGGCAAGGCGAGCGAGGGTAGCGGGTTCCCAGATGGCACACAACGGTTCGGGGAGGCCAGTGTCCAGGCTGCGCCAGGCGGTACCGCCGCGGACCGGATCGCGGCCCGTCACAAGGGCTTGCAACATCCCGCTCCCCAGAGCCGGCATGTCGCAGGCAAGGACCAGCCACGCCGCCTCGGGATCGTGGCGCCACGCAGCCAGCAGCGCTGCCGCCGGACCCCGGGTGGGAGCAACGTCGAACAACAGGGCAAACTGCCGGCGCAGGCCATCGTCCGCCTGCTCGGGCCGGACAGCCACGTGGACGCTTGCGGTGAGCGACTCTACCGCCTCCACACTCCGGGCAAGGAGCGTCCGGCCGTCGACCAGCAACGCTGCCTTGTCTGTACCCATGCGGGAACTCTGCCCACCGGCGAGGACGAGGCCCCGCAGCCTGGGTACCGTCATGGGCTTCAGCGGCTGGTGCCTTGTTCCTGCGCGGTGACCGTGGCCGCGAAGTCACTCTTGCCACCCGTCTTGCTGATGAGGCGCAGGTCGGTGATCAGGATGTCGTGCGACAGTGCCTTGCACATATCGTAGATGGTGAGCGCCGCGACGGATGCGCCGGTAAGGGCCTCCATTTCCACCCCGGTGCGATGCTCCACCCGGGTCGTGCAGTCGATCACGACATCACCGTCGGCAGCGAGGACGATCTCCAGGCGACAGGCATCAAGCCCGATGGGGTGGCAGAAGGGAATCAACTCGTGGGTGCGTTTGGCGGCCATGGTTCCGGCGATGATCGCCGTCTGGAAGACAGGTCCTTTTGGGGTGCGTAGTTCGCCGTCGACAAACGCTGCCCGGATGACGGGCGGAAGGATCACCCGGACGCGGGCGTGCGCGGTCCGCTGCGTTACCGCCTTGCCGCTGACGTCCACCATGGTGGGCTGATTGCCGGCATCAACATGGGAAAGCATGCGCAGATTATAGCCCCGTCGTCTCGGGAATCCGGCCAGGTACTCCGTCAGCCACCTCGGCCGGCACGATCTCCCGGCGCTCCCGGAAGGTGGTCCAGGTCGCTGCCAGCAGTGACGTCGTCCCCCAGATCATGCCCACCAGCACCCCGGCGTCCAGAATTCCCCGCCAGGGCTGGGGGAGCTGATTGAAAAGCAGTACCGCGAACACGATGAGGCCCGTGCCGAGCCAGATCGTGCGCAGAAGGCGCGGCGTGGCCCCAAAGAACCCCGCGCAGAACAGTGGAGCGAACAGCAGACGGGGCAGCGTCGGATGGCGGTAGAGATTCAGGGCCCGGGCTGCCACCCGTGGGGAAAAGCGCTGCTGGAACCCCCGGTACCCTTCTGCCCAGGCCATGAACGCGGTGTTTACCACGAGCAGGAGCCACTCGACGGGCTCGAGTCCGTCAAGCACCGCTTCCACGGCGTAGCGGCCAAGAGTGGCGGCGGCGTAGACCAGCACGGCTGCTATGCCGCCGATGCCCCAGATTGTCCCGAGCACACGCATGACCGACCGGCCGGGACCCGGGCCCGCCCTGCGACTCTCGTCCCGTTCCTGAACTGCTATCATCTTGCCCGCATTTTCAGCTTACTGCGCCCCCGAAGCCAGCCTCTTCCCGGAGTGACGCCACACAGCACCATGGGCCGCACGATTCTTGACAAGCTCTGGGCAGAGCACACCGTTGCCGAACTGGGGGACGCCACCAGTCTGCTCTACATCGACCGCATCTTCCTCCACGAGCGCACCGGCAGCGTCGCCCTGAAGGGCCTGGAAGCGGCCGGGCGGCGGGTCAGACACCCGGAGCAGGTGTTCTGCACAATGGATCACATCGTGGACACCACAGCGGGCCGCACTGACGACACCCGCATGCCCGGCGGCCGGGACTTCATCACGAGCACGCGAGCCTCGGCCCGAGCCGCCGGGATCACCCTCTTCGACCTGGGCGACGACCGGCAGGGCATCGTCCACGTGGTCTCCCCAGAGCAGGGCATCGCCCTGCCCGGGGTCACACTGGTTTGTCCGGACAGCCACACCTGCACGCTGGGTGGGCTCGGGGCTCTGGCCTGGGGCATCGGCTCGACGGAAGGCGAACACGCCCTGGCCACGAAAACCCTGGCGGTCCGCAAGCCAAAGAGTATGCGCATCCGGTTCGAAGGCGCACTGCCCCCGCGGGTGTATGCCAAGGACCTGATCCTGCACCTCATCAGTCGCTTCGGCGCTTCCGGCGGTGCCGGCTACGCCATCGAGTTCGCCGGCGGTGCCATCCGCGCCCTCCCGGTGGAGGCCCGCCTGACCCTGTGCAACATGGCGGTTGAATTTGGCGCCTGGACAGGCATCGTGGCCCCCGACGAACTTACCTTTGAGTACGTCCGCGGCCGGCCCTTTGCCCCCCGCCCGGACCAGTGGGAGCAGGCGGTCGCCCACTGGCGCACCATGACCACGGACCCGGACGCCGTCTTCGACCGGGAACTGGAGGTGGACTGCAGCCAGCTCGCTCCCCAGATCACGTGGGGCACGAGTCCCCAGCAGGGCGGCGGGATCGATGCCCGGGTTCCGGACCCTGCAACGGAGACGGATGCTAACCGGCGCCAGTCCGCCGAGCGGGCCCTTCAGTATATGGGCCTCCGCCCTGGCGTACCGCTGGCCGGGTTGCCCATCAGCGCCGCCTTCATAGGCTCCTGCACCAACAGCAGGCTCAGTGATCTGCGGGAAGCGGCGGTTGTGCTGCGGGGCCGTCACGTGGCCAGCGGCGTCCGGGCGATCTGCGTGCCGGGCTCCAGCCTGGTCAAGAAGGCCGCAGAGGCCGAAGGCCTGGATCAGGTTTTCCGGGACGCGGGCTTCGAGTGGCGTGAATCTGGCTGCTCCATGTGCTTCTACGCCGGGGGCGAGAGCTTCGGCCTCGAGGAACGGGTGGTAACCAGCACCAACCGGAACTTCGAGAATCGCCAGGGGCCCCGCACCCGGTCCCACCTGGCGAGTCCGGCAACCGTCGCTGCCTCGGCTGTCGCCGGCGCGCTGGCGGACGTGCGTGAGCTGCCGCCGATCGTCTGAGGACATGTCCATGGAGAAGTTCACCACCCTTACCGCCATCGCAGCTCCTCTCCTGCGCATCAACATCGACACGGATGCCATCATCCCCAGTCGAGAAATGAAGCGCGTGTCCAAGGAGGGCCTGGCGGAAGGCCTTTTCTCCGGCTGGCGTTACCAGGCCCCGGGGAGCCGGGAGGAAAATCCCGACTTCATTCTCAATCAGGAGCCCTATCGCCGTGCCCGCGTTCTCTTGTCCGGTATCAACTTTGGTTGCGGATCGTCCCGGGAACACGCGGTGTGGGCGCTGCACGAATGGGGCATCCGGGCGGTGATTGCGCCAAGTTTCGGGGCGATTTTCCAGGGCAACTGCGTGCGCAACGGTATCGTGCCGGTGCTACTCGACAACCTGACCGTGGAATCACTGGCCCGTCAGGTTGAAAGTGACCCGGCAAGAAATCAGGTAACGGTAGATCTGGTCCAGTGCCTGGTGATTGCCCCGGACGGGACCCGGCATGGCTTCCAGCTCCCCACCGCCGATCGGGACATGCTGCTGGAAGGCCTGGACTCGATTGCCGTGACCCTGAAACTGGATGCCGAGATCCTCGCCTTCCGGGATCGTGACCGGACACGCCGCCCCTGGATCTACCTGCCCACCGCGCTGTAGGAGCGCCTTGCGGGAAATGGGGACATGCCTCATTTCTCAAAGAGAAAAGAGAAATGAGGCATGTCCCC
>JANNXJ010000042.1:0-51377 GCA_031409515.1 Gammaproteobacteria bacterium | reverse complement strand
CGCGATCCCATCTCTCAATTCAGAAGTGGATCGCGCCTAAAGGCGCTCCTACAGCCGCTGCCCAGCGCCCAATTGGCACGATATCAAGACTCAAGCGTAACGCGGTTGATTTCCTCAAGACTTGTGACGCCCATCTTAACTTTATGCAGCGCGGAGCGCCGCAGGGTCCAGACCCCGTCCTTGATGGACTGCTCCTCGATCTGGACGGTGTTGCCACCGGCCAGAATGATGCGGCCAATGGCTTCCGTGACGGGCATCACCTGGTAGATACCCACCCGGCCCTTGTAGCCGTCATTGCAGGCCTTGCAGCCCACCGGGCCGAAGATCCGGAGGCCCTGGAGGTCTTCCCGGGCAAAACCCTCCTGCAGCAGGGCTTCCTCCGGGATGTCCCGCTGTTCCTTGCACTGCTCGCAGAGGCGCCGGGCGAGGCGCTGGGCAATGATCAGGTGGATGGACGTGGCAATGGCGTAGGGCTTCACGCCCATGTCGACGAGACGGCTTAAGGTACGGGGCGCATCGTTCGTGTGCAGCGTGGACAGCACCAGGTGGCCCGTCTGGGCGGCCTTGATGGCGGTCTCGGCGGTTTCCAGGTCGCGGATTTCGCCGACCATGATCACGTCCGGGTCCTGCCGGAGGAAGGCCTTGAGCGCCGTGGCGAAGTGCAGCCCGACCTTGGGATTGACGTTGACCTGGTTGATGCCAGGCACGTTGATTTCCACCGGGTCTTCGCAGGTGGAGATGTTCCGGTCTTCGGTGTTCAGGATGTTGATGCCGGTGTACAGGGACACCGTCTTGCCGCTGCCCGTGGGGCCCGTGACGAGAATCATGCCGTAGGGCTTGGCGAGGGCGTCCAGGTAGAGCTTGCGCTGGAAGTCTTCGTAGCCCAGCACCTCGATGCCGAGCTTGGCGGCGGTCGGGTCGAGGATACGCAGCACCACTTTCTCGCCGAAGAGGGTGGGGCAGGAGTTCACGCGGAAGTCGATGGCCCGGTTCTTCGACAGCCGCAGCTTGATGCGGCCGTCCTGGGGCACGCGCCGCTCGGCGATATCCAGCCGGGACATGACCTTGAGCCGCGCGGTGACCTTGTTGGACAGGGCCAGGGGCGGCGACGCGACCTGCTTCAGCACGCCGTCCAGGCGCGTGCGCACCCGGTAGGTCTTTTCGTAGGGTTCGAAGTGGATGTCGGAGGCGCCCCGCTTGATCGCGTCCAGCATGATCTTGTTGACGAAGCGCACCACCGGTGCGTCTTCAATGTCGTCCCGGGCGACGTCATCGCCCACGACATCGTCGTCGCCACCGCTGACCTCAAGACTCTCGAGGTCGAAGTCGTCCTCGGTGAAGGAGCCCATGGAGGTGTCGACGGCTTCCAGAGCCCTCGCAACCATCGCCGCGAGCTTGTCCTGCTCAACGATGATGGGGTCCACGCGCAGCCCGGACTGGAACTTGATCTCGTCGATGGCCGGCAGATCAGTAGGATCCGCCACCCCGAGGAACAGCCGCTTGCCCCGCAGGACCAGCGGGATCACCTGGTGCTTGGCCAGCAGGCGCTGGTCGACCGACTTGACGGCCTCCATGTCCAGGTCCATGGCATCCAGGTCGAGCAGTGGCACGCCGAATTCGGAGGCCGCGGCGACGGCGATCTGCTGGGCCTGGATCAGTTGCCGTCCCACCAAGTAGGCGACCAGCGTGATGCGCTGGGCCTGGGCCCCCTTCAGGGCCTGGAGGACCTCGTTCTCAGCGATCAGGCCATCCTGCACGAGCCGCCGGGAAAGGCCGCTCAGAGCGGAATTGGTGGCGGAAACGGCCATAAGCTCCTTGCATCCCCAATGCCCATTAGCGGGCTCGCAGCCGGTCCACCCGGACCCTGCGCCCCAACGACGACATTAGGGTAAGTGTAGTGTTACTAAGGTTTGCGTGCTGACGCAACCGGCCAATGCACGACTTTCGCCGATTTCTGCGCCAGCCCGGGCCGAAATGGGCCTCCAAAAAGAAAAGGCCCCTGCCTTGCGGCAGGGGCCTTAGTCAGATTCACGAGACTCCTAAAGGCATGGGCTACCTTATCAGGTGTCGTCGCGGCAGGACTGGGGCAGGTACTTGCCGTCTAGGCTGGTAGCAGCCGCGGCAGCACCAGAATCTCCGGCAGCTGGCTGCAAGAACGTGGTGCCGTCACCCGTGAAGAACCCGCACAGCCACACAACGTCGTTGTTGGCGCTAAGTACCGGCTGAAGACCAAGGGTTGCGGTGTCAATTGTGGCATTGACCTCGTTGCCGAAGGTGATGGTGATGGTGCCGTTTAACACGTCGACTGAGGAAACGTATTTGCCCGACGGCAGGTCGGCACCGCCACCAGCCGCGTCGAAGTCGGCCGGCCATTCACCCGTGTTGGCAAAGGACTCAGCCACGCCCGTCTTCACGGCGCTGGCCAGGTTCAGGCCTTCCGTCACCTGGGCACGGATGGTGTAGTCCTGGTAGGCCGGAATGGCGATGGCGGCCAGGATGCCGATGATGGCCACCACGATCATCAACTCGATGAGCGTGAAGCCCTTTTGAACTGTTTTCATCATGTGTGCACTCTCCAGAAGGTTTAAGGGATCGAGAACCAGAATCACGTTGCGGCCGAAGCCTGCGGGAGGAACTTTGCAGGTTCCATGCCAGCCCAGGTTTGTTGGGCCCTATCTGATTGATGTAAAAGGCAAAAAACTACTTACCTGGGAGTCCGGCTGCGGGTGGGGCGACATAAGCTCACCAGGGTTTCCGGGCTGATCGGACGCTGTAGGTCACTTTGTGACGCTTTTGGGCGGACCAGGTCAGTCGATGCCCAGCTTCTGCATCCGGTAGCGCAGGGCCCGCAGGGTCAGACCCAGGGTCCGGGCGGTGGCGGTCTTGTTGTACCGGTGTTCCTTCAGGGCCGCGACGATGGTCTCCCGCTCCAGGGACTCGAGCCGGTCGCCCAGGAGGGGGGGCGCCGATGCCGTCGATGCCGCCGTAGGAGCGGCTTCAGCCGCGATCCCAGACCGGATCGCGCCTAAAGGCGCTCCTACGGGCGTCGGCTGGTGGATCTGGATGTCGTCGGCAGTGATCAGGTCGCCGGACAGGGCCACGGCCCGTTCCAGCACGTTCTCCAGCTCCCGCACGTTGCCCGGGAAGCGGTAGGCCAGGAGCCTGGCCCGGGCGTCCGGGGTGAGCTGGGCCGTGCCGGCCCCCAGCCGCCGGAGAATGTGCTCGGTCAGCAGGCCGGTGTCGTTACCCCGGTCACGCAGCGGCGGCACGCGCAGCTCGATCACATTGATACGGTAATAGAGGTCTTCCCGGAACTGGCCGCTGGCCACCAGGGCCCGGAGGTCCTTGTGGGTGGCCGACAGGATCCGCACATCCACGGGTACCTCGGCGGTCTGGCCGACCGGCCGCAGGGTCTTTTCCTGGATCACCCGGAGCAGCTTGACCTGCATGGGCAGCGGCAGGTCGGCGATCTCGTCCATGAACAGGGTGCCGCCCTCGGCGGACTGGAAGAGGCCGGTCTTGTCGTTGACGGCGCCGGTGAAGGAGCCCTTGCGGTGGCCGAAGAACTCGCTCTCCATCAGCTCGCTGGGGATTGCCCCGCAGTTCACGGGCACAAAGGGCGCCTCGGCCCGGGCGCCCTGCTCGTGGATCATGCGGGCGACCAGCTCCTTGCCGGTGCCGGACTCGCCGGTGATGTGCACGGGCGCCTGGCTGCGGGCGACCTTGCCGATGGTGTGGCGCAGGCGCTCGATGACGGTGGATTCCCCCAGCAGCTGCGCCTTGCCGCCGGTCACGTCCGCGCGGGGTACCTTCAGTGCGGTGCCCACCAGTTTCCGCAGCACCTTCACGTCCAGCGGCTTCGAGATGAAGTCGAAGGCGCCGGCCTTCAGGGCGCGCACCGCAGTCTCCACGTTGCCGTGGGCGGTGATCACGGCCACCGGGGTCTTGAGGCCGCGGCTCTGCATCCATTCAATCAGCTCGATGCCGTCGCCATCCGGCAGGCGCATGTCGGTGAGGCACAGCTGGAATTCCCGGCGGCTCAGCCGGTCCCGGGCCGTGGCCACGTCGCCGCAGGTGCTGGCCTCGATATCCATGCGCTCCAGCGTCATCGCCAGGAGTTCCCGGATATCCGGCTCGTCGTCCACCACCAGTGCAACAGGTCGGGCCATGGTCTAGTTCTCCCACCGCGCCGGATCAGCGAAGACGATGCGGAAGATACTGCCAGCCCGGCCAGCGCGCGGCTCGTGGATCAGTGCGGCCCGGTTGCACTCGCAGAGCTCCCGGGAGATGAAGAGGCCGAGGCCACTGCCGCCGTTCCGGCCGGTGGCGAAGGGCTCGAAGATCTGCTCCCGCAGGGCTTCCGGAATGCCGGGACCGGAATCCGCCACTTCCAGGTAGGGGCGGCGACTCCCCGGCAGCCGGCCGAAGTTGAGTTCCACCGCAATCCCGCCGTTGCTGCTGGCGTACTTCACTGCGTTATCGCAGAGATTCCAGACAATCTGGCGCAGATGGCTCGGGTCCATGCGGACTTCCACGTCCTCCGCCGCCAGCACCGTGACCTGGCCTTCGTGGAGTTCGAGGGTGGAGCTGAACTCGGCGGCAAACTCCCGGGTCCAGCTGGCCAGGTAGATGAGCTCCGGGCGGCTGTTCTCCCGCCGGGTGAGCTGCAGCACGTTCTCGACGATCTCGTTCACGCGCTTCGAATTCGTCTGGATGATGTCGATGAGGCGGCGATCAGCCGCGCTCAAGCCGGCCGATTCCTCCAGCAGCTGGCTGGCGTGGCTGAGAGCACCCACCGGGTTGCGGATCTCGTGGGCGATGCTGGCAGACAGCCGCCCCAGCGCCGCCAGCTTCGACTGCTGGACCTTCTGCGCCAGGAGCCCCGCGTCTTCCAGGAACATCAGCACAGGCCCGTCCTCGCGGCCACCGAGGGGCGCCAGATAGGCGTTGATGCGAGTGATTCCGTCAGCAGACAGGAAAGAGGGCGGCTGCAACAACGGATTGCCCTGGCGCCGCCAGTCCGCGAGCATCCTGCTCAGATGAGGCGCCAGCCGCGCCAGGTCCTGGCCCGGCTCCCGCGTCCGGATGCCGGCGTGTTCCGCGGCGGACTGGTTGATCAGCCGGATGCGGTTCGCTTCATCCACCACCACGATGCTCTCCCGCAGGTTCTGGATGACGTACTCGTTGAGCTGGGCGAGATTGGCCAGGTCGATGCCTCGCTGGCGGGCCAGCGCCTCGCTTTCCTCCAGCCGCCGGGCCAGCGGCCAGGCGGCCGAGGCAATCATGAAAATGATGGCGCCCAGGACCCCGGAGGCCACGAACTCCCCGCTGGGCGCGGTCTGGTCCAGCACGCTGATGGCTTGTTCCGCGAGCACCGCAAGGGCGGCCACTGCCGCCGCGAAAAAGGCCTGCCGGCCCCTGAGGGTGAGGCTCGCCGCGCCGACGAAGACGACCAGCAGGCCGCCGATGCCGCTCTGGATGCCGCCGCTCGCGTGCATCAGCACCGTCACCGCGAGAATGTCGGCGCCCAGCTCCAGCAGGGCCACCCGGGGCAGGATCACGGGCCGCTGCCACTGCCAGGCCAGTATCGCCAGGGACAGCAGGCAGTAGGCCGCTGCGGCCAGGAGGAAGAGTTCGGGATTCCGGGTGCCCAGAATCGGCGCGACCGGGTAGCCCAGGGCAATGATCAGCATGGCGGAGCTGATCACGGCGCGGAACACCCCAACGAAGCGCAGCACCCGCCGGGACACATCGTTGCCGATGGTCCGGGTGAACTCCTCCGCGGGCGCGCGCAGCGGTGTGTGGAGCGTCTGTTCGGCAGTAGCCATGCGTGCAGACCGGGAATGCCAACGGGCATTATGTCTGGCGGCGCGGCGGGATGCGTGACCGCCCTCCCACTTTGACTCAGCGCACAATTCCCCCACAATAGCCGCCTTCCGCTCCGGGCACATCCGCATGAATCTCCACGAATACCAGGCTAAAGAGCTGTTTCGGCGCTTTCAGATTCCCGTGCCGGCGGGCGAAGTCGCTGCCACCTCAGCCCAGGCCGCGGCCGCGGCGGGGCGGATTGGGGGCAAGGTCTGGGTGGTGAAAGCCCAGGTCCACGCGGGTGGCCGGGGCAAGGCGGGTGGCGTAAAGCTGGCCCGCAGCCCGGAGGAGGTGGGCCAGCTGGCCCGGAGCATGCTCGGCACCCGGCTCGTCACCAAGCAGACCGGTCCCCAGGGCATGCCTGTGAACCAGGTCTATGTGGAATCCGGCAGCGAGATTGCCCGGGAGCTCTACCTGAGCCTGCTCGTCGATCGCAGCAAGGAGCGCATCGCTTTCATCGGCTCGGCAGCCGGCGGCATGGACATCGAGGAAGTGGCCGCGACGACGCCGGAAAAGATCCTCACAACCGCCGTCAATCCCGCCGCTGGCCTGCAGCCCTACCAGGCGCGGCAGCTGGGTTACGGCCTGGGCCTGACCAACGAGCAGGTCACCCAGTTCGTGGCGATGGCGATGAAGCTCTACCGACTCTTCAACGACTGCGACGCCAGTCTGCTGGAAATCAATCCCCTCATCGTGACGGCCGCCGGCGACCTGGTCGCCCTCGACGGCAAGATCAACATCGATGAGAACGCGCTGTTCCGGCAGCGGGAACTGCAGACCATGCGGGACCCCAGCCAGGAAGACGACATGGAGCGCCGGGCTGCCGAGCACGACCTGAACTATGTCTCCCTCGACGGCAACATCGCCTGCATGGTGAATGGTGCCGGACTGGCGATGGCCACCATGGATCTCATCAAGCTCCACGGTGGCGCGCCGGCCAACTTCCTCGACGTGGGCGGTGGCGCCACGCCGGAGCGGGTCGCAGCGGCCTTCAAGCTGATCCTCTCCAATCCCCAGGTGAAAGTGATCCTGGTGAACATCTTTGGCGGCATCGTCCGCTGCGACCTGATCGCCGAGGGCATCATCAGCGCGGTGCGGGACGTGAGCGTGGCGGTGCCCGTGGTGGTCCGCCTCGAGGGCACCAACGTGGATCAGGGCCGGAAGATGCTGAAGGACAGCGGCCTGGCCATCACAGCCGCCGATGACCTCACCGATGCAGCCCGCAAGGCCGTCGCCGCCGTAGGAGCGGCTTCAGCCGCGAACACGACAGATCGCGCCTGAAGGCGCTCCTACAGGACATTTCATGAGCGTACTCGTCAACAAGAATTCGAAGATCATCTGCCAGGGCCTCACCGGCAAGCAGGGATCATTCCACGCCCAGCAGTGCATCGAATACGGCACGCAGATCGTGGCCGGCTGCACGCCAGGCCGGGGCGGCACCCAACATCTCGGCATTCCTGTCTACAACACCATGCCGGAAGCGGTCAAAGCCACGGGCGCCGAGGTCAGCGTGATTTTCGTCCCGGCCCCCGGCGCCGCCGATGCCATCCTCGCCGCCGCGGACGCGGGCGTGAAACTGGTCGTCTGCATCACCGAGGGCATCCCCGTGCTCGACATGGTGCGGGTCAAGGCGGCGCTCAAGGAGCACGACTGCCGCCTGATCGGCCCCAATTGCCCCGGGATCATCACGCCGGGCGAGTGCAAGATCGGGATCATGCCCGGCTTCATTCATCAGCCCGGCCGGGTGGGCATCGTGTCCCGCTCGGGCACGCTGACTTACGAGGCCGTGTACCAGACCACCCGCAATGGCCTCGGCCAGACCACCTGTATCGGCATCGGCGGTGATCCGGTGCGCGGCATGGATTTCATTGATTGCCTGGAGTTGTTCCAGCAGGACCCGGCGACGGACGGCGTCATCATGGTGGGTGAGATCGGCGGCACCGATGAAGAGGCCGCCGCCCGCTACATCCAGCAGCACGTGACCAAGCCCGTCGTGGCTTACATCGCCGGCGTCACCGCGCCGCCGGGCAAGCGCATGGGTCATGCCGGCGCCATCGTTTCCGGCGGCGAGGGCACGGCAGCCGCCAAGTTCGCCGCCCTCGAGAAGGCAGGCGTCCGGACGGTGCGCTCGCCCGCCGAACTCGGCAGCGCGATGCAGGAGTTGCTGCGCTGACCGACGCCCTCCGCATCGCGCTTGCCCAGCAGAATTTCCTGGTGGGGGACGTGGCGGGAAATACTGCCCGCATCAGTGCCTTGCTCGGCGAGGTCCAGAGCGCCCGGTCGGCCGACCTGGTGATGTTTCCCGAACTCGCGCTGTGCGGGTATCCGCCGGAAGACCTGCTCTACCATGCCGGCCTGCGCCGGCAGGTGACGGAGGGTCTGGCGCGCCTCGCCGCCGGGACCGGGGAGGTGGCGGCCCTCGTCGGCTACCCTGAATACGCCGATCACCACATCTACAACTCCGTGGCGCTGCTCGTCGCCGGGAAGCAGGTCGCCAACTACCGCAAGTGCTGCCTGCCGAACTACAGCGTGTTCGATGAGGAGCGCTACTTCACGCCGGGCACCGGACCCACTGTCGTCGACTTCCGGGGCATCAGGCTCGGACTCGGCATCTGTGAAGACCTGTGGCAGCCCGAGCCCTCGGCCCGGGCCACTGCAGCCGGGGCGGAGGTCATCCTCGCGATCAACGGCTCGCCCTTTGAGATCGGCAAGCAGGCCCAGCGAGAACAGGTGCTGGCAGCCCGGGCCCGGGAGACCGGCCTGCCGCTCGTGTATCTCAATATGGTTGGCGGGCAGGACGAGCTGGTGTTCGATGGCGGTTCCTGCGTCGTCGAGCGTGGCGGCCGCACGGTGTTTCGCGCGCCGGCCCTCGAGCCCTGCATGCCGGTGGTGACGCTCCGGCGCACTGGGGGCCGTCTCGAACCCGACGGCGTTAGCGGCCAGATAACTCCGCTGCCGGACGCTGTGGCGAGCGTCTACGCCGCACTGGTCCTGGGGGTTCGCGACTACGTCCGGAAGAACGGCTTTCCCGGCGTCGTGCTTGGACTTTCGGGGGGCATCGATTCAGCGCTGACGCTGGCTATCGCCGTGGACGCGATCGGTGCCGCGGCAGTTCAGGCCGTGATGATGCCCTACCGCTACACCGCCACCATGAGTCAGGAGGATGCTGCGGCTCAGGCGCAGCACATGGGCGTGAACTACCAGGTGCTGCCGATTGACGGACTCGTGGAAGCCGCGCGCACGTCGCTAGCCGGCTTGTTCGCCGGGCTGCCGGAAGACACGACCGAAGAGAACCTCCAGTCCCGCGCCCGGGGCATCCTGCTCATGGCGATCTCGAACAAGTCGGGGCGCATGGTGCTGGCGACCGGCAACAAGAGCGAGATGGCGGTGGGGTATGCCACCCTCTATGGGGACATGGCCGGCGGCTTCGCTCCGATCAAGGACTGCACCAAGACGCTGGTGTTTAAGCTCGCCCGCTATCGGAATTCCCTGTCGGCCGTGATTCCGGAGCGCGTGATCACCCGGCCACCCAGTGCGGAACTGCGTCCCGATCAGAAGGACAGCGACTCACTGCCCCCTTACGACGTCCTCGATCCGATTCTTGACGCACTGATCCTGGAGAACCGCTCCGTGGAGGAGATCGCCGCCCGCGGCTTCGAGCCGGCGGTAACCGCGCGGGTGCTGGAGATGGTGCGGCGGGCCGAGTACAAGCGCCGTCAGGCGCCCCCCGGGGTCCGCATTTCGAGCCGCGCGTTCGGCCGGGACTGGCGTTACCCGATCACTTCCGGCTACCGGTCAGTGTCGGGCAGCTAGAGGCGCACGCGGCCTCCCCGCACCTCCGGTGCTATCCTCGCCAGGTAAATTCAATGCTTGCCGCATCTGCGGCGAGACTGATAGGGAGCGGATCCGATGGATCCTGAGTTCAAGTACCGCGCCTTCATCAGTTACAGCCACAGCAACGAGAAGTGGGCCAAGTGGCTGCACCGGAGCCTCGAGAGCTACCGGGTGCCGAAGTATATCGTCGGCAAGGAGACTCCCTTTGGTCCCATTCCTGAGCGCATCGCTCCCGTATTTCGCGACCGGGATGAGCTGGCGACCTCGACCAATCTCGGCGCGACGCTGACGCTGGCACTCGAGCAATCGGCGTTCCAGATTGTCATCTGTTCCCCGGCGGCCGCGAAATCCCGCTGGGTCAACGAGGAAATACTGGCCTTCAAGCGTCTCGGCCGCGAACACCGCATCTTCTGCCTGATTGTGGCCGGGGAGCCGGGCGCTTCTGCGACCGCGGAGACAGCTGATCAGGAGTGCTTCCCCAATGCCCTCATCTACAGAATGGGGGCCGACGGCAATCTCACCAGCACCCGCAGCGAACCGATCGCTGCCGACGCCCGGCCGCACAAGGACAGCAGGCAGGATGTCCGTCTGAAGCTCGTCGCCGGGATGCTGGGCATCGGTCTCGACGAACTCAAGCAACGTGAAGTGCATCGCCGGCAGAGGCGGCTTCTGGCGCTGGTTTCCGCCTCCATCATTGGCATGGCGTTCACGACGGGACTGGCCGCGGTGGCCTGGATTGCACGAAATGAGGCTGATCGCCAGCGGGTCCGGGCAGAAGCCGAAGCCGAGACCGCCCGGCAGACCACCCGCTTCATGGTCGACCTGTTCAAGGTGTCGGATCCCGGCGAGGCGCTGGGCAACAAGATTACCGCCCGGGAGATTCTCGACAAGGGTGCGGCGCGCATCGAAGAGGAGCTGGTCGATCAGCCGGGGATCCAGGCCACGCTCATGGACACCATGGGCACCGTCTACCGGAGTCTCGGCCTGTATCGTTCCGCCATTCCGCTCGCCCGCCAGGCGCTGGACAAGCGCAAGTCGCTGTCGGGGGAACCGGACACTGCCGTCGCGGAGAGCCTCCACAATCTGGGCAAGGTGCTGACCCTGAATGCCGACTACGGGGAGGCGGAGAGGGACCTGAGGGAGGCCCTGGCGATCCGGCGCAAGCTGCTCGGAAATGCCCATCCCGACGTCGCAGCAACCCTCAGTGCACTGGCCGAAGTGCTGACCTCTACTGGCCAGTACGCCAAGGCGGAGCCGCTGATCCAGGAGGCGTTGCGTATCCGGAAGGCCGCCTACGGCGATCTTTACCCCGACGTGGCTGAGAGCATTGGCGACCTCGGCGCCAACTACGGTGATCGGGGCGAGTTCAAGCAGGCGGAGGTGTACCTGCGTCAGGCTCTCATCCTGCAACGCAAGTTGCATGCCACGGTCCATCCGGATCTGGCGGAGGCCCTGAACAACCTGGCGTGGGTGTTGACGAGCCTTAATGAACCGGCAAAGGCCGAACCCCTGTACCGGGAGGCGCTCGAGATGAAGCGTCAGATGCTGGGCGACTCGCACCCCGAGCTGGCGCAGGGTCTGAATAACCTGGCCTACGCGCTGGAACTGCGCGGCGACTACCAGGGCGCTGAGAGTGCGTACCGCCAGGCGATCGCGATGAATCAAAAGCTGCTCGGCGACAGCCACCCGGAAATTGCGCTGGGCATGAGTAACCTGGCCTTCGTACTCTATGCGAAAGGCGACCGTCCCGGCGCCATCGCAGTCCTGCGTGACTCTCTGGAGATGAGCCGACGCGAACTCGGTGCCGGGCACCCTGATGTGGCGTCCGCGGCGGCGAATCTGGCGTACTGGCTGATCGAGGCAGGGGATTACGACGAAGCGGGACGCCTGGTAGAAGCGAGCCTCGCGATTCGTCGTAAGGTCTTTGGCGACAACGATCCGCGGGTGGCCAGTTCGCTGACCGTCAAGGCCAATCTCCTGCTGGCCATGCGACGCTTCGAGGAGGCCCGGCAGGCAGCCGCGGAGTCGCGGCGGATTCTCGCGCTCACTCTTCCAGGGGATCACTGGCAGGTCGCGATGGCGAAGAACGTCGAGGGCGCGGCACTCGTGGGACTCAAGGACTACCGGAATGCGGAGCCCCTCCTGGTCGGCAGCCTGGGGGCACTCTCCGCCGCACCCATACCAGACCTGCCGCAGCGTGGCCGGATCCGTCTTGCTGAGCTCTACACGGCCTGGGGCAAGCCCGGTCAGGCCAGTAAATACCGGAACTAGGCGCGCCAGATCGCGCCGACTGGGTCCGGGCGCGGGTTGCGTATTTGACAATACGACCTCGCCGATTTTTCTTCGAGAACTGCTAGGAATTTCCTTGCAGTCTGCTAGGATCTTCTCGCGCCGCTTTCAGCGTCGCCACCCAGATTTCAGCACACTAAGAACCAGAGGACGGCGGTCATGGCAACCAGAAATTCAATGAGTCTTTTGGCCTCGATTGCCGCCTTAGGGCTCCTTGCGACCACCAGCGCACTCGGCCAGGCCAGCGGCTCCCAACCCAGCCAGACGCTGGACCAGGTCGATGCCTTCGATACGCAGGCCGTCCTGGACATGGCCTTCGACGACCCAAACGCACCCGCCGACTATGCCGACCTCGGGATCGACGGCACCAACCTGGCTGCCTGCAAGCTCGGTGCCAAGGGCCTGTATTGCCTTGAGACGAACGGCCAGGGGCAGCAGGTCGTGCGCCGGTGGAAGGACCCGGGTAAGCCCCTCGAGTTCGTCGATCTGCTGCGCTGTGACGACGCTAGCCTTGGTCTGGCCGGCAGCCGGCCGTGCTCGGGGCTTACGTTCGACTTGTCCGGGGCCGTGTGGGTCTCGGGCATCAAGACCAATGCCGCTTACAGCCTGGTCAAGGTGGTCCCTAAGGCGTCGCTCGCCGGCTGTCCCGGCAACGGTGACTGGACTGTCCTGGCCTCCAACGCCGCCTTGTGTGCCCGGGAGTTTGCGACCGGCAACGGGGTGCTTTCCGACCTGGACGCCGTCGACGGCGAGGCGGGCGCTGCGTTTGACAATCTGGGGACCGGTATCCTGGCCATCGAGAATAACGCCGCCGTTTCCTTCTTTAACCTGAATGTTCCCGGCGCTCCGCCGATTAGTTTTGGCAGCTGGAACCTTGCCGGGGGGACGACCCGACTTCTCAGTAAGGCATTGCTGCAGGTTCCGGCTGCGAACCCCGCTGGCCCCGTGGCGAACTTCCTCATTGCCACCACCAACAGTGGCAAGATCCTCTCGAAGCCGACGGCCAGCCTGGCCACCGTCAGCCAGGTGTTCGATATCGCGGCCTGGGAGCTGGCCCGGAATCCCGCTGCGGCTCCTATCACCATTGATGCGACGACCTGGGGTACCTGCCTCACACCCGCCTTGCAGACCAGTTGCACGGTTTCCGGCGCCACCCTGACTGCCAATGGCGGGACCGGTTTCGTCTTCAAGTCGCTCAATGGTGCCAGCGGTCTTGGTGTTGGCGGCGGCACGTCGGGCAATGAAATTGATATTGGCCAAAGCATCCTCTTGACCTTCCCGGCACCACAATCCGTTGCTGCCATACAGGTGCTGTTTCTTTTCAATGGCGCAGAGTTCAATGACAAGGCCGAAGTGGCTCAGGTAACCACCGACCAGGGCACTTACACCCTTGCCGTGCGTAACTCGGCCGATGACGCCGCGGCGGACTGGTCCGGCCCGGGCACCGTGAGCAAGTGCGGCGCGACGATCAGTACCTCCACGGGCTGTTTCCTGATCACGAACCCGTTCCCGTCGCCCGTGGCGTCGCTGCGCTTCGCCCCGCTGGCAGGCAATGCACCATTTGCCGGTCTCGGCAACAACGACTCGGACTTTGCCATCGGCTTGATCGACACGGCCAACTACGGCGTACGGACCAGCTTCAAGACGGGCAGGGCTTATGTGTCCAGCCGTGGCCTTGGAGCCGTGCTGGCCCTGCAGCCGAACGGCTCGCCGTTCACGGCACTGCAGCCGGTCAAGATCAATAGCGGTGTGGATGACCTGGCGCTGACGACTTTGCCCACCCGCCCTGATGGGCTGACGGTCGCACCGGGCATCACCATTGACCTGGCGGATTGCACCGTCAACTGCGAATGGCTGAAGGACGCGAACGGCAATGTGACAGCGTCGTTCACGAACGTCCGGCTGGCAGCGGGGTCGGCCTCCGACACCAAGGTCTTCCAGGTCAAGGGAATACCCGACTGCCGCTACGTGCCCCAGGTCTGCCGCAACCTGCTGATGGGCAGCAATGCCGTCAGTGACGACGCGGCGCGCCAGGACCTGATCAACGCTGGCTGGATCCTGCCGCTCGACGCGGCAAACAAGCTCAAGCCGGCCGCCGAGCTGCTGAATGTCACGCCCCTGCTGCCCCAGGACGTGACCACCGAGTTCGATACCAGTGGGGTCGCCCCAAATGGCCTCCCGCCGCTGTACGTTGGCAATCAGTACCGTGGCCAGGCGATCAATCAGTACCGGTTTCAGGCGTTCTTCTTCAAGACGCCTACGGGCATTGCATTCCTCGATACCTTCCAGAGCGATTTCGAGGTGGCCGAGCTGGTCGGCCAGTCGCTGGGTTGCCCACCCGTGCCCGGCAAGCTGCGCGAATGGGACGTGGCCACCTGGGTGTCCGAGACCTACAAGAGTGTCGGTGGCCGTTACATAGACACGATCACTAATTCCGGCTGTGGCGGTACACGGACGACTACTTCCCGCCTGTCACTCGTCCCCTACAACCTGGAGGTGGCGCCGGATACCTACCGGGGTGGCGTGGTGACCGTCAACAACGACGGGGTTTTTGCCCGGCTGGTCCAGGCGCTGGGCAACGACCTGGATGCGGTGCGGAGCGACTACGCCTGCAAGCAGGCCGACCCGGTGCCGAGCGGAGGGATTGCTCCGCTCAGCACGACCACGTGTGCAACTCTCGCGCAGCTATGGCTGGGCAGCAAACTGACGGGAGGAATCAAGTCGAAGCTCGATAAGTGCGTTGACGCGGCCTTTCAGCCCAAGTCGAGCGCCAGCAACGAGAACTGCAATGCATTCCGTACCCAGTTTGCCCAGTATCGGAGCGCCCTGCCCGCGTCAGCGACGGGTGCTGACCCTGCAAACCGCCTGGGCGAGCTGAAGGCACGGGCAGAGACGTTCTCGTTCATCTTCGAGACGCGTTTCCTGCCGTCCATTCCCCCGACTGGCTTCTGCAGGGAAAGGAATCGTTGCCCGCCCTGAGGGCTAGCTCCGGCCGCCTAGCGCCGGAGAGTCAGATGCCGAGCTTGCCGAGGGCGTCGGCCACCTGACTCACGGCCCCGGACAGCCGGGGGTGGTCAGATTCGAAGCGGAGCACCAGCTCCCGCAGGCGTGCCTCGGCCGACCGGTGTTCAGTCGGGTCGGCGGGCACGTCAAGCTGGCGGACGTCAGCGAGCACCTGCTCCACGAGTTCCTGGGAACGGGCGTCCAGCGAGCCTGCTGACTTGAGCTCCTGGTCGAGTTCAACGAGCAGTGCGTGAAGGCGCTTCTGTTCCATTTGGTTGGCCCTTTGGTTGGCCCTGAGCCGGGAGTGAAATCCTGAAGTCCGGCAGCATTATGCACGGTCGACGTCAGGATCCTTATACTGCCGGCCATGTCACTCCCCGATCACCTCCGCATCGACCATCCCGACCAGCTCCACTTAGTCGCCAGGGCGCTCGCCGCCGCCCCCTGGGTGGCCCTCGACAGCGAGTCCAACTCGATGTTCGTGTACCGGGAGCAGGTCTGCCTGATCCAGATCAACGCCGGCGGCGCGTTCTTCGTCATCGACCCGCTGGCCCTGGGCGTGGTGGCTGGCCAGACCCCATCGACCGTGCTCGAACCGCTGCGCGCCGAGCTGGAGCGTACCGACCGGACCCTGTATCTCCACGGCGGCGAGTACGACGCCGCCTGCATGCGCCGCGACTTCAACATCGCGATGGGGGGGGTCTGGGACACCCAGCAGGCCGCGTCCCTGCTGGGCTGGCCGAAAACTGGCTACGGCAGCCTCGTGGAAGCCATGACCGGCGTCGTGCTGGGCAAGGCCTGGGCCACCTACGACTGGGCCACCCGGCCGCTGCATCCGGAGGCCCTGGCCTACGCCATCGACGACGTCGTTTACCTGCCGGGCATCGCCGAGACCCTGAAGGCCGCCGTTGCCGCCGCCGACATCGAGGATGAAGTGGACCAGGCCAACCGGGTGGTTGCGGCCTCCGGGTGGAACGGCGGCTTCGATCCCTCCGGGATCTGGAGAATCCGGGACGTCAATGCCCTGGGGCCGGACGGCCTGCGGGTTCTCGCCCGGCTCTATGCCTGGCGGGATGGGGCAGCCCAGACCGAGAATCTGCCCGCGGGGCGCATGATCAACAACGAGGTACTGGGCCTGCTCGCCCGGCACCCGCCGGCAACCCTGGCAGACCTGAAGAAGTCGCGACTCAAGAGCTATATCGTCGACCGTTACGGCCCCGCGTTGCTCGAGGCGATGGCCCTGGCCAAGGGCGATCCCGTGCCGGCGCGTCGGGAGTTCCTGCGCATGACGCCGGAGGCCCAGGCCCGGGAGCAGCGCCTCAAGACCTGGCGGCGCGACGAAGCGGAGCGCCGGACCAAGACCGACGGGCGCACCGTGCCCCTGCAGCTCGTGCTGCCGGCGCGAGCACTGGAGCATCTCACCCTCCACGGTGCCGGGGATCTGGCGGCCGTGCCCCAGCTCGGGTCGCGCCGCGCCGCCCGCTACGGCGACGCACTGCTCGGCCTCTGCGGGTGAACGACCAGCCGGCGACCAGCCCTTTTGCCGCGCTGGCCCTGGCTCCACCCCTGGCCCGGGCCATCGAGGTCCTCGGCTTTACCGGGATGACACCGGTTCAGGAGCACGCGCTCCCGAGCCTGCTCGCTGGCAAGGACGTGATTGCCCAGGCGCGCACCGGCAGCGGCAAGACCGTGGCCTTCGGTCTGGCGCTGCTGTCGCGCATCGACATCGACCTGGACCGGGTGCAGGTTCTCGTGCTCTGTCCCACCCGCGAGCTTGCCGACCAGGTGAGCACCGAGGTGCGGCGCCTCGCACGCTTCATTCCCAACCTCCGGGTCGTCACTCTTTGCGGCGGAGTCCCGGTGCGTTCCCAGACGCCGTCGCTGCAAACGGCACCCCACGTCATCGTCGGGACGCCGGGCCGCATTCTCGACCACCTCGGGCGTGCCACTGTTGAACTGTCCGGACTGCGGGTGCTGGTGCTCGATGAGGCCGACCGCATGCTCGACATGGGCTTCCTCGACGCCATCACCGCCGTTGTCGACCAGGCCCCAAAGGTACGCCAGACGCTGCTGTTCTCAGCGACCTACCCGGATGAGATCCGGGCCTTGAGCCGCCGCCTGCAGCGCAGTCCGGTCGAGGTGACGGTGGATAACGTCGTCAGCGCCGCCGATATCGAGGAGCTCTTCTTCGAGGTGGAGTCCGGGAGCCGGAGCGACGCCCTGGCCGCGTTGCTGCTCCACTATCAGCCCGACTCGGCGCTGGTCTTCTGCCACACGCGCAACGATGTGCGGGATGTAGCCGCCGAGCTTGCGAAGCGCGGCTTCGCTGTATTGGCGCTCCACGGCGAGCTGGAACAACGGGAGCGGGACGAGGCGCTGCTGCGCTTCGCCAACCAGAGCTGCACGGTGCTCGTCGCCACCGACGTGGCGGCCCGGGGCCTCGATATCAAGGGGCTGGCAGCCGTGGTGTCCTGGGAGCTGTCCAACGATCCCGATATCCATCTGCACCGGATCGGCCGCACCGGTCGTGCCGGTGAGAAGGGGCTCGCCCTCGCGCTCTGTTCACCCCGGGAGCGGGGCCGCATTGCCGCCCTGGAGCTGAAGGCCGGGGCACCTGTGCGCTGGGGGCAGCTGCCAGCCACGGACGACCGTCGCCCGCCAACCCCACTGATGACCACGCTGATCATCGAAGGCGGCCGGCAGGACAAGCTGCGCGCGGGCGATCTGCTGGGGGCACTGACCGGCGATGTGGGGCTGCCCGGCGATGCTGTCGGCAAGATCGACATCGGCGCACGACGCGCCTATGTCGCGATCCGCAGTGACAAGGCTGCCGCCGCGCTGCGTGGCTTGCGCGCTGGCAAGATCAAGGGGAAGGCCTTTCGCGTCTATCAGCTCGGCAGCGGGCAACTCGGCAGCGAGAAGTGACGACCAGGCCACAACCGAAGAATCCCCTGCACGGCATTACCCTCGAGACCATCGTCTGCGAGCTCGTGGAGCTGCTCGGCTGGGACGAACTGGGCCGCCGCATTCCCATCCGCTGTTTCACCAACGACCCGAGCGTGGCCTCCAGCCTGAAGTTCCTGCGCCGGACCCCCTGGGCGCGCCAGAAGGTTGAGAGCCTCTATCTTCAGGTCCAACCGCCCGGCCCCGTATGACGCTGCCACCCTGCGTCGTTTACGAAGACGACGATCTGCTGGCAGTGAACAAGCCGCCCGGCTGGAACACCCATGCGCCCGGACCCCACGCGGGGGAGGGCATCTACGACTGGCTGAAGCACCGGGAAGCCAGGTGGGCGCAGCTCGCGATCATCCACCGTCTCGACAAGGACACCAGTGGGCTGCTGGTGTTTGGCAAGACCACCGTGGCCAATCGGTCCCTCACCCGCCAGTTCACCGAGCGGGAAGTCCACAAGCACTACATTCTGGTCACCGACCGGCCGGTGCTGCGGGACGAGTTCACCATGCTCTCGTCGATCCTGCGGAGTAGGGATCACTACGAGAGCCGTCCCCTGACCGCGGGTGGCGAGCGGGCTGAAACCCGGTTCCGCGTGCTGCGCCGGGAGGGGGCGCTCACCTGGCTCGAGGCGGAGCCCGTGACCGGGCGTACCCACCAGATTCGCGTCCATGCGGCCGCAGAGGGCCTGCCCATCCTGGGTGATGCACTCTACGGCGGAAGTGCCGCCGCTCGCCTTCACCTGCACGCGGCTGAACTGGCGTTGAAGCAGCCGGGATCCGGCGCTGCTCTGCGCCTGGCGGTGCCTCCGGACTTCGCCACACCGCCAGCCCGGCAACTGCGGGACGCCGTCATCGACCGGGCGGCCACGGATACGTTTCGGTGTGTACAGGGCGCGGCGGACGGGGAACCGGGGCGCTATCGGGACCGTCTTGGAGCCTGGCTTTTGCTGGAGGGTGCAGACCAGCCCGCAGTGGCCGAGGCCAGTACGCTCCTCGGAGCCGAAGAGGGCGCGCCACCTGTTCAGGGCGTCTATTTCAAGCAGCTGCGCCGTCAGGTCCGGAAGGTGACGGTCGCCGAGGCATCCCCCCAACTGCTGTCAGGCGTCGCGGCCCCGGAGCGCTTCCCGGTGCGCGAGAACGGCGTGACCTTTGAACTCAGCATGACCGAAGGCTACTCAGTGGGCCTGTTCCTCGACCAGCGGGACAACCGGCGGCGTCTTCTGCTGGGTCATGTGGCGGCCGGCTTTCCACTCTGCCCAGAGGTGCAGGCCGGCGCGGCGGAAGTGCTCAACTGCTTTGCCTACACCTGCGGCTTCAGCGTGTGCGCCGCGCTGGGTGGCGCCCGCGTGACCAGTCTGGATCTGTCCCGCAAGTACCTGGACTGGGGACGGCGCAACTTCGAGCTGAACGGCCTGGACCCGGCTGGGCACGACTTCATCTATGGCGATGTCTTCGACTGGCTGAGGCGCCTGGCGAAAAAGGCCCGCCAGTTTGACGTGCTGATCCTCGACCCGCCAACGTTTTCCCGGTCGAGGGAGCATGGGGATTTCCGCAGCGAGACGGACTACGGACTTCTGGTTTCCCTGGCGCTGCCGCTCCTGCGAGGCAACGGCGTGCTGCTGGCCTCGACGAACACAGCGCGCCTGATGCCGGAGTCCTTTGTCGCTCAGGTGCGGGGCGCCATCCTGGGGGCGGGGCGGCGCATCGTTCAGGAGCACTATGTGCCCCAGCCGCCGGACTTTCCGATTACGCGGAAGGAGCCTGCCTACCTGAAGACCTTGTGGTTACGGGTTTCCGGGTTGGGGTAGTTGTTCTACAAGCGCAGCGTCATGAATACGCTGTGGGGGTCTGCACTGTAGTCGCCGAAGGGCCCGCAGTCCGTGAAGCCGAAACTCGCGTAGAGCCTTTGGGCTGGCTTGAAGGCTTCCATCGAGCCGGTTTCCAGGCTCAGACGCTCATAGGAGCGTGACCTCGCGACCTCGATAATATGAGTGAGCACCGCACGCCCCACGCCCCTGCGGCGGTGGGTATTGGGGGTGCGCATGGACTTGATCTCACCATGCTTTGGCTCCAGTTCCTTCAGCGCGCCACAGCCGACCAGCAGCGGCCCCTCCCAGGCAGTCCAGAAGGTGATGTCGGGCTGGCGCAGCTTCTCCAGATCCAGCGCGTGCACGCTTTCCGGTGGCGACAGTGCATACATGCTCTGGAGGTGTTCATTCAGCAAGGCATGAATGGCGGGGCGTGAGAGGTCGTCGATCGCGATATGCATGGGACTTAAGGGAGCCGCCAGGACCTTGCGCAGGAATGCGGACGAGTCCGGACACAGTGCGGTGAATTGAGCGGTTGCCCCGATGGCTGCCGGAGCCTGAGACCGTTCGACGGCCTCGTAACCAAGCCTTGCAAAGAACCCGGCAGCTGTCGTCGTGAGAAGAAACAGGGCCTTGACGCCCCGCGCTCCTGCCCAGGTCTCGGCATTCGTTACCAGCCTGGCGCCTAGTCCGGCGCCACGGCGTGCTTCGGCCACCGCCAGCGAGCGGAGCATTCCCACCTCGCCGTAGGCCTCTATGCCAACGACCCCCACAAGCCTGCCGTTCTCCCGCACCCCCAGCAGATTCAGGCTACAGCTGGTCGCAAGGTCTGATGTCGGAAGCTGGGCTGCTGCGAGAAGCGCCTCGACTTCCGAATCCAGGTTTACTGTTTCTGCAAGCATTGGCCTTGTCCGTTTGTCATCGTCTGGGGGCGGTCAAAAGCCCGTCCACTGTACATCGACGTCAACGGCATCAGGCTCGGGTCAATTGCTCGTAGGCACCACTGGTGCGTAACGTGATCGACACGTCCGCGGTGCCGCGATTGCGCCAGAACCAACCATGTTTGCCGTCAAAGTCAGCCGTGAGCATCCCTTCATCGCCAGCGACCCCCCTTTGCATTTTGTAGCTGACTTCAGAGGCACCACCGGGTGCCGTTCCGTGCATGTCGAAGTTCACAACGCCGCCAACGACGCGCCAGGAATACTGGACCTGCGCCCCGCTGGTCATGGTCATTTTGTATTCGACGCCCTCATTGGGCCTCAACGTGATGGTCAGTTCATCGGATCGTGCGGGGGTATTTGCTGCTGCCGGTTCCGGGCTGGTGATGGTTGGATCCTTAGCCGATGCGGCGGCGGCTGCGAACGATTCCGCCGCAAGTTGTTGCTTGATCTCGCCCATTTTCGTGAGCTGCAGCAGGCGTCCAACGCCGGTTAGGTCAATGGCATACTCGGCTGGAAGGACGATCGTCACCAGAAGTACGAGTGCTGTGCACAGCGCGATGAACGTCGAACGAAGCAACTGACCAACAGATGGAAGATCGGACTCTGGCGGCTTGTTGGCGTTGAACATCGTGAGTTCCTAGGATTGCCCGGTGAAATAGCCGGTCAGGTGCATCCCAATGAGCACGAATCCTGCCGACATCATGGCCACGTTGGCGGTGTAGGCGGTGCGCCAGAACCCCGGGCTACGCCGCCAGAAACCCATGAGGATCAAGATGGCGGCGAGCGCCAGGAGTTGGCCGACCTCAACGCCGACGTTGAAAGCGATCAAATTGGGCAAGAGGCCGTCGGGCGAGATCTGATAGTCCTGCACCTTGGTCGCCAAGCCAAACCCGTGGAACAGGCCAAAAATCAGCGTGGCCGCTTTGGTGTCCGGACGCACGCCGAACCATGTCTGGAAGGCCCCGAGATTGTCCAGGGCCTTGTACACCACTGAGAGTCCGATAATCGCGTCGATAACATAGGCGTTTATCGAGACGTTGAAGAATACGCCCGCGAGCATCGTCGTCGAATGACCGATGGCGAACAACGTCACATAGAGCATGATGTCCTTCGTCCGGTACAGAAAAAAGATCACACCGGCCAGGAAGAGCAGGTGGTCATAACCGGTGATCATGTGCTTCGCGCCGAGATAGGCGAACGGCAGCAGGTGAACCCCAGTGATCTCCTGAATGTAGCCCTTGTCGCCGTCTGCAACGCCATGGGCGTGGGCTGGATCGATGGCCAAAAAGCTCAGCAGCAGGACCCCGGCGAAGGTGACACCGGACAAGAATCGTAAGCTCATCAAAGCATTTTAACACTAGGAATCCGCCGTCAGCGCCGTAACCGGCAGGTTCACGGACCGCACGAATTGCCGGACGACCACCTGATAGGGGCCACTGACGGGGATCTCCTCCCCGGACTCGAGCACCAGGCACACCTTCTTGGCGTTCTGGCGCAGCCGCGTGACGGCGCCCTTGCGCACCCACCAGCTGCGGTGCACCTGCAGGCCATCGCTGCCCTCGAGTTCGTGCAGCGCATCGCCGAAGCGGTGCAACACCATGTAGGCCTTGCCGGTGGTGAGCACTCTTATGTAGTGCTGCTCGGCCCGGACGGCAATGACGTCGGCCAGGGCAACGCTGGCAGGAATGCGCTCGAGGAACGCGGGCCGGGCCGGGCGACTGGCGGGTGACGAACCCGGCTGGGCTTCCGTTTCGCTGGCGACGGTTGCCTCCTCATAACCCGCGGGGACCGCGTACCGGTACCGGGGTAACCCGAGGAACTGGTCAAAGAGCAGGTTGATGCCGACCCAGAGGATGCCGGCCCGCAGCCAGTAAACCCAGAAGGCCGCCGTCAGTGGTGTGTCCATTTCCTGGTGAAGGGCGGCGCTGGGCCAGCGCAGGTCGAAGCTGTCCAGAAGCCAGTTGACGTAGGGGAGGACCAGCAGGCAGGCCAGCGTGTGGCCGATCACGAGGATGATCAGGGGCGCCGGCTTCCAGGGCCGGAGCAGGGCCATGGTGAGGCTGGTCAGCAGGCAGCTCGCCAGCCAGGGCACCAGGGCGTGGGCCAGGTAAAAGACAATGGCCCAGCCGGCCCCCGCCGTATCGATGAGCTGCCAGTTGTTCAGCGCGCCATAGCTCCCGATGAGCAGTGGCACACCCAGGTAAAAGCCCACCTCGCGCCAGCCCCAGCCACTGAACAGGCGGGAGGTCATGGCTGGCGGGACAATTCGTGCAGCATGAACCCGATTCTAGGAGATTGCAGTCGATTTCGTGAAAAGCCAGTGGTCGGTAGGATTTTCCCGGGGTACGTTCACGATCGTCAAGACTAGACTCGAGGCAGGCCATTTGTCTAAACAGCTGAAGCGGCTCGGTGAGACCCCCACCTCCGGGATCGTCAGCCTGGTTATCGTCTGGTCCGGCCTGGCCCTCGGCCACTCCCTGGTGGTTCTGCAGAGCGCCAGCACCGGGGGCTCCGGACTGCTCAACACCATCATCTCCTGGGGCATGGGGACCGCTGGGTTTGTCCTGGTCTGGATCGGCATGAAGCGCCCCGAAACCCAGGGCACCCTGCTGGGGTACCTGGGCGGCAACCTGATCTGGTGCGGGTTCTTTGAGTGGAGTTGGCATTACTTCGCCCAGGCGCTGGCCATCGAGCCGGTGCTGGATAACGGGATCATGATCCTGTCCCCGGAACTGCTGCTGATTCAGGCCACGGTGCTGATCGTCATCAGCCTGCTCATTTTCCTCGGCGCCAACAAGGACACCCGTTGCCGGATGTTCCTGTGGTTCCACCGGAACCTCCGCCTGCAGCCCGGCACAATGACCGCCGGCTACAAGCGCCAGTACGCGCGTGTCGCGGCCATGGAAACCGTGTTCCTGATCTGGACCATCTACCTGTTTGCGATCTTCATCAACGACCCCCGGGGCATTCGCTACGACTCGACCGCCGCCATGGCAATCACCCTTGGCTTCATTGCCTGGAGCATCTACCTGGTCCCGAAGCTCCTGAAGATCCGCGGCTTTGGCGCTGCCTTCCGGTACGGGATTGCCGTTGGCAGCGTCTCCTGGCTGCCCATCGAGGCCTTGTCCCGGTGGGGGCTGTATCCCGAGGTCTGGGTGAAGCCCGCCGAGTTTCCCGTCATCATGTCCGGGGTATTGCTGGCCTTTGTGGCGGGACTTCTGGCCATGTACCGCACCGATTCCATTCCGCGTTCACCAGCTGCACCTGCAACGCTCACTGAGGGGGGCCTATGAAGACACTGAGAAGCCTGATTTCCGGCAAGCAGTCCCGGCAACTGCCATTGCTGATGATCATCCTGGCAGCGCCGTCGGCCGCCTTGATGCCCGTCGATGGCTGGTCCCAGGAGGCCAGGGAAACAGTCGAGGAAATCATTGTCAGTACCCGCAAGCGGGACGAGAACCTGCAGTCGGTGCCCATAGCGGTACTCGCGATTACCGCCGAACAGATCCAGCAGAAGAACATCGATGATCTGCAGAAGGTCATTCAGCAGAGCTCCAGTCTGATCCTTGACCAGGGCTTTGCACCCCAGGACCTGCGGATTGTGGTGCGGGGCCTGTCCCCGACCCGGGGCCGCCAGAACGTGGCGGTCCTGCAGGATGGCATCGACGTCTCCAGCGAAGCCATCGCCACCGCCGGCGGCTCGCTCCTGATCAATCCCCGCTTGTTCGATCTGGAACGGGTCGAAGTGGTCAAGGGCCCCCAGGTGGCGTTGTACGGCCGGTCCGCGTTTAACGGCGCCATCAACTACATCACCCGCAAGCCCGGCGATACCTTCGTGGTTCGGGTCGGTTCAGAGGTCGGCTCCGACAATCAGCTGCAACTCTCCGGTGGCGTGTCTGGCCCTGTCACGTCGACCCTGAGCGCTGGTCTGGATGCCATGACCTGGAGCAGCGACGGCTTCTACACCAACCCGCGCACCGCTCAGGAAATGGCGGACAGCCGGGGCACCAGCGTGTCGGGCACGGCCGTCTGGAAACCCACGGAGGCCCTGTCGCTGGCGGCCCGGGTGGAGAACCTGGACGACAGCTTCGGCGTGACTCCCTACGCCGTTATGGCCTTCAACACCACCTTTGATGTGCCGATTGAAGCCCGCACGCCCTTCACGAACTCCGATGGCGTAACGTTTAACCCAATAACCACAGCCACCACCGTCCAGGGCGTGTCCGGTCCTGCCCCCAGCGGCCTCAGGTCTTCGCCCAGCGAGGACCCCCGGACCTGCACCGAGAGTGGTCAGTCCAGCTGCGAGGACTACGCGGGCTCCGACCGGGATATCACCCGGACGACCCTGACCGTGGATTGGGACCTGGGTCCCGTGACTCTGACTTCACTCAGTCACTACGCCGATGCGAACACCAATCAGGTCGAGGGCTCGGAAGACGTCAGCGCGAATGCCTCGCCAGCCGCAGGTGAGTTCTGGCTAAAGCAGAACACCAAGCTCTACAGCGAGGAGTTGCGGTTCACGTCCAAGGACGACGGGCCCGTCTCCTGGGTGGCCGGTGGCCTCTACTGGCATGAGGATGTGCATGCTGAAGACGGCTCGTTTACCTGCCTCAATTACACCGGTGGCTTTGTTGGCGGCCCACCCACCTTTCTGCCGCCCTATCTGTCGGTGGCCGCACCCTGCGGACCCACGATGGCGGCGATCGTCCCGGGCGCGCAGCTGAATGCGCCAAACGATGGCCAGACGCCCCTGAATGCCGACGACTGGAAGCGCGACACCCGGAGCTACTCGATCTACGGCCTGGTGGAGTGGCAGTTAGCGGAGCAGTGGACGGCCTCCTTCGAAGGCCGGCAGGTCTGGGAGGATCTGAAAGTGCTGGGCCCTGACGAGGACAACGGCATTTACGACCCTTCGGGTAACTTCCCCTGTGCCTTTGCTCCCCCATTCACGCCCTGTCCCCAGACCGGCCCGGGGACCTTCGACCTCCCGCCGATCGAGACCCGGGTGGCCAATGCCCGGGGTGGCTCGGAGCGCGACAGCTTCTTCGCCCCCAAGGTGACCCTGACCTGGACGCCGGACGCCGACAAGCTCGTCTACCTGTCCTGGGCGGAGTCCTTCAAGCCTGCCGGGATCAGCGCGCTGCTCGGCGGTACAGGAGCCTTCTACAACACCGCCTGCGGCGGGCCGAGCGATCCCAACTGCACGGACCCGATTGCCCCGTACCGCTTCGAGCAGGAAAAGCTGGATGTCTACGAACTTGGCGCCAAGTCCGACTGGCTGGACCGCAGGCTCCAGGTGAACGGTGCCGTGTTTTACCAGGACTTCAAGAACAAGCAGGTCTCGTCCCAGGTGCCCGGCCCCAATGGGATCCTGTCGCCGCGCATCCTGAATGCCGGCGAAGCCGAGATCTGGGGCGCTGAACTGCAGGTGAGCTGGTTGCCCATCGACCAGCTGGCCCTGAACGCGGAATACACGTGGCTCAATTCCGAGTACACGGACTTCAAAACGAACACCACGGGCGTGGGCGCTATTGCCTACCAGGGTAACTGCACGATGGTGTCGCCGACGCCGACGACCCGGGCCTGCCAGGTAAGCTACAACGGCAACGAACTGGAGGGTGCCCCAAACAACGCGCTGGTGCTGGGCGCGAAGTTCCAGACCACGCTGGTCGGCTCCACGGACTGGTTTGTCGCGTCCGACGCCAACTACCGGGATAGCCGCTACGCCTCCCAGGACAATCAGCTCGAGTTCGACTCCTACTGGCTGGTCAACTTCCGCGCGGGCCTGCAGAACGAGTCTTGGGACATCATCGCGTACATGGATAACGCCTTTGACGATGACACCGTCAAGACGGGCTTTGCCGATGGGTCCATTCCCACCTTCTGGGGCACCAACCGGTTCCTGAACCAAGGCACGGTGATCCTGCCGGATCCCCGGACCTATGGGCTGCGGGTGAACTACCGCTTCGGGAAGTAGGAGCGCGAAACGGGGAGGGTGCGGGACGCGAGTCCCGCGCCCTTTTTTTTGGGCCTGCCGGGCCGCTTGAAGGCTATAGCCCCAGGTCAGAAAGTCCCGGGTGGTTGTCGGGCCGGGGGCCTGAGGGCCAGTGAAACCGCCGCTCGCTGGCGTCGATCTGCAGGTCGTTGACGCTCGCAATCCGGCGGCGCATCAGGCCGTTGGCAGCGAACTCCCAGTTCTCATTGCCGTAGGAGCGATACCAGTGCCCCTCGGCGTTGTGCCACTCGTAGGCGAAGCGCACGGCAATGCGGCTGGCCGTAAAGGCCCAGAGTTCCTTGATCAGCCGATAGTCGAGTTCCTGGGCCCACTTGCGCTGGAGGAACGCGACGATGGCCTCACGGCCCGTGAGGAATTCACTGCGATTGCGCCAGGCCGAGTCGGGCGTGTAGGCAAGGGACACCCGCTGGGCGTCCCGGGTGTTCCAGGCGTTCTCGGCGGCTCTGACCTTCTGGGCGGCGGTCTCGGCGCTGAAGGGTGGCAGGGGCGGGCGGGTTTCCATGGTGTGCTTCCGGGCGTTCAGGGATCGAGCGGCCGCTGCTGATCGCCAGCAGCCCAGGAGCCGGTCCGCTCCAGCCTGGGGGAGTACTCGCCGAAGGTGCCGCGCAACGCGAGGGCACCCCGGCGCCGCACGAACTGCTCAACCTTAAGGCGCCACAGGCGCTCCGCGCCCTGGAAAGCCGCGACCTCGTCGCCCTCCAGCAGAAGCTCGGTAGCCCCGGTCAGCTGCAGCAGGTCACCGGTGCTGAAGTCGACAAAGGTCAGTCCGGCGCGGGGGTTGAGGAGCAGATTGCCCAGCGTGTTGAAGTGCAGGTTGCCGGCGAAGTCCGGGATCGTCAGCACGTTGCCGTCGATGCGGATGAAGCCTGGCTTGCCGCCCCGGTGGGAGACGTCGACGCCGCGCCCGGTCCGGCTGTCACCGATGTCGACGTAGCTGGCAATAAAGAAGGTATCGGCCCTGGCGATCGTCGCGCGGGCAGCGTCATCCAGGGAGTGTCCGCGTGCCACCGGCACCGCTGTCTGCTGCCTGGGCTGGTGCGCAAATGACAACGTGCGGGTCTGGATGTACTGGGGGCAGTTGCCAAAGGCCTGGTCCACAGCCACCAGAAAACCCGTGCCATCCATCGCCGTCACTGTGCCATTCAGCCGGTTCCGCCGCCGGCTGTGGGGCTCGATGCCGAGCAGCCCCACGGCAGCGCCGAGCTTGAGCGCCGGCCCCGCCGGATCGCCGGGGCCAGGCAGCGCGCCGATGCGCAGGGCCTTGGCATCCGGCGACGCCAGGAAGCCCGGTTGACCCTCCAGCACTGTGGCCCAGGGGTTGCCGTCTGCATCCACCACGCCCGCCAGCAGGAAGGGCAGATGACCGTAGAACGCCCGGTGCTGGTCGGGCAGATAGTCACGAATGACCTTGCGGCCGAAGACCGCCATGCGCTCGGCCACCCCGAGGCGCTGCTGCAGCCGGGACTCGCCCGCGTGCCAGGGTGAACTCCCGGGTTCCTGCTCCGTGCCCATGACGACTATGCCGCGAGTCCGGCAGCAGTCTTCTGCATCGGCACGAAGCCGGGCAGGGCTTCGATGCGGGCGAGCCAGGCCCGCACGTGGGGGTAGTCGGTGAGGGCCACGTTGCCCTCGGGCGCGTGGGCAATGTAGGTGTACCCGGCCACATCCGCGATGGTCGGCGCACGGCCCGTCAGGAACGGGCGGGCCGCCAGCTCCGCGTTCATCACTTTCAGCAGGTCGTGGGCACGGTCGATGACTTCTTCGGCGTTGTGCTTGGCGCCAAACACCGTGATCAGGCGCGCCCTGGCGGGGCCGAAGGCCATCGGGCCGGCAGCGACGGACAGCCAGCGCTGGACGGCGGCGGCGCCCGCCGGGTCGTTGGGCAGCCAGCTCTCGCCGCCGTAGCGCTGGGCGAGATAAACGAGGATCGCGTTGGAGTCGGCGATCACCGTGCCGTTGTCGTCCAGCACCGGCACCTGGCCGAAGGTATTGAGCTTCAGGAAGTCCGGCTGCTTGTGCGCACCCTTCCGGAGATCCACTTCCACGAGCTGGGTCGGCAGGCCCAGCAGGGAGAGCAGCAGCTCGGCCCGGTGGGAGTGACCGGAGAGCGGAAAGCGGTAGAGCTTGATGGGGGTGGCGGGTCTGTTGGCCATGGGCAGTCTCCGGTGTGGTTATGCGGGTAGCGGCTGGATGAACTCTGGTCCCGCTGACTCGTCTTTAGAAGCACCGCAGCCGCCAAGAGACTATTACCCTGGGAGAAACAGTGGGACAGCCGGGGCTACGCCTATACTTCCCGGCAATCCAATGGACCGCATTCTTCTTTTTACCCAGGCCAAGGGCAGTATCGTCCTGCTAACGCTGCTGGCGTTCCTCCTGCTCGAACGGTTGTTCCCGGTGGCCCGGGCCCTTGGCGGGTTGCGCCGTGTTGGCCGCAATCTGTCGCTCGCAGGCTTCAATGGTCTCCTCGGCTGGGCCGTGGTGGTGCCGGTCTCTGCGGTGGCGGCCCACTGGGCGCCAGACTGGCGGCCGGCCTGGATGGGGGGCGGAATCGGCCTGGCGCTCGACCTCCTGCTACTCGATTTCTGGATCTACTGGTGGCACCGGCTGAACCACCGCTGGCCGCTGCTGTGGCGCTTTCACGAGGTGCATCATCTGGATGAGTTCCTCGACGCCAGTTCGGCGCTGCGCTTCCATTTTGGTGAGGTCCTGCTGTCCGCCCTCGTGCGGGCGCTGGTGATCATCGTGGCCGATGTGCCGCTGGCCAGTGTGGTCGTGTTCGAGACAGTGCTGGCCGTGGTTGTCCTGTTCCACCACTCCAATCTGCGTTTGCCCCGGGGCCTCGAGCGAGGGTTGTCGGTCCTGATCGTGACGCCGTCGATCCACTGGGTGCACCACCACGCGATGCGGACGGACACGGATTCGAACTACTCGGCCGTGCTGTCGGTCTGGGACCGCCTGTTTGGCAGCCGCAGCGCCAACCGACGCGTGGTGGATATGGCCATCGGTGTTGAGGGGCACCACGAGGAGTCGCTTGGCGGGTTACTGCTGCGGCCACTCTTGCCCGCTGCGGCCCGGCGCCAGCGTCCGTCGTGAGTCGCTTGCCCGGCGCGCACGCCCTTTTGTCCCCGGGACCTGCGCCACGCCGATCTTCAAGCCTCGCGGGTTGTGCGCGTCGGGCGTCCTCGCCCGACCGCGGCCTCCAGTATCTCGTGCATCAGGGTTTGATAGGGACGCTTCTTCTTCGCCGCCAGCTTCACGAGCTTTTCCAGCAATGCTGGCGCGATGCGAATCGCGATCAGCCGTTTCGCGTTCCCTGTGCGGGGCCGTCCCACCCTCCGGGCGCTGGCAAGCTCGGCGTCCGTCAGTTCTGGTGCATCGCTGAAGTCGATCTTATGGTCGGGAATATGCCGCACGCTCTTTCCGCGACGCCTGGCGGGCGCTGATGAGGCGTTTCTCTTCGTGGCCACTACGACTCCTCCTTACTGTGTATACCACCAGCAAAACCCGACCCATAACGGACGTGGCGAGTCGCTGGTATCGGGGCTCAATATCCGCGTGCGTGTCGTCGTAGCGGTCTAGCCCCTCTGGATCGCGAAATACAGTTGCGGCTTCGTCAAAGCTGATCCCGTGCTTCGAGAGGTTCGAAATGGCCTTCCGTGGGTCCCACCGTACCATAATAGTGTATATACAATAAATAGTCCGGACTGGGTGCCGGCCTTGTGTCCGTCAATGTGATTGATCCGAACGTCGGACGTTGTATGACAATCCAGCGATATCAGCTGGATTTGGCCTGGCTCGCTGCACTCGTTTGGGGGAGAAATAGTTGGACAGGTGCCATTAGGCAGAGCACGATGCCATCGATGTCCACCCTCAATGCGATTTCCACTCCCGCCGGCGGCACGCTCGTCCCCCGCCACCGCCTGTCCACCCGCTTGTGGCACTGGATCAACGCGGTCACCATCTTCGTCATGCTCATGAGCGGGCTGATGATCTTCAACGCTCACCCGCACCTGTACTGGGGGAAGTACGGCGCCAATCCGGATCCGGCCTGGTTCAGCATCGGCTCGGCCGGGACGCGGGGCTTCGTGGAAATCGGCACCGCCACCATTACGACCACGGGGGTCCTCGGCCTCTGGACCGACCCGGACGGCCGGGTGCAACGACGCGCGTTTCCTTACTGGGCGACGATTCCCTCCCGCTACAACCTGGCGCTCGCCCGGCGGTGGCACCTGGCCTTTGCCTGGATCCTGGTGCTGGGCGGGCTGGGTTACTGGGCGAGAAGTTTCTTCAACGGTCACGTGCGCCAGGATCTGGCGCCGGGTCGGGGTGAGCTGTCACCAGCCCACATCTGGCACGACATCAAGAATCACGCCCGCCTGCGCTTTCCCACCGGCGCTGCCGCGCTCAAGTACAACATCCTGCAGAAGCTCGCCTACCTGAGCGTGCTCTTTGTGCTGCTGCCGCTGGTTGTCCTGACGGGCATCACGATGTCGCCCGGGATGAATGCGGCCTGGCCCTGGCTGCTGGACCTGTTCGGCGGGCGGCAGTCAGCCCGTTCGATTCATTTCATCGCCATGGCGCTGATCACGGCCTTCATTGTCGTGCACCTGCTGATGGTGGTCCTGGCAGGTCCGTGGAACGAGGTGCGATCCATGATTACCGGCCGCTACCGGCTGCCGAAGGAGCGGGCATCGTGATTAGCAGACGCAAACTGATCCTTGGGGTGGGCGCGGGCACGGGCAGCCTGCTCCTCAGTGGGTGTGACCGGCTTGGCGAGTCGCCGCGCTTCCAGTCGCTCCTGGACCTGGGCGAGAAGCTCACCTATCGCGTGCAGCGTGGGTTGACCGACCGGACGGCACTGGCCCCGGAGTTCAGCGCGGCGGATATGTCGCCAGTGTTCCGCTCCAACGGCAACACCATGCCGCGCTCCATTCCCTATCGGCAGCACCTGGCCAGCAACTTCCGGGACTGGCGCCTCGTCGTCGACGGGCTGGTGGGCAACCCCTTGTCCCTGTCGCTTGCCGACCTGCGCCGCCTGCCCGTCCGCACCCAGATCACGCGGCACGACTGTGTCGAGGGCTGGAGCGCGATCGGCAAGTGGCACGGCGTGCCCCTCGGCATGCTGCTAAAGCAGGCCCAGCTGAGCAGCCAGGCCCGTTACCTGGTGTTCCACTGCGCCGATGATTTCGGGGGCACGAATTACTACGAGTCCATCGACCTCGTGGATGCCTTCCACGCCCAGACCATCCTGGCCTGGGGAATGAATGATCAGGTCCTGCCGGTGGCGCATGGGGCGCCGCTGCGGCTGCGGGTGGAGCACCAGCTGGGCTACAAGCACGCCAAGTACGTCATGGGGGTCGAGGCGGTCGACAGCCTCCAGCGCTTCGGGCAGGGCAGGGGCGGGTACTGGGAAGACCAGATCAACTACGAGTGGTACGCGGGGATCTGAAGCCGCGCCCGCGCGTAAGGCAGCGGTAGTCGGGACCTTGTTCAGCTGCCGGTCGCGCAGCCCTTCACTCCAGGGGTATGCTGCATACCGTCAATTTCCAGGCCGGGTCTGACCCCATGAGTAAAAGAGCAGAAGCAACCGCTTCCGGCGGTCCTCGGCGCTTCGCGTTTCTTCTTCTGGTGCTTGCGGCGGCCCTGCTGGCCGGTTGCGGGCGCGCGCCGGTCCAACCCGGCGTGCTGGTGGACGGGCAGCGCCTGGCTGTCGTCGACATGCACCTGCATACCGGCACGTGGGAGGCAATGACGCCGCGCTTCCAGGAGCGGCTGGCAGAGCGGGTGCCCCGCGCATTCCGCTGGGTGATGCCCTATGTCACGCCTTACCTCCTCAGTGGCAAGGCCATCCTCCGGCAGCTGAACAATGCCGGAGTCAGTGCCGGCGGCGTGTTCGCCCTCTATAGCCCCCACAGCACCGGCATGGCGTCGAATGAATTGGTGGCGGCGGAGGTTGCACTCGATCCGCAGCGCCTCTTTGGGTTTGCCAGCCTGCGGGTGGACCAGTGGAGCACTCAGGGCCCGGAACAACTCGCTGCTCTGGAAGCAGCCCTGAAGGGTCCCGGGAACTTCATCGGCGTGAAGATGGCCCATGCCCACCAGCAGATCCGCTTCGATGATGAGCGCTACTACCCTATCTACGAGATCGCCGGGCGCCTGAAAAAGCCCGTCTACCTCCACACCGGCACCAGCCCCAATCCGGGTACGCGGACGGAGCCACCCTACGCGGATCCTGCCTATCTCGAGGTGGCCATACGCAACTATCCGGACACGATCTTCATTCTCGGGCACACGGGGTACGACAGCTTTGCCAAGGCCCTGACCTTCACCGACAGCGCGATCCGGCTGGCTGCTACCTACCCCAACGTGTACCTGGAGCCGGGCGCCCTTGGCGCGAAGCGCGCCGACAACGTGCGGCTCGATTTCGTGCAGCGGGTGAAGGCCGCAGGGGTGATCTCCAAGATGATCTACGGCTCGGACGGTCCCCAGACGCCCGGTTACGTGAAGAGCCACCTGGAGCGTTTCGTCGCGGGTATGCAGGAGGCGGGTTACACGGTGGACGAGATGCGCGCGGTGCTGTCCGGAAACTTCAGTCGCGTCTTCGGGCTCCCGCCCTTCACCGTGGGGGTGAGCGGATGAACATCAGCGCACTAACGAATGCCCCGGCGACACTACTGGCTACCCTGGTTGTAGTCCTGGGCACCCCCGGCTGCAGTCCGGAACCGGCGGCCCCTAAACGCTCAGTGGAGATTTCCGGCGAGATCCGGCTTCCTGCTGGTACCGAAGTATCTGGCAACAAGGTGTACGTAAGTCTGTTTCATGCCTGGGCCCTCCAGGGTGAACTGCGCCATCCTTTGCAGCTGATAGAAAGCTTCGAGACAGCGCCCGGTTCGTTCGTCCATCAGTTCGAGTACCCGGAGGCCGACGGCGAAGGACTCATCGCGTTTGCCTGGGTCGATCTGGACGGCGATGGCGTGGATTGCACGATGACCTCCCGGATCGACCTGTCGGGCCTGACCGAGGTCGCCAGTTTTCCGGCGGACCGCGTGAGTGTGAATATCGACCTGACGGAAGCCTGCCGGGGACCGGACTGGTTCTATCCGCCACGGTCCCGGTAAGGGACAGTTACCCTCGCACTGGTGGGCGCCGACAGCTGCTACTATTTCCTGGCACAGGATCGGGTCATTTTTGTGCGCGGGCAAGAGTTGTGGTCGCGTTGCGCCGGGTAGGTGACATGTTCAGCAGAGGTCTGATTTCTATTGCGTGCATAGCCAGTTGCTGCGCTGGCTTAGTCGCAGCCGAAGTCCCACCGGTCAACCACGGCGAGGACATCACCCAGCCCGTAGACCGCTTTGATGTGCGCGTCCAGTACGAGACCCTGCCGGACGTTACCCGGGACGGCAAGACCTACGACGACATCAGTCAGGACACACTGACACTGCGTAGCGACCTCGTGTTCTTCAGCACGCCCAACCAGCTCGCCCTGCGTTTTGATGTGCCGTTGGTCCGCAACAACAAGCCCGACAAGGACAACCCGGATGGTTCGACAGAGTCTGGGCTGGGCGATGTGCTGATGCAGGCCATCTACGTCCGCAGTTTCGACGCGCGCTGGGCGGGCGGCATCGGGATGCGCACCATCCTGCCGACCGCGACGGCTGAGGGCCTGGGTACTGGCAAGTGGCAGCTTGTACCTACCGTGGCGGTCCGCGCCAACCTGCCGGAGATCAGTCGGGGCAGCTACGCCGGTTTGGCGGTGCGGGAGTTCGTCAGTGTCGCGGGCAGCTCAAAGCGCAGCGACATCAGAAAACTGCAGTTCGAGCCGCAGCTGAATATCGTGCTGCCCGACCGCTGGCTCCTCAACTTCTCCCCCGAATGCGCCTACAACCTGGAAACCGACGCCTGGTTTGTCCCCCTCGATATCATGGTCGGCAAGAAGTTTGGTACCAGCTGGGTGGCTTCGCTGGAGTATCAGTACGGCCTGGTGACCGAGGATGACAGCTATAACCAGTGGGTCGAGGCCCGCATCGGCTACTTTTTCTGAGGTAGCAGCGGCCGCGGGAATCCTCATCGGCAGCTGAATCAGCTACATTGGCGCCGATGGACAGGCTCCACCTGATCAGTGTCTTCGTCGCGGTCGTGGACGCCAATGGCTTCGCGGGTGCGGCCCGCAAGCTCAATATCTCGCCGCCCGCGGTCACGCGGGCGATCAATGAGCTGGAAAGTCACCTGAGCGTGCGCCTGCTGACGCGAACCACGCGCATGGTGCGCGTTACCGAGTCCGGCACCCGGTACGTCGAAGACTGCCGGCGCATTCTCGCCGAGCTGGCTGAGGCCGATGCCTCCGCGAGCGGCCTGCACGGCGCCCCCCGCGGACAACTCACGGTTACGGCACCCGTGCTGTTTGGGGCCCGCTTCATTGCGCCCGTGGTCACCGAATACCTGGAGCGCTACCCGGAGGTGAACGCGTCCTGCTGGTTCCTGGACCGGGTGGTCAACCTGCTGGAGGAGGGCGTGGACGTGGCGGTGCGCATTGCCGAGCTGCCGGACTCCTCCCTGCAGGCGGTTCGTGTGGGGCGCGTGCGGCGCGTGATCTGCGCCGCGCCCGGCTACCTGGCGAAGCACGGTATCCCCCGGAGCCCCGAGGACCTGGCGGCCCACACCATCGTGGTGGCCAGTCCGGTAACACCCACGGTGGAATGGAACCTTGCCCGGGACGGGGCCACTTGCAGTGTGAAGGTGCACCCGCGCCTGACCACCACCACCAATGATTCCGCCGTGGCCATCGCGGTGAGCGGCTTTGGCCTCACCCGCCTGCTCTCCTATCAGGTGGCCGACCAGCTCCGGGATGGCCGGCTGAAGGTGGTGCTCAGTGAGTTCGAACCGGCTGCAGTGCCCGTCCACGTGGTGCACCGGGAAGGCCGCTACGCCTCGCGTAAAGCCCGGGCGTTTCTCGATCTGGCCATCGAGCGCCTGCGGGCCGATCCGGCCCTGCAGTGATTCCAGGTCAGCGCGGCTTTCTGCCCGCTGGCGGATTCGCCTCTCCGGCGCTATCGTCTCCGCATGGACGGCGGCAGCAACGACAGATCCCAGCTCAATGTGTTTGGCGAGCCGCTCCTGACCTGCGGCACCCGCCCGATGACCGGGTGGTTCCGCAATGGCTGCTGCGAGACTGACGCGGACGACTTCGGCTCCCACACGGTGTGTGTGGCGGTGACCGCCGGGTTTCTGGCGTACTCCCAGTCCCGGGGCAACGATCTCAGCACTCCCCAGCCGGAGTCAGGTTTTCCGGGCCTTAAGCCCGGTGACCGGTGGTGCCTCTGCGCGGCCCGCTGGCTCGAAGCACATCAAGCCGGCGTTGCTCCCCGGGTCTACCTGCGGGCGACTCACCGCCGGGCACTGGAAATCATCGACCTCGCAGATCTCAAGGCGAACGCGCTAGACCTTTCCTGACCCGTCGCCCATCACCACCATCTTCCGCGCTTCCTCCACGAACCTGTCGGCCGCCCCGGCGCCCGTGGGCATCTCCTGGCCCGCCGGGACCGCCACACCCCGCTGGCACGCCGGCCGCGCGGCGAGCTGGGTCACCCAGCGGCTGAGATGGGGGAGACCGTCCAGCGTGACGCCGGACCAGTTGTGGGTCCGTACCCAGGACCAGTTGGCGATGTCGGCAATGGAGTACTCGCCGGCGAGGAACTCCCGGTCCGCGAGGTGCGTGTCCAGCACCCCCAGCAGGCGCCGGACTTCGGTCTGGTAACGGTCGATGGCGGGCTGGATCTTTTCCGGAAAATAGCGAAAGAAGACGTTCGCCTGGCCCATCATCGGCCCGATCCCGCCCATCTGGAACATCAGCCACTGGATGACAGTGGAGCGGCCCTTCATGTCGGCAGGCATCAGTCGTCCGGTCTTCTCCGCGAGGTAAATCAGGATGGCGCCGGATTCGAACACCGGAAAATCACCAGCCTCCCGATCGACAATCGCGGGGATCCGGCCGTTCGGATTGATGCGGAGGAATTCCGGCCGCTTCTGTTCGAGCTTGCCCATGTCGATGACCTGCACGGTGTAGGGCAGGCCGAGTTCCTCCAGCGCAATGGAGATCTTGTGGCCGTTGGGGGTGGCAGCGGTGTAGAGGTCGATCATGGGGATGCAGGTCCTTGGGGGTTTGTTCAGGGCGCCGTGGCGAGCAGCGCCAGCGGATCCTTGAGTACGTCGGGGTGGAGACGACGGGTGAGCTCCACGTAGTAGGGCGGCAGGTCCGCGATGGTGGCCGCGCGGGTACCTGCACCCCGGGCCAGCGTGTGCCCAGGTGTGTCTCCGAAACCCATCCAGGAGCGGTACGTAATGAGGCTCTGGTACTGCACCTGAGTGGGCACGGTGGCGAGCCGGGGATCCGCCAGATCGGACCTGCGGGCGTGATAGGTGCTGAGTTCGTTGTAGACAAAGGGCCGGGGACTCGGCGGGCCGTCGATGTTGATCTGTTCCGTAATCCAGACGTCGTCCCCGACGCTCACCGGCGGCTGAAAGATGTGCTTCAGCTGCAGGCCGGCCGCCTCGCCGGAGAGCTTCGGTACCGTCAGCCCGTCGGCGGTAAGGATGACCCGGGACGGGCCCATCCGGGTCAGCGGCACGTCGACCGTGGTGCCCGTCACCGGGTTCTTCCATTTCTCCAGCAGCTTGCCGGTCTCCAGATCCGTGAAATAGGCGATCTCCAGGGCTCGGGACTCGAAGGCATCGTCGCTGATGCGCCGGTACTGGCTGAAGGTGCCGGCGAGTATCCCCATCATGGGAATGGCCTTGTGGACCGGGACTGCATAGCGCGCGCCGACCACGTAGCCGATGCACAGGCGTTCATCCGTGGCGCCCCGCATCCTCGCGAGCGCGGTCAGCAGGTCCCTCCGGTTGCCCAGATCCAGCCCGGCGGGGGACGCGACCAGGGCGAGGGCGGGACGCAGGGTGCCGGCGAGGGCGACGCCCCCGAGTCCAGCCAGGACGGATCTGCGATTCAGCATGGGACAACTCTCCTGAAGCGTTGCGGGGGGCTGGCAGCAATACTACAGTTCCATTCCTCTGCTGCCCGGACAACGCTGGTGTCGCCCGAAATCAACTACCTCCCGGAGGGCTGCGCCCGGCCCGACGCTGCAACCCTCGACCGGTTCTGGCAGTCCGCCGTTGCCACCCGGCCGCGCCTCGCTGCAGCGGGCGCCTGCCAGGTGCGCTGGATCGGCCTGGACCACGAGAGCACCGAGCAGGTGCTGGCCCTCATAGAGGCGGGGGACAAGACCGGCTCCTTCACCCTGCCCTGGATCGTCGCGCACACGACCCAGCCGGAGCCCCGGGTGGGTGACCTCATCATCCTGATCGACTTTCTGGGCCAGCCCCGCCTGCTCGTGCAGCTCACCGGCCTGGAGGAAGTGACCTTCGGCGCCCTCGACGAGCGCCATACGGCCGTGGACGGCCCGCCGGTGCGGGCGCTGGCCATCTGGAAGCTGCTCCACACCCGCTACTGGAACGGGATGCTCAAGCCCTTCGGTCTGCAGGTGACGGCTGACATGCCCGTGCTCGTCGAACGCCTGCAGCTGATCGCCCGGCCCGGTTTGGCCCCTGCAGTCCGCTGAGGTACAGAGCGTGTCTGTGTCACCCGGCCGCATCGCGGCCAGCCTTGCCGCCGTGCTGGTCCTTGTTGTCGGTGCCCTGGAAGTCTATGCCCGGAAGCCGGTCGCGGCGCCGCTGCCGGCGCTGGACCTGCCTTCCGGCGTGGCAACCCTGGTGCTGGTGATTCACGGCAGCGCCGATGCCGACAATCCCTTGATGGCAGAGATCGTGGCCGGTCTCGCTGACACGTATAAGGACGTGCCCGGTGCGGCGGTGCGCTATGTGCGCTGGGCTCCGGCGTCTGACCAGCGCCTGCGGGCCGCGGCCACTGCCCGGGCGCTTGGCAGTCAGCTGGGAACGGCGCTGGCGGAAGTCGGCACCCTCCGCCAGCTGCAACTCGTGGCCCACAGTTCCGGGACGTTCATGCCGGATGCCATTTGCACTGCGTTCCGGGCCGGGAGTCCGAAGCCTGTGAGAGTCAGCATGACGTTGCTCGACGCTTTCCAGATTCGTGGCTTCCTGGACTGGACCTACGGGGCCCGGGAGCACGGGCAGTGCGCCGACTTCTCCCTCGGGGTGCTGAACACCGACGACCCGGCGCCGGCCACCAACCGGCCCCTGGCCCACGCCTGGAATCTGGATGTCACCGCCCACCCCGGCCGGGCTACCTTCACCCGCAACGGCCACTACTGGCCCCTGCAGTACTACCGGGACTATCTGCTGAAGGATCAGCTGCAGATTGCCAGCTGGTCCTACGCGGACCACCCTCGCGGCGCGGTACAGCCCGTTCCCTAGCCGCTCTTCTTGTTGAGCGCCGCGAGGAACTCCGGGGTCACTTCGGTCACGCCCCGGGCCTTGGCCTGCTTGACGATCCCTTCCAGAACCTGGCGCAGGAAGGGCCGGGGAATGCCCGTCAGGTTCTTCGACGCGTCCAGCGTGAAGCGCACGAGGTCATCCAGCCGGTTCGCCTCGTAGTGCACCACCTCGTGGCGCATCCCCAGGTCCGGGATCGGCAGCTTGTAGGCGGGCTGGGCTTCGCCAAACCAGAACGTCGCTCCGCCCCGGAAGCCGTAGGTCAGGGGCACGCGGGGCATCTCGTCGCCGCTGCCGTCGATCAGGCTTTTCCAGCGCGCCTTGACGAGGATGTTGTCGATATTCAGAAGAAGGTGGGCCGAGGTTGAGTCCCGGAGGATCGGGTTGGCTTCGATTCTCTCCACATCCAGTGTGCATTCGAAGACCTGGTAGGCCTCCTTGATGATCTGGGGCAGTCCCGGGCCGGTGCGCCCGGGCGTCGGACTGTCGACGAGCGTGAAGGTGCTGTAGGCCGTCTTCTCGGCGGTCGTCTGTCCGGGATAGCCAAACTTCAGGATGGTCTCGATCTGTGCCCGGTCGTACTCGACGAAATTGAGGGCGCACTTCAGGTTGCGCCGCACGTTGGCGACCGTGTTGGAACTGGGCCGGCTGATCACCATCCAGGACCGCCGCTTGATGACCTCGAAGGGGAAGCTCAGCTGATAGGGGCCGATGTTCGTGACCCCCGTCGCGTCCACGGAGGTGATGAGGGCAAAGGACGAGCCGTAGAAGGAACTGGACTGGTACCAGTTGTCCCGCATGGGGCTCTGGACGAAGTCGTCGGGGACGCTGTCGGGGGGCATGTGCTGGCCTTGTCAGGATTCAGGTGGCTAATGCAGGACGGGGACAACCCGCTCGCCGATCAGGCGGATCGCGGCGGCCTGGTCTTCGTGCAGCTTGAGAGCCACCTCGTTCAGTCCCAGCCGACCGAGGGCGAGCAGGCGCTCGACGTGCTGATCCAGGTCAGCCGGGGTGCCGGCCAGGCTGAGGTTGTCCACGAGCTTTTGCAGGATCACCTCAGGCACACCGGGGACCACGTCCGTCCGGTTCTTGTAAGCCTTGAAGAAGGCGTTGCGGTTGCTGTCCACCAGGCTGCATTCCTCGGCAGTCAGGAACTCGTCCAGGTACCAGGGATCCAGCATGCCCCGCAGGGCCAGCTGCTGGCGCGCCTCCGCCACGGACTCGGCCCGGTCGGCCTTCACGTGCCAGGCAACCAGGCCGCTGATGGTGACTTGCTGGCGCGTGCGGCCCGCGTCGGCCAGGAACCCGTCGAGCATGGCCATGGTGCTGGTGAAGCGTCCGGGCAGGGGATCGCCGACCATGATGTGGTCCGCAACCCGGCTGGCCATGCGCATCATCTGGGGCTTGTTGGCGCCCACGTAGATGCGCGGCGGGGTGTCGGTGGCCCAGGTGGGCTGGTAATTCCAGACCTGAAAGATGCCGCCCTTGTAGTTGAGTGGTTTGTCGGGGCCGGCTGCCTTGACCACCTCCACACTCTCCCGGACCCGCCCCACCATGCGCTCCACGCCCATGCCCATGGCGGCATTCACTCCCGTGGGCCCGCCGATCAGGATGTTGGCGCGGCCATGGCACAGTTCATTGAGCGTGGCCAGCGCCTTGGCGGTTTTGAAGGGGTGTTGTTCGTAGGCCGTCACGACCAGCGGGCCCAGCCGGATCTTCCTGGAGGCAAGGGCCAGCGGCGCCAGGGTGAGAAACGGGTCCCGGGAGGAGGGGTAGTTGGAGCTCCACACGGCATTGATGCCGTAGCCTTCGGCCAGCAGGCCCAGCTCACAGACTTCCGCCGGCGAGGTATCCGGTGAGAGGATGACGTCGACCCGCATCAGATCGGCTGGTCCAGCCAGGCCCGCACATCCGTGCCGATCTGCGGTCCCGCTTCCTCGACAGCCATGTGGCCCACACCGGGATAGCTGATGAAGGTCAGCGACGGCGTGTCCTTCAGCAGTTCCCGGAACTCGACCGACTGGGCGAAGACGGCCGTTGAGTTGGCCTCGCCCCAGAGCAGCAGCACGGGCACGCGAATGGAACGAATCAGCCCCTCGATATCGCCGGCCACGTACTGGGACAACCGGTCCAGCTGGGCCTCCCGCTGACCTTCCCGCATCCACAGGTCGTACCACCGGTCGACCAGGGACTCGGGGAGTCGGGTCGGATCGCCGAAACCACTCCGCAACATGAACTCAGGCAGTGCGCGGGGCATGATGTACTTGAGCACGTAACCGGCCTTCGGCACGGTACCGCGCGCCATCTTCTCCTTGCCTTCCAGCGACCCGGGGCTGAGCAGGATCAGGCGCTCCACCCGCTCCGGGTGCCGGGCGGTGTAGTGAATCGCCACGGTACCGCCGAGGGAGGTGCCACCCAGCGTGGCCTTCTCGATGCCCAGCGCATCGATGAAGCGCTCGGTCAGTTCCAGCGTGCGGGGCAGGGTGTAGTCACCCGTCGGGTCGGGGCCGGTGAGGCCGTGGCTGGTCATGTCGACCCGCACCACCCGGTACCGGTCCTTGAGGGCGTCCACCCAGGGATCCCAGTCGATCAGGTTGGAGAAATTGGCGTGGAACAGGATCACGACAGGGCCCGTGCCCTCGTCCCGGTAGTGCATCCGGACGCCGTCGATATTGATGAAGCGCGAGGTGGGCCCGGCATACCGGGCCTCCAGCTCAGCCGCCGGAATATCCCGGTAGGCCCACAGCGCAACGCCGAGGCCGACCAGACCGATTACCGCCAGCACACCCAGGCTGCGGAGAATGAAACGCCCCACGGTCATAACCGCCTCTCCCCTTAGTCAGGCTTGATCAGAGCCGGCCGTATCAGGCCGTCTTTTTCTTCTTCTGGAACCGTTCCATCAGCTCCGGCGTCATACCCTGCTCCACGGCGTGGGCATCCATCCGGGCCTTGGTCACCTTGTCGTCACCCTTGGACTTGCAGTACTCCTCGGTCTGGTCCGTCACCATCTTGCGCACCATGGGCGGGATGGTCATCAGGGACTGGAGGGCGTCTGCATCCCAGGCCATGCTCAGCCGCACTTCACTGCCCTTGGTGGAGCCGGGAGCTTCCTTAAGCTGGTGCACGGACAGATGGCCGCCGATGGTGGTGTGAAAGTAGTCCTGGCGGTCTTCATCGCCCAGGCCGATGGGCAGGTTCATCTTGCGGATGCGATCCTCGCGGCCCATCTCGATCAGCTCTTCGTCGAAGACCAGCGCCTTGATCTGCGCGATCACGATGCCGCTGCTCTTGTCGAGCCTGACAATCTCTTCCGCGACGCACTCGGCAATCTGCGGGCACTGCTCGATGCTGGGCGGCTTGACGTGGAGGGAGGGAATCATCGTGAAGCGCGTGTGGTCCAGTTCGTTGACGCCTTCGGGATAGAAGCGCGCCGTCTCCATCATGTCGTCCAGGTACTCCGCGGTTGGGCAATTGACCACGAACTCCTTCGTTGCACAGATGTTCTGGAACGAGTGGGAGTCCTGGCGAAAGCCGATGATCATGCGCGGGTTCTTTGCCATCACGTCGTACTGCATGATGTGGGAGTAGGGTGCCGCGTTGACCTTGCCGTCCTTGTCGAGGCTCGTGACGATCGTAATGAGCTTCGGGAACAGCCAGACATCCGAGTACCAGAAGGGGCGGATCTTGGCTTCTTTCTTCATGAGCATTCTCCTGACAGCTGGCGGAACTCTATCCACGCACCGGACGGGTGACTGTAACAAACTGTAACCCCTGGGCGGGACCGGCGACTCCTGGGCCATACTCCGCCAGCACCGCTGACCCTGCTGCGGACACGGAGACATAACCTTGAACAACAGCCTGTCCGCCGCGGCCGCCCCCGCGCCCGGCTACCGTCTGGGGCCGATAGAGTTCGCCACCGGCATGACCGGGCGCAACGCCTGGACCTACTTATATGTCTGCATGGCCATCATGCCGGTCATCAGCTTTCTCAGCTTCTCCCAGCCCTACGTCCTGACCGAGATCATCGGCATTCCCGTGGAGAAGCACGGGCAGGTCACGGGGTTACTGACCACGATGCAGGAGATCGTGGTGCTCCTCCTGGTCAGCTTTGCCGGTGGTTTGTCCGACCGGATCGGCCGTCGCCCCATCTACGCGGCGGGCACGCTGATCGCCGGCGCTGGCTTTGCCGTCTACGGCCTGGCCAACAGTATCGGCGATCTCTATCTGGGGCGGTTCATCTACGCCATTGGCCTGGCCTTCGTGGGAGTGATGATCGCCGTGACCGCGGCGGACTACCCGGCCGAAGGGTCTCGCGGCAAGCTGGCGGGTGCCGGCGGTGTCCTCAATGGCCTTGGCATTGGCCTGGCCACGGCGCTTTTTGCCGCGCTCCCTGCGGTCTTTCAGGCCCAGGGGCTGAGCAGTGCTGATGCCGGGCGGTACATGTTGTTTGTCATGGCGGGTCTGGCGGCGTTTACGGCGCTGATGATGCAGTGGGGACTCAAGGGCGGGACCCCGACCGGCGTCAGCGCCCGGATCAGCCTCCGCCGCGTCATCCAGATTGGTGTGGAGCAGGGGCGGGAGAATCCCAAATTGCTGGTCTGCTATGCGGGCTCCTTTATTTCCCGTGCGGACCTGACCCTCGTGGCCACCTTTGTGTCCCTGTGGCTCCAGCGGGTTGCTCGCGATGAGGGCCTCGACGGTCCCGAGGCGCTGGCCAAGGCCGGGCTCATGTTTGCGCTGATCCAGGGTTCGGCGCTGCTGTGGGCGCCGGCTGCGGGTGCGCTCCTTGATCGCTTCAACCGCCTGACCTGTGTCGTGGGCGCGCTGTTCCTGGGTGCGGCGGGCTACACGCTGCTCGGGCTCCAGGACCACCCCTTCGCCCCCCTGGGCTATGCGGCCTGCGTCCTCGTGGGCATTGGCCAGATGAGCGTCATCCTGTCGGTCACCGCCCTGCTGGGCCAGGAGACCCCCCTCAACGTCCGTGGTTCTGTTATCGGGCTTGCCGGGTTCTGTGGTGGCGTCGGCATTCTCGCCACGAGCTTCGCGGGTGGCTTCCTGTTCGACTACTGGAAAATTTCTGGTCCGATCCTGCTGGTCGGCGCGGCCAATCTGGTTGCCTTTGCCTATGCCCTCCTGATCTGGCTGCGCAGTGGCCGGCCAGTAAGAATCGATCCGACGGAAGCCCGGTCATCCAGTACGCTGGGTCTCGGCGCTCACTAGGCAGCGCGACAGACCGCGAAGGAACCGGGACGCAGATGAGCAGGACTGAATTCGGCATCGTAATGGAGCCATCGGCGGGCTATACCGCGCGACTGGCAGTGGAAATTGAGGCGCTGGGGTTTGATGCGCTGCTGTGCCCCGACACCCAGTGCCTGAGCCCGGAGCCTTATGGCCAGCTCAATCTGGCAGCCGTCCGCACGACCCGGCTCTTTCTCAGTACCGGGGTCACCAACCCGGTCACCCGAGACTCTTCGGTGACGGCTGGCGCCCTCGCGACCCTGCAGCTGGAGTCCGGCGGGCGCGCCCGCTGCGGCATCGGCCGCGGTGATTCATCGGCGGCCCATATTGGCCTGCGCAACGCCAAGACGGCGGAACTGCGCACCTACGTCGAGCAGGTGCGGGCTTACCTCCGGGGCGAGACGGTCCTGCGGGGAGAGACCCCGTCGAAGATGCGCTGGCTCGAGCCGGGGGAACTGCCTCCCGTGCCGATGGATATCGCCTGCACGGGTCCGGCGACGATTCGCATGGCAGCCGATGTGGCGGACCGGATTACCTTTGCAGTCGGCAGTGCACCGGAACGCATCGAGTGGGCCCTGAATACCCTGAATGCCCGGTTGCAAGAAACCGGCCGGGACCGGTCGACCCTCAGTGTGGGTGCCTACATCAACTTGGTGTGTGACCCGGACGAGAAGCGGGCCATCAACCTGGGCCGGATGATCTCCGGGATGGTGGCGCACTTTGCCGGCATGAAGGATTCGCCCGTGGAACACCTGCCGCCGCAACTCAAGGCGCTGGCCGTCCAGATGAAGTCGGGCTACGACATGGCCCACCATGCCCAGAACGACGGCTCGCACCTGCAGATGGTGGACGATGAGTTCGTCGACTGGTTTTCGATCTGCGGCCCGCCGGCTAAGTGTTTCGACCGGCTGCAGGCGCTGATCGGGATGGGGCTGGACCACGTCAATCTGCTGGGCGGATCCCCGGTGGCCACGCCCCACGGCGCGCGCCAGGAGGCGATGATCAGGCAGACGCGTCTGTTTGCCGAGCAGGTGATGCCGAAGCTGCGTTGACCGACTGTTCGAAGGCCATACGCAGTCGTTCACTCAGCACCCGGGCGACTTCGGCGGCATTGGCGCCCGCCAGCATGTCCCCGGAATCTCTGCCCGGCAGGAAATGGACGGGCAGAGGGCCCTCCCAGTATTCCTGCCAGTCAATCCCCGACGCGTTCGCCACCACCGCGACGTCGGGGCCCGCTGATCCGGTCTCCAGGATCTCGAAGGCCACCAGCGGACCGGCCAGCGGCAGTCGAACGTAGCTGTCCAGGGCCCGCAGGTTGGCCCGATAGACTTCGAGTTGATTAAGTTCCCGCTTTGCGCCCTTCAACCCGTGGGGCTGTACTGCGGTGTTGCTGAGTGACTGCAACTTGTGCGCGAGGTAGCGGAGGCGCGACCTAAGACTCTGACCCTGCATGTCCTGCAGATACACCTGCAGCCGTTCCCGCACCAGGTTCGCCAGTGCCGCTGCACGCCGGACGGCTCGTGGGGCCCGCATCAGGCGTTCGCCGGCTTCATCACCCTCCCGGCCGGTCGGTGCAATCAGCCCGAGGAACGCGACCACCTCACCGGCCGTCAGGAGCTGGCGGGCCATATCATAGGCCACCGTCGCGCCGAAACAGGCACCGACCAGGGCGTAGGGACCGTGGGCCTGCTGCGCGCGAATCTCCGTCAGGTAGTGGCTGGCCATTGCCTCGATGGATTCAAGGGGCACGGCGCGCCCATCCAGGCCCAGCGACTGCAAGCCATAAATAGGCTGTTCAGCGCCAAGTTCCCGCACAAAATCCGCATAGCCCACGACGTTGCCGAAGATTCCAGGCAAAAAATACAGGGGTGGCCGCGTGCCCTCGCGCCGCAGGGCTACCAGCGCCTGCACCGGCGTCTCGCCCAGCGTAGCGAAGTGCCGATAGCGGTCTGCCAGCTGGCGCACGGTCGGTGCGCTGAACAAAACACCGAGAGTCAAAGACTGGCCAGTGGCCTCGTCCAGGCGGGCGAAAAGTTTCGCGGCCAGCAGCGAGTGACCACCAATCTCGAAAAAGTTGTCATCGAGGCCCACCCGCTCGATCTTGAGTACCTGGGCCCAGACCTGGCACAGCGTCTGCTCAAGGGTGTCCCGGGGTGCGGCATAGGTGCCCGGCGCCCGTACCTCGCTGGCCTTAGGTTCGGGCAATGCCCGGACATCGACCTTGCCGTTCGCGGTCAGTGGCAATGCGGTGAGCGGGAGGAAAGCCTGCGGCACCATATGGGCGGGGAGTCGCTCGGCAAGGAAGGCGCGCAGTGCGGCCGGGGTGGACTGCTCACCGTTGCCGGTGCCGGGCACGACGTAGGCGATCAGGCCGAGGTCACCGCCCGGCTGCCGCCGCGCCACGACGTGACAGGCGCGCACCTGCGGGTGGGTGGCAAGCAGCGTGCTGATCTCTGCAGGCTCGATGCGAAAGCCCCGGATCTTGACCTGATCGTCGTTACGGCCAAGGAACTCGAGCTCGCCGCCCGGTAGCCAGCGGGCCAGGTCGCCGGTCCGGTACAGCAGGGTCCGGCCGTCCGGGTCCAGGGGCGACGGGACAAAGCGCGCCCCGGTCTCCGCCGGCCGGTTGACGTAGCCCGCGGCCACACCCGGTCCGCCAATATGGATCTCACCGGTCACGCCGGTTGGCACCAGCTCGCCGTGGGCATCCAGCAACAGGATCTGCGTGCCGCTGATTGGCCCGCCGATGGGGATCGTTGCGCGATCCTCGTCGACGCGGACCACGTGAAAAGTCGCGAACGTAGTGGTCTCGGTGGGGCCGTAGACGTGGACGAGGCGGGTGGGCGGACCTGCCCGCATCACCGCCCGGACCCGGTCCGGGTCGCAGGCCTCCCCGCCGAAGAGCACGTGACGCAGCGCGCTGAACGCGTCGGGGATCTCGCTGCTCACCCGGTTGAAGAGAGCGGTGGTCAGGAACAGGCAGGTGATGCCGTTGCCCCGCAGGGCCGCGACCAACGCGGGTGGCGACAGGATGGTGTCCCGGGGCAGTATCGCCAGGCGCGCACCGTTCAGGAGCGCGCCCCAGATCTCGAAGGTTGCCGCGTCGAAGGCGATGTTGGCCACCTGGGCCAGGGTGTCGCCGGGCCCGAGGTCCACGTAGTTGGGCTGCATCACGAGCCGGATAACGCCTTCCTGCCGGATCGTCACGCCTTTCGGGGTGCCGGTCGAGCCGGAGGTATAGATCACATAGGCCAGTTGCTGGGGGGTATTGTGGTTCGGCGGGTCCTCGGTGCTGTAGTCGGCGATCTCCGGGCCATCACTATCCAGACAGAAGCGCTGGCCGGCAGCGGGCAGGCGCCCGACCAGCGCTGCCTCGGTGAGCACCAGCTGCGCCCCCGAGTCTGCCAGCAGCAAACCCAGGCGCTCGACTGGCTGATCGGCGTCCAGCGGCAGATAGGCGCCGCCCGCCTTCACGATGCCCATAAGCCCGACAATCAGCGTTGGGCTGCGCTCCAGGCAGAGGGCCACGGTTACTCCGGGACCGACGCCGCGGGTGCGCAGATAGTGGGCCAGCTGATTGGCCCGGGCGTTGAGCTGGGCGTAGGTCAGCGTCTGGTCCCCGTCGCTCACCGCCACGGCGTCGGGCGTGCGGTGTACCTGAGCCTCGAACAACCGGGCCAGCGTCTGGTCCCCGGTGGCCACGTTCGCTGGCGCGTCCCCCGCCTCAAGAATCTGCCGCCGCCCGGCGTCACTCATCAGGGGCAGTGTGTCGATACTCTGGTCGGGGTTTGCCAGCAGCGCCCCAAGCAGTACACCGAAGTGCCCGGCCAGTCGTTCGATCGTGCCCCGTTCGAACAGGTCCGTGCAGTACTCGAAGTGCACCCGAAGCTCACCCGCCCGGTCGACCAGCGTTAGCGTCAGATCAAACTTGGACTGATTGGTGCGCAACGGGATGTGCTCCAGTTCGAGTCCCGACAGGCCCAGGTTGCTGCGCCGGCCCTGGACGAGCGCAAAGCACACCTGGAAGAGGGGATTGCGGGACGGGTCGCGGCGGGGCGCGAGCTCTTCCACCAGTTTTTCGAAGGGCAGATCCTGGTGCGTGTAGGCACCCAGGGCTGTCTCCCGGACCCGGGCGAGCAGCTGCCTGAAGGTGGGGGCTCCCGACAGATCCGTGCGCAGCACCAGGGTGTTGGCGAAGAAGCCGATCAGTCCCTCCAGCTCTACGCGTCCCCGCCCGGCAATGGGCGTGCCGATGGCGACGTCGGTGGTGCCGCTAAGGCGGTACAGCAGAACCTTGAAGGCGGCCAGCCCGGTCATGAACAGGGTGCTGCCTTCCTCCCGGCCCAGCGCCCGTAGCCCTGTGTCCAGCGCGGCCGGCAGTGGGACTTCCAGACAGGCGCCCCGGTAGCTTTGTTCCACCGGGCGTTGGCGGTCGGCGGGCAGCTCCAGGGTGCCGAGGGCAGCCAGTTGCGTCTTCCAGTAGCTGAGCTGCTGCTGGAGCATCGGTCCGGCCAGCCACGCGCGTTGCCAGACCGCGTAGTCTGCGTACTGGATCGGCAGCGCGGGCAGCTGCGCCGGCCGACCGGCGAGCTGTCCGTTGTAGAGCGCTGAGAGTTCCTGGTCGAACACGCCTCCCGACCAGCCATCGGAGATGATGTGGTGCAGGTTAATCACCAGCACATGCTCCAGTTCAGCCAGGCGAATCAGCAGAACGCGCAACAAGGGCCCCTGCGCCAGATCAAAGGGCCGCTCTGCCTCTTCCTGCGCAAGTTCCCGGGCGCGCACTTGCCGTGCCTGCTCACCCAGTGCCTGCAGGTCGTGTTCCGCAAGGGCCACCGGGCTGGCAGCGGCAATGATCTGGCGCGCCTCGCCGTCGAGCGTAGCCATGCGCGTCCGCAAGGACTCATGACGAGCGATCAGGACGTCCAGTGACTCGCGCAAGGCCTCCCGTTGTAGTGCGCCCCGCAGGCGCAGGACCGTCGGCAGGTTGTAGGCGCCGGTGCCCGAGCTCAGCTGCTCGATGAACCACAGCCGTTGCTGGGCGAACGAGAGAGGCAGGGGGCCGGTCCGGGGCGCCGGGAGAATCGGCTGGATCTGAGCCGACGGCCCTGTTCCCCGGAGTTGCTCAATGTCCTGGGCGAGCTCTGCGATGGTCGGGCTCTCGAAGATCCGCCGGAGTGGCACTTCCACGCCAGTTACCCGGACGAGCCGCGCTGCCAGCTGCCCGGCCAGTAACGAGTGCCCACCCAGTGCAAAGAAGTCGTCGTGCACGCCCACCTGCGCCAGGCCGAGCAGTTCGGCCCAGACCTCGGCAAGCAGACCCTCCATCGCCGTGCCCGGCGCCACATACCCGCCCGGGGCTCCCTGCTGCTCGTAGTCGGGCGCCGCCAGCGCCCGACGATCGAGTTTGCCATTGGGCAGACGCGGCAGCTGGTCCAGGAGCACGATGGCCGTGGGCACCATGTAATCGGGCAGCCTGTCCTTCAGCTGCCCGCGTAGCGCTTCCGTCGTGAGCGCTTCGCCCGCCACATAGGCGACGAGGCGCTTGAGTCCCGGCTGGTCCTCCCGGGCCAGCACCACCGCGTGCCGGACGCCCGCGCAGGCGCCCAGTACTGCTTCGATCTCGCCGAGCTCAATGCGGTAGCCGCGGATTTTTACCTGGTCGTCGTTGCGGCCGGCAAAGGCCAGCGTCCCGTCCGGCAGGTAGTGGACCCTGTCGCCGGTGCGGTACAGGCGCTCACCAGGCTGGAAGGGATCCGCGATGAAGCGCTCCGCCGTCAACTCTGGAAGGTTCACATAGCCCCGGGCCAGACCCGCGCCGCCGATGTACAACTCGCCCAGCACACCGATGGGCACTGGCTGCAGGCGGGAGTCCAGAACATGGCAGCGAACGTTCGCGATGGGGCGGCCGATGGGCACGATACCCGTGGGCTGGAAGGGTTCATCGAGTTCCAGGCTGGTGGCGTCGATGCTCGCTTCGGTCGGCCCGTAGAAGTTGCCGAGCCGTACCCAGGGCGCCTGCTCGCGAACCCGCCTGGCCAGGTCGAAGTCCAGGGGCTCGCCGCCGCAGACGATGTGGCGCAGGCTGTGGCACCGGGCGAGGTGACCATCGTTCAGCATCGCCCGCAGCATCGAGGGGACCACCTGCAGGATGGTCAGCTGCTCCCGGTCAATCGCGCCGGCGAGGGCGGCCATGTCCCGCTCGGTACCGGGAGGTGCCACGTACAGGCAGGCGCCCACCTGCAGCGGCGCCAGCATTTCCCAGACCGACGCATCAAAACTGATGGAGGTGAAGTGCAGCAGCCGGTCGCTGGCGCTCAACTTCAGGCGCTTACTGATCCAGGCGATGTGATTGCAGATGCCGCGCTGGGGGATCTCCACGCCCTTGGGCGTGCCCGTCGAGCCGGAGGTGTAGATGACATAGGCAAGGTGGTCTGCTCTCCCCAGAGGGGCCGGATCACTCTCGGGGTGCCCCGAGATCGTGGCGTGATCGGCGTCCACGCACACGACGCGAGCAGCCTCTTTGACCAGGCGCTGGCGCGTACCGGCATGCACCAGAACGACGGGCGCCGCCGTATCAGCCAGCATGAAACGGAGCCGCTCGGGCGGGTGCTGGGGATCCAGCGGCACCCACGCCCCGCCTGCCTTGAGAATCGCCAGTATCCCGACCAGGCTCCCGATCGACCGCTCCATGCAGATGGCAACCGGCACCTCCGGGCCCACGCCCAGTGCACGGAGGTAGTGGGCCAGCTGGTTGGCCCGCGCATTCAGCTGGCTGTAGCTGAGATTCTCCTGCTCATGGCTGAGGGCCAGCGCAGCGGGCGTGCGCCGGACCTGGGCCTCGATGAGCCCGGCAAGGGTCATGTCCTGCGGGTAGGGCGCTGCAGTGTCGTTCCACGTCACCAGCAGCTGGTGGCGTTCGGCCGGCGTCAGCAGGGGGACGGTGTCGATGCACTGATCGGGATCTGCGAGCAGCGCGTCCAGCAGCACGGTGAAGTGGCCGGCCAGGCGCTCGATGGTTGTG
>JANNXJ010000041.1:0-6432 GCA_031409515.1 Gammaproteobacteria bacterium | reverse complement strand
GGCCGGCGTGCGTCGGGACACGCTGCCTCTCTACCCGTAAAGGTAGGTGCGCCTTGTAGTAGCGCCTTTTGGCGCGATGCCGTTATCGATCGCGCATAACGGCGCTCCTACAAGGCGCTCCTACCCGGCGCGGCGGGCCGGCAGGCCCACCGCTTCAAGGATGAAGTCCGCGATGCGGGGCACGTTGTCCCGCGCCAGGACGGGGAGCGCTTCGCCGGGCAATGGGGTATCACTGACGATCGCCCGCACCCCTGACCCGCCACTGGCAATGGCCGGCGCCGGTGCCCCGGCGCGGCGGAGCTCCAGGCGGGGGTGAGCGCCGGACTTCCAGCCTTCCACCAGCACGAGATCCACACTCACGAGGCGGGCGATGAGTTCGTCAAGTCCGGGCGGGTTCTGGTCGCCGAGTTCGCGGATGTGGGCGACACGGCGCGCCGACGCCACGATGACTTCCGTGGCGCCGGCGGTCCTGTGCAGATAGCTGTCCTTGCCCGGGTGGTCGATGTCGAAGTCGTGGTGCGCGTGCTTGATGGTCCCCACGCGCCACCCCCGGGACGACAGTTCCTGCAGCAGCGCCACGATCAGCGTAGTCTTGCCCGAGTTCTTATACCCGGCAATGCCGAAGGCGGGCGGCTGGGCCAAGGCAATCGTCAGGGCAATCGTCAGGCGATCGGTGCCCAGACACTGCACCAGCCTTTGGCAGCCACCAGCTTGCCGGGGAAGATCGCGCAGGGCCGGTAAGCATCGCCCACCTTGCCCTGGAGCTGGGAGCACCTATCGCACTCCTGGCCGGGGGCGAAGCGCGCCGCCTGCGGGCTCTTGCGGTCAACTTTGGCGATGTTGTCCACGTAGCCGAGAGCCTTGGCGGAGGGATCGGACTCTTCAAGCTTGGGCAACTTGGCAGGAGCAGCCGGGGCGGCAGCCTGGGCCGAGGCCTGATTGGTGACGACAGCATCCAGCAGCACGGCGCCGGCAGGGACGGCCAGGGCAACCTGGGCAAGAAAGCGACGCCGGCTAACTTCGGGCTTGTTCACGCGCAATTCCTTAATGTCAGTGACTCGGTCGGATTGAGGGGGAAACAGACGGCGGAAGTCTAGCAATCACCCACCTGTATCGCACCTGAAGAAGTACCTACGGCCTCACCCAGCGGGTGACTGCGGTTACAAAAAGTTACAACGGGGACGCCGCAGGCCAGCAGTCCAGGCGTCGAGGCCGGGTTACTATCTCTACTGAAATCAAAGGACTCTGCATGCGCCCCATCGAGACCCTGACCCGCCGCCCCTGGACACTCGCCGCGGGCCTCACGCTGCTCGTGCTGCTCTGGCTGGCTTCCGGAGCACTCCGGCGCGAAAGCCCGGGCGCCGCGGGCACGCAGGGCTCCACGCCGGCGCCCACTCTGGTGGCGCGGGTCCAGATCCGGGCGCAGCAGGCTGAGTCCGTCACCCGGACGATCAGCGTCTATGGCCGCACCGCTCCGGCACGCACCGTGCAGATCAAGGCAGAGACCAGCGGTCGGGTGTCGGCGGTCGGCATCAGTCGCGGCGAGCCCGCCAGGGCTGGCCAGACCTTGCTGCAGCTCGACCTCCGGGACCGGCAGGGTCGCCTCGAACAGGCCCGGGCCAGTGTCAGCGAGTACCAGTCCGCCTGGGAGGGCCAGCAGGCACTGAAGCCCCAGGGCTATGTGTCTGACACCCAGCTCGCCGAGACCCGGGCCAAACTTGAAGGCGCGCGGGCAGAGCTCCTCCGGGCCGAGCTGGACCTTGATTACATGACGGTGCGGGCACCCTTCGACGGGACCGTCCAGGAACGCGCCGTGGAAGTGGGCGACTTCGTCCGGCCGGGGGACCCGGTGGCCACCTTCGTGGACAACACGCGCCTGATCGTTACGGGCAGCATCGCCGAGCAGGATGCCGGCTTCGTCAGCGTCGGCGGGACGGCCACCGCGGCACTGGTCACCGGGCAGAACGTCAAGGGCAGGATCCGCTACCTGGCGCCCGTGGCCGAAGAATCCACCCGCACCTTCACCGTGGAGCTCGAGATTCCCAACCCGGGCGGCAAGCTGCCTGCCGGCGTCACCGCGGAAATGCGGATTCCGGGTGGTGAGGTGCTGGCCTATCGACTGGCCCCCTCACTCCTCACCCTGGATGCGGGCGGTGAACTGGGCGTCAAGACGGTGGACGCCAACAATCAGGTCGAATTCCACCGGGTACAGATTGCCCGCTCGGAGGCCAACGGCGTCTGGGTCACCGGCCTGCCGGAGAGCGCCAGCATCATCGTGGTAGGCCAGGGCTACGTCTCTGCGGGCCAGCCGGTGCAGGCCATAGAGGCCACGGCCGAAACTGCACTGGCCGCGGGTCAGTCGGTCACCAGGACCACCATGCCCCGGGCAGACGCCGGGCAATGAACGCCCTTATTGATCTCTGCGTCAGTCGGAGCCGGGCCGTGCTCGTGGCCCTGGCTGTGCTGCTCTTCGCCGGCGCCAGTGCCTATCGGGGCCTGCCGAAGGAAGCCCAGCCCGATGTGGACTTCCCCTACATCAGTGTCGAGGTCCTGCTGGACGGCGTGGCCGCCGAAGACGCCGAGCGACTGCTCGTGCGCCCCCTGGAGCAGCAGCTGCGCAATATCGAGGGGCTGAAGGAGATGGTCTCCTCGGCAACCGAGAACCGGGCTTCAGTCACGCTGGAGTTCGGGCCGGAGGTCGACGTGGACCAGGCGCTGACCGACGTGCGGGAGCGGGTCGACCAGGCCAGGGCGGAACTGCCCGAGGACGCCCGCGAGCCCACGGTGAACGAGGTGAAGTTCTCCCGGTTCGATCCCATGCTGGTGATCAACCTGGGAGGCAGTGTCCCGGAACGCACGATGAACACCATTGCGACCACCCTGCAGGACCGCCTCCAGTCCATAGACGGCGTGCTTGAAGTCAACATGGTGGGTATCCGCAAGGAAATTCTCGAGATCGTTGTCAACCCGCTCAACCTCGAGAGCTATGGCCTCTCGCCGGCGGATGTCCTGAATTTTGTCCAGCGCAACAACCGGCTGGTCGCGGCCGGGTCCATGCAGTCGGACCAGGGCCGCTTCGCAGTCAAGGTGCCGGGCGTGATCGAGTCCCCGGAAGACGTGCTGTCGCTGCCGATCAAGGTGGACGGTGAACGGGTCGTGCACTTCCGGGACATCGCGGAAGTCCGCCGCACCTTCAAGGACCCGGAGAGCTACGCCCGCCTGAATGGCGAACCGGCGGTGGGCATCCGGGTCGTCCAGCGCAACGGCTCCAACATCCTCCGAACGGTCGATGCCGTGAAGATCGCCGTGGCCGAAGTCCAGGAGAGCTGGCCGCCCGGCATCTCCGTCACCTACAGCCGGGACAAGTCGGTGCGGGTTCGCGAGGACATCAACCAGCTGGTCAACGACGTGGTCATCGCAGTGTTGCTGGTCGTGATCTGCCTGATCGGCATCCTCGGCCTGCAAAACGCCCTCCTCGCGGGCATCTCGATTCCCGGCTCCTTTGCCGCCGCCTTTGTGTTGCTGGCAGTCACCGGGATGACCATGAACCTGGTGGTGTTCTTCGGCCTGATCATGTCCGTGGGCCTGGTGGTGGACGGGGCCATCGTGGTGGTGGAGCTCGCCGACCGGCGGATGGCCGAGGGTCTGGATCGCCGGGTTGCCTACGCCGAGGCGGCCAAGCGCATGGCCTGGCCGATCTTCGCGTCCATTGCCGCCACCATCGTCGCGTTCCTGCCGCTGGTCTTCTGGCCGGGCATCATCGGCAGCTTTCTCCGCTACATGCCGATTGTGCTGATCTACACGCTGGCCGCTTCCCTCGTGATCGCGATGTTCGTCGTCCCCGCCCTCGGCGCCATTTTTGGCCGCAGCGGGCACCTCACGCCGGAGGCGCGGGAGCAGCTGGGCCTCGCCGAAAGCGGAGACCTGGGCAGGATCAGCGGCTGGACCGGCCGCTACCTGCGGGTCGTGACCGCCGCCATCAACCGGCCCTTCATGACAGCGGGCGGAGTTACGGCACTGCTGGTCGCCGTGTTCGTGACCTACGGGTCACTGGGCCGGGGCATTACGCTGTTCCCGAACGTGGATCCGGAGCAGGGCAGCGTCGATATCCGGGCCCGGGGTGACTTGTCCACCCAGGAGAAGGACCGGCTGGTGCGCAGCGTGGAGGAGCGGGTCTACGGCGTCGCGGGCATCAAGAACGTCTACGTGACCTCCGGCGCCGGGAACAAGGGAACCGCCCCGGACCAGATCGGCTCGATCAGCCTGAACTTCGACAACTGGCGGGAGCGGCGGCCGGTGGCCCAGATCATTGGCGAGATCCGCGAGCGCACCGCGGGCATCGCCGGCATCGTTATCGAGCCCCGGCTGCCCCAGGACGGACCCATTCAGGGCAAGCCCCTGAACATCGAAGCGTCGGCCCAGTCGCTGGATGCCCTGCGGGACGCCGTCAACAAGCTGCGGGAATTCGTCGCCACGATTCCCGGCGTGATCAACGCCGAAGACACCCGGCCCCTGCCCGGCATCGAGTGGCGCATGGAGGTTGATCGCGCCCAGGCTGCCAAATTTGGTGCGGACGTGTCCCTGGTGGGTAACATCATTCAGCTGGTCACCAACGGCATCAAGCTGGGCACGTACCGCCCCGACGACTCCGACGAGGAAATCGATATCCGCGTCCGCTTCCCCTCCGACGACCGGAGCCTGGACAAGCTGGCTGCCCTGCGCATCCCCACGAAATCCGGCAACGTGCCCATGGGCAGTTTTGTCTCCCGCAAGCCCGCCGAGGCCACCCGCACCATCATGCGGACCGACATGCGCCGGACGATGCTGGTTCAGGCTGACCTGGAAAAGGGCGTGCTCATCGAACCCGTCCTTGATCAGGTCAGGGCCGCCCTGCCCACCCTCGGTCTGGATCCGGAAGTGCAACTGCGCTTCAAGGGCGGCGCGAGGGACCAGCAGGAGACGGCGGCGTTCCTGGGCAAGGCCTTCCTCGTGGGCCTCGGCCTCATTGCCCTGATTCTGGTGGCCGAGTTCAACAGCCTCTTCCAGCCGCTGCTGGTGCTGACGGCGGTGGCCTTTTCCACGGGTGGCGTGCTGCTCGGCCTCCTGGTGACGGGCAGGCCCTTCAGCCTGGTGAACTGCGGCATCGGCACGATCGCCCTCGCGGGCATCATCGTGAACAACAACATCGTGCTGATCGACACCTTCAACAAGCTGCGGGATGCCGGGATGGCGGCCCGGGAAGCCATCCTGCGCACCTGCGCACAGCGGCTGCGGCCGGTTCTGCTGACCAAGGTCGTCATGATCCTGGGCCTCCTGCCGATGGCGCTGAAACTCAACATCGATATCCTCGAGCGCAAGGTGTACTTCGGCGGGCCCAGCGGCCAGTGGTGGGCGGAAATGGCCACCGTGATCATCGGCGGCCTGATTTTCGCCTCGATCCTCACCCTCATCCTCACGCCGAGCATCCTGATGATCGAAGCACGGCTGGGCAGCTGGTTCGCGGCGCGGCGCGTAGGAGCGCCTTTAGGCGCGATTCCTGCGGATCTAGGCGCGATCGATAAGAATCGCGCCTAAAGGCGCTCCTACGACATGCCATCGGTCATCACACTCACCACCGACTTTGGCCTGAAGGGGCCCTTTGTCGGCGTGCTGAAGGGCGCGATCCTGAGCCGGCTCCCCAGCGCGCAGATCGTCGACCTGACCCACGATATTCCCGTCCACTGGCCCATCGAAGCCGGGTTCTGGCTGGCCCGCTCCTACCGGTACTTTCCGGCCGGGACCGTGCACGTGGCCGTGGTCGATCCCGGCGTTGGGACCACCCGCAGCATCATCGCCGGGGAGCATGACGGGCATTTTTTCCTGGGACCGGACAACGGCCTGCTGCAGCCGGTGCTGGGGACCGCGCCGGCACGCTGTTACCGCCTGAGCGAAACCTGGCGCCAGCAGCAGGGCTGGCCCAGCCCCAGCCACACGTTCCATGGCCGGGACATTTTCGCGCCCCTCGCTGCCGAGCTGGCCGCGGGGCGACTGGCAATAGGGGACATCGGCCCACCCGCCGGGGAACTCATTCCGTCCCTGCAGGAGGAGCCCCAGGCCGGGCCCCATGAGATCCGCGGCACCGTGATCGCGATCGACAACTTCGGGAATCTGATCACCAACATCGATGCCGCACTGCTGGCGGGCTTCCGTAAACCGGAGGTGCTGGCCGCCGGGCACCGCCTCGCCCTGCGCAAGACCTACGGCAACGTGCAGCCGGGTGAATTCCTGGCGCTGATCAACTCGTTTGGCGTCCTGGAGATCGCGCGGGCAGAAGGCAGCGCTGCAGAGTCCCTCGGCCTTGGCCGGGGCGCTCCCGTGATCGTGCTGAACGCCACCCGGTAGGAGCGCCTGAGAAAATGGGGACATGCCTCATTTCGCAAGTGCGAAATGAGG
>JANNXJ010000040.1:0-2844 GCA_031409515.1 Gammaproteobacteria bacterium | reverse complement strand
GTATTGGCGAAGAAGCCGATCAGGCCCTCCAGCTCCACGCGTCCCCGCCCCGCCACAGGCGTGCCGACGGCGATGTCGGTAGTACTGCCGTAGCGATACAGCAGCACCTTGAAGGCCGCCAGCCCGGTCATGAACAGCGTGCTGCCGGCCGCGCGTCCCAGGGCCCGGAGCCTGGCCACCGACCCGGCCGCCAGCGGGACTGTGAGCCGGGCGCCCCGGGAGCTCTGGAGCGACGGGCGGGGCCGGTCGACGGGCAGCTCCAGGCTGCCCAGCGCGGCGAGTTGCGTTCTCCAGTAGCCCAGCTGTTGCTCAAGCACCGGTCCGGTCAGCCACGCCCGCTGCCAGACCGAGTAGTCCGCGTACTGGATCGGCAGCGCGGGCAGCTGTACCGACTCACCTGCCAGCTGTCCGTTGTACAGGGCTGACAGTTCCTGGTCGAACACGCCAGCTGACCAGCCGTCCGAGGCAATATGGTGCAGGTTGAGCACCAGCACGTGTTCCTGGTCGGCCAGCCGGATGAGCAGCACCCGCAACAGCGGGCCCTGTATCAGGTCGAATGGTTTCTCGGCCTCCTGCTGCACCAACGCCTGAGCACGCACCCCCGCGGCGCTCGCACCCAGTGCCCTGAGGTCCTGCTCCTGAAGCGCCACGGGTTCTGTAGACACAATGGTCTGGTGGGGCACGCCGTCGCTGGTACTGATGCGCGTCCGCAGGGACTCGTGGCGGGCGATCAGGCCGTTCAGCGCGTCGCGCAGCGTTGCCTGCTGCAGCGGGCCCTCCAGGCGGAGGACCGTGGGCATGCTGTAGGTGCTGGTGCCCGGGCTGAGCTGGTCGATGAACCACAGTCGTTGCTGGGCAAAGGAGAGGGGCAGGGCGCCGGAGCGTGGGACCGGGCGGATCGGCTGGGCATGGCCTGGCGCCGCCGCCCCCAGCAGCTGCTCAATGCCGAGGGCCAGCTCGGCGACGGTGGGGCTCTCGAAGATCCTCCGGAGCGGCACTGCCACGCCAGTTGTCCTGACCAGTCGCGCCGCCAGCTGCCCGGCCAGCAGCGAGTGCCCGCCCAGCGCGAAGAAGTCGTCGTGCACACCCACGCGCTGCAGTCCCAGCAATTCGGCCCAGACGTCGGCAATCAGGCTCTCCATCGCCGTCCCCGGCGCCACGTAACCGCCCTGGGTTCCCAGTTGCTGGTAGTCCGGCACGGGCAGGGCGCGGCGGTCAAGCTTGCCGTTGGGCAGGCGCGGGAGCGGGTCGAGGAGGACGATCGCCGTGGGCACCATGTAGTCGGGCAGCCCGGTCTTCAGCTCGCGAAGCAGCGTGGCTGTCGTCAGCTGCTCGCCGGCCACGTAGGCCACCAGCCGCTGCAGGCCAGGCTGGTCTTCCCGCACCATCACTGCGCAGTGCCGGACCCCGGCGCAGGCGCGCAGCGCCGCCTCGATCTCGCCGACCTCGATGCGAAAGCCGCGCAGCTTGATCTGCTGATCGCCCCGCCCCAGGTACTCGATGTCACCCGTGGCCAGATAGCGGCAGAAGTCGCCGGTCCGGTAGAGGCGCTCGCCGGGGCGGAACGGATGGGCAACAAAGCGCTCGGCAGTCAGCTCCGGCCGGTTCAGATAGCCCCGCGCCAGGCCGTAACCGCCCAGGTACAACTCGCCGGTCACGCCGATGGGCACCGGCTCCAGATTGCCATCCAGGATGTAGCACTGGGCATTGGCCATCGGTCGGCCGATCGGCACTGTCGGTGAGGAAAACGGCGCGGAACCGAGCTCAAAGCGGGTGGAGTCGTCGCTCGCTTCAGTGGTGCCGTAGAGATTGCCCAGGGTGGTGGTGGGCAGCAGGCGCTGGAAGTCGGCGGCCAGGCTGGCAGGGAGGGCCTCGCCACCCACGATCACGTCGCGCAGGGAGCGGCAGGTGCCGAAGCCGGGTTCCTCGACGAGGGCCTGCAGCTGGGAGGGCACGAACTGCGTGATGGTGATGGCCTGGGCCTTGATCGTGCGCACGAGGTATGCGCTGTCCCGATGGCCGCCCGGCTCGGCCAGCACGATCGTTGCACCGACGGTCAGTGGCACGACGAAGGTCTTGACCGAGGCGTCGAAGCCGATGGGCGTGGTCTGCAGCAGGCGATCCTGCGCCGTGGTGGCCAGCACCTCGTTCAGCCCGAGCACGTGGTTGCAGAGGCCGCGATGGGGGATCAGGGCGCCCTTGGGCTGGCCGGTGGAGCCGGAGGTGTAGATGATGTAGGCGATGTCGTCGGGGGTATTGGCCACCGGCGGATCGGTGTCGGCGTAGCCCGCGAGCAGTGGCCAGTCCGTATCCAGGCGCAGAACGGTCACCGTCGCCGGCAGGTCCCGTAGCAGAGTGGTGCCGGCTCCCTGGGTCAGGATCACCCGCGCGGTGCTGTCGGCGACCTTGAAGGCCAGCCGCTCCGCGGGCTCGTCCGGATCCAGCGGCAGCCACGCGCCACCGGCCTTAAGGATGCCCAGAAAGGCGACCAGCAGCTCAACGGAGCGCTCCATGCACGCCCCCACTGGCACGTCCGGTCCAACCCCGAGTTCCCGGAGCCGATGGGCCAGCTGATTGGCTCGGCGGTTGAGTTCGGCATAGGTCAAGGACTCTGTACCACCCACGACCGCAATGGCCGCCGGGGTCCGCCGGACCTGGGCTTCCAGCAGCTCCTGGGTGCACCGCTCCAGCGGGTAGTCCCGGGCAGTGTCGTTCCACGTCACCAGCAGCTGGTGGCGTTCGGCCGGCGTCAGCAGGGGGACGGTGTCGATGCACTGATCGGGATCTGCGAGCAGCGCGTCCAGCAGCACGGTGAAGTGGCCGGCCAGGCGCTCGATGGTTGTG
>JANNXJ010000039.1:0-12049 GCA_031409515.1 Gammaproteobacteria bacterium | reverse complement strand
CCAAAAGGTACCGGACCTTAGTTTTGTTAGTTGTTTAGTTGTTGGCCCCAACAACTAAACAACTAACAAAACTAAGGTCCGGTACCTTTTCAGAAGCCGGGTGGGCGCTGGCTTTCTTCGTACATTTTGGTGAGGAAGGTCCGCACGGCGGGCTCTGCCTCTTCCCGGGTCATCAGTCGCTGCTCCGCGAGCAGTCTGGCCATGTCCACCACCGACCGCCGGCCGTCGATCAGCCCCATGATGAAGCCGTAGATCCGGGTCGTCATGGCCTGCAGCTGAAAGGCCGGCAACAGGGGGACGGGCTGGGTCCCACCCACCAGCCAGTCCGGCAGCGAGCGGTGACGGGCCGGTCTGGGCACGGCCTGCTCCTTCGAGGCGCCAATGGTCACGACCAGCTCCCGCCGACCGTGCCGGCTCGCGGGCGAGCACATATAAGGGATCTCATCCTCCCTAACGTCGGGCGGAGCGAAGCCGCTGTCCATGACGATCGCAAGCACTTCCTCAAGACTGTAGCGGGCAGCAGCCTCCGGCTGACTGAAGGCCAGTGAGCCAAAGCAGATCCAGCGGCCGCCGGGCCTGAGCAACCCGTTGACCCGGGCCGCGACAGCGCGAAAGTCCTCGGGAAGGATATCGACAACCCAGGGCGTCACCACCACATCGATGCTCGCGGCGCGGACCGGCGGGCGGAGCACATCGCCCAGCACCAGGTGAAAGCCCTCGCGGACCGGCTCGGGAGCAACCAGTGTCCGTAACACCGCATGATCGCCAATGGACCGGGGTGCCAGCGGAAACTCCCAGAGCTGTACGCCGGTACCGTCGACGGCCCGGGAAGCGACCAGCGCCAGCAGCGGATTGAAATCCAGGGCGATGGTGCTCGCGGGCCCGACCTGCTCGTGGAGGTCATAGGCGAGGCGGCCGGCGCCGGAGCCCATGACGAGGATGGTGGATGGAGCGCCCCCCGCGCCCAAGGCCCCGCTGACCAGCTTCAGCGACTCCGCGTTCTCCGTGTCTCCCCAGGCCCAGTCCCGGTGGATATTCGTGTAGTAAGTGGTCAGCCCCTGGTCGGTGGGCAGGCGCGTCTGCAACGCCAGGTGCGTGGCCAGCGCCAGCTGCGACTGGTGGAGGGCCAGGGGCGACAACAGCTCCGCGAGCCGCCGCGCCTGGTCGACGCAGGCCCCCTGCAGCTGGACCAGGCGTTCCCGGGTCAGCGGTCGTAAGCGGGGATTCTGGAGCTCAAGCTGGAGGCTTCCCGCATCCCGGGCCAGCTTCTCCAGGGCGAACTGCAGACGCTGCCGCCACTCCGCGAGGGTCGCCCCCGGCTCCGGAAACAGGCAGGGCACGCCGTCGAGCAGCGGAAACGTGAGGCCGCAGCTGCTGCAGCCGAAGCTCGCATCCGGGTACTGCCGGAGGGCGTGTTCACACCGGGGGCAGGCCAGGAGGGCGGCGAGATCGGGCGACAACATGACCTGATTATGGCATTGCGTAACCGTAGGAGCGCCTTTAGGCGCGATCAAGATCGATCGCGCCTAAAGGCGCTCCTACGGGCGTGGAATCAGATCGTGCGGTCAGACGATAGGCGCGAAGGCTGTCAGCGAGTCCCGCAGCGTCGGTGAGCCGAGACCGTTGCCGGGGAACAGCGTGGCGAAGTTGCCCTGCTCGCCGTGGAGTGCCATGTAGTTGAGCAGCACCGTCTCCACCAGCAGGTTGACGTTGTTGGCTGCCGGCGTGGCCCCCGTCTCGACGGAACCATCCCCGCGGAAGTAGCCGAGTTGCTGGTGCCTGGCCTGCTGTTCCGGGGTGCCGCCCATGAGGGTTGCCCGAGCGCCCGGGTTGTAGACCAGGAAGAACGAGGCGGCGGTGGACTGGTTGTCGCTGGTCCATTCGCCCTTGCCCCGACCGTCAACGGAGTTGTCGATAGCGCCGTCGCTGGACAGCGAGCCGTCGCTGAACACGTACATCATCAGGGGCACACCAATCCGGGCGGCGTACTCCAGGCAGGCGCCCATGCAGCGCCCGGCGCGGAAATCTTTGACTTCCCCCTCAGCCCGGCGGCCGCCATGGTAGTCGTACCCGCCCATCGTGATGGTACCGGCGCCGGCGAAGCCGTTGATCACCAGCTTCATCACCGCCGCAGTCTTCCTGAACTCGTCGTCGCTGTCGTACTCGGCCTGGGTGAAGATGCCAGACGGCCCCACGATCTCCGGGTCGATGGACGGATTCAGGCTTGACGGGTCGCCGAACCGGTCGGCAATGTCCGCGGACTTCACGTAGCCACAGTTGACCAGGTCCTTGATGACGTCATCCTGCGTGACCGTCAGTTTGGTGCTGACCCGCTGCAGCTTCATGTCGCTGACCCGCTGGATCGATTCCAGCACCTTCACGGCGTCTGCCTGGCTGAGCAGGCCGACGAGGGCCCCGGTATCCACCAGGCCGGTCACGTCGCTGGGCCTGTCCACCTTGGTGGGCCGGTCCTCGGCGTTGATCATCATGACGGGCGCCATGGAGTTGCCGCCGGAGTCGGAGTTGCGCGAGCCGATGAGGCCCAGCAGTGACCCGTCCGCCCCGGCGCGGGCGATGCCGTACATCGGGTTGTGGGGGTTGTTGCCCGTGTCGTTCTCCGAGCGGGCCGGAATGACGGCGCCGTTGATATTGGCGGAGGTGCCCGGGGCCACGTTGGTCAGCATGCCGCGCAGGAAGGCGCTGTCGCTGTGAAACGCCAGGCCCATGGTCTGGTCGATATGGTCCTGCTGGGTGATCGCGCTGACGACGGGGGGAATCATGTCCCCCGGCAGGCCCAGCTTGTTGTAGCCGTTGGTCGTGAGGAAATCGAGCTGGCCACCCGCGCCACCGACCAGCACGTTGGAGCCCGCCATGTTGGCGCCGCCCGCCAGGTCAAAGCAGATGAACGGGATCTTGCCGGCACCCTGCGTGGCAATACCACACTCGAGCTTCAGCGCCTCCAGGTCCCCGGCGAGGGCGGCGTAAGCTGAGCGGGGATTGGCGAACAGGCTGAACACCCCCGCGCCGACCACTGCGGCACCACCCGCCCGGAAGCCCTGGGCGATCAGCTGCCGCCGGGTGACCGGCCGCGGATGATCGGGATGCCGCTGCGGCTCGAAGTAGTTCCGGGGTTTGGGGTTGCGTGCCATGTGCGTTGCCTCGAATCTGCTAAGTCTTGCTGGCCATAGCCAAAAGATCGCGCCTTAAGGCGCTCCTACTGCACCAAGGTGACGGCGCTGCCGATGGTGGCGGCGCAGGCTGCCTTCACGATGGTCTTGGTCCGGTCCGCGGCGCAGGAGCCGCCGCAGGACGCCAGGTCTGTCGTCAGGTTATCGAGCTCGAACCGCACTGCTGCCTCATTGGGCTGGCTCAGCAGGTTCGTGCCCATCGCCCGGGTCAGCAGCGGGATGAAGATCGAGTCCCGCTCCGGCGCCGTGTCGAAAGCGCTGGCTGGCGGCGCGGCGAAGTTGAAGCCGCCCCAGAAGTTGGTCCGCAGGGTGTTGTCCTCCACCAGCGCGTTGCAGTACTCGATGGCCAGCTGGGCAATGCCGACCTGGTGGGAGGCCAGCACCGCGGACATATCCACGATGGCGGGCAGCTGCTGGCGGACCAGCGCGAAGGTGGCCTTCACCGCCGGCTGGTTGGGCGACACGCCGGTGATCGTGGCCATCGTGGCGTTGATCTCGTCGAAGGTCTTCACCCCGATATCGGATACCGGGGGGCTGTCGACGGGCGGGGGCGGCGTGAGCGGCGCTGGCTCGGTCACCACATTGGTGCTGCTGCCCAGAACCTCAAAGGTCAGGAAGAACTCATCCTGGTCCGGGCCCTTCTCCAGCGGCATCACCGTCCCGAGGCTCGACAGCACCTGGCCGACGCCGGCCGTGTAGCCGTTGGCCACACTGACGGCCGTGTCCAGGTTCCGGTAGGCCTGGCTGATGGGCTCCACGACGCCGTTCAGGCCGATCCGCAGCCCCTTGAGCGGTATGGGGCTCGCGGGCGTCCAGGCCGGATCCAGGCTGATGAAGGTCGGCCGGTTGAACAGGTAGCTGTAGCTGTCGAACTGGCTGACTTCGAACAGTACGTAACTGTTGGGCGTTCCGGTATGGGCGCTGACATTGAAGAGGAGGAAGAATTTCTCGCCGACGCCCGCGTCGAAGTTCTGCTGGACCTGGACCGGCGTGAGCGCCCGGTTGTGGATGGCGGCAAGGCGCAGCACGCCCTGCCACTGCCGGTCACCCGACGGCTCGTTACCGAGCACCAGCGCGAAGGTGTCGTCCCAGTCGCCCAGCGTGCCGCCCGTGGCCGGGTCCGCATCTTCGGTGTAGACGCCGTTGACGTAGATGCGCCGCCCGGCGACGGGGTCGTAGGTCAGGACCACGTGCTGGAGTGTCGCCTGGGCATCCTCGTCGTCATCGAGGGTCTGGAGCAGCGGCGCGCCGTTCGCGTCCGACGTGCTGCTCCGGTTGTAGAAGTCGTAGCTGTAGAGCGTCTGCCCCAGCGTGAAGTTGCGTAAGGTGGAGCCGGCGGAGTAGGTAACGATCCGGGCCTCTTCCTGATTCACGTTGGCAGGCGCAGCCCAGGCCTCAATGCTGTACTGGCCGGTCGCGGTAATGAGGTCGTGCAACTTGCGGCTCGCCGTGGTCGAGCCCTGGGCCCGGCCGCTGCGGATATTGATGCCCCAGCCGCCGACCCAGGCGATGTCGCCCGACAGCGTCAGGTTGATGGCCGGCTGCACGCCGCTGGTATCGAACGCGGTGGTGCCGCTGCCTTCCTTGAACTCCCAGAGGGCGACCTGCCCGGCCTCGTAGCGGCTGCCGCCGCTGGCCACCGTGCCGTCATACATGGACAGCGCCTTGCTGATCACCAGGGCAGGATCCACCGACGTTACGGCTATCTGTCCGGCATAGGCCTGGATCGCGTCTTCCATCTCCTGGGCGTTGGCGGAGCAATTGTCCCAGCAGTTGTGGAATTCATTGCGCAGGCGCAGAACCAGGCGGGAGTTCGCCGGGTCATCCAGATCGATCTTCGTCTTGACGGCGGCGTAGGCACTCTCGAGATCGTCATCCGCAAAGAAGGGCGACTGCTGGGTGGCCGAGGTTGAGCTGTGGCAGCCCGCGCAGTATTCCGTTACCAGCGGATAGACGGTGGCCGCAAAGCCCGCGGAGTCAGCCGGGAAGTTCCGGCTCTGACCCACGTTCTTGATGGGCGGCGCTACCAGCTGAATGGTCTTCGTGCCGCCACTGGCGGTTCCGGCAATCCAGTTCTCGACCCAGGTCTGCAGCGTCGTCGTGCAGGCCTGAATGGCCGCCTGGTTGCTGCCCAGCCAGCAGTTGTGGCCGCTCGCCATCTTCTGCACGATTTGCGAGCTCGTCGGGTCGGTGCGGTTGATCAGCTGGTCGGCCGCCGCCCAGGCCAGGTTGACATCATCCTCGCGCGCGAAGAGGGGAGCCTGGGTGGTGCCGTGGCACCCGGCGCAGCGGGCCACGCCGCCGTTCCGGACGTTGGTCCAGAAGGCGTTCTGGAAATTCAGGATGTCGGCGGTCTGCGCCGCCGGCCCACTGTAGGTGACGGGCGGTGGCAGGCTGTTGGGCGGCAAGCGCTCAGTGCCGGCTCCCCCGCCACAGGCGGCGAGAACTGAGGCTCCGACCACCAGGACACTGACCTGCAGGAGCGTTTTCAAGCGCGATTCCATTTTCACGTTCCCAAGCCTCCGTTCATTCGCCCATGCAGTACGCAGCGGACTCGGCAAAGACCTGCTTGAGTCTGTAGCCACCGGACCGGAACGAACTGACCATCGAGTCGATCTGCGTGCGGTCGGTGCCGTCCACCGGCGACCTCAGGCACACATTGCGAAACACCTTCTCCACCTGGCACCGGGCAAAGGCCGTGCTGTTGGCCAGTTCCTGGCCCATGGATCTGGCGCCGACGCCGCTGCCAGCCAGCTGGGTATCCCAGCCCAGGGCGGCGTTGGGACCTGCCCGCCAGTAGTTGCTCCAGTGGTCGTCCGGGGTGCGATAGCCGTACTGAAACGTGGTGTCGTTGTTGAAGTACTTCGGCTGGACCACGCCCGGGGTGTACTGAATCCGGCCCTGGGTCGGGTCGAAGGTGTAGTAGGCAAAGGCCTGGGCCAGGGGGTCCATGCCGCTGTGACAGCCGATACAGCCGTTCAGGAAGAGGCGGCTGTCGCCACCCGGGCTGCGGGAAACGTCCTGGCGGATCCGGTCGGGGGCCCGGCTCACGTCGTGCACCTGCTCCATGTCCCGGCACAGGTGGTTGAGCATCGTGAAACGGAACATGGCACGGTTCGTCCCGGCGATGAAGAAGGCCTGGGCAGCGGCGCGGGTCGTCATGACGCCGGCCGCCGCAGAATCCGGTAAACCACTCGTTGCGGTCTGGGTCGCGGCCACCAGCTGGGTCTTGAGGTTGGCGTTCTGGTCCTCGAGGGCCTGGTAGTTGTCGTTGCTGGTCGGGGAGTAGGCGGGAACGCCAGGACCCGTGCCGACGTAGACCAGGTTCGCGGAGAGGAGGGTGTTGAAGGGTACGTCGTCCCGGACCATGCCGATGACGGTCGCGGTGTAGTCATTGAGGGGGACGAAGATGCTCTGGTCCCGGTTGGTCCAGGGTGCGGCGAAGTTCTTCAGCGTCACGCTGTAGAAGCTGCTGTCGTCCATCGCGGTCAAGGCTGCGTCTGTAGCCCTGTTGCCCGCGACGTCTGCCTCCATGTCAGCGAGCACGGTCTCCGAGGGTGGAACGCCCGCCAGCCTTTCGTGAATTCGCCGGGCCTGCTCCCGGGGCCCAGCCTGAGCTGTGGCACTTGTCAGCAGAATCGCCGCCGCAACGACTGCGAGACTCAAGATCCGCCCGCGCAGCGCCGATGTAGAGACAGCATGCCGCTGCCTGTCGAGCAAGGTGATCAAGTTGTGCCCATCCCAAAAACACGGCGCCTTGCGCGCCGAGGGGACATTTAGCTTCGGAGCTGCTCCGGGGTTCTGTGACTGCGTTAACAGATACCGGAAAACCGCTTGTATTACGTTACCTCCTGGGCAATTCGGCACCGCGCTTGGGTTCTTATGCGTCACGGCCTTTTTTCTGGGCAGGCCGTGATGGGGATGAAGATGGCTGCATGGATGCGGAACGATCTGCTGCGCGCGCTTGTTCGAGCGGTAAACCGGGGGCCTGACGGTCTCGCAGCTGGCCTCTTAGCGGGCCTCCTGGCGACCCTGCTTACTGCCTGCGGTGGTGGTGGCGTTGGCGGCGGGCAAAGTGCAGACCCCGTCATCGTCGATGTACCCATTGCCTACGTCAAACGGCCGGTCCCGGTGGACGACCAGGGTGCTGTCGAACCCACCGATGTCAGGGAATTGCGGACCTTCAACAGCGGCGCTGATCTCTTTGTCCGCGAGCGTGCTGCAGTTTCGGCCGCAGAGATCAATGTCACCAGTCGCATCACCCAGGGTACCGGACTCTACGATATCCGCGACCTGGAGGTCTCCTACGACGGCAGCAAGGTCCTGTTCGCCATGCGCGGTCCCTTTGAGCAGGGTGCCGATGAAGAGGACCAGCCAACCTGGAACATCTGGGAGTACACGCTGGGGAGTGACACGCTTCGGCGCATTATTGCTTCGGACCTGAATGCCGAGAGTGGCCACGACGTGGCGCCCCAGTACCTGCCCGACGGCCGCATCATCTTCTCGTCCACCCGCCAGCGGCAGTCCAAGGCAGTCCTGCTCGATGAGGGCAAGCCCCAGTTCGACGCCCAGGACGAGGACCGCAACGAGCCCGCGTTCGTCCTGCACGTCATGAACGCGGACGGCAGCGACATTCACCAGGTCTCATTCAACCAGAGTCACGATCTCGACCCCACCGTGCTGACGAACGGCCAGGTGCTCTTCAGCCGGTGGGACAACGCTGGCGGGAACAACGCGATCAATCTGTACCGGATGAACCCGGACGGCAGTGCCCTGGAGCTGTACTACGGTGCCCAGAGCCATGCCACGGGGACCGACGGCGCCGTCGTCCAGTTCGTGCAGCCCCGGGAGCTGCCCGATGGCGGGATCCTGACCCTGGTCCGGCCTTTCCAGACTGACGAGTCCGGTGGCGATCTGGTGGCGATTGATGGCCAGAACTTCGTTGAGAACCTGCAGCCTACAGCCCCGAATGCGGGCATTCTCGTCGGCCCGGCCCAGACGCGGGTGGTGGTGAATGACGTCCGCACCGACGACAGCATTTCTCCGGGTGGTGAGTTTTCCTCCGCCTACCCGCTGTTCGATGGCACGAACCGGATGTTCGTCAGCTGGAGCCCCTGCCGGTTGCTGAGTGCCACCCTGCAGATCATCCCGTGCACGGCCACGTCACTGGCGGATCCCGCTGCGGTCGCTGCACCCCCGCTCTACGGGGTCTGGATCTACGACCGGACGGCAAACACCCAGCAGCCCGTGTTTGCGCCGGAGGAGGGCATCATCATCAGCGACATCGTCGCCGGTCAGCCCCGGACGCTGCCGCCGGTCATCTTCGACCAGGAAGACACGGGCAATCTCGACCCGGATCTGCTCGCCGAGGGCGCCGGGCTGATCGATATCCGCAGCGTGTACGACTTTGACGGCACCACGGGCGTGAACATCGCCAGCCTGGCCAATCCCGCTCTGACGACGGCGGACCAGCGCCCGGCCCGCTTCCTGCGCCTGGAGAAAGCCGTTGCGCTGCCTGACGAAGACGTCCGGGACTTCGACAACAGTGCCTTTGGCGTGAGCCAGGGGCAGGGCATGCGGGAGATCCTGGGCTATGTGCCCGTGGAACCCGACGGCTCCGTGGTCGCCAAGGTGCCGGCCAACGTGCCGCTGGCTCTCTCCGTCCTGGATGGCAATGGCCGGCGCATCACCGGCCGGCACCAGAACTGGCTGCAGGTACGCCCGGGTGAAGTCTTGAGCTGCAACGGCTGTCACGTCTTGCAAAGTGGCGTGTCCCACGGGCGCAAAACAGCGTTCGTCAGCGCCTGGGCGGGAGCGCCGGTCGACGGTCAGCCCTTCCCCAACACCGAGGCCGCCTACTTCGCCGACTTTGGCGAGACCATGGCCCAGGTCAAGGAGCGCATCAGTTGCGCCACGGACTGCGCCCTGATTACCCCCAGTGTGGATGTCCATTACGACGACATCTGGACCGACCCGGTGGCTGCCGGCCGGGCGAAGGACGCGAGCTTCGCCTGGCGCTACGCGGACCTGACCACGCCACTGCCCACGCCCGGCAGCTGCATTGCCAGCTGGTCACCCCGCTGCCGGATCACGATCAACTACGAAGCGCACATCCATCCGCTCTGGGCCAAACCCCGGATCACGCTGGACGTGGATGGCACCACGGTGCTCCAGGATGACACCTGCACCCGCTGCCACTCGCCCACGGACGAGGCGGCGGCAGTCCAGGTGCCGGCTGGCCAGCTGGACCTGACGGACGGCCTTTCTGACCTCGACGCCAATCACTTCAAGGCCTATCGCGAGCTGCTCACGGCCGACAACGAGCAGGTGGTCAACGGTGCAGCGTTACAGGATCTGCTGGTTCAGGTGGGCGTGGATCCCGTCACGGGCGATCCGATCTTCGCCCCGGTCGGTGTGGCGCCATCGATGAACTCAGTCGGCGCTCTCGCGTCCGGCACGTTCTTCAACCGCTTTGCCGCGGGCGGCTCCCACGCGGGCTGGCTCTCGCCGGCGGAACTCCGACTGCTCTCGGAGTGGGTGGATATCGGCGCCCAGTACTACAACGACCCGTTCCAGGCGCCCCTCGACTAACCCCTTCTCCAGGAACAGGCATGCGGCATCTCATCCTCATTGCGGCCCTCGTTTTCGTGCCGCTCGTCACACCAGCTTATGGCAAGACTAGCCACTATGAGGCTGTCGTGGCGGAGCCTTTTCTCGAGCTCCACACGGGACCCGGGCGGGGCTTCCCGGTGTTTCATGTGGTGGACCGGGGCGAGCAGATCGAGGTGGTCAAGCGCCGGACAGACTGGTTCCAGGTGCGCACAGCCAGGGGCGTGGAGGGCTGGGTAAAGCTGGACCAGATGGCCGAGACGCTGGACACGGCGGGCAAGCCGACGGCACTGGATGACCCGACGGCGGAGGACTACGCCGGACGACGCTGGGAGGCAGGTCTCCAGATGGGCGACCTCGACGGGGCGAACGTGATCTCCATCTATGGTGGCTATCACTTCACACGGAACCTGTCGGTGGAACTGCAGCTTGGAGACGTCAGCGGCGATTTTTCGAACGGCTGGGTTGCCACGGCGAATATCGTGCACCAGCCCTTTCCCGAGTGGCGGGTGTCGCCCTACGCGGCGCTCGGCACCGGCGTGATCCACATCGAGCCCCAGGCAACTCTGGTGCAGTCGGAGGATCGCACAGACCAGGTTGCGCACGTCGGAGTGGGGCTCCGGACGTACCTCACGAAGCGGTTCATGTTGCGTACCGAGTACAACAGCTACCTGACCTTCACCAGCCGCAACGACAACGAGGAACTTGACGAATGGCTAGCGGGCTTCGCCTTCTTCTTCTGACCGGTCTGGCGGCAGTCGCAACCGGCTGCAGTGTCTTTGGCCGGGACAATCCGCCCCTGGAGGATGCGGGGGCCTCCGCGCCTGTCATCTCGCCGGAGGTGGAGCGGCGGGCGATCAAGACGCCGAAGATTGATTCCGAGGACTTCGAGATCACCGGGTTTGCCGGGATGATCAGCGTCGAGGACTTTGGCTCGAATTTCATCTATGGCGCCCGGATCGCCTATCACGTAAGTGAGGGCCTGTTTCTGGAAGGCACGTACGCCGATGCCGGCGAGGTTGATCTGACCAGCTCCGAACTACAGGGGGGCGCCGCGCGACTCTTGGTAAATCGCAATTACAGCTACTACGACCTGCTAGTTGGCTGGAACATCTTTCCGGGGGAAGTGTTTCTCGGCAAGAACCACGCGTTCAACTCGGCGCTGTACATCGTAGGAGGGGCTGGTAACACAACCTTTAATGACGATGACCGCTTCACCCTGACCTTCGGCGCCGGCTACCGGGTGCTGGCTACAGATTCCATCGCCCTGCACTTTGACGTGCGGGATCACCTGTTCGACAACGACATCACGGGTGTGGACAAGACCACCCACAACATCGAGTTTGACCTGGGCCTCTCGTGGTTCTTCTGAGGTGTCTATGCGCAACACACTAATGAGGCTGACGGCCCCGGTGGTTCTCGCGGTAGTCCTGTTATCGGTGCCGGTTCTGGCGGCAGACGCCACCGGCCCCGCGGCCGAGTTCAACCTGAAGTCCCGGGACGGTGCGATGGTGTCCCTCGGTGGCCTGAAGGGGCAGGTGGTCCTCATCAATTTCTGGGCGACCTGGTGCGGCCCTTGTCGCAAAGAGATGCCCCTGCTGGAGCAAATCCAGAAGAAGTACGCCCCCCTGGGCTTCACCATGGTGGGCATCAACGTCGAGGAAGACACCCGCCTCATGGACACCTTTCTCAAGGATGTCCCGGTGAGCTTCCCGGTGCTGCTCGACCCCGCGAACGGGGTGAGCAAGCTCTACAACGTCTCTGCCATGCCCAGCACCGTGATTGTCGACCGCAAGGGCAACGTCCGCTTCATTCATCAGGGCTACAAGCCCGGGGACGAGAGCAAGTACCAGGACATGATCCGTCAGCTGATCCGGGAGAAAGCATGAAGACCCGGGCGCTGCTACCGGTCGCCGTTCTGCTGCTCACTGCCGGTGGAATGCTGTCGGGGTGCAGTGGCATCGAGCCCTGGGTCAAGCCCTATGAGCGGGATCGCCTGGCTGATCCCATCATGAGCTTCGACCGTAACCCGATCTCCCAGTCCTACATCGACCACGTCCACGAGGCCCGGGAAGGCGCCCGTGGGGCCAGCGGCAGCGCTGGTGGCGGCTGCGGGTGCAACTGATGTTCAGGGTGCAGAAACGCGTTGGAGCGGGGGTTTTGGGGGTGCCTGTCCCGAGGCGCCCAGAAGGCCGCCAAAAACGGGTTGTGTGAACAACACACTTAGGGGGGGGGGGGCCCCAGGAGGGGGG
>JANNXJ010000038.1:0-20800 GCA_031409515.1 Gammaproteobacteria bacterium | reverse complement strand
TTGCCAGATTGCAAACCCGGTACCTCTGCCACCTCTGCCACATAAATCAGCATCCGGATGCCCTCCGCTGCCAGCTCTTCACTGGCACAGTGCATGCCCGCCCTCTCCACCACCCGCAGCGAGGCGTGATTCTCCGGCCGGATCGTCGCGATGAGTCGCGGCAGCCCACAGGTCTCGAAGCCAAAACGCAGCAGGGCCGGCACGAGCTCGGTAGCCAGTCCCTGGCGCCACCACTGGGGCCGCAGCGCGTAAATGATTTCCGGGTCGGCGCGCCGGCGGGCGGTGACGATGCCACAGTAGCCCGCCAGCACCGGATCACCCGCCACGTACAGCGCTGACGCTCCGTAGCCCCGGTCGGCATAGTCCACCAGGGATTCTGCAATCCACGCGGCGCAGCGCGCCTGGGTGAGCACCATCCCGTCGCCCACGTAACGCATGGTGCGCCGGTCACCGCAGATGACCTGCAGCCCGGCGGCATCACCTGCGGTGAAGTGCCGCACCCGGAGACGGGGAGTGGTCAGGACGACAGTCATGGATTGAGAACGGCCCCGGGAAATGGCTAGATTGCGCGGCGTCTGGTCAGGGTCTGCCGATTGAAACACCAAAATTCCTTCCGCGCTGCACTGCTGCAGGTTGTGGCCCTGCCGGTGGCCCTGGTCACGGGAACTGGCGCCGTCAGGGCCGCAGACCCGGCCAGCGGCATCACCTTCGACGCGGCCTACATCGCCGAGCCTGTGCGCAATATGTCCGGAGGCCTCCAGACGGGCGGCACCTATCTCGACAACCTGGACCTGTCGCTCTCAGCCGACCGGGGCAGCATCTTCGGCATCCCCGGCCTCTCGGGGCTGCTCTACGTGCTCTACAACAGCGACAACGACTTCAACGAGAAGTACGTGGGTGATGCGCAGATCGCCAGCAACATCGATGGCGGCAGCGGCTTGCGCCTCTATGAAGCCTGGCTGGACTGGGCCCCGGGCGAAGCGGGCGCATTCTCCGCGCGCTTCGGCCTCTACGACGTGAACACCGAGTTCGACGTGACCGAAACCGGGGGCCTGTTTCTGAACGGAGCCCATGGCATGGGTACCGACTTCGGCCAGACCGGCGAGAACGGGCCTTCCATTTATCCCGTCACCTCCCTGGGCCTCCGGCTGAAAGTCACGGGAGCGGGCGGCACCTACGGGCAGCTGGCCGTGCTCGACGGGGTCGCCGGCGACCCGGACGATCCCGAAAGCAACCGGATCGATCTCTCCAGTGACGACGGCGCACTGCTGATCGCGGAAGGCGGCTACAGCGGCGGGGCCTGGCGCAAGCTGGCCGTCGGCCTCTGGCGGTACACAGCCAACTTCGACGAGCTGAACGGGACCGAGCCCTCCGGTGCTCCGGCAACCAGCAACGGCAACCAGGGCTGGTACGCCATCGCCGACCGGACCCTGTGGACCGGCGACGGCCCCACGCTCGCCGGCTTCCTGCGCATCGGCCAGGCCGAGGACACCTTCAATACCTTCGATGGCTATCTGGGCGCGGGGGTCAGTCTCGCGGGCTTCTGGTCGGCCCGGCCCGAGGACGCGCTGGGCCTCGGCGTGGCCAACGCCTTCACCGGTGACGACTACCAGGACGCGCAGAAGCTCGCTGGTGCGAGCACCGACAGCGAGGAAACCACCATCGAGCTGACGTACCGCGCGCCGCTCACGGACTGGCTGACCCTCCAGCCGGATGTCCAGTACGTCATCAACCCGGGCGTCGACCCGGAACTCGACAACGCGCTGGTCATCCTGCTGCGCTTTGAATTGAGCTTCTCGAAACGGCTGACCGGCGGCTGACGGGCACCTATAATTCCTCGGGTTGCCCTGGCGGGCAGTTCAACCAAGGATCTCCCCGTGAACGCATCCCAGCCACTTGCTCTACTCTTTGCAGCTGCCCTGGCCCTGCCGGCCTTCGCCCAGGAAAACGAACAGGCCCTTGCCAACGAGCTGGCCAACCCCATCGCCAACCTCATCAGCGTCCCCCTGCAGTACAACTACGACGCGGATATCGGCCCGGAAGAAGACGGCACCCGGTCCCAGCTCAAGATCCAGCCCGTCATCCCGATCACCCTCAATGAGGACTGGAACGTCATCTCCCGGACGATCCTGCCCATCACCTACCAGGACGACGTCTTCCCCGGCGCCGGCACCAAGTTCGGCCTGGGGGACACCACCCAAAGCTTCTTCTTCTCCCCCAAGGCACCCTCGAAGGGCGGCTGGATCTGGGGCGTGGGTCCCGCACTGCTGATCCCGACCGGGACCAACGACCAGCTGGGCGCCAGCCAGTGGGGCGTCGGTCCGACCTTCGTCGCGCTCAAGCAGGTCGACGGCTGGACCTACGGCCTGCTGGCCAACCAGATCTGGGGCGTGGCTGGCAGCGACCGGCTGCCGGACGTGGACCAGGTGTTCATCCAGCCCTTCCTGACCAAGGTCACGAAGACCCTCTGGACCTTCGCGCTGAATACCGAGTCCACCTATAACTGGGAAGCCTCGGAGTGGTCGGTGCCGATCAACCTCACGGCCGCCAAGCTCATCAAGTTCGGGAGACTGCCCGTCCAGATTGGCGGTGGCGTGCGCTACTGGGCTGATGCACCGGAAGACCAGGGGCCCGAGAACTTCGGACTCCGGCTGAACGTGACCTTCCTGTTCCCCAAGTAGGAGCGCGTTCACGCGCGACTTCGGCACTCGCTGCTTGCGCTCTAATATCGTAGCCTAGCGACTCCGGACCGGATTCCAAGTCCCATTGGGGAGCAGAGCACTTGCAAGCAGCCAATCCGCTATCGAGTATCGCCGGGCTACTGGCCTGCCCCTGGTGCTCAGGCGCACTTGGCATCGGCAGCACTGAACTCACCTGCCAGGCCTGTGCCCGGGTCTACCCCATCCAGCAGGGCATCGCCCTTCTGGCCCGGATCGGCACCCCGGAAGAACCCCGGGTCCAGGGACCGGCACCCACCAGCCTGGCCTACCAACAGCAATACCAGGACGTGGCCGAGGCCACCAAGTACAACGAGGGCTACAAGAAGCTCTCCAAGATCATCAATACGACCCGGGAGCACAGCGTCCTTAACCGGCTGCTCAAGACCCAGCCCCGCTCCGCCACCCTGCTCGACCTCCCCGCTGGCGGCGGACGCCTGAGCCCGGCGCTGGAGCAACACACCGACCTGCTTATCGAATCCGACGCGGCGCTGGGCCAGCTGCTCTACGGGGCTGCGGACCCTGCGCTCAAGAAGACCGCCGCACGGATGACGGCCTCGGCCTTTCACATCCCGCTGAAGTCCGGCGCGGTGGATGCCACCGTCTGCTGCCGGCTCTCCCACCACCTGCCGACGACCGCAGAGCGGGAGCGGCTGGTTGCCGAGCTGCTCCGCGTGTCAAAGCGCTTTGTGATCATGACCTTCTTCGATCACGACTCCCACAAGAACCGCCGGCGGCTGGCGCTGGGCAAACCGTCGAAGCTGACCATGACCGTCAGCCAGGTGGCCGAGCTGGCCAATCGGGGTGGCGCGGACCTGGTGGCGTACCCGGCGCTGTTTCCCTTCGTCTCGGGGCACCGGTACGCCGTCATGGTGAAGCGGAAGACCGGTTGACCGGAGCGGCGCGGTTGCACGCCTGGGGGCTCGACCCGGTGATGTGTGCTCATGCTGCCCCGTTGTTTCGTGCGCCGCCCTCGCCCGCCGCCGGTGCCCTGATCAAGAGCGAGCCCGATACCGTCATCTGGGCGGAGGACGTGGGCGCACCCCGCCGCGCCATCCTCAAGATGTACCGGCACCGGGGCCCCATCACGACGTGGCGGGAACGCACGTTCCGCTTCCGGGTGCAGCGGGAGTTTGACGCGCTCACCCATCTGCAGAGCCGGGGAATTCCCTGCAGCGAGCCGCTGGCCTGGGCAGAAGGCCGCTCGGCGCAGCACGGGCGCTTCGAAATCCTCGCCACCTGGGAAGTGGCTGAAGCGCAATCCCTGCGCGCACTGGCAGCCACGACGAAGGCTGAGAACATCCACTGGGATCTCTCGTCCCTCTATCGGGATCTGCGCCGCATGCACGACAGCGGCCTGTTTCACGGCGTTCTGCACCTGCGCAACGTGCTGGCGGGGCGCGACGCCGCCGGCGAGCGCGCCTTCTACATCATCGATACACCGGGTGCCCTGCTGTACCCGAACAGCATCGTGGGCACGAGCATGGCCCGGTTCGACCTGCTGCTGTTTTCCTCCCAGGCCCTGCGCCACCTGGAATTGTCCGCCGCCCAGATCCCGCTGGAGGCCTACGGTGCTGAGGCACCTGCACTGCGCCCCCGTCTCGCCGGTTTTCGCCCCACCCGCTTTGATCGTCAGCGCATCAAGGCCGAGGCGGCCCTGCGGCTGGTGATGGCGCGCCGCGGGGTAGCCGGGTTGAGCAGCGCCTACTATCAGGTCAACTAATAGGCGTCGTGCCGCGTCAACGATTCTCGAGGCGCCCGTAGTCGAAGATGCCGGCGTCGACGGGCTCGAGCTTCGTGTAGGCCCGGGCCAGGGCGTCGCTGTTCGGCCAGAAGCGGGGGCTGGTACGGTCAATACCGAAGCGCGCCACCAGGGCCCGATAGTCGGCTTCCGACTGCAGGCCAGCGACGGCAGCGCTGAAGGCGGGCAACTCCTGCCGCGTGACCTGGAAGAAGGCATTGGGGTAGGCGCCGATGAAGCCCCGGGCGAGGGACAGCTGGTCCTCGGCCGGGATCAGGCGCTTCTCCTCGCGAAACAGCGAGGCCACATTGCTGTGGGCTGTGTCCTTGACCAGGGTGTAGACCCCGCCCGCCTGGGCAGCCGCGCCGGGCGCAGGCACCACCGAGAGGAACGCCACCTCAGGCAGCAGTGAGACCGGGGTGCCCCGGAGCGCCGAGAGCGGCTCCAGACCGCGACGCACGTCGGCGTCCCTGTCGCCCGCCAGCTCGTGCCGGACATCCATCACGGGCTTGAGCCTGGTGCGCAGCATCTCCAGGAGCTCCACCCGGGGATCGTCGGTGACGTAGCGGATGTCGGTATCGCCCTCCAGGGAAATGCGGCTGCCGTAGACGTACTCCCGGACCGAATCGTCCGCATCCCGGTACCAGTAGTCCCGCACCTTCTCCCGGCTGCTCTTCGGCAGTAACGCGATGAAATTGAACTCGCCCTCCATGCGCATGAAGTCCATGTAGAGCCGGGTGTCCAGCTGCTCGGCGGTCGTGCCGTAGACGTCGAAGCCCGCCACCAGCAGGTAGTGAATGCGCTCGAACAGCGGGTAGCTGATGACCCACGCTGTTTTCGGCGGGGGGCCGAACAGGCCGCGGATGACAGAGGCGTTGTCGTTGTGGCGGAACAGGGTGAGTGCGGCGTTACTGTTCTTTTCGCCACCCTGGCCATCCCCATCCCAGATCAGGTTCAGGTCGATTTTCGTCGTGGCCATTGCGTCCTGCAGATACGCCTGCTTGGCCAGCAGATACTTCTTCTGCAGGTCCCGGTACTTGCGCCAGGACAAAAGCCCCAGGGGGGACGTGGCGCCCTCGTCCGGCAAGCGGAGGTTGTCGGACTGACTCGCCAGAAAGCTGCCACTGCGCTCGGTCAGGGGGCTGTCGGGATTGGCAAACACCACCCAGAACCGGTCCTCGATGACATTGACAGCCACCTGCCCGCGGCACACCGGGCCCTGCATGAAACCCCGGATGAAGTATTCCGCGTCGTCGAGCATGAAGCGGTAGCGGGAGTCCACCGGCAGCGCCTCGAAAGCGATGAAGGGATTGCCGGCGACTTGCGGCGCGTAGCCCGGCAGCGCCGTCACCTGGAAGTCGGGCGCCAGAAACAGCTGCCGGAACCGCTCCATCTTCGCGGCATTCAGCGCGTAGGGCATGTGGGTCTTGGCGACGATCGCGGCGTGGATCGGTTCCAGGCGGTACCAGACAGCCTCCGTACCCGGGTCATCGAAAGGCCGGCGGGTGGCGATCACGTCGATGGGCTGGCCGGGTGCCGTGCGGGACCGGACGAAGCGGAAGAACTGGCGGGAGTCGCCGTCGGTGAAATAGAAGTGGGCGAGAAAGAGGTGCTCGTAAAGATAGCGGCTCATGAGCCGCTGCTTTGTTGTGGTGCCGTTGAGGAAATCCTCCCAATCGGCAACCCGCCGGAGCGCCGCACCCGGGAGGGGCGCAGGCTCTCGGTAGGGCGCGCCCCGCAACAGCCAGCCGGTCAGGGTGGCGTACTCGTCGTCCGCCAGGTCCGGCAGGGCGTAGGGCATGCCCCAGAGGGCAAAGCGCTTCCCGAACTTGCCGTACTCGGCCGGCGCCGGGCATTGCTGCTTCCGGTCTGTGCCCAGGGCAAAGTCCTTGCCCAGGGGCATGGCGTCCGGCTGGGGGTGCTGGCGCTTCTGGGCGAGCAGGCGAAGCATGAGCCCCGCCCGGGCCGCCTCCGGCGAGACCGGCGGCGAATCGTCCAGCACGCTGTAGAAGCCCTTCGTCCGCCAGCCTGCGGTGCTGGCCGCATCGATGAAGAGCCGGGTGGGGTCGGCGGCCTTGAGTCGTGCGGCGGCGTAGACGATCTCGTCGTGATTGGCGCCCCGCTCCACGCCCTCAAAAGCGGTGAGGTTGAGCTGGCAGGGGGCATCGAAGCAGGCGTGACAGACCACGCAGCGCTGGTCGAGGACCGGCTTGACGTCCCGCCAGTAGTCCGCCACGGGTGTGCCGGGAGCCAGCGTCGGCAGAGCAGCGTCAGGCTCGGCCGTAACCGCGGCCGGTGGTTGCCCGGAATCCGGCAAGCGGCTGCAGTGGGTGAGGAACCCGCAGCTCGCCAGTGTGAACAGCAGAAGAGCGCTGCGGCTGCTCATGCGGTCAGCTGGGGAGCCTTACCGCCCGTCGGCGGCGAAGCAGCCGCTGCCGCCGAATTCACAGATGACCACGTAGGTCTGGCGCTGGTCACAGCCCGCCACCCCAACGGTGTACTGGACCCGCTCCATGCCGCCCACCAGGGGACCCCGGACCACCGGCTGGACCGTCTCCTGGGACAGGACCGAGCCCGTGGCGGCGGGGCAGTTCAGCTCGAACTTGCCCCGGGTGAGTGCGGTCTGGATGGCCATGCCCTGCTGATTGGCCAGCAGTTCCTGGTCGCTGGCGCAGCCGGCGACCGTCAAGGCGAGCAGGCACCCGGCAATGATCTTGAACGCGGACATCTTGATGCTCCTTACGTTTTGGGTCGAGACAGATCGCAGAGTTGCAGTATAGCTCCGGGCCGAAGCTTCCCGCATTTCCTGACGGCGACCCATTTTTGGTTCCTCGAGTGCATCACGGCGCCCTAGAAATTCCAGCCAAAGTTCGCCGAGACGAACAGGGCCTGGACATCCCGGAAGGAGCCCTGAAGGTTACCCCGGCCACCAAGGGCAACCGGCACGGAGCTCTGCTTGTTCACGTTCAGGGTACCGCCCCACTGGTACTCAGCCCCGGCGCCCCAGTGGAAGGCCTTGGTGATCTGCTGCTGGGCGCCAACGCCAAACCGCCAGGCCGAATTGGCGGGAATCAGCGGTGACACCGTCGAGCCTTTCTGGAAGGCGGAGTCGTAGGCGACGCCAAAGCTCAGCCGCCAGGGCTCGCTCAGCCGGTACTGGCCGCCGAGAGCCCCGTGCCAGGTGTCCTTGAAGCGGGATTCCGTGGTGAGGCTGATGGGGTTGTTCGAATCGATGCCGACTTCCACATAGCCAAACTCGGACCAGTCCTGCCAGCCCACGCTGGCCAGCAGGGCCCACGCCGGGTTGATCTGGCTGAAGAGACTGGCCATGACGGTCTGGGGCACCGTGATACCGAGGTCTGTCTGGGCATTCAGCAGGCCCCGGGAGTCGAGGACCGCCTCAAGGCCCGGCGCGAGACCCGAGAACCTGGCGTTGTCCGAGAAGTCCAGTTTTACCTGGGAAGTGTAGGTAAGACCGATGCGGGTTGCCGGGTCAATCTCGTAGAGCAAGCCCAGGTTTCCACCCCAGCCCCACTCGTTGTCTTTCAGTGTGAGACTCCCATCGGGCCCGGTGATGTTGTTTATCGTGGTCTTGCTGTCCAGGACGCCGAGCATGGCGTTGAGCGTCACGCCGAGAGACAGCTTGTCGTTCACCCGGTAGGCCAGGGAGGGCAGCAGGGACACCCCGAGGAGCGTGCCCTTCTGGGCGTAGTAGCGGCCCGCCCAGTCGTCGTTGAATTCCTCGGCGAGGCCGAAATTTCCTGCCAGGCCAAAGCCCACGGAAATCTTGGGGGACAGCTGCTGGGTGTAGAACCCGGCACCGCCCGGAAAGAAGCCGATGGGATTGCCGCCGTTGGCGCTGCCCAGTTCCGGTGACGTGCCGGTGCCGATGGAAAAAGCGGGATCGGTATAGAGGATCTGCGTGCCGAGCAGCACCTGCTTGCCTTCCAGCCGGGTCATGCCCGCCGGATTGGTGAGCACCGTCGAGGCGTCCTGGGCCCGGGCGCCGTAGCCGGCGGAGGCCAGTGCCACTTCTTCGCCACCGACTTCATACAGCAGGAGGCCGCCGGCCCGGGCCGGACCCGCCACTGTCAAAGCCAGCGCTCCAATGGCGACGGCGATAACGGACGACCCTAACTTTGCGATGCTCATGAAACGTACTCCGGCTGGGATACAGAAATGATGGCCGATCACATGATGCACATCAACACCGGATCGCGGCCGGGGAGTCATGGGCATCCGCCGCCGCCTGGGGAGCAATCGACAGCCAGTAACGCGTGCTTTTGAGCTGACCTGTGCGGCGCAAAGCACCCAGTTCCACGAGCTGACCGAGGTCACGCCGGGCCGTCGCGGCGGGCGCACCGGTGATTGCCATGTACTTGCCGGCCGAGAGGCCGCCAGTGAACCCGTCTGGTCCTTCCCGGAATAGTCGCAGGAGTGCCCTTTCCTGGCGTGCGTTGATCTGCCCCCGCAGCCGGTCGAGCAGCCGGGTCTTCTGGATGAGGAACTCCAGCCAGCCAAGGGTGTGGGCCTGGGCGGCCAGGACAACATCGGCAAACCAGTCGAGCCAGGCGTCCACTTCAAGGCCCTTGTTGGCGGCCTCGAGCTGCGCGTAGTACTCCTTGCGACGGAGCTGGATGACCAGCGACAGCGCCGTGAGGCTCGGTTGCCCGGCGCCATTAGCCAGCGCCTTCTCGGCAATCCCGCGCCCGAGACGTCCGTTGCCATCCTCGAACGGGTGAATGGATTCGAAATACAGATGCGCGAGGCCGGCGCGGGCGAGCGCGGGCAGCGGCTGGTCGCCCGCCGGGCCGGTCGCGTTGAACCAGGCGATGAACGCGGCCATCTCGACCGCCACCGTCGCCGACGGCGGTGCCTCGAAATGCACCCTGGGCTCGTGGCTGGGTCCGGACACTACCTGCATGGGCTCCGGATGGGTTCGGTAGCCACCGACCACCCGCAGGTCCGTGCGGCCCTGGGTCACCCAGCGGTGCCAGCGGAACAGGGTGTCCTCGTCCAGCGGGGCCGCGAAAGTGCGATAGAGATCAGTGAGCAACTCGGCGATGCCCTGCTCGGCCGGCGCGACCCGGCGCCCATCGGTCTGCAACCCGAACTGCCGGCGCAACGAGGATTGCACGCTGTCCCGGTCCAGCAGGTCGCCTTCGATTTCGGAGGTCTTGAGGGCCTCCGTGCTCATGAGCTCGATCACCAGCGGCAACCGCTCTGTGTCCGGCAGGTGACGCACCGTGCCAACCACCACTCCACTCTGGCGCAGAAAAAGGGTTTCCCGCTCCGCCAGCCGCCCGGTGCTGTAGCGAAACCGGGGCCAGTCCGGGTGCTGCCAATTCCAGTTCATGAGCGATAAGGTAGCAGTTTATCGCTCATAAGTGAGCGATAAGTGAGCGATACGGAGCACGTTTGTCGCTCGCCGGATTAATTTTTGCTCCAGACACGCTTCCGGGGCCTTGGCTGGCTCCATCCCCCTTAACAGCAGTTCTCAGGAGCCTATTCAACATGAAGACCAAACTTGCTCTGGCGTGCCTCGTCACGCTGGCCGCTGGCTGCGCCTCGCCCATCACCAAGCAGGATCAGGCGAGCCTGGGTCAGCCCATCAACTGCTCCACCTCGGTGGGCGACATCCGCGTCCTGCAGTCCGAGAAGACCCACGTGACCAAGGAAATCGCGGCCGGCGTCGCGTCCATCGTGCCCATCAGCCTGGTCGTCAATACCGTGAAGGGCACTGAAAAGGCCAACGCTCAGGTCGCCACGGGCGAGTACAACAAGATGATCGACAGCAAGATCGCAGCGATTAAGGCCCAGTGCGGCAACTAGACCAGCCGTGGTTCTCAACCAATTTCATTGACCCTCAAGGAGTTCTGAAGATCATGAAGACGACACTGATACTGGCCTGTCTCGTTACCCTGGCCGCTGGCTGCGCCTCGCCCATCACCAAGCAGGATCAGGCCAGCATGGCTCAGCCGATCAACTGCTCAACCGCCCTCGGCGACATCCGGGCCCAGTGCCTTAAATAGACGACGTGCTCTCCCCGCGGGTCTGGGCTCCAGGCCCGCGGGGTTACTCTCTACCCGGACGCGTTGACGTACCAGTCATCGAACCTGGAAAACTGCCCGAGACTCCTGGTAAAGCCATTCCGCTGAAGTAGCTGGTAGATGCCCTCGCGCTTCTCAGCGTGATCATTGTGTTCGACGCTGATGAGCCCGATCCTATAGCGGGAAAAATCGAAGGCTTCAAGAATCTCAAGCTCGGATCCCTCTGTATCGACTGACAGATAGTCGATGGAACGGGGCGCCTGATGCTCTGCCAGGAGATCGACCAGCGAAACAGTTCTCACCGTAATCTCACGGCCCCGGTCACGGCGCCTGCCTGAATGGCGATCATCGAACGCCGATGATTCCAGGCCGGCCAACTGGGGAGCGGTGTCGGTGGCCACGAAGGACAACTCCTCGCCGCTCGCTTTCCATACACAACGATGATCGATAATCGCTGAGCGATTGGCGCTCAACTCAGGGTGCCAATGCGGGAAAGGCTCGGCCAGCAGTCCACTCCACCCGTACTTCTTCTCGAGCAGATAGGTGTTGCTCAGGTCACGGCCATTCGTGGCGCCGAATTCCACAAAATAGCCGGAGCGCTTCATCGCCGTGCTCCAGAGCACCCACAGGTCCTGATACAGCTGCGCGTAAGAATCCCTGTGCTGCGACAGGACGAAGGCAAAGAACTCAGCCCCGTCGGACCGCTGGATGCTGGCCCGGCCGCGGTCGCTGGAAAGATGCCGAAACACCCGGCGCTGAACTGCCTCGCTCGCCAGGGCTGCAGACAATAGTCGGGTCATTGCGGCCCTGACTAGCTTGCTCACGACCGACTGCGGTCTTCAGGGCTTGCGAAAGCGCAGCGCGAAGCGGTCCGAGTTGCCGCTGACAGTCTTGCGGGCCACTTCGTAGCGCAGTTCGTCATCGGGAATGTAGTGAATGGCGGAGTAGTCTTCGAGCATAAAGCCCGCTGCCTGGACCTCCCTGATCACCAGCACGGGATCCACCCGCCGCCAGTTCTCGGTGTTGTCGGGCTCGTTGTGCCGGCGGGTGTGATCGAGGATGCCGTAGTGCCCACCGGACTTCAGCGCCGCGAAAACCGCCTTGTTCAGGCTGGCGCGGGCTGAGGCCGACAGGTTGTGATAGTTGCGGAAGGTGAGGATCAGATCCAGATCCTTCACGCCCAGGGAGAAGTCGCCGAGATCGAACTGGCCCATTTTGCCGGGCGCGGGCGACATCTTGGCGTCCACGGTTGCAACCTTCACCTTGGCGAGGGACGGCGTGGCCTTGAGCACGGGCGCGAGCCGGTCGGTGCCAATCGCGACGTAGAGCTCGCCCTTCTCCGCCAGCACCGGGCCGAGGATCTTCGTGAACCATCCAGAGGACGGCACCAGCTCCAGCACCCGCATGTTGTCCTGCAGCCCGAAGAACTCCAGCGTCTGCCGGGGCTTGCGCTCGGCGTCACGCTCTTTCTCCTCCGGCGTGCGGATGTCGCTGTTCATCGCCGCCACGATCTTCTCACCCATGGGCGTGAGCTTCTCGGGCATGAACTGGGCCTGGGCAACGCCAGCAACGGCCACGAGGGCGACTGCAAGCAGCAGATTACGCATTAGGGATTCTCCTTGGTGATGACTCTGCAGAGCTAAACCGGCCGTCAGCTCTCATCTGGCGAAACCGCCGCACGACGTCCGCCATGCCCTGGACGGCTTCCAGCTTGGCGCGCAGGCTCAGCGAACGGAAGTACCGCAACTGTGAAAGATTATGCTCGAGCCAGGCAGAATTGGTGTCTCTGGGCATGTGTTTGGGCGTGTCATTGGTCATCGCTGGATGCCTTCTGAAGTAGCAGTAGTTGCCGGATGCTTGTCACTGTGCATCTGGAATACGACCATGTTCTTGTCGCGAATCCAGGATTCACGAATCGCGGCATCTGCAGGACAAGGTCCAGGTCGAAAGTCACACGGCCATAGCCCTGCGCTGCGACTGTAAGCCCGCCCACTATGAGATAGCGAAGATCAGCATCGCCCAGGGCGCTGGCAATCGTGTCCAGACTCGTGAGTTTCAATCAGCCTCCCGTGTCAGCGGCAGCTGACACGGGGGATTATTGCATTCGATTGGTGCCGCTGGGTACAGGCGAGAGCCGACTCCGCTGCGCCAGCGGGTCACCGCGGGAACGACACGTCGCGGGGGCCGGCCGCTGTGGCGGGTGGCGGTCGAGATCCAGCGCTTCGACGCCACGCCGGGCGGTGCGGTCAGTGGTCCCGGCTACGACGCACTGGTAACCGCCCACACCGCTGCGATTGCGGCCCTCAGTCGGGAAATCGCGGCGGCCACCCGGGTGCTGCGGAGCACGCCCCCGCTCCGGCCCGGCAAAGCCCGGGCAAATAGAGCCGCGCGCTCAGGTCAGGGTTGCCGCTGACCGGGCGAGGTGCTCGCCCACCACGCGCTCGCACTCCCGGGCCGCCGTCGCGTGGCCGGTAACCGCGATGAGAAACGCTTCCTTGTCGAGCGCGTAGAGCTGGGCGTGGGTCACCGCCGTGACTGTCGCGGTGCGGGGAGAATCCCTGAGCAGGGCGACCTCGCCGACGCCCTCGCCCCGGCGCACCCGATTGACCTCGCGGCCGCCCTCCGAGACCAGGAGTTCCCCATCGGCGATGGCGTAGTAGCAGTCGCCCCTGTCGCCCTCCCGGATGACCACGGTCCCGGGCTCAACTGCCAGTGGCTTAAGCGCGCGGGCCAGGCTCTCCAGCTGGGGCGCAGCCAGCGGGGCAAACACCGGAATCGCTTTGAGCAGGCGGATCTCAACCTGCGGCACGTTGGCGGCGGCGTCGATCGACCAGACCTGACGGGCGGTGATTGCAATCACGAGCAGCAGCAACACTGCAACGCCGACGAGGGCCGACTGGGGTCCACTGACCTCCACCAGCACAGGCACGAAGAGCACGCCGATGGCGAGCCCGACGTTCATCAGGGATTCCAGCAGGCCGAAGACCTGGGCCAGGATGGCGGCCGGCGCCGCCCGTTGCAGCAGCACCCGGCCGGTAACGTCGAAGGTCATGCGGCCGGCTCCTGCCAGAGCGAGCAACAGCAAGGCCCCAACGACCGAGGGTTGCACGGCCAGTATGAGCAGCGCGAGAGACGCCGTGACAATGGCCAGCATAAGCGTCGGTGCCAGCCGCTGGCGGCCCACCAGCGCGGCTACCAGCACGGCACCGAGCAGTGAGCCCGCGCCGAAGGCGGAGTTGAGGTAGCCAGCCCCGGACTCGCCCATGCCCAGGACGCTGATCGCCAGCACCGCGTAGAGGATGTCCAGCGCACCAATCAGCACGAACTGCAGGCCCAGCAGGCCAGTGAGGGTCCGGACGGGACGATTGCGCCAGATGAGACCGACACCGCCCAGAACACTGGTCACGAGGCCTCCGCCGGCGTCGGCAACGGGCCTGGTGCCCGGGGTGGCTACCACGAGCAAGGCTGCCGCCAGCGATATCCCGGCGAGGACAGCCACCGCCAGCTCTGGCCCACCGACCCCGATCAGCACCCCGGCGAGCGCGGGAGAAACCATGACTGCCAGGCTGTCCATCCACCCGCCGACGACGTAAGCCGCTGTCAGCTCCGTGGGGCTGCGCACCACTGCAGGAAGCAGGGCTGACTGGGCTGGTCTCGGCACGGTGACGGCGAGATTCACCATGGGGGCGAGCAGGAACACGACCCAGCTCGGGGCGTCGAGCAGCATCGCCACAGCGATGGCGGCCAGTCCCACGGTCATGACAGAGTACGCTGCCAGGAGGATCCGCCCCGGCCGATAGCGATCCGCCAGGGCGCCGAGGATCGGCGCCAGGATGGCCGCCGGGATGATCTGCGCCAGGGCGAGGGCGCTGGCGGCGACGGCGCCACCCTTGGTGTAGGCGTAGACGACGAGCGCCACCCAGACGCCCCACTCCGCGCTGTTGAACGCGGCCCAGGCCAGCTCCAGGCGCCGCAGATCACGGTTGCGGAAGGCCGTGCGAAACACGGCGATGATGGCTCTCAGTCCCTGCACGGCACCCCCTGGCCCGAGTGTAAGGCAAGAGCAGGTGCGGCTTCGGTTCCGCTGCCCCCTGCCGTCAGGACTAGGGAGCGGCAGCCCGCCTGTCGGCCTCGGCAATGGCCGTCGCGCAGGGATCCTTCTCCCGGACCAGCTGGTCCCACATGGTGGTCGCCACCACCGAGAGGCCCGCCGTGGCAAACGCCGCGCCCGCGTTGACCAGGGTGCCCTTCGGATCCAGGGTCAGCCGGGGTTTGGCCAGCGTGCCGCTGATCTTGATGTAGGGATTCAGCAGCTGACCGACGCTGATGCCCAGGCCCGAGCGGGCTACCGTCTTGAAGTTGAAATCAACGGTTTCGGTGCGGAGGTTGACGGCCCCGTGGCTGATAATATCGATCCCCTTGACCCGCAGGACCAGCGCCGGGTCGGTGCGCAGCACGCCGTCCTCCGCCTTGAACAGATACGCGGCACAGATAACCTCCGTGTAGGGCTGCCGTTTCACCAGCGGATTCAGCGACGTCCACAGCTGGCTGAAGAACGAGGAGTACACCCGGTCCAGATTGGTGTTGGGCAGCCGGCCCGGGCCACTCACCAGGCGCGCCCTGCCCTGCAACGAGGCCGCCAGCTCCCGGAAGCTCCGGCCCCGGCCGGTGAGATCGAACTCGCCGTCGTAGTCGAGGCGATTGGCCCGCTCGGTCGCCCCGCTGCCAAACTGCAGCACCAGCCCGGTGCCGCTGCCCTTGACCCGCACCCGGGGCAGTCCGGCCCCCTGCTGGACCTCGAGACGAGCCGCCAGGGCGCCATCGGGATTGGCCACCCGGAAGGGATCCGCCGTCAGCTGCCCGTCCTTCACGGTGGCATCGACCTGGAGGCCTGTGTATTCGGTGCCGGCAAACAGCATCTTGCTGGCGCGCACGACGATCCGGCCATTGAACTGGTTCAGCAGCGCCAGTGGCAGTGGAGTGTCCGGGATCACCAACCCGGACGGGCTCGTCGGTGCGGCGACTGGCGGTGGCCCATCCGCGCTGAACGCGGCAAGGTTCAGCAGAGCCGACTGGAGCTGGATATCCACCGTTGGCTTGCCCTTGAGATCGAGCTGCACGCGGCCCGAAAAGTCCGTCTCGCCCACGGTGCCTGTGACAGCGTCCAGCACCAGCGCGTCCGCATTGCCCGAGACGCGCGCAGCGATTTGCAGGGGTGCGTCGGGCAACCGGAAACTATCCGGAAGCTTCAGCCCGAAGAGCCGGCCCGCAGCGGCCAGGTCCTGCGCGGTCGCCTGAACCTGGAGCGCGGTCGCCCGGGCCACCGGCGCCAGCGCGACGTCCCCCTGGGCACTGACGGTTTCAGTGGCGGTCTGGACCTTCAGGGCGGCGATGGACAGGCGATCCTTCTGCCAGCTCCCCCGGGCGGTGACTGTGCCGGTCAGGCGCGCCAGCGGCAACCAGCCGAGTTCCGGCACGAGATCGTCAAGGCCGGCACCGGAAGTACTGAAAGCAAATGCCGTGCGGGACGTCCCGACGGGCAAGCCCAGGGTGACAGTGCCGCTCGCCTTGAGGTCGCCCGCGGACACCGTGAGCTGGTCGAGCCGGAGCTCGCTGGGCCCGCTGGCGAGGCTGCCTGTCGCCTTGAACGGCACCTTCGGCAGTTGGCGCCCTGCCACGCCGCTGAAGGGAGCGAGGTTCGGCCCCTCAACGGAGAAGCTCATTTTCGTCCCGTGCAGGGCCGGCAGGTTGCCGAGCACACCGTTGATGCGCAACCGGGCACCGGCCAGTCCGGCGCTGCCGTCGTCGACCCGCCAGGCACTCCGGTCGTGGCGCAGCCGACCGGCCAGGGTGTAGGGCCCCGCGGGCAACGCCGGCTGGTTCAGGAAACGGGCGAGGAGACGGGGATCCTTGCCCTGCATGGCGATGCGCAGGTCTACCGCCCCGAAAGGCGGCTGGGTGCCCAGCAACCCGTTCAGCGTCAGCTGATCGCCCGCTATCTTGAGAGTGCTGTTGCTGAACATGACACCCGGCTTCGTCCACTCGAGCTGGCCCCGCGCGTCGAAGGGTCCGGCCGGGAACCCGGCAATTTTCAGTGCCGTGCCGATGCGGGTGAAATCTGTGCCGGCGGCCGTGAACTGCAGCTGGCTGCCGTAGAAGCCCGGGTATGCGCCCAGCGGGCCGGTGGCGGTGAACTTGCCGAGCCGGGTCGTCGCCGTGAAATCCAGCAGCTCCCGGCCCTGGGCTGACTGCTGCACCCGCCCGGCTAGCTCGAAGGGGCCGGTGGCCAGGCCGGGTATGCGGAGCAGCTGGCGAAAACGCGCCAGGTCGGAGCCCTTGATGGTGAAGCTGATGTCATTACCGGTCAGCTGCTCCACGTCGCTGACCGAGCCCTGGAATTGCAGCTGCGCATCTTTCAGGCCCAGGGAGACGGTATCGACCTTAAGCGCGTCGTCGTTCCGTTCCAGGCGGGCCTCCAGGGTGAAGGCTTCCGCGGGCAGCTGGTTGACGTCCAGCAGACCACCAAGGAGGCTCAGGTCGGGCCCGGCCAGCTTGAGCTGCAGGCCGAGCTTTTTCAGGTCAGCGGGATCAACGAGCTCGCCACTGCCAGCGAGGGTCAGCGCACCGAAGACCCCCGCCACCGTGCCGCTGATGCCGCGCCGGTCGGCGGCCGGGGCAATGTTCACATCGAGACTGACCGGTCCGGTGCCCAGATTGCGGACCCCCAGGGTACGCGTCACGTACTCCGCGTCGGGGCCGCTCACCTTGAAGTCCAGCCGGGTGTCAGCCGGCGTCCCCAGATCGTCAATCTGCGCCCGGCCATCCAGCGTGAGCTCGCCGACCTCGCCCTCCACCGCGGCGCTGATGTTCTCGCCCTTGAGGAGATTCGGCAGCGGGCCAATGCTTGCGCCGAGGCGCAGGGCCACCTCGTTAGCCTGGCCATCGCCGCGGAGGACCAGCATCTCGTCGGGGGCCCGGGTCTGCTCCAGCGTGTCGAACTGCACTTCAAGCGGGCGCGTCAGCCGTGGGCTGACGTAGCGCAGGCGGGCGCCGGGCAGGCTCACCAGTTCCACCACCAGGGAGGGAGTCTCGGGCCAGACACTCTCCTCGTCCTGCTTCAGGTCCAGGTCCCAGTTCTCGAGGCCGTCAGCACTGGTCTCCAGCAGCACGTCGAGGCCGTCAACCTCGATCCGGGGGATGAGCGTGGTGTCCTGGAGGAGCGACCAGACATCGAGTTCCAGGAGGACCCTCTCCGCCACGAGCATCTCCGGCTGACTCCCCCAGTCAGCGTTGGCCAGGCGCACGCCACTGGCGGACAGCTGGGTCACCGGACCGAGCCTGAGCTGGAAATCCCCGTCGACGGCAAGCTGGCGGCCCAGTTGATCGCTCGCCCAGGTCTCGAACTGGCCCTTGAGCGCCGCCGGATTCAGGTTGAGCAGGCCCGCCAGCAGGGTGATGACCAGCAGGAACAGCGCCGACAGGGCGGCCGCCAGCGAGCGCAGGGTAATCATGGGCGGGAGCCTGCGCCTTAAGGAACGCTACTTCGGCGGCTTCGGCGGACAGTGGGCGTCCCAGCCCGGCGGGAGCTCCAGCAGGAGCAGTCCGTCCGTCCCGATTGTCGGTCTTTCTTTCGACATCTCAGCGTCCTCGGGGTGCAGAATGGGCAGAATCTAGTCTACCCGACCAGTGCCTGTGTTCCAGCGGAGAAGGCCGTCATGCGCACCCTCTACCCCCTGCTTGCAGCCGCTGTCCTGTTCGCCAACCTGGCCGGCTGCGCCAGCCAGACGCCGCCCAAGGCCCAGTCCCAGAGCGACCCGGATATCGACCTGGCGGCCTACAGCACCTTCGGGTGGCAGTCCGTCCCGGGTATCGACGGCAGCAACGCGCCGCTGCGCCTGCTGGACGTGAACATCCGGAAAGCTATCCACGCGGAGCTCACCCGGCGCGGGTACACCGAAGTGGCGAGCGATCCCGAGCTGCTGATCGCTTACGACACGGAAGCCAGGGACAAGCTCAAGTCCAGTCCGTTCCGGGTGGGCATTGGCCTTGGCAGCTTTGGCGGCAACGTGGGCGGGTCCGTGAACGTCGGCAGCCCCAGCGTCCAGAGTTACCAGGAGGGGCAGCTGGTGATCCACGCTGTGGATGCGGCGGCCAACCGGGAAGTCTGGCTGGGCACTCTCACCGGTCGGGTCGACACCACGAAGCTCGATGAGGCGACGGTGGCGCGGGCCGTGGCCCTGGCAATGCAGGATTTCCCCTCCCGGTCCGGGAGCCTCCCGCCACCCTGACAAGGAGCTGAGCCCATGCTGCTCACCAGCCTGATCTACCCGATGTTCGCGATGGTGCTGCTGACCGCCACTGTCCTTGTCCTGCTCTTCCGGAGCCGCGTCCAGGCGGTGCGGGACAACCGGATCTCAGCCCAGTTCTTCCGCGTCTACCAGGGCGAAACCGAGCCCGAGTCCACGGCCAAGCCGGCCCGCCACTTCACCAACCTGTTCGAGGCTCCGACTCTCTTCTACGTTGCCTGTCTCGCAGCGATGGTCACGGGCCAGACCGGGATCACCATGGTGGTACTGGCCTGGGCCTACGTCGCCGCGCGGGTGATGCACGCGTGGGTGCACCTGGGGGGCAACCGGATACGGCTGCGCATCCGTGCCTATTTTGCCGGCTGGCTAGTCTTGCTGGCGATGTGGTCACTGCTGGTCTGGGGAGTGAGCGCGAATTTCACCACCCTGAACTGACCTGGCATGAGCTCGAGCATCGAACTGCCGCTGTGGCTGGCCCTGGCCGGGGGCTTCCTGAGCCTGTGGTTTCTCGGTTCCCGTTTGCTGTTGCCCGGCGTGCGCTGGTTCTTCCGCCGGCGCATCAACACCCTGACGAAGACCCTCAACCGGCGGCTGCAGCTCAAGATCCCGGCGATCGCGCTGACGAAGCGGGAGGTGCTGATCGACCGCCTCGTGTATGACCCCAAGGTACTGCGGGAACTGGCCCACTACTCGGCGACCACCGGCATCCCGCCGGAAGTTGCTCTGCGGGAGGTCGAGGGCTATGCCCGGGAGATCGTGCCGGCCTTCAACGCCTACCTCTACTTCCGCTTTGGCAACCGGATCGGGCGCGCCATCGTCAACCTGCTCTACCGGGTGCGGCTCGGGCATGCAGAGAGTCGCGCCCTGCGCCAGGTGCCGCCGACGGCGAGCGTCGTGTTCGTGATGAATCATCGGAGTAACATGGACTACATCCTGGTGGCCTATCTCGCGAGCAAGCGGGTGGCCCTCAGTTACGCAGTGGGTGAATGGGCGCGGGTCTGGCCGATCCAGCAGATCGTCCGGTCGCTGGGCGCCTACTTCGTGCGGCGCGGTTCCGGGAATGAGCTCTACCGCCGCGTGCTGGAGTGCTACGTGCAGATGGCGATCAACGGTGGCGCGGTGCAGGCCATCTTCCCGGAGGGTGGCCTCAGCCGGGACGGGTTACTCCGGGCACCGAAGATCGGCCTCCTGGACTACATGCTGCGGGCCTTTGACCCGGCCGGCGACCGGGACATCGTGTTCGTCCCGGTGGGGCTGAACTACGACCGGGTGCTGGAAGACCGGACGCTCCTCGCGGAGAATTTTGCCCGGGCCGAGCGTCGCTCCGGGGCCACGGCCGTGGGCGGTGCCCTGCGCTTCATCGGCTCCCAGTTCGGCTTGCGGCTGCGGGGCCGGTGGTACCGGTTCGGCTACGCCTGCGCGAACTTTGGCGCACCGATCTCGCTCAAGGCCTATCTGGCCAGGGCAGGCTGGAATCCCGCCAGCCTCGACCGGGACGAGCGCGGCAGACGCGTCACCGAGCTGGCGGTCGACCTGATGACTGCTGTGGGGCGGGTGGTCCCCGTGCTGCCGGTGTCGCTGGTCGCGCGGGTCTTCCTGGATGCCCCGGACCAGAGCTTCACGGAAGAGGAGATCCGGGCGCTGTCCCAGGACCTGCAGCACCGCTATGAGGCGCTCGGCGCCCATGTGTACGTACCGCGGAGCGATGCCGACTACTCCGTCCTCGTCGGACTGCGCATGCTGACCCTGCGCAATCTCGTGATCGAAACCCAGGGGCAATACCGCATCAATCCGGCGGAAACAGCGCTGGTCCAGTACTACGCCAACGCCATCGCCCACCTAAAAGGTACCGGACCTTAGTTTTGTTAGTTGTTTAGTTGTTGCATTTGCAACAACTAAACAACTAACAAAACTAAGGTCCGGTACCTTTTTAGAGATGGGCGATGGCGTTGGCGTAGTAATGCACTAGCGCTGTCTCCGCCGGGT
>JANNXJ010000037.1:0-75780 GCA_031409515.1 Gammaproteobacteria bacterium | reverse complement strand
GGACTGACCTGTCGACGCATACGCAGACGCAGCTCGACAGTGTCGCTCTGCGACTCAATCAGCGACCAAGAGAAACACTCGGCTTCGAAACTCCGGCTGATAGACTACGCGCGAGTGTTGCGTCGAACGGTTGAGCCCGCCGCGAGTTTCCCGACCACTAGTCATCCTCGCCATCCCCGCGCTCGGGAAACAGCACCTCGGTGTAGCCAAACCGCGTGAAATCCCGCACCCGCATCGGGTACAGCGTGCCGATCAGGTGATCGCACTCGTGCTGCACCACCCGGGCGTGAAAGCCCTCGGCCACCCGGTCGATGGGTCCACCGAACTGATCGAAGCCCCGGTAGCGGATGCGCGTCCAGCGCGGCACGACGCCGCGGAGACCGGGCACCGACAGGCAGCCCTCCCAGTCTTCCTCGATCTCCGGCCCCAGCGCCTCGATGTGCGGATTGACGAGCACCGTGCGGGGCACCGGCGGTGCGTCCGGGTAGCGCTCGTTGCTATCAAAGCCAAAAATCACGACGGCGAGATCCACACCGATCTGCGGTGCGGCCAGGCCGGCGCCGTCGGCCGCGAGCATGGTGTCCTGCAGGTCGGTGACCAGGCTGTGGAGCTCGGGCGTGTCGAACTGCTCCACGGGCTGGGCCACCTGCAGCAGCCTAAGGTCTCCCATCTTCAGAATGTCGCGGACTGCCATAGCCTTAAGTCTGTACGACCAGCCGGCAGCCGTCGACGGGTACTTCGCGCTAGAGTGGCTGCCATCTTCCGCAGGAGCATCCCCAATGCGCCACTTCAGTCGCCTGCTGGTCCTGGCCACTCTTCTATGTGCAGTGACCAGCGTTCAGGCAGCCAGCAAAGATTGCACCGACACCCGGGCCCACCAGTTCGACTTCTGGATCGGCACCTGGGACGTGACCAACGTGGATGGCTCCGTCGCCGGCCGCAACCGGATCGAGCCCATCCTGGACGGCTGCGTGCTGCAGGAAACCTGGGCCGGCGTCTCGGCGAGTGCCGGCACCAGCCTGAACTTCTTCGACACGAACCGGGGCAAGTGGCGGCAGTTCTGGGTGTGGCGCGAAGGCACAACCCTGGAACTGGAGGGCGGCCTGGTCGATGGGGCCATGGTGCTGGAAGGCGACTCTCTCGACGATGGCAAGCCCGCCCGGAACCGGATTACGTGGACGGCCAAGGCAGGTACCGTGCGCCAGTTGTGGGAGCTCTCCATGGACAACGGCAAGTCCTGGAAGATGCTCTTCGACGGCACCTACCGCCCGGCGAAAGCGCCCTAGCGCCGGGCGTTTTTGGGCCCGGCGAGCAGCAGCAGCACGCCGGCCAGAACCACCCCGGCCGCAGCCCATTCGTAGGTTGTAATCGTCTCACCGCCGAACGTCACGCCGAGCAACATGGCAATCACGGGGTTCACAAAGGTGTAGCTGGCCGCGAGTCCGGCAGAAGCCTCGGCGAGCAACACCATGTAGGCATTGAAGGCCAGCAGCGAACCGAAGACCACCAGATACGCCCAGGCCCAGGCCGCCAGGGGCTGGGGCGGCCAGCTGAAGGTTTCGCCCGTGGCCACCGCCAGCAGCATCAGCACCACTCCCCCGCACAGCATCTCACTCGCGAAACCCATGGCCCCGGGGGCCAGGGGCCGTGACCGCTGACTGAGCACACTGCCGAGAGACCAGCACGAACAGGCGGTGGCCATGGCCAGCAGCCCGGCGGGTGAGGCCTGGAAGGCGGCGCCCCGGGTCAGCAGCAGCACCCCGGCCAGGCCGACGCCGATACCCGCCAGCTCCAGGCGCCCTGGAACTACCCGCCAGAACAGGTTCAGCGCCACGATCAGTAGTGGCACCACCGCAATGAACACCACCACGATGCCCGAGCCCACCGTCTGTTCCGCCACCGCCACGCTGCCCATCCCGCCGGCCAGCATCAGCGCACCCACCAGAAGCGCATTGCGCCACTGACGCCGGTCAGGCCAGGGTGCGGCCCGCAGGAAGCGCATCCAGAGGGCCAGGCCAAGGCCCGCAACCAGGAAGCGACTGCCCATCTGCAGGTAGGGCGGAAAGCTCACGAGGGCAAAGCGGATGGCCAGGTAGGTGGAGCCCCAGATGACCCAGGTGGCGGCGAGGCAGGCGATGACGAGGCGGCTCATGGGCCCCAATCCTAAACCCTGGCCGTTGGGTCCTCCCGCGGATTCCAGACTGCGCCGCCGTATCCCAGGGTGTAGACGGCCAGGCACACGAACCACACGAGGGCCGCACTCCACACATCGTGGGAGAGGAAGTGCGCGCCTCTGGCCTCCTGGCCGAAAGCGAAAACGCCGCCGACCAGCAGCGCGGCAGCCAGCCCCCAGCCGGCCCGCCGCCGGTTCCGCCCAAGGTAAAGAAAGTAGAGCGGGAATAGCGCGAACCCCGAGGACGAATGACCGCCGGGAAAACACTGGGCCCGGGGCAGGTTGTCAGGCCGGTCGGCGAACAGGCGCACATAGGGTTGCTGGCCGCCGAAATCGGCCAGTGCCCAGGGGCAATCCACGTTGGTGGTCTCCTTGAGCAAGCCAACTGCGCCCGCCCCGAGAACGGCACACAGCACGACGAAGCCCGCGGGTCGGCGCCAGCGCCGCAGGGCCTCGAACCAGAAACTCAGGCACCAGAGCAGGAGCACCGCCCCGCCGAGAATCCGGATCAGGCGCCCACCAGCACCGTGGATCAGGTCTTTCGCCCACCACTGCCCTGGGCCAGAGCCGATGAAGTGGCTCGTGGCCGGGTCGAAGGCCCAGGCCCGGGCCAGGCTCTCGTCGAATCCCGTCGTCGCAGTGACCGCGGCGAACAGCCCGAACAGCAGGCCAGGCCAGACGGCATGCCGGACCCAGAAGGTCCCGGTAGCCAGGGGGTTGTGCGGGGGCATAGGCACCGTGGGACGGCGAGACGGCACCCGATCAATCGCCCCAAACCCGGCTAAGCTGGTCCCGCGACACCGATTGAATTCCGACCCGCACCCCGTCCAACCGCCATAAATCGCCCTGGAACGACAAGTGAGCGAATCGACAGAGCTGGTGCAAAGAATGCTCGCGGGGGACGAGAGGGCCTTCACCGCCTTCTTTGACGACTATTTCCCCCGGGTCTATCGCTTTGCCCTGCCCCGGCTGAATAGTGACGCCGACGCGGCCGCCGAGGTTGTGCAGGCGGCGCTCACCAAGGCCATGCGCAAGCTGAAGGACTTTCGCGGTGAGGCGTCCCTGTTCACCTGGGTCTGCCAGATCTGCCGCCACGAAGTGGTGGACTACCTGCGGCGGGAAGGCCGGCACACCAGCAACGTGGTGCGGATCGACGACAGCGCCGACGTGCGCGCCGCCGTTGAGGCCATTGCCGGACCGGCAGCCGAGGAGCCCGCGCACCGGTACAGCCAGGCGGAGGTGCGGCAACTGGTCCGGACCATTCTCGACCGGCTGCCGCCCCGCTACGGCGACGCGCTGGAAATGAAATACGTGGAAGGGCTCTCCGTGGACGAGATCGGCGTGGAACTGGGGATCGGCACCACCGCCGCCCAGTCCCTGCTGGCCCGGGCGCGGGTCGCCTTTCGGGATGCGGTAGAAGCCGTCTTCGGGGCTGCTTCACCGGAGGTGCTGGCCAGCCTGGGTTAACCCGGCAAACCAGGGGAAGAGAATATGACCACGAATCAGCAGGAACTCCGCCCCGGCGAAGAAGAGTCTCTCCAGGGTCTCCTCCGGGAGATGGCCCCCGAGGCCGAACCGGCGCCGGAAGTGCGCGAACGGGTCCGGCAGGCCGTAGCGGCAGAATGGCGTGCGGCCGTGGCCCCGGTACCGAAGGCCGCGACCCGGCGTTGGCAGCGCCCCGGCCTGGCCCTGGCAGCCAGCCTGGCGGTGGCCGCCGTCGCACTCGGTGTCCTGCAGTCCGGCCCTCCCGCCCCGGCACCGGTCATGGCGACCCTCACGCGACTCAGCGGGGCCGTGGAATCCGGCCTCGGTGCCGGCTGGCAGCCCGTCACTGAGGGCCAGTCCCTGCGGGTGGGTCAGCAGCTCGTCACCGGACCCCAGGGCAAAGCGGCGCTGACTCTGGCGAAGGGCGTCACCCTGCGGCTCGACACCGACACCCGGATTGCCCTGGCAGGCATCGACCGGGTCGTGGTGGAGCGCGGTGCGGTGTACCTGGACTCGGGCCTGGACTCCGGTGAGGGGGCAGAGGCCGGATCACGCCTGCAAATTGATTCCGCCTTTGGGAGCACCCGGCACCTGGGCACCCAGTACGAAGTGCGGGTGCTGCCGGGCGAGATGCAGGTCAGCGTCCGGGAAGGCCAGGTGGCAGTGACGGGCGAGGCCCGCGGGGGGACCCCCGCTGTGGCCCAGGCGGGCGAGCAAGTCTCGATCACAAACACCGGAGCCCTGACCCGGCGCACCGTCGACCGGCAGGATCCCCGCTGGAACTGGATCGCCGACGTCACCCCGCCCTATGCCATCGAAGACCGGCGCCTCACGGAATTCCTGGCCTGGGTCTGCCGGGAAACGGGTCGGGAGCTGATCTTTGCCTCGCCCCAGGTCAAAGTTGCTGCGGAAGAAATCATTCTCCGGGGCTCGGTCGCGGGCCTGTCCCCCGACGCCGCCCTGGCCGCGGTGATGGCCACGACGAACCTGTCTTACGCGGATGACAACGGCCGGCTCACGATCCAGCCGGCTCTGCGCCAGGCAACTACGCGGTAGTCCCACACCCCCCTGGGGGAACGCCGCGTCACTGCGACCGTGGCGGCCCAGGTTGGCCGCCACGGTCTCTCTCCTGCGAGTGCTGCTATCGTTCGCGCTTGATGCGCCCCGCACTGCTGTTCATCCTGGCCCTGGGCCTCGCCATGGGCCTGGCCACCACGGCCAGCGCCGCGACGTACGCGGGGCGTCCCGTCCGCGCGGTGCTCGAAGAGCTGCAGGCCACCGGGCTCATCCTGGTCTACAACGACAGCCTCGTACCGCCCGACCTGAAGGTCCTCAAAGAGCCCAGCGCGAGCGGCGGCATCCCCCTCCTCAATGAGATCCTCGCACCCCAGGGACTGACCACCCGGAGCATGGGCGCCCAGACCTGGGCGATCGTCAGCGTGCCGTCCGGCACGCCGGCCCTGGCGGCGGATCGCGACCGGGCTTCCGACCGGCGGCGACCCACGGCCCTGGAGGAAGTCATCGTGACGGCGAGCCAGTACCAGCTGGCCAGTGACGGGCTTGCCGCGAGCACGCTGCTGACCCAGCAGGAACTCCGCAGCCAGCCGGTCCTCGCGGACGAGCCCCTGCGGGCCGTGCACCGGCTGCCCGGCGCGGCCAGCAACGGGCTGTCGGGCCTGCCGAACATCCGGGGCGGCGAAGAGAACGAGACGCAGATCCTGCTGGACGGCATGCCCCTGCAGGACCCCTTTCACCTGCGGGGCTTTTTCAATCCCGTCAGTTTTCTGGATATGGAAATCGTGGGCGGGCTGGACGTCTACAGCGGCGGCTTTCCGGTGGACTACGGCGGCCGCATGGGCGCCGTGGTGGACGCCCGGTCGGTGGATCCGGCGGCAGACGGCAGCTACGCACTGGGGCTGTCTTTGTTCCATCTGAATGCGCTGGCGGGCGCGACCTTTGCCGAGGACCGGGGCCGGTGGCTGGTGGCGGCCCGGCGGAGCAATCTGGCCCAGGTCATTAACGTGGCCGAGAGCAATCTGGGGGAACCCAAGTACTTCGACACCTTCCTCAAGACCGAGTACGACCTCAGCGACAGCACAACGGTGGCGGCCCACGCCCTGCTTGCCCAGGACCGGCTGGAGCTCAACGACTCCAGCGAAGAATCCGTTGCCACCTCCACCAACCGCAGCAGCTATCTCTGGGCGACGGTGGATCACCGCTGGTCTGAGAAGCTGGCCGGCCGCGCCCTGCTCGGCTGGATCCATTCCGACAATCATCGGCAGGGCAACATTCTTGAGCCGGACCAGCAGGTGGGGACGCTGAACGACCGGCGGGACTCCAACAGCACACTCCTGAAACTGGAGCTTGAACAGGGGGATGACAACCTGCGCTGGCGGGCGGGCGTGGACGCAGCGTGGCGGACGGCGCGCTACGATTACCAGAGCGCCTTCCAGACCAGCGCAGGCTTCCCGTTCCCGGACAGCCCCGCAACCAGCACCCTGCGGAACGAGCAGGTCCAGCCCGACGGCGCCGGGACGGGGGCCTTCGTGGCGGCCCGCTGGCGGGTTACGGAAAGTCTCACGGGCGAGGTTGGCCTGCGCTGGGACCATCAGACCTACGACCAGGCTGATGGGGCCACGCAGCTGAGTCCCCGGGTGAACCTGCTCTACGACGTGTCGGCCCAGACCCAGGTGCGGGCCAGCTGGGGCCGCTTCTTCCAGGCCCAGGGCATCGATGAACTGCAGGTGGAAGACGGCATCGACACGTTCTTCCCGGCGAAGCGGTCGGATCACTTCATCCTGAGCCTGGCGCACGCGTTCAGCGGCGGCCTGTCGGCCCGGCTAGAGGCCTACTACAAGGACTACGACCAGCTGCGGCCCCGCTTCGAGAACCTCTTCGAGCCCCTCGTGCTGCTGCCGGAGCTGGAATACGACCGGGTGGAGATCGCAGCCTCGTCGGGCAATATCCAGGGCCTGGAGTTCCTGCTGCAGGACCGTTCAGCGCTGCCCTGGGGCTGGTGGTTCAGCTACGCCCTCTCCCGGGCCGAAGAAACGGTCGACAGTAACGTCATTCCCCGCAGCTGGGACCAGCGGAACACCCTGAATGGCGGCGTCAGCTGGACCCAGGGGCCCTGGGAGCTGTCCCTCGCAGGCACCTGGCACACCGGCTGGCCCACCACGCCGGTCCGCCTCGCGCCGGGCTCCAGCACTGAGGTTCTCATTGGTGAGCAGAATTCGGCGCGCTTCGACCCGTTCCGCTCCCTGGACCTGCGGGCGGCCTACACCTTCGAGCTGGGGGACAGCCGGCTCCTGGCCTTCGTCGAGCTGACCAATTCCCTGGGGATGAAGAATCCCTGCTGTGTCGAGTACAAGGTGGTGGATACCGGGAACGGCTCGGCCAGACTCCAACAGAGCTTCGAGTACTGGCCACGATTCGTGCCGAACATCGGGGTTCTCTGGACCTTCTGACGAGGGCGGCCCCCGGGTCCGATTGATTTCCCGGTGCGGCACCGTCCAAGCGGCAATGGCTTCAGGAAAAGCGGTCGTCCCCCGGTGGCGCCCGACGCTCAGCGTCGAGGCACTGATCCTGCTCGCCTCCCTCGCCTTCGCGGCCGCCTATAACGGCGCGCTGTGGCAGCTGCTGTTCGGCAGCGCGGACCTCACCGACCGCCGCAAGCTGGCTCTGTTTGCCGGACTGTTCCTGGTGGTCGTCTGCGTGCAGTTCGCCGGCCTGGCCCTCCTCCTGACCCGGCGCACCGTCAAGCCGGTGCTGGCACTGCTGTTTGTATGCACCGCCCTCGCCAGTTTCTACATGGACCGGTACACGGTCTTTCTCAACCCGGAGATGCTGCGGAACATCCTCCGGACCGATCCCGCCGAGGCGGGAGAACTCCTGACCGCACATCTGATTCCACAACTGTTCCTCTACGCAGCCGTACCCATCGGCCTGCTGCTGTGGACGCGGGTCCAGAGCCGTCCGCTGGGCAAGTCGATCCTGATCCGCTCCGGTGGAGTGGCAGCCGCGTTGCTGGTAGCCGGCCTTGCCCTCTTCGTCCAGTACAAGGATGCGGCGTCCCTGCTGCGCAATCATCGGGAAGCCCGGGACCTGGTGACGCCCACTAACTACCTCTCCGCGCTGTTCAGGATCTCCCGGGATGCCATGGCCGCGCCAACCGGTGCCGCCCGGCCGATCGCCCTGGATGCCCACCGGCTGCACCGGACAAGCACGGGCCACAAACCAACCCTGCTGGTGCTGGCCATTGGCGAAACGGCGCGCTCGGCCAACTTTGGCCTGAGCGGCTACGGGCGGCAGACCACGCCGGAACTCGCCCAACTGGATCTGCTGGTGTATCCCCGTGTCCAGGCCTGCGGCACCAGTACGGAAGTGTCCCTGCCCTGCATGTTTGCGCCCGTTGGTCGGCGGGACTACAACGAGAAGCGGATCCGCAGTGAGGAGTCCCTGCTCCACGTTCTGAACCGGGTGGGGGTTGAGGTGCTGTGGATCGACAACCAGTCGGGCTGCAAGGGTGTGTGCGCCGGTCTTCAACAGGAGCGGATTCCCGGCGACGCGGACCCGGCCTTCTGTGATGGGGAGCGCTGCCTGGACGGCATCCTGCTGCCCCGGCTCGAGGCCGCCGTGAAGAACAGCACCGGCGATCTGGTGGTGGTTCTGCACATGCTCGGCAATCACGGTCCCGCCTACTCCCGGCGCTATCCGCCCGGGTTCAGGAAGTTCGTGCCCACCTGCGAGAGCCTGGAACTGAGCGACTGTACCCAGGACGAGATCGTCAATGCCTACGACAACGCGATCCTCTACACGGACCACGTCCTCGCCAGCCTCATCCGCTATCTCGAGGCTCAGTCCGGCCGGGACGCGGGGCTGATCTACGTGTCCGACCACGGTGAATCCCTCGGCGAATCCGGCTTCTACCTGCACGGGCTGCCCTACCGGATTGCCCCGGCCGTGCAGAGGGAAGTCCCGATGGTGGTCTGGTTATCCGCGGGGCTGGAAAAATCGGCGGGCCTCAACCGTGACTGCCTTCAGCAGGGAGTCAAAGGCGACGTGGCCCACGACCACCTGTTTCATTCCGTCCTGGGCCTGCTGGATGTGACCACGGTGGTCCGGGAACCTGCCCTGGATCTGTTCACGCCCTGTCGAGGCGGCGACGGTTCTCCCCTGGTGGCTCAGGTGCCCGCCGGAGACGCGCCGTCCTGAACCTGGCGCAGCAACTCCAGTTTGCTGTGGTACCGGTCCTTCAGCGTCTCATCGCCAGCCACCGCTTCCGCCCGGGCCAGCCAGCGGTGCGCTGAGGTGGTGTCGCCGCGCCGGAGATAGGCCAGCCCCAGCAGCGCGTAGAAGCGGTCCTCGTTCTGCTTGCGGCTGATGGCGAAGCGCAGGTGCCCGATGGCGTCCGGATAATTACCCGCTGCAAACGCAGCTTCCGCCAGCTGGAACCGATAGTAGGGATTCTGTTGCCGGTAGCGCTCCAGGCGGCCGAGGAGTGCGTCGGCGACGGCCACCTCGCCGTCGGCCCGGTACAGTCGCTCGAGATTGCTGAGAGCCACCAGCTCCTCCGGGTCCAGGTCCAGCGCGTGACCCCAGGCGGCCTCCGCCCAGGCACCATGACCCTTCTGCTGATAGAGAGCACCGAGGTTGATCCAGGCCGGAGTAAAGCCCGGTTCTGCCCCGATGGCCTTTCTGAAATTCAGCAGCGCCAGCACAGGCTCCCCTGCACGCATCTGCTCGACACCAACGTTGCTGTAGTAGTGGGCCTTGGCGCGCTCTTCGCTGATGACGCGCCGCGGGTAGGCCGCCCGGAAGTCCGCCATGTTGAAATCCACCACCTGCTCACCGCGGCCCTCGATCTCCACGCGGGTGTTGATGTGCCGGTTCTGGATCAGAAGGCTGCCCGTTGCGGACCAGTCCGGTGGCACATCCACCTCCTGGAACTGCACGGTCAGACCCACCTCCCGGGCCAGGGCCACGAACAGGTTCGTGAAAGCCAGGCAGTTGGCCCGGCGCAAGTGGAAGGTCTCGGCGGCGGTGTAGGTCCGCTCGCTGTACTCGATGACGAAGCCCTGGTCCTGCAGCAGGGCCCGCAGCAGCTCTCGCAACCGCTGGTGGCTCGTGCCTTGTAGTGGCCCCAACTCTGCGATGAACTGCCCCATGGCGGGATCGAGCCCGAGAATATCCGTGTCCGGAAGCGGTGCCGGCTCCAGGCCAACCGTGAGGGGTCGACCCTCGATGAGCATGGCGGGCGTGATGGGGGAGTGGGGAGCGGACGGCTGGGTGGCGCAGCCCGCCAGCAGGAGAAGACCGAGGCTGAGCGACAGGCACAGACGGGCGCCGCTGAGGCAGGAACCGGTGGCACTGTGCTCGGACATTTGGCCCTCCGATTCCAGTATAGGCCCGGGGCAACCGCGGTTGCGTTTCGCCGTCCACGCCCCAATATCCTTTGATGGTTCAGCCGCCTGAAGCCCACTGAAAGGCCCCCATGCGCCCTATCCTCGGTATCCACAGCCCCGGACCCTTTCACTGGGTGGGCGACGGCTTCCCCGTGAAGACCGTGTTCAGTTATGACAACTTTGGCCAGCAGCTCAGCCCCTTCCTCCTGCTGGACCACGCCGAGCCCCGGCGCTTCGAACCGGCCGCACAGCCGCGCGGGGTGGGCGTCCACCCGCACCGGGGTTTCGAGACGGTGACCATCGTCTATGCCGGTGAACTCGAGCACCGGGACTCGTCCGGCGGCGGCGGGCGCATCGGTCCCGGTGACGTGCAGTGGATGACGGCGGCCGGCGGTCTGGTCCACGAGGAGTTCCATTCACGCCAGTTCACGGCCGAGGGTGGGCTGATGGAAATGGCCCAGCTGTGGGTGAATCTGCCGGCCCGGGACAAGCTGTCGGCGCCCCGTTATCAGACCGTTCTGGAGCGGGACATCCCGGTGGTGGCGCTGCCGGACGGCGGCGGTGACCTGCGGGTGATTGCCGGCAGCTACGCCGGCCGCGCCGGTCCGGCGCAGACCTTTACGCCGATGAATGTCTGGGATCTGCGGCTGCGGCCCGGCCGGACCACTGCGCTCGAGGTGCCGGAAGGCCACAACGCAGTACTGGTGGTGCTGAGCAATGCGGTACGCGTGAACAATACCGACGATGTGCCCGCATCCCACTATGTGGTCTTCGGGACGACCGGCGGCGGGATCACCGTGGCAGCAGAGGCTGTCGAAGCCAAGTGCCTGCTCCTGACGGGTGAGCCGCTGAACGAACCGATTGCGGGCTATGGACCCTTCGTCATGAACACGCAGGACGAGATCCGCCAGGCCTTTGCGGACTATCAGCAGGGGCGCTTCGGGGCGATACCGGCCGCGTAGGAGCGCCTACGGGCGAACGCCCAACGCCGGCATGAGGTGCTCGCCGATCATCCGCAGCCCCTCCTCGGGGTCCGCGTGCAGCCGCAGCGCCACCTCGTCCAGTCCAGCTTGCTCCAGCGTGTGGAGCTGCCGGGCGATGCGCTCGATGTCCGACGCATCGCCGGTGAGCGTGAGGTGCTCCACGAGCTGGTCCACGACGGCCTCAGGCACGCCCTCGATCACTGCTGACTTGGTCAGGAACGCCTGCAGGAAGGCGGGCTTGCGCTCGGCCACCAGCGCGGCGGTCTTGGCCTCCAGGAAAGTCTCGGTGAACCAGGGCAGCAGAAAACCGCGCCACACGAGCTCCTGGCGGGCTTCCGCCTCCGCTTTGGCCTTGTCTGTCTTCACGTGCCAGGCCATGAAGTTGTTCACGCGGAAATCGCCACGCTCCCGACCGGCAGCCGCCAGGCCCGCAGCCAGCCAGCGCTGTATGTCCGGCAAGCGGCCCAGCGGCGCGTCGGACATCATCATGCCGTCCGCGACGCCGCCGGCCATGCGCACCATCTTCTCGAACGTGGCACCCACATAGATACGGGGCGGAGGCTGGGTGGCCCACTCTGCCCGGTAGTTCATGAGGCTGTAGAGGTCGCCCTTAAAATCCAGCATCGCCTCGGGGTTCAGGCCCTTCAGTATCCGGACGCAATCCCGGACCGCCGTCACCCGCCGGGTCGGTTGCAGTCCGGTCACGCGGCTGACGGAGTGCCCCAGCCCACCGATGAGGACGGACGAGCGGCCCGCCGACAGCTCGTTCAAGGTCAGCAACCCGTCGGCAATGCGCAGCGGGTGAACCTCGTAGGGGCTGAGCGGCAGCGTGCCCAGCCGGATGCGGCTGGTGGCCTGGCTGGCCAGCGTGAGCGCCGGCACCGGGTCACGGCGGGAGGGAAAGCTGGACACCCAGAGGGTCTGGATGCCATAGCGCTCGGCCTGCACGGCCAGCGCAGCCACGCGGGTGGCTGGCAGGCCTGCTTCGAGAATGATGTCGATCCGCACGCTGCTATCCCCGCAGCACGCGGGCCGCCTGCTCCAGCGCCCGGATTTTCCCCAGCGCCCGCTCCCGGGGCAGGAACCACATGCCGCAGTCCGACGCGAGGCGCAGACGCTCGGCGGGCACCACCTCCATGGCGGCCCGGGTGCGCTGCACGATGTGGTCCACGGCCTCCACGGGCGCCTCGGTGTCGAGATTGAGCAGGCCGAGAATCACTGCTTTTTTGCCGATGTGAGTCAGCAGCTCCGGCGTGTGGCCCGGCTGCTCGTACTCGAGGCTGATCTCATCGATATCGCTGGCCGCCAGCAGTTCCAGCGACTTCTCGTAGATGGGGTTGACCTGCTTGGTGGCAATGTTCTTCGAATAGCCGTAGCAGACGTGCACCGCCGTCGGCACGGTGATGCCGCGAATCGTGCGGTTGATCGCCTCGACGGCGTAGTCCTTGCACTGGCTGTAGCGAAAGTGCGCCTCCGGCTCGTCGATCTGCAGCATGTCCACGCCGGCATCCTGCAGGTAGCGCAGCTCCGCGTTCAGTGCGTCGGCGATCCCAAAAGCCATTTTCGCCTGGGAGCCGTAGTGGGCATCGGCCAGGCGCAGGGACAGCGAGCAGGGGCCGATGATGGTCATTTTGGTCAGCTGCGAAGTGTTCCTCTTCAGGAATTCCAGGTCTCGGCCGAGAATCGGGCCCGGCCACGTCACGGGCCCGGTGACCTGGGGAACGGTCGCTTTGAACATCGCGGCGGCAGGGATCTTGTCCGTCGACGGCTGGTCCGTCGCGACGCCCAGCTGGGGCTTGCTCTTCATCTTCAGGGCAGTGCCGATGTCGCCCATCGTCACGGTGTATTCAGCCCGATGGACGTTGTCGATGCCACCGAGCACATTGAAGTAGCCGCTGAAGGTCTGGCGCCGCTGCTCCCCGTCCGTCACGTAGGTAAGGCCCGCCCGCTCCTGGTCGTAGATCGCGAGAAGCGTCGCGTCATCCAGCGCCTCGGGCCGCTGCTCCTCCGGCACCCGCCACCAGGTGTTCTCCGGCGCGAAAAACATCTCGTGATTGGCGAGCCACTTCGGCTTGGTCCAGCTGCCGACGATCTGGGTGGGAAACAGAGGGACTTTCGCCATGGGAGCAAGCTCCTTCATTATTGTTGTTGCGACAAGTATACGACTGAGTCCCCCGCTGCCGGTGCTACCCTTCTGCATCACGGAGTGAAAGCCCACAGGATGCGTTTCGCCAGCCTCCTCACACTACTGCTGTTTGCCTCAGCGTGCTCGACGCCGCCGGCAACGGCACCGGTATCGGCCACCGCCAGCCCGCCCATCGCGGCGCGCAAACCCTTCGCCGTCGAATCCCCCAACGGCACGCGCCTCGACGAGTACTACTGGCTGCGGGACGACACGCGCCAGTCGAAGGAGGTGCTGGACTACCTCAACGCCGAGAATGCCTGGCGCGACACCGCGATGGCCCACACCGTCGGTCTGCAGCAGGAGCTCTATGCGGAGCTCGTGGCCCGGGTGGATCCGGACGAATCCTCGGTGCCGGTGTACGACCGGGGTTACTGGTACTACACGCGCTTCGAGCCGGGCAAGGAGTACCCGGTCTATGCCCGCCGCAAGGCCACGCTCGAGGCCCCCGAGCAGGTGATGCTGGACGCCAACGAGCTTGCCCTGGGCCAGAAGTTCTTCCTCGTCGGCGCCACCAGCGTCAGCCCGGACGGCAAGTTGCTCGCCTGGACCGAAGACACCGTGGGCCGCTGGCAGTACACCCTGAAGGTGAAGGACCTCGACTCCGGGGTCACGCTGCCGGACGTCGTGGCCAACGTGGAGCCGGGTTTCGTCTGGGCCGCCGATAACCGCACCCTGCTGTATGTCGCGAAGAATCCGGTCACGCTCCTGTCAGAGCGGGTCCAGAAACATACGCTCGGCACCGCTCCGACTGCGGATTCACTTGTCTACGAGGAGAAGGACCCCAGCTTCTACCTGGGTGTGAGCAAGAGCCGCTCGGAGAAGTACCTGTTCATCGCCCTCTCCAGCACCGAGGAAAGCGAGTGGCACTACGCGGAGGCCAGTGACCCGCAGCTGCGCTTCAGGCCGGTCCGGCTGCGGGAACCCCAGGTCATTTACGACGTGGAGCATCTGGGCGCGGACTTCGTGCTCCGGACCAACTGGCAGGCGCCCAATTTCCGGATCGTGAAGACGCCCATCTTAAGCAGCGCCGACCAGAGTACCTGGCGGGACGTGCTGCCCCACCGGGCAGATGCCCTGGTGGAAAGCTTCGAGGTGTCCACGACGCACCTGGCAGTGAACGAACGAAGTGGCGGGTTGCTGAAGATCCGGGTCCTGTCCTGGCAGGGCAAGCCCGGGAACCTGGGTACGCTCGTCGATGCCCTGGAGCCTGCCTACACCATGCGCCTGATGCCGACGCCCGGCATCGACAGCGGGACGATTCGCTACCGCTACTCCTCGCTCATCACTCCCGAGACGGTCTATGACTACGACCTGCAAACCAGCCGCCGGCAACTGCAGAAAGTCGACCGGGTACTGGGTGGTTTCCAGTCGGGCAACTACGTCACCAGATTCCTCCGCGCCCCCGCCCGGGACGGCCAGCAGATCCCCGTGTCCCTGGCCTACCGCAAGGGCACGCGGCTGGATGGCACGGCACCGCTGTACGTTTACGGCTACGGGTCCTACGGCCTCTCCGAGGATCCGGTCTTCTCCAGCGACTGGGTGAGCCTGCTGGACCGGGGCTTCGTGGTCGCCATCGCCCACATCCGGGGCGGACAGGAACTGGGGCGCCAGTGGTACGAAGACGGCAGGCGGCTGCAGAAGAAAAACACCTTTACCGACTACATCGACGCCACCCGCTACCTGGTGAAGGAAGGCTACGGCGCGCAAGACCAGGTCTTCGCCGAGGGTGGCAGCGCCGGTGGCCTGCTCATGGGCGCGGTGGCCAACATGGCGCCGGCTGAGTACCGGGGGATCATTGCCCGGGTGCCCTTCGTGGACGTGGTCACCACCATGCTGGACGAAAGCATCCCGCTCACGACCAACGAGTTCGACGAGTGGGGCAATCCAAACGAGAAGAAGTACTACGACTACATGCTCTCCTACTCCCCCTACGACAACGTGGCGGCCCAGGACTACCCGGCCATGCTGGTGGTGACGGGCCTGTGGGATTCCCAGGTGCAGTACTACGAACCCGCCAAGTGGGTGGCCCGGCTACGGGCAAAGAAGACCAACGACCGGCCACTGCTCTTCAGCATCGACATGAGCGCCGGCCACCATGGTCAGGCCGGGCGTTTCGAGAGGTACCGAAACACGGCGCTGGAGTACGCGTTCATTCTTGATCAGCTGGGCCGTCGCGGCTAGAAGGAAACGCGCGCACCCACCAGGACCTGAACCCCACTGATGTCGCTCGGCGCCCCCAGGGGAAAGGCCAGGTCCACGTGAATGACATTGCCGAGGCCCGAGCGGGCATTGCCGAGCCGCAGGCCAAAGCCGACGTCGGTCAGCCAGCCCAGGGGCGGTTCCGCCAGGGGTGCGTCACCCCAGGTGCGCCCGACGTCCGCGAACACGGCGCCTCCAACCCGGAACAGGCGGAACGGAAACCAGTCGGTGAAGTAGCGCTCCTCCACCGAGAACAACGCCCGGTAGTCGCCAGTCTGGTAGCGCAACGGATAACCCCGGAGCCCGGAATCCCCGCCCAGCAGCAGCTGCTGGTCCTGGTCCAGGTTGAAGACGCGCTGGGCGTTGAGCGCGGTGGTGAAGACGTTCTTCTCGTTGAAGCGCAGGTAGTAGCGCGTCTCCGCAGACAGCAGGGAATCCGCCAGGCTGCCGGACTCCAGGCGACCGTCCCAGGAACTCCCCAGGACAATCAGTCCCCGCTCGCCCAGGTACTCGCCCAGCCGTCCGGTCAGCTTGAAGATCCCGGCAGAGCGATCGGCGCCAAAGGCTGTCGCCGACCACCCAAGCTCGAGGCGGAGGGATTTCCCGAGAAAGACATCTTCGGTCCGGCCGATCTGATCCTGATTGCGGGTGGTCTCGAAGCGGTCCTGGATCAGCTCGATACCCAGCCAGGGGTAAGCGAGCGTCCGGTCTTCCGGCAACAGGACCGTGGGCTCGTCACCCCCACCCTCCGTGAAGAGGCTGCGGTCGTAGCGGAAGCCGGCCAGCCAGCGGGTGGTCCAGCCGTCGACAAGACCCCGGGACAGGCCGCCTTCGACACTGAAGAAGTCCTTCTGCTGACGGAACTCGTCCGTCTTCTCGCCGAGGTCGTACAGCGCAGTCACCTGGTCCTGCTTCAGGCCCCGCACGCTGGCACTCCAGCGCGTATCCAGGGAATAGAACGGTCGCGTGAGGGAAAAACTCTTGGTGCCGCCATCGCTGCTGTCGACATAGCCGGCGTTCAGGGCCCACCAGGACTGGAACAGGTTCTGGTCCCGGAAATCCAGGAACAGCCCGGACCGGTCGACACTGCTCGTGTAGCCCGCAGCCAGGTACTGGCCCCGGCCCAGGAAGTTCTGATCGACGAGGCGGACCACGGACTTGTTTTCGCCGCCGCTCCGGCCGACGCCAATCCCCGGATTCAGGCTCCAGACGTCCCGGACCCGCACCAGCAGGTCTACGGTGTTGGTGTCCGGGTCGTAGCCCGTCACTTCCACGGCGCCGTCATACAGATAGACCCTGCCCCGCAGGATGCGGGCGGTCTCCTGGGCGCGCTGGACGGAGTAGGGTTCGCCGGTCTTCAGGAGCAGCTGGGCCCGGATGGTGTCGTCCCGGGTGTGGCGGTGCAGCCGGTTGGCCAGACGGTAGAGCGCCCGGTCCTCCTCGGGGTCCGCCTCATTGAAGATCTTGTCCACCTCGATGGCGATCCGGCCAACGATGGCGCCGCGGCGCTCCAGCTCCGCAGGGCCGGGAATGGCAGCCAGATCTGCCCCGGAGGCCAGCCCGGAGGCCAGCAGCCCCAGTGTCAGAAGGAAATGCCTCACACGCGTGGGACGGCGGGGTGGCGCTGGATCAATCGGCCCCGGACGGACGGGCCGCACAGATACATGCGTATACTGGCCAATCACCGTAGCGTCTGGAGCGACCGTGGCCAAGCCAAACTACAACCAGCAGAAGAAGCAGAAGGAACTCGCCCGGCAGGCCCGCCAGAACGAGAAGCGCCAGAAGCGCCAGGCCAAGGGCGAGAGCCCCGCCAGCGGCGAGCCCGCAGGCCCGACGCCGCCCGGAAGCACAGCCAGTGGCGGATAAGCTCTGGTCCCCCGGTGGTCGTGCGCCCCTCCCCTTTGCGGGCGAGGCACCGGACGAATTTCGCACGCGCATCCTCCAGCAGCAGGCGGAGACCGCCGAGCGCCGGCGCCAGGACCTCAAGGATCAGTCGTCCACCCTCAAGACGCCCGCCGCCCGGATCCGGGTCTGGGAGCGTCTGCACCAGGCGCGCCTCCCCAAGGATCTGGCCCACGGGCTGGTCGCCGTGATTGCGGCCAGCACCGGCCTCACGGCGGAACAGGTCCAGGACGAACAGCGGGAGCGTTTCCCGAACGCGCCGACCGCCTAGGAGCGGCCTTAAGGCGGCCCCAGATGCCCCCCAAAGTCGCTCCTGCGACGCTGCTATGTCCGGTAGCAGATCGGGTCCGGAATCAGCAACCAGCGGATCAACGCTCGTAGGTCCCCCGGGTTTGCAGGTCGATCACGGGTCGAAACTCCAGGAAGAACTGCTACGCCCTGAAACATGAGGGTGGCCCTGCGTAGATAAGGAGTTCCCCAAAAAAAAGCCCCGCCGAAGCGGGGCTTTATGGTCTTGTCCGTAGGAGCGCGTTTACGCGCGACTGGTCGCGGCTAAAGCCGCTCCTACGGTAGGCGCATCGTTACATATCCATCCCGCCCATGCCGCCACCAGGCATCTGCGGACCACCGGCGTCCTTCTTCGGCGCATCGGCGATCATCGCCTCGGTCGTCAGCAGCAGGCCCGACACGGACGCTGCATTCTGCAGCGCGTAGCGGACCACCTTGGTCGGGTCGATGATGCCCATGGCCACCATGTCGCCGTACTCGCCCGTCTGGGCGTTGTAGCCGTAGTTGCCCTTGCCTTCAGCGACCTTGTTCAGGACCACGGCGCCGTCTTCACCTGCGTTGATGACGATCTGGCGGAGCGGTTCCTCAAGGGCGCGACGCAGGATGGCGATACCGGCATTCTGGTCGTCGTTGGCGCCCTTCAGGTCCTTGAGCGCGTCGCGGGCACGGATCAGGGCAACGCCGCCGCCCGGAACCACACCCTCTTCAACGGCAGCACGAGTGGCGTGCAGCGCGTCTTCCACGCGGGCCTTCTTTTCCTTCATTTCGATCTCGGTCGCGGCACCCACCTTGATCACGGCGACACCGCCGGAGAGCTTGGCGACGCGCTCCTGCAGCTTCTCGCGATCGTAGTCGGAGGTCGTGGCCTCGATTTCCTTGTTGATCTGCTCGACGCGGGCCTTGATGTCCTTGCTCTTGCCGGCGCCATCGATGATCGTGGTGTTTTCCTTGTCGATGACCACCTTCTTGGCCTTGCCCAGATCTTCCAGGCGGGCCTTCTCCAGCGACAGGCCGACTTCCTCGGCAATGACCTGACCGCCCGTGAGGATGGCCATGTCCTGCAGCATCGCCTTGCGGCGATCACCGAAGCCAGGAGCCTTCACGGCGCAGACCTTGACGATGCCGCGGATCGTGTTGACGACCAGCGTGGCCAGAGCCTCACCCTCGACGTCTTCGGCAACCACCAGCAGGGGCTTGCCGGACTTGGCAACAGCTTCCAGCAGCGGCAGCAGCTCGCGGATGTTCGAGACCTTCTTGTCGTAGAGCAGGATGTAGGGGGCTTCCAGCTCGGCGTTCTGCTCGGCCGCGTTGTTGATGAAGTAGGGGGAGAGGTAGCCGCGATCGAACTGCATGCCCTCGACCACGTCCAGCTGGTTTTCCAGACCGGAACCGTCTTCAACGGTGATCACGCCCTGCTTGCCAACCTTGGCCATGGCTTCGGCCAGCGTGTTGCCGATGGACTCGTCGCCATTGGCAGAGATGGTGCCGACCTGGGCAATGGCCTTCTCGTCCTGGCAGCTCTTGGAGAGCTTGCCGAGACGCTCGACGATGGCTGCGGAGGCCTTGTCGATGCCCCGCTTCAGGTCCATCGGGTTCATGCCGGCGGCTACCGCCTTCAGGCCTTCCTTCAGGATGGACTGGGCCAGCACGGTGGCCGTGGTGGTGCCGTCGCCGGCGACGTCGGAAGTGTTGGAAGCCACTTCCTTCACCATCTGCGCGCCCATGTTCTGGAACTTGTCCTCGAGCTCGATCTCCTTGGCGACGGAGACGCCGTCCTTGGTGACGGTCGGGGCGCCGAAGCTCTTGTCGAGCACCACATTGCGGCCCTTGGGACCCAGCGTCACCTTGACGGCGTCGGCCAGGATGTTGACGCCGGCGAACATGCGCGCCCGGGCGTCATCACTGAAACGTACTTCTTTGGCAGCCATTGAATGTCTTCCTTACTTGATAGGTCAGTTTTTCGGTTTGGGGGTCAATCAGCCTTCGATGACGGCCATGATGTCGTCTTCCTTCATGACGAGGAGTTCCTCGCCATCGACCTTGACCTCGGTGCCGCTGTACTTGCCGAAGAGCACCTTGTCGCCAGCCTTCAGGTCGAGAGGGCGGACCTTGCCGTCTTCGAGAATCCGGCCCTTGCCGACGGCAATGACCTTGCCCTTGATGGGCTTCTCGGTGGCGGAATCGGGGATCACGATGCCACCGGGGGAGGTACGCTCTTCTTCGGTACGCTTGATGATCACGCGGTCGTGCAGCGGACGAATCTTCATGGACAAAACTCCTTAAATATCCTGGTGTTGGGCTTGATTACCGGCGCCTGTCGCGGCGCGGGGACGAATAATCGTTAGCACTCTCCCCTTGGGGGTGCTAATCATAGGGGCGACGGCTGAAAATTCAAGGCCCGGGAAGGGACATGCCTAATTTCTGGAGGCCGCATTTCCCCTGTGTCCACCCTGACGGCACTGAAATTCCTGGCCGGGTAATGCGGCCTCCAGAAATTAGGCATGTCCCCATTTCCCCCCTGACATAATCCCGCGATGCTCGCAGACACCGCTCCTGAGGCCCTGGTCGTGCTCTGCACCTGCCCCGACGAGGCGACGGCCACCGGAATTGCGACCGCCCTCCTCGCGGAAAAACTGGCCGCGTGCGTGAATTGCGTGACGGGAATCCGGTCTATGTACCGGTGGGACGGGCAAATAAGGGACGACGCCGAGGTGCTGCTGGTCATCAAGACCAGCGCGGCCCGGTACGGGGCGCTCGAGGCTCTGCTACGAGTGCAGCATCCCTATGAAATGCCTGAAATTATCGCCTTGCCGGTAGTAGCCGGGGCGGCGGACTATTTGCACTGGATCAGGCAGGCTACCAGCCCATGAAGCGAATCTGTCAGTTGCTCCCGGTGGCCGCGATCCTGGCGCTTGGCCTGGCCGGGACTACAGGGGTGCTGGCCCAGGAGCAGGACATCCTGAAGCCCGAAGAGGCCTTCCGCTACACGGTTGAGGCCAGGGGGGACGCGCTCCTCGTCCGCTGGACGATCGAGCCTGAGCACTATCTGTATCAGGAGCGCATGAGCTTCGAGAGCCGGACCCCCGGCGTGACGCTGGGCCCGGCTGTGATGCCCAAGGGCAAGCTCCACAAAGACGAGTACTTCGGGGACATGCACATCTACCGGGGCAGCGCCGAGATCCAGCTGCCGGTGGCAACCCGCGCCCCCGGCATCAACAGCGTGGCACTGGCCATCACGTCCCAGGGGTGCGCCGATGCGGGCCTGTGCTACCCACCCCAGGTCTGGGTAACGAACGTGTCCCTCCCGGCGGCCGGCAGCAGCCCGACGACGGGACAGAAGGTGAGCCGGCTTGGCGCGCTGCTGGCTGGCGCCGCAACGAGCAGCGGCACGGGTCCGAAGGACGACCCGCTCCCTGTCGAGGAGGCCTTCAGCTTCCGCACGGAACTCGCAGATCCCTTCACGCTGAAAGTGTTCTGGCGAATTGCACCGGGTTACTACCTCTACCGCCACACGCTCGGCGCGGAGTCGAAGAGCGAGGCGGTGCGGCTCGGCCCGCCGGTACTGCCGGCCGGCGAGCCTAAAGTGGATGAAGAGTTTGGTGACACCCTCGTCTTCTATGACGAAGTCTCGATGACCGTGCCGCTGACCCGCAGCAGCCCGGAGGCCCGCACCCTGCCCCTCACGATTCTCTTTCAGGGCTGCAAGGACGAGAGCATCTGCTACCCGCCCCAGGCAGTGGCGACGACGGTGGAACTGCCGGTGGCCACTTCCGCAACGGTCACTGGGGCGCCACCGGAATCAGAGCAGGACCGGCTGTTCACGCTGATCCGGGACGGCAACCTGCTGGCAGTGATGGCCATGTTCGCCGGCCTGGGACTGCTCCTGTCCTTCACGCCCTGCTGCCTGCCCATGTACCCGATCCTGTCGGGGATCATCGTGGGCCAGGGCAGCAAGGACGGTGCACCCCTCGGCTCGGCTAAGGCGTTTCTGCTGTCCCTGTCCTTCGTTCTCGGCATGGCGGTGACCTACACGGTGCTGGGGGCGGTCTTCGCCGCCGCCGGCGCCCAGGTGCAGTCGGTCATGCAACAGCCGGCCGTCATCATCGGCGTCGCGCTGCTCTTCGTGGCCCTTGCCCTGTCGATGTTCGGCCTGTTCGATCTGCAGATTCCCGCGTCCTGGCAGACGCGGCTGAATGCCCTGTCGGGCCAGCAGCGCTCAGGCAGTTTCATCGGCGCCGCCATCATGGGCTTCATCTCGGCGGCCGTGATTACGACCTGCGTAACGCCACCCCTCGTTGCGGCACTGACCGTCATTGCCAAGACCGGTGATGTAGGACGAGGCGCGCTGGCGCTGTTCGCCCTCGGCATCGGCATGGGCATTCCCCTGCTCGCCATCGGCGCATCGGCGGGCCGGCTGATGCCGAAGGCGGGTGCCTGGATGGTGTCGGTCAAGGCCGCCTTCGGCCTGCTGATGCTGGGCATGGCGGTCTGGATGCTCGACCGGCTCTGGCCCGGAACCCTGACCCTGGCCCTCTGGGCGGTGTTGCTGGTGATCGGCGGCGTGTTCCTCGGCGCCTTCGCGCCCGTGGACGGCTCTGCGGCCCTGTCCCGCAAGCTCGGCAAGGGCTTTGGCATCGTTGCCGTGCTCTACGGGGCGGCGCTGCTCATCGGGGCACTGGCCGGCAACGAAGACGCGCTGCGGCCACTGCGGTTCGCGACGGCCCCCGCGGCTGCGGTTGCCACCAGCGGGTCCGAGGCCCACAGCCTGTTCACCCGCATCAAGACGGTGGCTGACCTGGACGCGGCCGTTGCCGCCGCCAAACTGGAGAACCGGCCGGTACTGCTCGATTTTTATGCCGACTGGTGCGTATCCTGCAAGGAGATGGAGAAATACACCTTCCCCGATCCCGCCGTGCAGGCCGCACTGGCGAATGCGATCACCCTGCAGGCCGATGTCACCCTCGTAGACGCCGACGACCAGGCACTGATGAAGCACTTCGGCATCATCGGGCCGCCGACCATCATGTTTTTCACACCGGACGGCAGGGAGCAGGTCTCGCGCCGCATCGTCGGCTTCAAACCGGCCGCGGAGTTCGCGGCGCACGTCCAGGCAGTGTTTCAGGAGCCCGCCACCACTGCCCTTGCCACCGCCGCCGACTGAGGCCAGCTCAGCTTCCCGTGCGCCCTATTCGCAAGCTCGCCCTTGGCCTCTGGGTCGCCGTCTTCCTGGCCGGCGGCATCCTTGTGGGCACTGGCTGGAGGCCCGGCGCGAAGACGCCGACTGTCAATACTACTGACAACTCGGGTGTCGATTCGGCTGTCAAGTTGGAACCTGCTGTTTCTGAAGATGTTTCTGCAGCGCCCATCCGGGTTGGAGACGCGCTGCCGGCGCTGACCCTGAAGGACCTCAAGGGCCAGCCCCGGGCGCTTGCGGAGTGGTCCGGCCGCACCCTGCTGGTCAATTTCTGGGCTACCTGGTGCGCCCCCTGCCGGAAAGAAATGCCACTGCTTGAGCAGTTTCAGGCCGGGGAGGATCCAGCCCGGCTGCAGGTGATTGGCATCGCCATCGACCGCTACGAGGCCGTCCTCCGGTTCATCGGGGAAACCGGGGTGACCTACCCCAATCTGGTGGGCGAGATGGATGCCACCCGGGCGGCGGAGCGGTTTGCCCCGGAGTTTGCGCTGCCCCTCTCGGTGGTTGCGGCTCCGGATGGGACGGTGCTCGCCATCCATATGGGCGAGATCACCGCCAGCGACCTCGAACAGATCGCCGCCGTTGCAGACGGACTAGCGACCGGTACACTCACGGCGGCCAATGCCCCGTCCCGCCTGAACCTGGGCAGTAAAGGTGCCAGACCCTAGTTTTGTTGGTTATGTCATTTCCCGCCTAAAGTCGCTAAACTTGCCGCCATCTCCGGCGATATAGACCTCATTCGATGGCGCAGCTATTGCTGCTAAACGGCCCCAACCTCAACCTGCTCGGTCGCCGGGAGCCCCACCTGTACGGCTCCACGACCCTCGCAGACATCGAAAAGACCGCTACCGCCGCCGCCCAGGCGGCGGGGCACGAACTGGCCACCTTCCAGACCAACTCGGAAGCAGCCCTGGTAGACCGCATCCAGCAGGCCGCTGGTCACGCGGACTTCATCCTGCTCAACCCCGGGGCGCTGACCCACACCAGCGTGGCCCTGCGGGATGCGCTCCTGGCGGTAGCCATACCGTTCATCGAGATTCATCTCAGCAACGTCTACGCCCGGGAGGAATTCCGGCGGCACTCCTACGTCTCCGACGTGGCCGTTGGCGTCATCACCGGCCTCGGCGCCCAGGGTTACCTCCTGGCCCTGCAAGCGGCCTGCGAGCAACTCGCCCGGCCCCGACCCGACTAAGCGAGGATTTTCATGGATATCCGCAAGGTAAAGAAGCTGATCGAGCTGCTGGAAGAATCCGGCCTCGCCGAGCTTGAGATCACCGAGGGCGAGGAATCGGTGCGCATCAGTCGTCACATGACCAACGCGCCGCCCCAGTACCAGATGCCTCCTCAACCCTATTTCGCCGCCCCCGCCGCAACCGGTGGTGCAGGCCCGGCCACCCCGGCCGCTGCGCCCGAGGCGACGGGCCACAAAGTCCTGTCACCCATGGTGGGCACCTACTATGAAGCGCCCGCGCCAGGCACCCCAAACTTCGTGAAGATTGGGGATCAGGTCCAGGCCGGCGCCACCCTGTGCATCATCGAAGCGATGAAGATGATGAACCAGATCGAGGCCGACGTGGCCGGCAAGGTGGTTGCAGCCCTCGCGAAGAACGGTGAGCCGGTCGAGTTCGGCCAGGCACTGTTCATTATCGAACCTTAAGCCCCCGATGCTCGACAAAGTCGTCATCGCCAATCGGGGTGAGATCGCGCTGCGCATTCAACGCGCCTGTCGCGAACTGGGCATCAAGACCGTGGCCGTGCACTCGACGGCCGACGCCAGCCTGAAGCATGTGCTGCTCGCCGACGAGACGGTGTGCATAGGCCCGCCGCCCTCTGCGCAGAGCTACCTGAACATGCCTGCCATCATCAGTGCAGCGGAGGTCACCGACGCGGTGGCCATTCACCCGGGCTATGGTTTCCTGTCCGAGAATGCTGATTTTGCCGAGCGCGTGCAACGCAGCGGCTTCATCTTTGTCGGCCCGCCCCCGGAGGTCATCCGGCTGATGGGCGACAAGATCTCAGCCAAGACAGCGATGCGGGCCGCCGGCGTGCCCTGCGTGCCCGGCTCCGACGGTCCTCTGGGTGAGGACGACGATGAGACCCGGGCAATGGCCCAGTCGATCGGCTATCCCGTGATCATCAAGGCGGCTGGCGGCGGCGGCGGCCGGGGCATGCGCGTGGTGCACAGCGATGCCCACCTGCTCAATGCCATTGCGACAACCCGGGGGGAAGCAGGCGCCGCCTTCGGCAACAGCACGGTCTACATGGAAAAGTACCTGGAGAAGCCGCGGCATATTGAGTTCCAGGTGCTGGCCGATGCCCACGGCAACGCGGTCCACCTTTTCGACCGGGACTGCTCCATGCAGCGCCGGCATCAGAAGGTCCTGGAGGAGGCGCCGGCCCCGGGCATTCCCCACGAACTGCGCATGAAGATGGGCGCCCGCGTGGTCGAAGCGTGCCGTGAGATCGGCTATCGCAGCGCCGGCACCTTTGAGTTCCTCTACGAGAATGGCGAGTTCTACTTCATCGAGATGAACACCAGGGTCCAGGTGGAGCACCCGGTGACGGAACTGATCACGGGCATCGACATCGTCAAGGAACAGCTCAAGATTGCGGCGGGCGAGAAGCTGTCGTTCCGCCAGGAAGATCTGGTCATCCGCGGCCACGCCGTGGAATGCCGCATCAATGCCGAGGATCCCCGCACGTTCATGCCGTCGCCCGGCAAGGTGGATGTCTGGCACCCGCCGGGCGGTCCGGGCATCCGCGTGGACAGCCACCTGTACAGCGGCTACACCGTGCCCCCGTTCTACGATTCGCTGGTGGCCAAGGTCATTGCCCATGGCGATGACCGGGAATCGGCCATTGCCCGCATGAGTATCGCGTTGAGCGAGATGGTGGTGGATGGCATCAAGACCAACATCCCGCTGCACCGGGACCTCTGTGAGGACGCCGCCTTCCGCCGCGGCGGCACGGACATTCACTACCTCGAGAAGAAACTGCGGATCTGAGCCGCCACGATGACCGAGCGCTGGCTGCAGGCCGCCGTGAACTGCCCGCAGGCTGGTGTGGCGGGAGTTGAAGCAGCGTTCGAGGGACTCGGAGCCCTGGTGACCTGGACGCAGGGCGCGGACGACGAGGAGATTCTTGAGCCGGAGCCCGGCGCAACCCCACTCTGGGCGGCCGTCCGGGTCACTGCACTGCTGCCGCCCACGTTACCCCGGGAGCAGGTCCTGGCGGCGTTCCCGGGAGCTCAGTTGTCCTTTGAGTTCGTCGCGGACCGGGACTGGGACGCGGAGTGGCGGCGCACCCTCAAGCCCCTGCGCTTCGGTCAGCGGCTGTGGATCTGCCCCGCGGGCCAGGCCTGTCCCGACCCAGCTGGCGTGAGTGTCCTTCTTGAGCCCGGCCTCGCTTTCGGCACCGGCACGCACCCGACCACCGCCATGTGCCTGGTGTGGCTGGACAGTCAGCCGCTGGCGGCCCAGCGGGTGCTCGACTACGGGTGCGGCTCCGGGATACTGGCGATCGGTGCACTCGCGCTGGGGGCCCGGGAGGCTGTAGCCGTGGATATCGACCCGCAGGCATTGATCGCCACGGTCGATAACGCCACCCGGAACGGCTGTGGGACCCGGCTGACAGCGGGTATGCCAGCGGAATTGCTGCCCGCAGCCCGCGCTGACTGTTTTGACGTGCTGGTGGCCAACATTCTTTCTGGCCCCCTCGTGCGCCTGGCCCCGGAACTGCGCCGCTTCGGTCAGGCGGGGACCCGGGTGGCATTGAGCGGTATCCTTGCAGAGCAGGCCAACGAGGTCATCGCGGCATTCCAGCCCTGGGTCCCTCTGGCCATTGCCGATGAACAGGGCGGGTGGGTGTTGCTGACCGGGGCCGTGGCGCACTAGAACGATGTACACCAGTTGTCCCGAGTGCGGCACGGTCTTCCGCATCAGCACGACCGAGTTGCGTGTGGCGGAAGGCTACGTGCGCTGCGGGCACTGCGGCGCCACGTTCAACGGCCTGGCGACTCTGGCTGACCAGCTGCCGCCCACCGTAACTCTCCAGCAACTCACGCTGCCGACCGAGGTGGATCAGGGCGCAGCCATCGACACCACGACCATGACTCCGGAAGCCGAGCCGGAGGTTGCCGCCCCAGGCCTGCCCGCCGAACCTGAACGGCCGGCGGCGCCGCCCGAACTGGAGGCCGCCGCAACCTATGTCCCGCTGCCGGTCAGTGAGGACACCCTCGAGTTCGATATTCCGGAAGACAAATGGTCCAACTTCTTCGCCGGCAGTGACCCAGAGCAGCCTTCAGGACCAGCCAGCGCGCCGGCGCCCGAGGTGGCAGCCGAAGCCGGGGCCGACATCGCGGTCGGGACTCAGGAGACCATGGCGGCCGAAGCCGACGTGGGGCGGGACATCGGCTCCGACACCGTGGACCAGGCGGGCCTCTATCGGGCGCTAGCCAGCGAAGTCCGCGACCCTGAGCCGGGTGACGACGCCGACTGGCAGTCGCTCCTCGCTGAGGTTCCGGACGACGAGGTCTCATCCGAACCCGTGTATGTGATCAGTGAGGATACCCCCCGGGAAGCTTCGCCGGCAGCGCCTCTGCCGCCGCTCCCCTGGGAATCGCCGCCAGAGGAAGAGGCGCTGCCGCCAGCGCCGTTGCCCGCCGACTTTGCTGTCGATCTCCCGGGAGACCCGAACGCCGAACCTGAGGGCGTCGCTTTCCCGGAACCGGAGCTGAAACCGGAACCCCAACTCCGTACAGCAGACCGCCCGTTCCTCTGGACGCCGCCGGCAGCACCGGAGACGCCGGGTGCCGGGCGGGGCTGGGCCTACACGGTTGGTAGTGCGCTGCTTGCCCTGATGCTTGTAATGCAAGTGCTTCACCAGCAGCGGGACGAGCTGGCGACCAATCCCGTCCTGACCGAGCCCCTGCAGCGGATGTACGCGGCGCTGGGTCTCCCGTTATGGCCCGCCTGGGATCTGCAGGCCTATCAGGTGCGCAGCTCGGAGGCCGTCGCTGATCGCAGCAGCCGGGGCGCTCTCGACATTCTGGCCCGGATCGCCGTGGTGGGCGACAAGCCGGTCGGCCTGCCCTTCGTGCGGGTCACGCTTCGCGATGGCCTCGCGAGGCCGGTGGGTTCCCGCGTGTTCCGGCCCGGGGAATATCTGGGCAAGACACCACGGCCCCGGGAGCCGGTCAGTCCAGGCACTCTGATTCCCGTAGAGATCAGCCTGAAGGATCCTGGCCGGGATGCCCTGGGCTTCGACGTGGACGTGTGCGTGATGAGCCGGCGGGAAGGCCTGCTCTGCCGTGCCGAGCGCGAACCCTTTTTGCGCTGAGCGCGACGCCTGGGCGCGCTGAACTCACCTCACGAATCACGCGCAACTGTTTGTCCACAGGCGCAGCACCGGCAACAACAGCCCTTGCGTATCAACCTGCGATTAACCACTGCGCAGATACGCTGAACAAGAACACAGCACTCGGTTTCGTCGTGCTATGCTTTCTCTCACTCGCGAGTGGCCAATAATTCTTCGACGATTCGCCGCGAGCATCCAGAGCTTTACCAGAGCTTTAAAAGCGCTTGAGAATTATTGCCTTTGGTGATAATGCCGGCAGCGGCAACACCACGATGGCAACCGGGGTTGGTCTTTCTTGGGGGGCGGGGAGTGGTAGCGAAAAAGGTACGCAGCAAAAACTCAACCAGGAAGCACGCTTCGCCACGCCAAGGTGCTTCCACCATTCGCGTCCGGAACCGTCCGCTCCGTGACTCCACTGAAGAAGCCCTGCAGAAATACTTCGGCGATCTCAATGGCCACCGGCCGGGTGATCTCTATGAACTGGTTCTGGGCGAAGTTGAAGAACCCCTGTTCAAGACAGTGCTGGACTACACCAAGGGCAACCAGAGCGTGGCCGCCGAGATCCTTGGTATCAATCGCGCGACCTTGCGCAAGAAACTCCGGCACTACCAGCTGCTCGGCTAGCGCGGCGGCAAGTAGCGTGGCGACGGGCAGTGTGGCGGCGGGTAGGGCGGCGGCATGAGGCGCGCACTTATCAGCGTGTCTGACAAGGCCGGCGTTGTCGATCTCGCCACCCGGCTCCGGAACTTGGGCTTCGACCTGATTTCCACCGGCGGCACCGCTGCCGCGCTCCGTAACGCCAACCTGCCGGTTACGGATGTGTCTGAAATCACTGGCTTTCCAGAAATCATGGACGGGCGGGTAAAGACCCTCCATCCCGCCATTCACGGGGGCCTGCTGGGCCGTCGTGGCCTGGACGACGCAGTAATGCGCGAGCACGGCATCGGCCCCATCGACCTTCTGGTGGTCAATCTCTATCCCTTCGAAGCCACTGTAAGCCGCCCGGACTGCACGCGGGACGACGCCATCGAGAACATCGACGTCGGCGGGCCGGCAATGCTCCGGGCCGCAGCGAAGAACCACGCCTTCGTGGCCGTGCTGGTGGATCCGGCCGACTACGAGCCCGTTCTCGGTGAACTCGAGCAAAACGGTAGCGTGGGCCTCGACACGCGCCGCTACCTCGCCCGCAAGGCGTTCGCCCACACGGCCAGCTACGACGCCGCCGTCTTCAACTGGCTGCGCCACGCTGATGGGGATACTGCCCTGCCAGCCCGCTACCCGCTGGGACTGACGTTGCGGGACACCCTGCGCTATGGCGAGAACCCGCACCAGCGGGCGGGCCTCTATACGCTGCCCGGTGGCGCTACCGATACCGTGGTGGGCGCAACGTTCCGCCAGGGGAAAGAACTGTCCTTCAATAATCTGGCCGATGCGGACGCGGCCCTCGAATGCGTGCGCCTGCTGGCCGCGCCTGCCTGCGTCATCGTCAAGCATGCGAACCCCTGCGGCGTGGGCCTCGGCACGTCTGCCCTTGCAGCCTATGAGAAGGCCTATGCCACAGACCCCACTTCCGCCTTCGGGGGCATCATCGCCTTTAACACCACCGTCGATGGCGGGCTGGCGACCACGATCGTTGAGCGGCAGTTTGTCGAAGTGCTGGTGGCCCCGGCCTACACGCCCGAAGCGCTCACAGCGCTGGCCCGCAAGCCAAACATTCGCGTGCTGGAGACGGGGCCGCTGCGCCCGGTGCTGCCGCCGGGTCTCCGGGTCGAGCAGCTCGAGGGCGGCATGCTGGTCCAGGATGCCGACGTGGCCACCGTCCCCGACAGTGAACTGCGCGTCGTCACCCAACGCCAGCCGACTGCCGCCGAGCGGGCCGACGCGGCACTGGCCTGGAAGCTGGTGCGCTCGGTGAAGTCCAACGCCATCCTCTTCGTCCGGGACGGCGCCACCATTGGTATCGGCGCGGGGCAGATGAGCCGGGTGATGAGTGTGCGCATCGCGGCCTGGAAGGCCGAGGAAGCGGGCCTGAAGACCGCTGGCGCCGCCCTGGCCTCCGACGCCTTCTTTCCCTTCCGGGACGGGGTAGATCTGGCAGCGAGTTTTGGCATCCGCACCCTCATTCAGCCCGGCGGTTCGGTGCGCGATGCAGAAGTCATCGCCGCAGCAGACGAGCACGGCATGGCCATGCTGTTCACGGGCATGCGGCACTTCAGGCATTAGCCATGAAAATCCTCGTCGTCGGCGGTGGCGGTCGCGAACACGCCCTGGCCTGGAAGCTGGCCCAGTCAAAGGATGTCGAGGAAGTCATCGTCGCGCCGGGCAACGCAGGCACCGCGCTGGAACCAAAGGTGCGCAATGCGCCGGTCGCTGCCGAGGACATCGATGCACTCCTGAAACTCGCAAAAGAGGAGCACGTCGGACTCACTGTGATCGGCCCCGAGGCGCCGCTGGCTGCCGGCATCGTTGACCGCTTCTGGAACTCCGGCCTGCGCTGCTTCGGCCCGCGCAAGCAGGCGGCCCGGCTCGAGAGCTCCAAGACCTTCGCCAAGGAATTCATGGTCCGACACCGGATCCCGACGGCGCACCACGCGTCCTTCACTGACCTGGAGGAGGCCCAGGCCTATCTGGAGGAAGTGGGCGCGCCAATCGTCGTCAAGGCTGACGGACTCGCTGCCGGCAAAGGCGTCGTCGTCGCGCACACGCTGAAGGAGGCCCACGCCGCCGTAACCGACATGCTGGGCGAACGCAGCTTCGGTGACGCGGGTGACCGGGTGGTAATCGAGGAGTTTCTGGCTGGTGAGGAGGCAAGCTTCATCGCCATGGTCGGCGTCGACGGCGCGATCCTGCCCCTCGCCACGTCCCAGGATCACAAGGCCAGGGACGATGGTGACCAGGGCCCGAACACGGGCGGCATGGGGGCCTACTCACCCGCCCCGGTGGTCACCGACGCCATCGCCCAGCGCGTGATGAATGAAGTGCTGCGTCCCGTGGTTGAGGGCCTGAGAGCGGAAGGCGTGCGCTACACAGGCTTCCTGTATGCGGGCCTGATGATTGGCCCCGACGGTACGCCGAAAGTCCTCGAATTCAACTGCCGCTTCGGCGACCCGGAAACCCAGCCGATTCTTTTCCGCCTGAAGACCGGACTCCTGCAGCTGATCGATGCGGCGCTGGAAGGCAAGCTCGGCAAAACCAAAGTCGAGTGGGATCCACGCCCCGCCGTCGGTGTGGTGATGGCTGCCGGTGGCTACCCCGGCGACTACCGGAAGGGCGACGAGATCACCGGCCTGCCCACCGGCCCTTCACCCACCAGCAAGGTCTTCCATGCGGGCACCGGGGTCGACGCCAGCGAGAAGATCGTGACGCGGGGCGGCCGGGTCTTGTGCGTCGTCGGCACCGGCGACACCGTGCAGGCCGCCCAGTCAGAGGCCTACCGGGTAGTGGAACAGATCAAGTTCAAAGACGCGCTCTACCGCCGCGATATCGCCTACAGAGCAATTGCGCGAACCCCGTAGGAGCGCCTTCAGGCGCGATCCCAATCCCACCCTTGCGCCTCCCCCACCCCCGACCGGCAATCTCCCCACCCGGATGTCGCTGCCGCTCAGCTTCCTTCCGGCGCTGCCCGTTTAACCACCCTGCGAGTTGAGGTAAATCATGGGTGTGAGTATCTGCCTGGCAAGTTATGCAGCAGCTTTGACGTGTTTCAACACGTCACTTTTGCCACCTAATTAATAGTTAGCGGTCCGCGACAGACCGCGGATCGCGGCGTAAGATCTATGCGTCCATGAGGGAGACATAACATGGCCTCTTCCCTGAAAGACTTGGAGCAAATGGCTCGCGCCCTTGCAGCAGAGGAACGGGCTCAGCTGGCGGATTCCCTGCTCGCGTCGCTGCAGGTCCCGCCGCTATCGGACATTGAGACCTCCTGGGACCGGGAGATAGAGGCGCGTGTGGCCGCCTATGACCGTGGCGAAACCCAGACCTACGCTGCCGAAGACGTATTTGCCGAAGCCCGGCGCCTGTCTCGGTGAAATTGGCCCGGTTCGTACCGGCTGCGCGCCGTGAGTTCCTCGCTGAGATTGCCTACTACAACCAGGAGCAGGCTGGCCTTGGCGCTCGCTTCACCGCCGCGGTCGAAGAGGCAGCGGCCCGCGCGCTGGCCTTCCCTCATGCTGGGTCGCCGGCTGCGGCGAATACCCGGCGTGTGTTTCTCCAGGGCTTTCCCTTCTCCGTCGTCTACCGCGAAGTCGCAGCTGGCATCGTCATCTTCGCTGTGGCACATCAGTCCCGGCGTCCTGAGTACTGGGAGTCACGGGTTCAGGACCGCTAACCAATCACTCCAGCCGGCGCGCCGCGGCCTGCGGCCGCCACGCGCGGCTGAGTTCAAACGTTAAGCGTCAAATGATTAGCAATGCTCACTTCTTCCCGCTAAGCACCCCGGACAAGAACGTGGCAGGCGAGTGAACCACCACGCCACGGACCCGCTCGCCATACAACGAGCCAAAGTGCGTCTTGTCACCAGTGATCAGCACTTCACACCCCAGGCGAATCGCTGCCGCCAGCACAGGCCGGTCTTTCTCGTGGAGGGCAGCCAGATCTTGATCGAGTTCCGGAGTGATCGGCCGGAACGGCGCCGAGTGACACTCAGCCAGCAGCCGCTCCAGTACGGCAACAGACTTCGGCGCCTTGGCCTCCAGGTTGCGGCGTGCCTCCGCCTCGACGTAGGGGTCAATCCAGCATTCGTGGCCCGCGTCCATCGTCAGCCGCAGCAACTGACGCACGGCGCCGTCGGACTTGGCGGCAGAGAAAAGAATGTTCGCGTCGAGAAAGATCCGCACGGGCGAAGGCCCTAGCGGCTGCGCCGCTTCCTGGGCTTAAGCACCCCGGTGAGCTCGGCTTCCGCCGCATCGAACTCGGCGATTCTTTGCTCGCTGTAGATCTCAACCGGCAACGTCACCGCCGGACGGAGCAGCAGGCCCTCCGGAACGGTCTCGGCAATCAATTGGTCGTCCGCCTTAAGCCCCAGGCTCTGCCGGAGCTTGGCGGGCAGGGTCAGTGTCCCCCGGCTGCTGATGGTGAGTGCGGCTTTCATGGCTGCAAGTATTGCGGCTTTGCTGCTTTTCTGCAATTCTGGCATGGCTGCTCTTATGTCAAAGACCCAATGCGGTAGATGTCCAAGTCTGAGCCCGGTCCCCGGCTTCGGGCACCGTAGAATCCCCTCTATCTGCAGAGTTTCACTCACCATCCAGCGGGGAAACCATGAACGCCCTCGAAACCCGAATCCCTCCACCCCTCGCTGGCCTGCTCATGGGCCTCGTCGCCTGGCTGGCCTCGTCCGCCTTCCCGCCGACGACCCTGCCTTTAGCGTTCAGGCTCGGGGGTGCCATCGCATTCGTGATCCTGGGCCTGGCGCTGGCCGGCGCCGGGGCCCGCACGGTCAGTCGGGCGAAGACCACTCTGAATCCCGTCAAACCGGAAACTGCCACGGCCCTGGTCACGTCCGGAATCTACGCCTACACCCGCAACCCGATGTACCTCGGTATGGCCGCCTGGCTGCTGGGCTGGTCCGCGTGGCTCGGCACGCTCGCCGGCCTGGTCGGCGCCCCGCTGTTCGTGCTCTACATGAACCGGTTCCAGATCGGACCGGAAGAGCGGGCTCTCGCGGGGCTCTTCGGCGCGGAGTTTGCCGCCTACCGGGCGCGTGTCCGCCGCTGGTTCTAGGCTTGACTGAACTCAGCACGTCGCGCCTCCTCCTCCAGCGCTTCACCGAGTCTGACGCGCCCTTCATCCTCGAGCTGCTCAACGATTCCGACTGGCTGCGGTTCATTGGCGACAAGAGCGTGCGCACTCTGGATGATGCACAACGCTATCTCGTTAACGGACCAGTCGCCATGTATGCCCGCGCAGGTTTCGGTCTTTGGCGCGTGGACCTGCAGGACAGCCACATGCCCATCGGTATGTGCGGGCTGATCCGGCGGGACGGCGTGGCAGACGTGGATATCGGTTTCGCCTTTCTCCCGGCGTTCCGGGCCAAGGGGTATGCGCGGGAAGCGGCGTGGGCTACCTTGGCATACGGGCATGGGACTCTCGGGCTGAAGCGCATCGTGGGCTTTACGGCTCCCGACAACCTGAGCTCGATACAACTCCTGGAGAAGATCGGCATGCGCCGGGAACGGACGGTGACGCTGCCCGACTCAACTGAGGAACTGCTGCTGTTTGCCTCCGGAACTTCTCCCCGATGATTCCCGCCGACCCGGCTATCCGACGCCGCTGGCTGGTTGGCACCGGGCTATTCGCCGCTGGATGGTTCCTCTTGCTGTGGCCCATTGCCAATGCTCTCTACGGGCTGCCAGGGGCGGCTGCGAGCAGCGCGCTCCAGGCGAACCGGCTGATCTACGAGGAGCTGGTGAAGCTGGTGCTACTGCTGGGTGTGGCAGGGCTGACCGCCTGGCTGGGAATAAAGACACTAAGGACCCGGTCGTTCCCGCCTGCCGGGCTGCGGGTGCCTTTCCAGATGAGCATCAACCAGGGCACTGCCGCGCTCATGCCGGGCATCGGCCTGCTGCTGGTTGCACTCGTTACGGTCGGGTTTCGCCTTGCGTCGCTTCGCGTGACGGTGGAACTGGCGGCCGTACTAAGGCGCGTCGGCTAAAACAGTCGGACTAAACGGGCAGCAACGCCCGCAACGTCTTTCGAACCTGCTGCTGATCCCCTGGCCCGAGCTGGCCAACCTTCCGCAGGATCAAACCCTGATCCAAAGTGAACAGCTTCATCCGGACGACTGACGGGGACGGAAGTCCTGCAGCCGCCTGACCCTTCACCGGAACATCGAGTGGCCACGCCGGATTGTCGGCACTCGTGATCATTGCCAGGACGGATCGCCCCGGATTCTCCCCAAGCGCCCGCGAGTGGGACAGCACCAGAGCTGGACGTCGGCGCGTGGCAGCGCGGTCGGTAAAGGGAAACGGCACCACGACCACGTCAAAAACGTCATAGGTCACGGTACGCCTCCTCGTCAGCCGCCGACGACCACTCGGACAGTGTGCCGGTGAGCGCCCGGGCAAACTCCAGATCCTGATCCGTCGCCTTGGTGAGCAGGACGCCGTTCGGGGTCACATCGAACTGAAGTGCGTCGCCAGCCTGCAAGCCCAGGCTCTCCCGGACCGCTGCCGGCACCGTTGCCTGGTACTTGCTGGTGAGCCGACTGATGTTTCCGGCCATCTCGGCGCTCCGTAATGGGTAATACGGTAATGCTAGCATGGCGGTCCGGTCCACTAAAGAGGAATGAGCGGCGGAAGCATGCAGGTGAGCCGGGTTGCGGGCCAGGCGGAAATCCTGGGGCTTTCTCCGGAATGGGGCCCGGAAAAGGACAAGGCACCCGAGCCCTGGGGGGCTCGGGTGCCTTGTCGGGCGGATCGCAGGTGAAATCGCGGCTAAAGCCGCTCCTACGGCAGGCCCCGTGAGAGGTGGTCAGCGCTTCATTGAGTCGAAGAAATCGACGTTCTTCTTCGTGTCCTGCATCTTCGAGAGCAGGAACTCGACGGCGGTGAGCTCATCCATCGGGTGCAGCACCTTCCGGAGGATCCACATCTTCTGCAGCTCGTCTTCCTTGGTGAGCAGTTCCTCACGCCGGGTGCCCGAGCGGTTGATGTTGATTGCAGGAAAGACGCGCTTCTCGGCGATGCGGCGATCCAGGTGGATCTCCATGTTGCCGGTGCCCTTGAACTCCTCGTAGATCACGTCGTCCATCTTCGAGCCCGTGTCGATGAGCGCAGTGGCCAGGATCGTGAGACTGCCACCCTCCTCGATGTTCCGCGCCGCGCCGAAGAAGCGCTTGGGACGATGCAGAGCGTTGGCATCCACACCGCCGGTCAGCACCTTGCCGGAGGAAGGCACCACGGTGTTGTAGGCCCGGGCGAGACGGGTGATGGAGTCGAGCAGGATCACCACGTCTTTCTTGTGCTCAACGAGGCGCTTGGCCTTTTCGATGACCATCTCGGCCACCTGCACGTGGCGGCTGGCCGGCTCGTCGAAGGTGCTGGAGACAACCTCGCCACGCACGCTGCGCTCCCACTCCGTCACTTCCTCGGGCCGCTCGTCGATGAGCAGCACGATCAGGAAGCACTCCGGGTGGTTGGTGGTGATGGACATCGCGATGTTCTGGAGAAGCATCGTCTTGCCTGCCTTGGGCGGCGAAACGATCAGACCGCGCTGGCCCTTGCCGATCGGAGCACAGAGATCAATGATCCGGGCGGTCAGATCCTCGGTGCTGCCGTTGCCCTGTTCCAGGCCCAGCCGCTTCTTCGGGAATAGAGGCTTCAGGTTTTCGAACAGGACCTTGTTGCGGGCATTCTCGGGAGCGTCAAAGTTGATCTCGCTGACCTTAAGCAGCGCGAAGTAGCGTTCGGTCTCCTTCGGCGGGCGTATCAGACCGGAAACAGTGTCACCAGTGCGCAGGTTAAAGCGGCGGATCTGACTCGGAGAAACATAGATGTCATCGGGGCCGGCCAGGTAGGAGCTGTCGGCCGAGCGCAGGAAACCAAAGCCGTCCTGCAGGATCTCGAGCACGCCGTCGGCAAAGATGTTCTCGCCCCGCTGGGCGTGGGCTTTCAGGATCGCAAAGATGATGTCCTGCTTGCGGGACCGGGCCATGCCCTCGATGCCCATCGCCTCCGCCATGCCCACCAGTTCGCCCGGCGGCCTGGTCTTGAGTTCATTGAGGTTCAGCAGATTGGCGCCGCCCTCGAGCTGACTCTTGGGAATCACTTCATCCTCGGAGAAGGAGACGACCTCCTCGTGATCCCCGTGACGGCGAGGCGGACGCCGGCCCATGTCGTCATTGCGATTGCGGTGACCACCGCCCGTGTTGCCGTTGCCGTTGCTGTTGCCGCCGCCGGTGTTGCCACCGGCAACATTGCCGTTGCCGCCGCCGACGTTGCCGCCACCGCCGCCCTTGGAGCGATTACGGGCTGAATTGCCGAGATAGCCTCTCATGCATAGATCCTTGAAAGTGAAACTGGATAGTTGAGTCGGGTGAGTTCGTGCGGCCGGCTAGAGCTTGGCTTCGAGGAGCTTCTGCAACTGCTCTCTGGAAACGATGCCAACGTGCTGAGCCTCGACCACGCCGTCCCTGAAAAGCATCAGCGTCGGGATACTGCGGATGCCGTACTTCATGGCAGTGCTCTGGCTGTCTTCGACATCGACCTTGGCGATCTCGATACGGTCCTGATACTCGATGGCGATCTGCTCGAGGATCGGCGCAATACTCTTGCAGGGGCCACACCACTCGGCCCAGAAGTCCACAAGGACGGGACGGGTGGACTTCAGTACCTGCGCTTCGAATGTGGCATCGGAGACGTGAACTATGCTCATGGTCCTCTGGATGGTCCTGTTGGTTGGTGTTTAAGGGAAAGGTATGGAGAGTTTGCCAATTGAGGATTAAGACGAATGTCCGACGGGATCAGCACCGTCAGGGCCAGCAGGTTCAACCCCTCAGGCTGAAGACCGTTGGCAGGCCTGCCGCGGGAAGCCGTTTCCTGACGACAATCACGTCCCGAGGAAAGTCGCTTCGGGGGCATCAGGCGGGCTTCTTCAATGAAGCCGGCGTGAAGCGCGGGGCCGGATAGGGCACAATCCGAAATCGAGAAGCGTTCTCTGGAGCTTCCTGCGTGTCCCGTCCGGGTCAACTAACCTGGGTAGCCCGTCTGGAATCTGTATCTAGAATCGTACTTGAATCGTATATGGGCCGCAGCCTTGAAGCCTGTGAGGCGCGCGGCGGATGGAGCAATTTGAACCTGTCCCGCCGGCTTTTGCAAGGGGGAAGGTTCGCTTTTGACTGTAGGGTGACATGAGTCGCGACCACAACGTCTTGTTTTCAGAACTGGGTTTACCCCCCGAGATACTCGTCGGTGTCCGTGCTGCGGGGTTTCAGCAGTGCACGCCCATCCAGGCGCAGACGCTCCCTATAGCCCTCCTGGGCAAGGACGTCGCCGGTCAGGCGCAAACCGGGACGGGCAAGACTGCCGCCTTTCTGCTCGCCATGTTCAATCACCTGCTGAAACATCCCGCGCACCGCAGCGACCAGCCGAGCCCCCGGGCGCTGATCCTGGCCCCCACCAGGGAACTGGCCGTGCAGATCCACTCGGACGCGCTGATTCTTGGCAGCGGCACCGGCCTGCGCATGTCTGTGGTCTACGGCGGAGCTGATTACGACAAGCAGCGCGAAGAACTCCAGCGGGGCGTCGATGTACTGATCGGCACACCAGGCCGGCTCATCGACTACTTCCGCCAGCACATCTACACGCTGAGTCACGCCCAGGTGCTCGTGATGGACGAGGCCGACCGGATGTTCGACCTGGGCTTTATCAAGGACATTCGCTTTCTCCTGCGTCGGCTGCCGCCGCCAGACAAGCGCCTGAACCTGCTGTTCTCAGCCACTCTCGGTCACCGGGTTCTTGAGCTCGCCTACGAGCACATGAACAACCCGGAGACCGTGCAGATCGAGCCGGACAAGAAGACGGTGGACCTCGTCACCCAGTGCGTCTACTTCCCGGGGAACGAGGAAAAGGGGCGCCTGCTGGTCGGCCTTCTGCGCAGCATGCAGGCCCGGCGCACGATGGTCTTCGTCAATACCAAGCGTGCGGCAGAAGAGATTGCCCGGCTGCTGGCCCACAACGGCCTGCCGGCGGAGGCCATCAACGGTGATGTGCCCCAGAACAAGCGGCTCCGTATGCTGAAGGATTTCCAGGAAGGCACTCTTCCTGTGCTCGTGGCGACAGATGTTGCCTCCCGGGGACTTCACGTACCCGACGTCAGCCACGTGATCAATTACGACCTGCCCCAGGACGCCCCGGACTACGTGCACCGCATCGGCCGGACGGCCCGGGCCGGCGCGAGCGGTGACTCGGTCAGCTTCGCCTGCGAAACCTACGCCTTCTCGCTACCGGAAATTGAGGACTACATCGGGCATCGCATCCCGGTCGGGACCGTGGAGCCCGCCATGCTGGAGGGGGTGAAGATTCCACCCTGGGCCCCGCGCAAGTACCCGCCTCAGGGCGGCCGGCCGGGGGGCAGGGGTGGCAGTGGCGGGAGGCCGGGCGGTGGCGGCGGGCGTTCCGGTGGCGGTGGACGGCCGGGCGGTGGCGGCGGGCGGCGGGGTCGGTAGGAGCGCCTTGAGGCGCAATTCCGCTGTCCGGTCGCGCCTCAAGGCGCTCCTACACGAGGTGACCGAGAGCCTCCACCGACGGATGCCGCTCGACAACGCGATGGGGCTGCGTCGAATCCGGGCGGGTCACGGCCAGCACGCCAGGAATGCCCCAGGCGGCAGCCGCATCCAGGACCGGCAGGCTGTCATCGATGAACAGCGTTCTGGCCGGATCGAAGCCCAGACGCCGCTGTGCCGCCACCCAGAACTCCGCCGATTCCTTGGGGGCGCCAAACTCATGGGACGAAATGAACGTATCGATCCAGCGCCCGAGCCCGGCAACCCCCTTCTTCACTTCGAGGGTATGGCCATGGGCATTGGTCAGCACGGCCACGGATTTGCCCGTCGCTTGTAAGGTGCGCAGGAAACCGACGGCGCCGGGCAGGTACCGCACCCGATGACTACTGGCACTCTTGAGGGCGCGCAGATCCAGCGACAACTCCTCCGTCCAGTAGTCCAGGCAATACCACTCGAGACGGCCCTGCACCCGGGCAAACTGCGCGTAAAGCTCCGCCGTGACCTCAGCGAGGTTCGCCTTGCGGTCCCGGGCCAGGCAACGGGGGACCAACTCCAGCCAGAAATAGTTGTCGTAGGCCAGATCGAGAATGGTCCCGTCCATGTCCAGGAGAATCGTGTCGAATTTTCGCCAGTCATCCATCGGGAAATATTGTAGCGTCCATGCCCATGTCAGGTATCACCAGTCAGCCCCTGGAGACGCTCTTGCCCGGCGTGGTGGAGCTGGCGCGGGCTGCCGGTCGCGCCATCAGCGCGATCTACGCCGGTCCAGACCTGGGTATAGAGACCAAGGCCGATCAGTCGCCACTGACTGCAGCCGATAGAGCTGCTCACGAGGTCATCGTTGCCGGCCTGGCCCGACTATCCCCTGCGGTGCCGGTATGGTCGGAAGAGTCGGCGGCCATCCCGTGGGAGGTCCGGCAACCCTGGCAGGAGTTCTGGCTGGTAGATCCCCTCGATGGCACCAAGGAGTTCATCAAGCGCAACGGCGAGTTCACGGTCAACATCGCCCTGGTCCGCGGGCATGCGCCCGTGCTGGGTGTGGTCCACGCCCCGGCGCTGGGGCGGGACTACTACGGCTATGCCGGCGGCGGCGCGTACCGGTCCGACGCTGGCTCACCCGGCCGGCGGATCCACGTGCGCTCGCCAGCGGTGGCGCCAGTGCGCGTGGCGGGGAGTCGCTCGCATCGCGGTTCGAGCCTGGATGACATCCTGGTGCGGCTTGGTGATCACCATCTGGTGTCCATGGGCAGCTCGCTCAAGTTCTGCCTGGTGGCTGAAGGCGAGGCTGATTTCTACCCGCGGCTTGGGCCGACATCCGAGTGGGATACAGCCGCGGCCCAGGCGGTGCTGGAGGCCGCCGGCGGCGCCGTGCTGGATCTGGAGGGCCAGCCCCTCAGATACAACACCCGGAACGAGGTGCTGAATCCCTGGTTTGTGGCCAGCGGCGACCCGGGACGAAACTGGCTTGCGCTGCTGCACGACTAGCGTTCGCGACTGGTATCCTTAGACGCAATAACAGGCGCCCCAGCCCCCACCCAAGAACGCCGGCCATGACCGATAACATCAACACCGATGTGTTCAGCAAGTTGCTGCGCCTTAAGGAACTGCGGGTGGCGCATCGGGACCTGGACACCACCATTGCGTCCCTGGCCCGGGACGCCAGCGTTGATCAACTGCGGGTCCAGCGGCTGAAGAAAGAAAAGTTGCGCCTGAAGGACACCATCACGCGCCTCGAGAGCGCCATGATCCCGGACCTTAACGCCTAGTCCGGGCGCCCAGTCGACAAGCTTTACAGGCCTCCTGTAGCAGCTAAGCGACTGTATCTTATGAATAACTGCCGAAAGGCCGAGACCCGGGCCCCACAGCGGGCCTACCGGGCTGTCGCGGCTCTATACAAACGGGCTCCACCGGCGACCGGCGCGCTCCTTCCCCCGGCGTGAGCCTTCCCGCCGGGCCACCAGATCCCGTGATCTGCCGCACAGAATTCGGCTGCTTCAACCCCTTCTGTCAAATCCGCGCTGGGTCCGGTCTGGCCTGGCACGGTTGCTGCACCTATCTCCAGCGAGGCCCCACTGAATGGTTACCTGAGAGATCAAAGCAACCCAAGCCCCAAGCCCCAAGCCCCAAAACCCAAGCCCATCTCAGGACCCAATAACCGGACAGAACCTCGCGAAGAAAATAAAAATAACAACAATAAAAAAAGACGACACGACATCCAAGCCCATCCCCACCGCCCCTTGCCCAGGGGCGGTTTTTTTTGGGCTGCGCTTCCCCGTGTATGCTTCCCGCGATGGGATGGCTGATCGCAGATATCGGGGGCACCAACACACGCTGCGCCATCGCGCGCCCGGGCGGAAGCGTGGACAGCGTCGAAACTTTCCGCAACCGGGATTTCCCGGGGCTCGACCGGCTGCTAGCCGCCTACCTCGGCATGCGTCCGCCAGGCCAGCGCCCGGACGAGGCCGTTATCGCCATCGCGGCGCCCATCCGGGGCGACGAGGTGCGCATGGTGAACATCAACTGGGCATTTTCCCTCTCCGCGCTGGCCCGGACGCTGTCCCTCAAGCGGTTGATCCCCCTGAACGACTTTGCCGCCCAGGCCTACGCGCTGCCGGTTCTGGGTCCCGGCGATCTGCAGCAGGTTGGTGGCGGCAAGGCCATCGCGGGCGCGCCCAAGGTAGTGGTCGGACCTGGCACGGGGCTCGGCACCGCCGGCCTGGTGAGTATTGCTGGCCGCTGGCACGCCATCACCGGCGAGGGTGGCCACGTCACCATGGCCCCCAGTGACGAACGGGAAGCGCGGATCATCGCGCTGGGTCGGGAGCGCTTTGGGCACTGCTCGGCAGAACGGCTGATTTCCGGGGCTGGCCTCGCGTTCGTCCATAGCGCCCTGTCCGGCGCCGCTGCCCTGGCACCGGCTGAGGTGGGGGCCCGGATCGAAGCGGGCGACGCCACGGCGCTGGAGGCGCTGGACGTCTTTTTTCAGCTCCTGGGGACGGTCGCGAGCAATCTGGCGCTGACCTTCGCCGCCTTCGGCGGCGTCTACATCGGCGGCGGCATCACGCCCCGCTATGTGGAGCAGTTCAAGACTTCCGGGTTCCGTCCACGCTTTGAGGACAAGGGTCGCTATCGGCCCTTCCTGGCCGACATTCCGACCTGGGTCATCACGGCGGACGAGCCGGCGCTCCGGGGCCTTGCCGCTTACGCCGAAGCCCAAGGCTAGTCAAGGAAGCCTAGTTCGCGGCGTCGGCAGCCTCGTCCAGCTCGTCCTTGCGCTGACTGTTCAGGCTTTCCACTGCTCTGGCCTTGTCCAGGGACTGCTCCAGCGGATCCCCGATGACGTTGGCTGCGGGTGGCTCCGGCGGCGGACCGCAGGCCACCAGCAGCGCTGACAGGCAAAACAGGACTGCACGCTTCATGCTCACTCCCCGGGGGGCGTCGGCCCCAGCTCCTCCAGAAACAAGCGAAACACCCGACAGAGTCCGGGGAGATCCGCCACCAGCCGGTGGTCGTCCGGCACCAGCAGAACCCGGGCGCCGCTCAGCTCGCCATACCGGGTGCTCCCCGACCAGGGGAGGACATCGTCCTGCCAGCCATGGACGATGGTGATGCGACAGGAGGGCGGTGGCGGGACCGGAATCTGTTCATAGCCCGGAACGTAGAGGGCCGGTGCCATCAGGAACAGGCCCGCCGCCCCCGCGTCGCTGGCGGCAGCGAGTGCCACATAGCCGCCCATGCTGCTGCCGACAAGAATCGCGGGCGACTGCTGCGCCCGGCACCAGCTGGTGAGCTTGCGCGCCCGCGCCAGCGGGTCGGTGATCCCCTGATAATCCAGGGACTCGACCGCGTGCCCGCCCTGCCGGGCCACCTCCGCCAGCGCCCGGATCTTTGTGCCCCAGGGTCCGCTCTCCTGGCCGTGGGCAAAGCACACTGTCGTCATCGGGGTCCCCAGATCATCTCGTCGAGATCCGGCGTCCATTGAAAATCAGGTAAGCGAACCCGGCCGTTCTCCACAGTCACCCCGTCTGCGCGTAGCTTGCTGATCTGGGTGTGGTAACCCCGGGTGCCCTTGGGCAACGCGATGCGGCCACCGGCAGCGATGACCCGGAACCAGGGTAGCGCGAGCGCCGCCGGCGCCTTGCCCAGTGCGCGACCGACCTGCCGGGCACCCCGGGGCAACCCGGCGAGCTGCGCGACTTCGCCATAGGTGGACACGCGCCCCGCCGGAATGGCGGCGACGACGCCCCAGATGGCTTCCATGACAGCATTCCCGGCCACAGCGACCTCCCCTGTGGGTAGGCTACCGTCATCCCATCAGGAAACCCACCAACTCCGGTCCCCTGAGGAGCGGTCACACCAGCGGCACGGCCGTTTCGGGAAACGCCAGGAGTACAGCCTTGTCATTGGTGATGAGCCGCAGGTTCAGCCGCTGGGCGAGCAGCACGAACTCGCAGTCGTAGGCGGAACATCCACTCCCCGACGCGAGGCGCAGCACATCCGCCGACGGCACCTCAAACTCCCGACCGGCCATCAGTTCTTCTGCCTCCGTCTGAAGATTGCAGGCTTGCTCCAGCGTCAGTGCACGACGTCGTACCTGAGTGGCGAGGACATTGCGGAACTCGCTCCGCCAGAACAGGGGTGCTGCCCAGTCCCCGTCCCGTCGAAAGAGCTTTTCGGCGGGTTCGGTGAACTCACACCGGAGAAACAGATACGCAATGATGTTCGTATCAACGACGATCACGCCCGACCAGCCCGCTTCGCTTTTTCTATAGAGCTTGCCTTTATGGCACGTGGCGGCCGGAGGCGCTGGATGCGCAGGAGCCGTTCCTCCGGCTGAATCGTGACCGGAAGCAAGACCCGTTCAAGGCAGGCGATCGCCTCGCTGTTCAAGCTGCGGTGGTGGAGGTCTGCGGACTGTCGGAGCCGCGCATAGATCGCGTCGGGGATATTCTTGAGGGTAATTGTCATGGGCATTGACCTGACTCCCGTTCTGGAACCACTTTGGAACCATTCTGGTTTCGACGGGAGACCTGGTCAAGCTACAGGATGGCGCTGAACGGCGCAGCTCCTGAAAGAGCGGTCTTCGGCTGGTTTTGCCCAGGTCTGGCCTAGGGCTCGAGCACCGTTGCCCCGGTGGTCCGGCGCCCTTCAAGGTCCCGGTGCGCGCGGGCGGCATCCCGAAGTGGGTAGCGCTGCCCAATGGCAATCCGCACCGCGCCACTGGCAACGACGTCAAACAACTCCCCCGTGCCGGTTTCCAGATCTGCCCGGGTCGCGATGAAGTCGAAGAGTGAGGGGCGCGTCAGGTGCAGTGAGCCGCGCTTCGCCAGCTCCATCGGCGAAAAGGGTTCTACGGGACCCGACGCGTTGCCGAAAGTCACCATCGTGCCGTGTTTCCGCAGGCAGTCCAGGGATTTGAAGAAAGTGTCCCGGCCTATCGAGTCATAAACCACGGCCACACCACCACTGGCAAGGTCCCGCACCTTCTGCACAAACTCGGGATCCTCCGCGAGGACGGTCGCCGCACAGCCGTGGGCCCGGGCGAGCTCTGCCTTGGCGGCGCTGCCGACGACACCGATGACCCGTGCACCCAGCGCTGTCGCCCACTGGCTCACCAGTGTGCCGGTCCCGCCCGCAGCCGCATAGAGCAGGACGCTGTCACCGGGCTGCACGCGGTAGCTGCGCCGGAGGAGATACCAGGCCGTGAGACCCTTGAGCATGGCCGCAGCGGCGACGTCGTCGCTGACCGCTGGCGGGAGTTTCACCAGCCGTTCCGCGGGCCAGTTGCGCCGTTCCGCGTAGGCCCCGGGCGGCAAGCCCGCGTAGGCCACGCGATCGCCCACCGCGAGCCCGACCACACCGGCGCCGAGCGTTTCGACCCGGCCTGCCGCTTCCGCGCCAATCCCGGCCGGCAGGGCCAGCGGGTACAGACCCGAACGGTGATAGGTGTCGATGAAGTTGAGCCCGACTGCGGTCTGGCGGATCGTCACTTCGCCGGGCGGGGGGGGTGGCAGGGAGACTTCCTGCCATTCCAGGACTTCGGGGCCGCCGAAGCGCTGAATACGGATGGCCTGGGTGAGAGAGCTGTGCATGTGGCCAGTATAATCCGGTCATGCAAAACACCGTCGTGATCGCGGGGGCTGGCCATGCCGCAGGCCAGACCGTCGTGTCCCTCCGCCAGGGAGGCTTCGCTGGCCGCATCGTCATGGTGGGGGAAGAACCCTACCTCCCTTACCAGCGGCCACCCCTCTCCAAGAAGTTCCTGGCCGGAGAACTGGACGTGCCGCGGCTGCTTCTGCGCCAGGAGAAGTTCTATGCGGAGCATGGGGTGGACGTGCTGCTCAATACCCGCGTGCTGCGGGTCCAGCCCGCCTCCCGGACGGTGGAGCTGTCCACCGGCCAGGCGCTCACCTACGACAAGCTGGTGCTTGCCACCGGCAGTCGCGTGCGGGAGGTGGCGCTGCCCGGCCACGGGCTTGCGGGCGTGCACTACCTGCGTACCGTCGACGATGTGGAGCGGATCCGGCCGGATTTTCGTCCCGGCGCCTCCCTCGTCATCGTTGGTGCGGGGTACATCGGGCTGGAGGTCGCCGCCGTGGCGATCAGCCAGGGCCTGAAGGTCACCGTGGTGGAGATGGCGGACCGGGTCATGGCCCGGGTCGATGCCCCGCAGATCTCGGCATTCATGGCCAGGGTGCACAGGGCGGCGGGAGTGGATATCCGGTGCAACTTAGGCGTCCAGGCCTTCGCGGGCGAGACCCGCCTGCGGGGCGTGGTGGGGAGTGACGGCGTCGAGATTCCGGCAGACCTCGCCATCGTGGGCATCGGCATCCTGCCCAACGTTGAGCTGGCCGCCGACGCGGGCCTGGTGTGCGACAACGGCATCATGGTGGATGAGTACTGTCGGACCAGCGACCTGGACATCCTTGCCATAGGCGACTGCACCAATCATCCGAACCCGCTGCTTGGTCGGCGCCTGCGCCTCGAGTCAGTGCACAACGCCCAGGAGCAGGCGAAAACAGCCGCGCTGACGCTTCTTGGCCGGCTCGAACCCTATGCCCAGATTCCCTGGTTCTGGTCTGACCAGTACGACCTGAAGCTGCAGATCGTGGGCCTGTCGTCGGCAACCGACCAGGCGGTGGTGCGCGGCGATCCCGAGTCCCGGTCCTTCGCCGTGTTCTTCCTCAACGCAGGTCGGCTGACGGCGGTCTACGCGATCAACAGTCCCCGGGAATTCATGCTGTCCAAAAAGCTGATTGCCCTGGGTGCGCGGCCAGACCCCGCCCTGCTGGGCGACACCGCCGTGCCGTTCAAGGATATCGCCGCAGCTCTTGAGGCTTAGCGAGTGGTGACCGGCGGAGGGTTCGCCTTGATGGCGACGGCCCAGTCGGGGTCTCTGCCCCTGACCTCACCGGCTGCCGGATACAACAGTTCCCGGATCTCTCCGGTAAAGCCGGCGTAGCGCCCTGCAGCGCCCGTCACACCGGCGCCGCCGCCGGCGGTTGGCGGTGCGGACACCGGGTAACCCGCGGCACCGGCGGCACTGAAGTCGCCGCCGAGGGCCGCGAAGAATCCATCCCGGATCACCGTCCAGTAGTTGCTGTAGCCCGTGGCAAAAATGCTGCCCTCACCAGGCCAGTAGATGTTCCAGTAGTCATTGGTGCCGAGCCGGGCCCGCCAGAGGGAATTGCTCTCTGCTGCGGCAGAGACTTTGACGGCCAACGCAGCCGGCGCCCCCTCCCCCGCTGGCAAGACGATGATGCCGATCCGGACATGCCGCAGCGCCGGGTCATTCAGCGTGACCTCGGGGTCCTGGCGCGCAGCCCGGAGGAGACTGCCTGCGCGGAGATCAATGCCCCGATAGGCTTCCCCGCGATAGGCTTTGAAGGGTGCGAGTTCGCCCGACAACGGGGGCAGGCCCCGCAGCCATGCCAGCGGGTTCAGCAGCACTGCGGAAGCGCCGGCCAGCAGCCCGAGCAGGAGTCCGAGGACCACAACCAGAGCGCGCACCGTCAGGTACCTGCCGCCGTGAAAGTGGAGAGCAGGATCCGGCCCTGCGTACTGCCGTCGGCGCTGACTTCATCCAGTGCCCAGGTCTCGGCAAAGCTGCCCTCAAGCCCTTCGAATTCGCTGGTCCCGCGCAGCACCCTGCCAGTAGTGACCGAACCGGTGGTTGCCGGGGCATTCGCGGTGACCAGCAGACGCTGGCGTTCCGCCCAGAACACCGCTGTCTGCTCCGGCGCGAAGGTCGCGGGGCCGTCCGCCGTCGGCACCTCGGTCACCGTGGTGTCCTGAACATCAGTCTGCGCAAGGAACAGGGCGCCGCGGCTGGGAATGACCAGCAGCCAGTTCGAGGCCGAACGACCCGGGTCCGCGATGGCCCCACCTGTGCCCGCAAGGCGGGTAGCTACCCCAATCACGTTGTCGTCAGCGTCCCGCAGGCGGAAGAGCTCGGCACTGGCGCGCTGGCCGGCACTGTCTTCAAGCACGGCCGCGCCGACAGCTGCGGTGGCAGGCAGAGCGGCCCGGTCCTGCCCGGGCAGCCGGATGCGGTCTTCCGGCCAGCGAATGACAAACTCTTCCTGACGGCCGCCATCGGGCGGGACGGTAATCAGGGAGCGGTACCGGAGATGTGTGGGCAGTGGCCAGAACGTGGTGGCCAGAGCAACCACCAGCAGGCCCGCTAGAAAAGAGATGGCAAAAAGCCGCTTCATGGACGGGCCCCACCCGCTGACCGGCAGATCGCGGAAGTGTAATCGCTCATGGGGAGCTAGGCGAGGTAGCGACGGAGATACTCGTCGAAGGACTGGTTATCCGTTGCTTCGATCTCCTTCTGCTTCGCCAGGGACGTCGCAGCCTCGGCAGCAAGCAGATCACGGTGCCGATTCAGCTCGGGAGCAAGCGCGAGGAAGTACTCGCGGGTGCGCCCGGCCAGCGCCAGTCCGTACTCGGCGAGTGACTGGCCTCCGCTCTGCAGTTCCTTCAGCAGAGCAGCGGACGGCGTGCGCCCGGAGTCATCGACAGCTTCCAGCTGATAACGGATCGCTGCCACATGGCCCTGCTTTTCGCCCGGATCGATCAGGCGCGCGACCTGCACCATGTCCTGACAGATGCTCCCGGCCCAGCCCTGCAGGGCCACGTTTTGCCCGTCGCGCTTAAGTTGCAGGCCAGGCTCGCGGCCGCGCCGTGCAACGAGGCCGTGGTTGACGTCGATACGCTCCTGCTCCGCCACCGAGATCGGCGGGCTCTCCTGGAGCAGACAGTAAATAAGGAACACTTCCAGAAAACGCAGCTGGCGCTGGTTTATACCCACCGGATCCCAGGGACTGATGTCGAGCGCCCGCAGCTCGATGTACTGCACGCCGCCCCGGCGGAGCGCCGCGGTGGGCCGCTCCCCCGGCTGGGTCACCCGCTTCGGGCGGATCGTGCTGTAAAACTCGTTTTCGATCTGCAACTGGTTGGCATTGAGCTGGCGGTACTCGCCACCCACCCGCACACCGATCCGCTCGAATTCGGCACGGGGCGTCTGGGTTGCCTGGTAGAGATCCCGGACGTACTCGTCAAGGCTGTTGGCCGACACCTGCAGGCTGGCCTGGGCGCTGTTGCGGTAACCCAGATCGCTCATCCTCAAGGACGTGGCAAAGGGTCCGAACAGGGTGCCCGCATCCAGTTCCCGCAGGTTAGTGGCGTCACGACCGCGAACGAAGGATTTGCACAGGGCTGGCGAGGCGCCGAACAGGTAAAGGAGGAGCCAGTCAAGACGGCGCACATTGCGCACGGCGCCGAGGTAGGTCGCCGACCGGAATGTCTGCAGGTCGCCCTGCTGCCCTTCCAGCTGCTGATAGAGGGGCCAGAACGCGTCAGGCAGGGAGTAGTTGTAATGGATCCCGGAGATGGCCTGCATGATCCTGCCGTAGCGATGCCCAAGGCCCTCGCGGTAGATCGTTTTCATCCGGCCGATGTTGGACGAGCCGTACCGGGCCAGCGGCACATCGGCATCACTGCTGATGGAACAGGGCATGCTGAGGGGCCAGAGCAGCTCGTCGCCGATCCGTTCCACCACGAACTGGTGCACATCGCACAGGAACTGGATCGTCTCCCAGTTGGCCAGTTGCGGTGGGGTTACGAACTCGAGCAGCGCCTCGGAGTAGTCGGTGGTGATGAACTCGTTAGTGAGCGCCGAGCCAAGGGCCAGCGGATGGGGCGTCCTCGCCAACTGGCCGGTCGGGGTAATGCGCAGACACTCCCGCTCCACGCCCCGCTTGCCGCCACGTACGAGACCGGCCATCTCCGGTGCCGAGAGTTGGTGCAGGCGGGTTTCGAGCAGTTTTCCCAAGGTTCCGGTCCTTAAAGGTCAGCCCGTCCGGGTTGACGGGTGGGGCAGATTACACGTTATCGTCAAACCGGCGGTACCGGCTGACAGGAGCCGTTAATCCGCATGCTATAAAAAGGGCCATGCGGCTTCGAAACGTCCGGTGCAGGCCATGGCGCCAGCCCCTCCTTCTGGCCACCTGCGGGCTGCTGCTTCTGGCCACAGGGCCGGCCTTCGCCTTTCGCTGCGGCTCCAAGCTCGTGGCCACCGGGGACCACTACTCCAAAGTACTCAAGCACTGCGGAGAGCCGATTGGCGTGCAGGAGCGGCGGATCTATCGGGAAGGCAGGACCCGTCCACGCGTCCTGCTAGAGGGCCCCAACGGGCTGCGCGTCGAGCGGGAGGTGCTGACCTATGACCGCAGCTACGTCGAGATCGACGTGGAGGAATGGACCTACAACTTTGGCCCCCGGCGGCTGATGCAGCTGGTGCGTTTCGAGAATGGCTTTGTCGCGGAGACGGAAGAACTGGGCTACGGGTTCAGGCCGTAGGAGAAGGACTCGACGAGGTAGTCGTCCGACCAGGTGCGCAAGCGGTAATCCAGCAGGAAGCCGCAGTGCCCTCCCCAGCGTGTGCGTTGCACCGTCAGCGCCGAAGATTTGGCAAGGCGGTCCGCGGAGCCCGGAGGAATGACGGGATCGTCATCGGCCAGGAGGATGGAGGTCGGCACGGTCAGTCCTGCCAGACGATCGCCGGTGACGGCATAGCCATGGAGATAGCTCTGCAAATCGGGAAATTCCGTGTAGCGCCTGACGAAGTGGTCCGTCATGTCCCGGAGCGAGCGAAACTGGGCCAAGCTGCTCAGATCATAGTCCCCGGGAAAGACCTGCGCCTTGCGTTCCAGAGACAGGCGCCACTTGTTCATGAAGTAACGACGGTAGATTACTGAGCCGGAATCCAGCGCCAGCATCGTCTCCTCCGGATCCAGGACCGGACAGACCGCCGCCACCCGGGCTATCCCAAGGGCCGGTCCCGCTGCAGCAGCAATGCGGAGGGCAAAATTGCCGCCCAGGGAATAGCCCGCCAGGTACAGGGGCTCGCTGGGAAAGCTCTCACGCACCCAGCGGGTGGCATCCACCATCTCGTCCAGGCGGCAGGAATGAAAGATGCCGCGGTTCAAGTGCTGGGTACCGCCATGGTCCCGCATGTTGATGCGCACGATGCGAAAGCCTGCCCGCCAGAGGCGGTCGGCGGCCGACAGGACGTGCAGCGATGCCGAGCTGCCCTCCCAGCCATGCAGGAGGATTGCCACGCGCCCGTTGGGTTGTCGCGCGGGCGTGTGCTGGGCCGACAGCCGCACGCCGTCAGCGCACTCGATGATGAGATTCTCAGTAACAGCGAGCAGATGGTCCGCCTCGCTGAGGACGTGCTTGCGGCGCCAGCTGCTGTTCGCCAGGCCAGCCTGCACGTCCGCGTTGCGCAGCAGGCGCGGCGGTCTGAAGCCAGAGCCCGTCATGAGCCGCCAGCCTGGGGCTGGGCAGCTGCTGCTGGCTGCGGCGAGAATCTGACCTCCACCCGCTGGTTTTGTCGCGCCACCCGGTTCCACTCCCCGGCAGTGACCTCGGTCGCGAGGCCTGGGTAGGGAACGAGGGGCCTGGTATTGCCGAGGGGCTCGAACTCCACACTGATGGGCCCGCCGCTCGCGGCCAGCTCAGCCAGATAGTTGGCGAAAGCCACTGTCTGCCGCGCTGACTCTGCGCGGGCTTCTTCAGGCAACAGGCCGATCCGGTCGCAGCGCGCAACCTGCAGGTCGTCGGGCGCCATTTCCCAGGATGCATCCCGCGCCCGCCGCATGCAGAAGTCGCCAACGTGCCCCTCCAGCCGAACCGTGCCGCGGAAATCCAGTGCGCGCAGCCGGTCGAGCAGGCCGGTGAGCCTGAGCAGCTGCGCATCGTCGAAGGGCAGAGCCTCGGGAGGGTAACTGGCGCCCTGATTGACGCTCCACTCGAGCGCCGCCGCCACGTCGGTCGACCAGGCCGGGCTGGGGCCCGCCGGCTGGCCCCGGCGGGCAACCTCGGCAGTGGCCTCCACCACGTCGCCCGCGCGGCGGGCGTTCAGTTCGGCGAGCAGGCCGAGGTTCTGCCGGGTGGCCGCACGCCACTTCGCCTCGGAGTCCAGATGGAGCCAGACAAACGTGGCGGCCACGACGGCCAGCGTGGTGATCAGCGCGCCGGCCGGCCAGAACGGGGTCCGCGGTCGGGGTGACTTTCCCCCGGCGATCGCCGTCGGCAGGTGATCGCCCAGGGCGCGGCTGACGGTGGCTTCAAGATCAGCCCGCAACGCACGGTTATGGTCGACGAGCATTTCCTGCAGCCAGCGATGCAGGTCCGACCAGTCCGCCGGGGCATTGACGGACTCCACCCCGGGCAGCACGCCCTGGTCGCCGGCGCGCCGGGCAGGAGAGGGCGGCACATCGCCCGGCAACAGGTGCAGGGACCGGAGCACCTCCCGGACCTCGACGGGCTTGATCTGCTTGGGCAGGACCCCGACAGCACCGAGAGCCCGGGCCTGCCCCACATAGAGCTCACCCGACTGGGAGGTGTACATCATCACGGGGATGGTCGCCGTCGCCGGATTTTCCTTGATGGCCTTGACGGCCTGGAAGCCATCCATGCCCGGCATCATGTGGTCCATGAAGATGACGTCGGGGCGATGGAGGACCAGGAACTCGAGGGCCGCTTCGGCGGATTCGGCGGTTTCCACCCGGAGTTCGTGGTCGGCCAGCATGCGCCGGAGCCCTTCGCGGGCAGTCCGGGAATCGTCAACGATCAACGCGCTTCTCTGGGCCACGGAGCCATTCTAAACCCCGCCTGCGCCGGGTTGGACGTGTGCCGGGACACAGTTGGGACTGATGGCGGCGAAGGCGCCCGTCGGGACGCGCTTGTCCAGGCGGACGGGCATTGTCATGCTAGAGGCCTTCGAGGGCCGAATAGCAACAATAATGCAGCCCCGCCCAAGCCTTGATGTAGTGGTTGCCAGCACGGCAGCTGACACCGCCTCCACCACGCCGCTGGTCCTCCTGGTCCTGCTGCTGGGCCTGCTCGTCGCGCTGGTCATCCTGGTCCTCGTGCTGCGGACGCGTCTGGCCCGGCGCCAGCAGGCGGCCGGGGAGCTCACCGCGGCCGTGGAGAAACTGATCCAGGGCAACCTCAGCGCGGACTTCAGCAGCAGCGATCCGGCCGAGGTTGGCGTCCTCGCGCAGGCTCTCGAGCGCCTGCGGCTCAGCCTGCGAACGGCGGCAGGTTCCCGGGACTACCTGAGCCAGGTCATTGCCAGCATGAGCGATGCCGTCGTGGTCACCCGCCTGGACGGCGCCATTGCCCGGGTGAACCCCGCCGCTGAACGGCTGCTGGGCCAGGCCGCCGCGGAGCTGCGCGGCCAGCCCCTCGTCAACCTCGTCGCCCCAGGCCAGCGGAGCGGCTTCACGTTGTCAGACCCGCTGGCCCGAACCCGCGAAACTGCCTTCCTGAACGGAGCCGGGGAAGAGGTCCCCGTGGCGTACACCGCAGCCGAGATCGTGGCGGACGAGCCGGGCGCCCAGGGCTACGTGCTGACAGCCCGCAACATCAGCGAGCGCAAGGTTGCCGAGCAGCGCATCCGCTACCTGGCGCGCATCGACGCACTGACCAAGGTGCCGAACCGGATGCAGTTCCAGCACCTGCTCCAGCGGGCAATCGCCCGGGCGCGGCGGGGCGACCACCGTCTTGCGCTGATCTACCTCGACGTCGACAAGTTCAAGGAGATCAACGATACCTTCGGTCACACGGCCGGGGATCTCTGCCTCGAGACCCTGACGGACCGGTTGCGCGGCATTCTCCCCGACTCTTCCGTCGTCGGCCGGCTGGCCGGGGACGAATTCGGCGTGATCCTCGACAACCTGGACCCGGCGCGCAACCTGCGGGCCGAGGTCGTGGCCACCACGCGCCTGCTGCAGGAAACCATTGCCGAGCCGCTGCACTATCAGGGCCATCAGCTCTATATGACCACCAGCGCAGGCGTGGCGCTGTATCCCGGTGACGGCAACAACGTCATCGATCTGATTCGGAACGCCGATGCGGCGCTGTACCGGGCCAAGCGCCAGGGCGGCGGCGCCCTCGACGTCTATCACGCCGACATGAACGCGGCGACCGTCGAGCGGCTGATGCTGAAAAGCCGCCTGCGTAAAGCTTTTGAGAAAAATGAACTGCGGGTGCACTATCAGCCGAAGATTGACCTGCGGGACGGCTCGATCGCTGGTGCCGAGGCACTGGTCCGCTGGGAGCTGACGGACCGGGGCATCGTGCTGCCGTCCGAATTCATCCCGCTGGCGGAAGAAAGCAACATGATCCTGCAGATCGGCGAGTGGGTCCTCGACCGCGTCTGCAGTGACTACCACCGGTGGCAGATGACCCCGGTCAATCCAGGACGGGTAGCGGTGAACCTTTCCCTGCGCCAGCTCAAGCAGCGCGACTTCATCAGCCGGGTGCAGGAGATCTACGGCAAGCATGGCGTCTTGCCCGCCAACCTGGAACTTGAGATCACCGAGACCACATTGATGGAAGACCCCAAGCGCACCCTCCGGCTGCTTGATGAGTTGCACAACATGGGGCTGCAGCTGGCCATCGATGACTTCGGCACGGGGTATTCGTCGCTCAGCGCCCTTCAGCAGTTTCCCATTTCCACCCTCAAGATCGACCAGTCCTTCGTGCGCAATGCCACCACTAACCACGACCAGGCCACGATCGTCTCCATGATCATCGAGATGGGCCACAGCCTAAAACTGGAGGTGGTAGCGGAAGGCGTCGAGACCGAGGACCAGTTGCGTTTTCTGCGGGCCCTGAACTGCGACTACGCCCAGGGAACCCTCTTCGGACGGGCGATGGCGGCGGACGATTTTCGCGACCTGCTGCGAGATCAGGCCGGGGGCGCAGGCCGCTATCGACCCCTGTTCGCAAGACGCTGAGTCTGCGGCATAATTTGCCCACCCTCACACCGGAGCCCAGTCCATGCGTATGCCGCTTTCCATCACCCTTCTGGTTCTGGCCTTCAGTCTGGCGCCACTGGCCCAGGCGGCCTGCGACTACCCGCAGAAGATCAAGCTGCCCGACGGCAAGAGCGCCACGCAGGAAGAAATTACCGCGGCGAGCGCTGCGGTGAAGAAGTATCTGGCCGCTATGGAGGCGTACACCGCCTGTATCGACGCTGAATTCGCCGCCCTGCCCCTGGAGCAGCAAACCCCCGAACTGAAAACCATGCACGTCCAGAAGTACAACGCCGCGGTGGATGCCATGGAAGCCGAAGCCCTGGAGTTCAATGAGCAGCTCCGGGCCTTCAAGGCAGCCAACAAGTAGGAGCGCCTTTAGGCGCGATCAACAATGGAATCGCGCCTAAAGGCGCTCCTACAAGTGGCCACCCCGGTAGCCTGCCCGCCGCTCGCCGGTTAGAATCCGCGCCCCCGCACCCTCAGGACCGGCCATGCACAAAGCTGCGAGAGTCACCATTACCGGCGCCGCCGGCCAGATCGGCTACCAACTGGCCTTCCGCATTGCCTCCGGGCAGTTGCTGGGCCCCAACCAGCCGGTGATCCTGCAGCTGCTGGAGATCACGCCGGCTCTGGCGGCCCTGAACGGCGTGGCCATGGAACTGGAAGACTGCGCCTTTCCGACTCTCCAGGGGGTGATCGCTACGGATCAGGCCAACGTCGCCTTCAAGGACACCGATTACGCGTTGCTGGTTGGCGCGAAACCCCGGGGTCCTGGCATGGAGCGCGCCGATCTGCTGCGGGACAACGCCAAGATCTTTTCCGTCCAGGGCAAGGCGCTGAACGAACACGCGAGCCGGCAGGTCAAGGTGCTGGTGGTCGGCAATCCGGCCAATACCAATGCCCTGATCGCCCAGAGCAACGCACCCAGCCTGAATCCCGCCAATTTCACCGCAATGACCCGCCTGGACCACAACCGGGCCCTGGCGCAGCTGGCGACCAAGACCGGCACCCACGTCAGCCAGATCAGCCGCATGACCATCTGGGGTAACCATTCCGCCACCCAGTACCCGGACATCAGCCAGGCGCTGGTCAACGAACGCCGGGCCAGCGAACTGGTCGACGCCAAGTGGGTGAAGGACGAGTTCATTCCGACCGTGCAGCAGCGGGGCGCCGCCATCATCAAGGCCCGGGGCCTGTCCAGCGCTGCGTCCGCAGCCTCGGCCGCTATCGACCATGTCCGGGACTGGGTCCTCGGCACCCCCGGCGACGACTGGGTGAGCATGGCCGTGCCATCCGACGGGAGCTATGGCATCAAGGAAGGCATCATCTTTTCCTATCCGGTCCGCTGCGCCAGGGGCAAGTACGAGATCGTGGATGGCCTCGCCATCAGTGACTTCAGCCGGGAACGGCTGAAGGCCACGGAGGACGAGCTGCGCCAGGAGCGGGACGCGATCGCCGCGCTGCTCTAAACGCCTTGTAGGAGCGCCTTGTAGGAGCGCCTTTAGGCGCGATCTCTCGCGGCATCGCGCCTAAAGGCGCTCCTACAAGCCCCGCCCCCTCTGGTTTATAGTCAAGGCCCATCCTGAGGGCTTTGGCCATGGCTGATTTCCTGATCTGGCTATTCTGGACGGCCGCACTGCTGAGCGTCGGCATTGCGCTTGCCTACCGGCGCATCGATCTCCCCACCTCCACGCTCGTCCTGGGGTTCGCCCTGGTCGTCTATTCCCTGTTCGGACCCGGCTGGCTGGCCTGGAAGCTGGTTCTCTGGGTGCTGTATGCGGGGCTCGTGGTCCTTAACTCGACGGGTTTCCGCCGGGAACGGATCACCCTGCCGCTGCTGCGGTTCTACCGCACGGTAGTGCCGAGTCTGTCCGACACCGAGCGGGAGGCCCTCGAGGCCGGCACGGTGGGCTGGGACGGCGAACTGTTCACGGGCCTGCCCGACTGGGGCAAGCTCATGGCCCTGCCGCCGCCGAAGCTCACAGCCGAAGAGCAGGCCTTTCTCGATGGCCCGACGGAAGAGCTCTGTCGCATCTCCGATGACTGGCAGATCACCCACGAACTTGCTGATATGCCCCCGCACGTCTGGGCCTTCATCAAGCAGAACCGCTTCTTCGCGATGATCATCCCGAAGCGCTATGGCGGACTGGAGTTCTCACCGATTGCCGTCGCAGCTGTGCTGGCCAAGCTGTCGAGTCGCAGCGCCGTTGTCTCGTCCACCGTCGGTGTGCCGAACTCTCTCGGACCGGCGGAACTCCTGCTCCATTACGGCACGGAAGAGCAGCGGGAACGCTACCTGCCGCGGCTGGCTACCGGCGAAGAGATCCCCTGCTTTGCGCTCACGGGTCCCCGCGTCGGCTCGGATGCGGCGTCGATTCCCGATCGGGGTGTCGTGTGCCGGGGCATGTGGCAGGGCCAGGAGATCGTCGGGATCCGCCTGAACTGGGACAAGCGCTACATCACGCTGGCGCCCGTGGCCACCCTGGTGGGACTCGCCTTCAAGCTCTCCGATCCGGACCACCTGATTGGCGAGGAAACAGAACGCGGCATCACCGCCGCATTGATTCCGGTGCGGACCCCGGGCGTTGAGATCGGTCGCCGGCACTTTCCCCTGAATATCCCGTTCCAGAACGGACCCACCCGGGGCCGGGACGTGTTCGTGCCCCTCGACGCCATCATTGGCGGGCCGGACCGGGCGGGCCAGGGCTGGAAGATGCTGGTCGAGCAGCTCTCGGCCGGCCGGGGCATCACGCTGCCAGCGAGCGCCATGGGTGGCAGCAAAGCCGTCGTCTATGCGACCGGCGCCTACGCGCGCCTGCGCAAGCAGTTCAACGTGCCGGTCTGCGAGTTCGAGGGCGTCGGCGAGGCCCTGGCGCGCATCGCCGGGTACACCTACATCATCAATGCGGGCATGACGGTGACATCAACGGCGATCGCCCGGGGCGAGAAACCCTCGGTGCCGTCCGCTGTTCTCAAGTACCACTGCACGGAGCTCGCGCGCAAAGTCGTCAATGACTCCATGGATGTCCACGGCGGGAAGGGCATCATGCTCGGGCCCTCAAACTACCTGGCCCGCGGCTATCAGGGCGTGCCGATCGCGATCACCGTCGAGGGTGCCAACATACTGACCCGCAGCCTGATCATCTTCGGGCAGGGCGCCATCCGCTGTCATCCCTTCGTGCTGAAGGAGATGGAGGCCGCGAAGGACCCGGACTTCAACCGCGGACTGCGGGATTTCGATCGCTACCTGTTCGGGCACATTGGCTTCGCCATCAGCAATGCCGCACGCTCTTTCGTGCTGGCGCTGACCAACGCGCAGGCCAGCAGCGCGCCGTTGGACGGGCCGACCGCCCGGTACTTCCAGCATGTAAATCGCTACAGCGCGGCCTTCGCCCTGGCAGCCGATGTAGCCATGCTCGTGCTCGGCGGCCAGCTGAAGCGCAAGGAGGCCCTGTCGGCCCGGCTTGGCGATGTGTTCAGCAGCATGTATCTGGCCAGCATGGTGCTGAAGCATTTCGATAACCAGGGCAGGCAGGCGAGCGACCTGCCTCTGGTGGAATGGGCCTGCCGCACCCTCCTCTACCAGGCCCAGGAACAGTTGCACGGCTTTCTCCGGAACTTTCCGAACCGGTTCGTGGCTGGAGTGCTCCGGGTCTGCATCTTCCCGCGGGGACGCATGTACTCCGCCCCGGGCGACGAACTGGGCAGCGAGGTGGTCGCACTGATTACCCGGCCCACCGAGACCCGGAACCGGCTGTGCGCCGGCATTTTCGCGGCCCGCCAGCCCGACTCGCCCCTGGGCCAGCTGCAGGTAGCCCTGGAAACGGCAGACCGGCTCGCGCCTGTGGAACTGAAAGTGCGGGATGCGATGCGGGCCGGGCTGGTGGAGCCGGGTGCCGTGCACGACCGCCTGGAGCAGGCGCAGGCCCGCGGGGTCATCACGGCGGACGAAGCGCGGTTGCTGCAGGAGTTCGACGCGACGGTGCTGGCCCTGACGGCTGTTGACGACTTCGAGCCATCGGAATTGCGGCGGGTGGCCCGTCCGGCAGCATTGCCGCTTCATGACACCGCGGGGTTGGTCGGTTAGTATCTGCGCATGAAAAAGCCCTCCCGTACCCTGTTGTCCGTCGCGGTGCTCGGGCTCTGCCTGACCGCCTGCGGCAAGCCGCCTGCCCCTGCGGCCGGAACCCCTGCAGAGTCTCCGGCTGCCACGCTGCCGGCGCCTCAGGCAGCCGAGCCCCCGGCAGCGCCCGCAGACGCCGCCGCGCCCGTCCCCCGCAATCCGTCGCCGGAGGGGGCCAGTGTGGCGATTCTTTCCCCGGCGAACGGGGCTGTCGTCAGTTCGCCGGTCAAGGTGGTCTTCGACCTGCAGGGCATGGTCCTGGCCCCTGCCGGCGATCCGACCCCCAATTCGGGTCACCATCACCTCCTCGTCGATGTGCCGGCGCCGGACCTGGGACAGCCGCTGCCGAAGGACGCGCAGCATCTGCATTTCGGTCAGGCGCAGACGGAAGCGGAAATCACGCTGCCGCCTGGCCAGCACACGCTGCAGCTCTTGCTGGGTGACAGCAACCACGTCCCTCACAACCCGCCGGTGCTCTCCGTTCCCATCACCATCACCGTGCAATGAAGGCTGCGACGGCGGGCTGATCGCCCCGCCCAGCGGCCCCCGGCACGCGCATGGCGACAACCAGGCAACCCACAGCTTCCCCCCACGCCGCAGCCGGTAACCCAGGCCTCAGCGGCATGGCGCTGTACCTGCCTCCCTACCGGGTGGACCTCCAGAAATGGTGTGAGTGGACGGGTGCGGACTGGCAGAAGATCCGCCACGTGGTGGGCTCCGGGTTCCGGCTGCTGGGGCCAGACCAGAGCGTCTACACCATGGCGGCGAACGCCGTGCTCCGCCTCATCCGCAACTACGACATAGACCCGACGCGCATCCGCTATCTGGCCCTGGGGACGGAGTCCAGCACGGACAATTCGGCGGGAGCCATCATCGTCAAGGGCATGCTGGATGAGGCCCTGCGCGCCCTGGGCCTGCCACCGATTGCCCGTAACTGTGAAGTTCCCGAGTTCAAGCACGCCTGCCTCGGGGGCATTTACGCGCTGAAGAGCGCGGTGCGTTTCCTGAGTACGGACGGCGACGACAGCCTCGCCGTCGTGGTCTGTTCCGACAAGGCGCTTTATGAGCGGGGGAGCAGCGGCGAGCCTACCCAGGGCGCCGGCGCCGTGGCGATGCTGCTCGAGGCCAAACCCCGGCTGGCCACCATCAACCTGCGTCACGCGGGCACAGCCTCGGAGTACCGGGGCATCGATTTTCGCAAACCGCTTACCGGGCGGCTCAACGGCCACGCGGATTCTTTCGACATCCCGGTTTACAACGGGCGTTACTCCACGAACTGCTATGTGGACGAAGTCCGGCGCGCCCTCGACGACATGTACGTCCGGCGCGGTCTCGACCCAGCCGCCTATCTGCGCAGGCTCGAAGCCATCTTCATCCATCGGCCGTACGCGCGGATGCCGGAAACCGGGTTTGGCGTCGCCTACCTGTTCGCCCTGGCCCAGGGTGGGGTGCCAGATCAGGAGGAACTGGCCGCCTACTGCCGGGGTGCTGGCGTACTGATCGGCGAGGTGCTGGCGGAGATGAACACAGCGCCGGAGCTGAACCTGCTGGCCGTCAGTGAGCGCATTCAGGACGAGGTCTTTCCGCTCACCATGGCAGTGCTCAAGGTCTTCCGGCAGAGCGCCGCATTTCAGACCCACGTCCACGCCAAGATGGAACTCGGCGCCGAGTGGATGCGGGAAGTCGGCAACCTCTATACCGGCGCGCTGCCGGCCTGGCTCGCAGCAGGCCTGGCGGATGCCGTGAGTCGCGGCACCGATCTGGCCGGGCGTGAACTTCTGACTATCGGCTATGGCAGCGGCAATGCCGCCGACGCGATCCCCCTGGATATCGTTGCCGGCTGGGAGAGCGCGGCGCGGCGGATTCGTCTGGAAGAGGCCCTGCGGCCGGCGATCGACGTCACGGCGGAGCAATACCTGGCCCTGCGGGACGGAGCGGTGCCGGCGGGCCTCAAGCTGGCTGCAGCCGGCGAATTCGTCATCGAGCGCATCGGCTCACAGGTTGGTCACGGCTTCCAGGATGCGGGCGTGGAGTACTACCGCTACGTTCACTGACCTCAGCTCTGGCCGGGACTCTGGCCGGGGCCGGCCAGATTCCGGCGGGTGCCGCTCCCGCGAACGCTGAGTCCCGGCGCACACAGTTCCGCGTCCAGCACGGCAACGCCAGCCGCCGCATACCCGGCACGCAGCGCCTGGGCCACCGTGCGGGAGTCCGTCAGGGCGATCCCGAAGTCTCCCCCGCCGGCGCCGGAGGGTTTGTACACCGCACCGTGCTTCAGGGCGATCTCCCGCAGCCGTTCGTGGCTCGGAGAAAAAATGCCAATGCCCGCCGCTGCATCGAGCTGCCGGAGTCCGGACTCATAACCCGTGATGGCGCTGAACAGGCTACTGAGGTCTTCAGCCCGCCAGGCAGCGACGGCCTGACCGGCGTTCGCCCCGAGGCGCTCCATGTGGCTCGCGAAACGCGCGGCATCGCTCTCGCGAAAGGCGCGCAGACGGCCGAGCATTGCTGGCGTCGAGGCACTCGCGCCAGACCAGACCGCCACGAGACTCAGCCGCCGGGGCCAGGACACGGGCTGGGCCTGGGGTACCGGGGCGTCCGGTCCGGTCTGGCGATTGAAGGCGATGGCCACCGTGCCGCCCGTAATCGCGGTGGCTACATCGACCCCGCTGCCCATGCCTCCCTGGAGGCGCCGGTGGGCCTCACAACAGATGGCGGTGAGCTCTTGCTGGCTGAGGACCGGATCCCCGGCCAGGCGCAGCAGAGCACCCGTCAGGGCCACCACAATGGCCGCGCTCGAGCCCAGGCCCAGCTTTACCCGCTGGCCATCGCTGGAGGTCTGGTGAAAAGCAGCTGTCGTCAGCTCGATCCGGCAGACTGGTAGTTCCGAGGCGCGGGGCAGGAGGCCCCGGGCAGTCAGAATTTCCCCGCAGGCTTCCAGCGGCAGGCCAAAGGCCCCGGGCGAATCCCCTTCCCACCGGGGACCACTCCCCGGCATCCAGCGAAACCGGAAACTCTCGCCCGTGTCGGGGATGACCAGCTGATTGCCAGACCCGGCGAGTGACGTGATCCGGGCTTCCGCGCGCACGTCGACGGCGACGGCCAAACCGGGCGCCCCAGCCAGCACGGCGTACTCGCCGACAATCACCAGCTTGCCCGGGGCCCGGGCTTCAATCAGCGTTGGCACGCAGGCGGGCCCCCTCGCCCAGTGGGCTGCGCAGAATCTGCAGTACGCCCGGTAGTTTGCCCAGCACCACAGCGACGTCGTCCGCGGCGCCCGGCAGGCAGACGGCCTTCACCTGGGGACCAGCGTCGACGGTAAAAAACACGGGCACGCCGTCGCGACGCAATTCCTGGATCTGGTGCAGACAGGCCAGCGTTGCCGGCGTCCAGTAAAGCAGCGGCGGCCGCGTCGTCAGCATTACAGCGTGCATTTTGAGGCAGTTGTGCTCGGCGATGACGGCCAGTGCCGGGAAATCCCGGTGGCGCACGGCTGCGAGGCCGGTATCGAGGTCCGCGGCATGGGTCTCTACCCAGGCGTCATAGAACGGCGAGGTCTGCTCGCTCTGGGCCATGCCGATCCGGGAACTGATCGCCTTCGGTCCCGACGTCGTGACGGCCACGACAATCTCCAGGGGCCAGTCGGCAGCCGCCGCGATCTGCTCGCAGACCGTCGTTGCTTCCCGATTCCGGAGCAACACCACGCCACCCAGGAGGGAACGGGGTGCGGACCCGGAGCCCAGCCGGGCAATTTCGGCCAGGCGCTGGGCAGGGAGTTGCAGGCCCAGGGCTCCTGCCCCTGCCGTAACCAGCGCCGCAAACCCGGACGCCGACGACGCCAGACCAGCGCCCGTGGGGAAATCATTGCGGGACTCCACGAACGCCGAAGTGTTGACCCCGGCCTCCTGCCGCAGCAGATCCAGGCAGGCGCTGACCCGGGCTGTGGTCTCCGCATCCTCCCGGCCATCCAGCAGGACCCGGTCGCGCCCGAGGGACGGGTCAAAGGTCACGCTGGTTTCCGTTGAAAGTCCACCAAGGACCAGCGACAGCGAGCCCGTGGCCGGCAGATTACCCGCACGGGCCCTCTTGCCCCAGTACTTGACGAGGGCCACGTTGGGGTGCGCGATCGCTACCGCCCGCATCGGCACTCCTCGCCGGGTTGATGGCTGCCAGACCGCGGCGGGTGCCGCGGCGGGGGCCAAATTATAGCCCGAGGGTTGGCTCGCTCCCGCGGGACCCACTATCCTGTAGGCCTGTTTCCCACTCGCGATTCCCTGTACATGAGCTTTGCCACCCGCGCTGATGAGTATGTAGCCCGCATCGAACGCGTGCTTGATCACCACCTGCCAGCGGCTGAAGTGGCACCCCGCCGGCTGCACGAGGCCATGCGCTACGCCGCCCTGGGCGGCGGCAAGCGCATCCGCCCCCTGCTCGTCTACGCGACTGGCGAAGCGCTGCTGGTCCCACCGGAGGTGCTCGATGCCCCGGCAGCCGCGATCGAGCTCATGCACGCCTTCTCGCTGATCCACGACGATCTGCCGGCCATGGACAACGACGACCTCCGGCGGGGGCGGCCCACCGCGCACCGGGCGTTCGATGAGGCCACGGCGATCCTCGCCGCGGATGCGATGCAGCCCCTCGCCTTTGAAATGCTGGCCACCCACCCGGCGCTGATCGGCATGCCGGCCGCCCAGGTCAAGCTGGTGGCCCTGATCGCGGATGCCTGCGGCTCCAACGGCATGACCGGCGGACAGTCCATGGACCTGGCCGCGGAAGGCCGCCGGCTTGATCCCGCCGAGCTGGAACACATCTACCGGCTCAAGACCGGCCGACTGCTACGGGCCAGCGTCCTGGCGGCAGCCTGCTGCGCCAAGGACGTGCCGGATGCCACCCTCCACGCCCTCGAGCGCTTCGTGGACGCGGTGGGCCTGGCCTTCCAGGTGCGGGACGACATCCTGGACATTGAGGGGTCCACCGCCGAGACCGGCAAGACTGGCGGCTCGGACCTCGCCAAGGACAAGGCCACCTATCCCCACCTGTTCGGCATGCAGAGGGCCCGGCAGCGGGCTGATGAGCTGCTGCAGCAAGCCCTGGACGCGCTCGGGGCCTTTGGTCCCGGGTACGACGGCCTCCGCTGGGCGGCCCGCTATATCGTGCTGCGCCAGCGGGCCTGACAGGCTGCTAGGCTGGGCCGGGATGTATAGCAGTTTCTTCGGCCTTAACGAGAAGCCCTTCTCGATCACGCCCGACCCCCGCTACCTCTACATGAGCGAGCGGCATGCGGAGGCGCTTGCCCACCTGATCTACGGGGTCAAGGAGAGCGGCGGCTTCATTCAGCTGACGGGGGAAGTTGGCACGGGCAAGACCACCCTGGTCCGCAGCCTGCTGCAGCAGCTTCCCGACTTTGCCGACGTGGCGGTGGTCCTGAATTCCCAGTTGTCCCGCGTCGAGTTCCTGAGCTCGATCTGCGAGGAACTCCACGTCGAGCTGCCGGAACAACGAAACAGCATCAAGGCACTGACCGACGCGCTCAACGCCTATCTGCTCAAGAACCACAGCCTGGGGAGGCGCACGATTCTGATCGTGGACGAGGCCCAGAACCTGCGGGTCGATGTCCTGGAACAGGTTCGACTGCTGACTAACCTGGAAACCGCCAAGCAGAAGCTGCTGCAGATTATCCTGATTGGCCAGCCGGAACTGCGGGAGCTCCTGGCCCGGAACGACATGCGGCAGCTGGCCCAGCGCATCACTGGCCGCTATCACCTGGAGCCGCTGACGCGGGACGAAACCGCTGCCTACATCGACCATCGCCTCAAGGTAGCCGGGGCCATTGGGCCGATCTTCTCGCCGGCGGCCAAGCGGGACCTGTTTCGCCTCTCCGGCGGCGTTCCCCGGATGATCAACGTGATTGCCGACCGGGCGCTGCTCGGCGCCTATACGCAGGAAGAGCGGGAGGTAACCCCCGCACTCGTCCGGGCGGCAGTGGCGGAAGTCTACGACCGGCCCCCGGCCGGGTTCAGCTGGTGGCAGCGGCCCTGGTGGGCTCACCCCGCGGGGCTCCTGGGCCTCGGCGCGGCGGGTCTGCTGATCGTCCTGGCCTCCGGGTTCGCCGGTCTCCAGTGGTTCCGGATCAACCGGGACCCCGGGCCGGCAGCAGCGCTGGTAGCGGACGACCAGGCTGGCAAAACCTCAGTGCCGCGCGCCGCGCCCCTGGCCACGCCCCTGGCCACGCCTCTGGCCGCGCCGCTGGCAGTGGCGGACACGGGGACCCCGGCGGTGCCGCTGGCGCCACTGCTGAAGGCGAACTTCGGCAAGACCGGCACAGACACCGCCTTCAGCGCCCTGTTCCGGCTGTGGAACGTGGACCTGAACAGCCAGACGAAACGGCCCTGCGTGCAGGCGGAGGAACGGGGCCTGTATTGCCTGTACCAGCGGGGCACGCTGGACCAGGTCCGCACCCTGGGTCTGCCAGCCATCCTCACCCTGCGGGACAGCAACAACGATCCCCATCAGGTCGTCCTGGCCGGTCTGGGTCCGCAGACCGCCCTGCTCAACATCGGTGGCACGGAGTTCCGGGTAGCCAACAAGGAACTTGAACAGCTCTGGTTTGGCGAGTCCCTGCTCCTGTGGCGCCCGGGCACCACGGCGGTCAAGTCCTTCCTGCCCGGGATGCGGGATCCGGACGTCCGGTGGCTGCGGGCCAGCCTCGCGCGCATCCAGGGGAAGCCCGCAGAACCGATGGACTCGGATCTCTATGACGAAGCGCTGGCGGGCCGGGTTCGGGACTATCAGCGGGACCGCCGCCTCCCGGTGGACGGGATGGCCGGCCATGCCACCCAAGTGGCCATCAACTCGGATCTGGGCGACGGCGAGATGCCCCGCCTGGCCCTGGCCAACTAACGCACCATGTCCTTCATTCTCGATGCCTTACGCAAGAGCGATGCCGAACGGCAGAGAACCGCCGCGCCGGGCCTCGCTGACGTCCGTTATGCCGGCCGTCGGGTTCGCCAGAGCATCTGGGTCCCCATTCTCGCGGCCATCCTGGCCGCCAACGTGGTGCTGATGGGTGTGCAGTGGTTTGGGCGTGCTGGTGCCCGGCCGGAGACTGCGGCGTCGGTCCCCGCAGCGTCAGGCCCAGCAGCGGAAACGCCAGCAGCGGCGGCAGCGCCGGCGCCGGCCATTCGCCCTCTGGCGCGGGAAGCCGAGTTCGGTGAACCGCTGCTCGAGCCCGATGCAGACGTCGAGTTCAGGCCCGAACCACAGGCAGTCGCGGAGGCCCCTCCGGTCCCGTTGCCACAGCCTCCCGCACCAGCGGTCGCCCCCGCCACGCCGTCGCGGATTCTCGCGGGCAACGATCTCCCGACGGCGGAAGAGCTGATCGGCACCGGGGCCCTGAGCATGCCCCTCCTCAACCTTGATCTCCATGTGTACAGCGCTAAACCGGGCAGCCGCTTTGTCGTCATCGGCTCCCGCAAGTACAAGGAAGGCGGCCAGCTCAGTGAAGGGCCGACCGTTGAAAGCATTACGCCGGACGGCGTGATCCTGGCCTATCAGGGCCGCCGTTTCACCCTGGCCCGCCGATGAGCATTCGCCGCCCGCCCCGCGTCGCGTATCTGGACGGCCGCCGTTTCCAGCGGCTGCTCCTGGGGGGTATCGCCCGGCTCATCGGTGAGCGGGGCCACCTGGACCGGATCAACGTCTACCCGGTGCCGGACGGGGACACCGGCACCAATCTGGCGCTGACCTTCACGGCGGTCGGGGAGCGCGTGTCCAACACCAGCACGCGCCACGCGGGCGAGATGCTGGCAGCGGCGGCGGACGCCGCCCTCGACGGCGCGCGGGGCAATTCCGGTGCCATCTTCGCCCAGTACCTGCAGGGTCTCAGCGAGTCACTGGCTGGTCACTATCGCGTCCGGCCCAATGAACTGGCTCTGGCCCTGGCCAGTGCGGAAAGCTGCGCGCGCAACTCCATCCAGAATCCGGCCGAAGGCACCGTGCTTACCGTGATGCGCGATATCGCCGCCGCGGTGGCGCCCGGCCAGCTACCCGAGCACTCTGACTTTCTGACACTGCTGACGTCGCTGCTGAAAAAGGCGCGGGAGGCGGTGGATACGACCCGCCAGACCCTGGCTTCCATGCGCAATGCGGGCGTGGAGGACGCCGGCGCCCGCGGACTGCTGGTCCTCCTCGAAGGCATGGCGGATGCGCTGGAACCTGGCCTCGCGCCCGCCGTCGCCGTGACCGAAGACGGCGACCCGTCGGCCCGCAGCTCAGCGGAGCTGAGCCACACGGGGCCGCCGGAGCACCGCTACTGCACCGAGTGCCTGGTGATCGGCAGCGCCGTGGACAGGGATGGACTGCGCGCCGAGCTGGCCCAGGTCGGTAGCAGTGTCGTGGTGGTCGGCAGCACAATCAAGGCCCGCCTGCACGTGCATGTCAACGATCCCACGCAGGCCTTCACGATTGCGCGCCGCTACGGCCGGGTATCCGCGGAGAAGGCGGACGACATGCACCGTCAGGAACGCGCGCTCCAGGCCGACGGCAGGCGCGTAGCCATCGTGTCCGACTCCGGCGCCGACCTCCCCGCCACCACCTGGGACGAGTTCGGGATCCAGATGGTGCCCCTGCGGGTGACCTTTGGTAACGAAAGCCATCTCGACAAGGTCGGGATGACCGCGGCAGGTTTCTGGACTGAGCTGGCCCGGAACCCGATACACCCCAAGACCTCCCAGCCACCGCCCGGGGATTTCCGCCGCGCCTATGAACTGCTGTCGTCCCACTTCGAGCACGTGGTGGCTGTCAGCCTCACCGCGCGGCTCAGCGGCACCTACCAGGCGGCGATATCTGCTGCGAGCCGCGTCAGCAAGCCGGATCAGGTGACTGTGGTGGACAGCAAGAACGCCTCCGTGGGCCAGGGCCTGATCGTGATCTGCGCCGCCGAAAATGCCCAGGCCGGCAAGTCCGCCGCGGAAGTCATCGCGGCAGTGGAGCGCGCCGTGGCCCACACCTGGACCTACGCCATCCTGCCGGACCTGAGCTACGCGGTGCGGGGCGGGCGCATTCCCAAGCCCTGGCGCTGGCTGGCCCGCATGCTGCCGATCAGTTACATCCTGGGCACCGACCCCCGCAAAGGCGTGAAGGTGCGCGGTGTCCTGGGGCGGGGTGGTGACCGGGTGTCTGCCCTCATCAGGATCGCCACCCAGGACCGGCTGCTGAAGTCCGGGGACACGCCGCTGCGCCTGGCCATCGCGCATTCCGACTCCCCCGGGGCCGCTGAGGCCCTGCGGACGGCGTGCTCGGCGGCGTTTCCCCAGCTGGAATCGATCCGGGTGGCCGACCTGGGGCCAGCCTACGGCGTGCACGGCGGCCCGGGTACGCTGGTCCTCGCCTTGCAGGAGTACCAGGCGCCAGCGCCGTAGGAGCGGCCTGTAGGAGCGGCTTCAGCCGCGATTTCAATTGGCGATCGCGCCTAAAGGCGCTCCTACAGGCCGCTCCTACTCGCGAATACGGTAGCCCCGGTTCAGCATCAGCACGCAGATGCTGAAGAGGACAGCGACACACAGGACCATCATCACGTAGGCCGTGCCGATCGGCACGTCCGACACGCCCAGCATCCCGTAGCGGAAGGCGTTGACGACGTACAGGATCGGGTTCAGCCGGGAAATCTGCTGGGCCAGTTCCGGCAGCAGCGAGATAGAGTAGAAGACCCCGCCCAGGTAGGTCAGCGGCTGCAGGACGAACGACGGAATGATGGAGACGTCGTCAAAGTTCTTCGCCATGATCCCGTTGATCAGTCCGCCCAGTGAGAAGATGGAGGCGCACAGCAGGAACACCGAGATGGTGATCAGGGGGTGCACGAACGGCAGGGGCGTGAACAGCAAGGCCACTGCCGTCACCGCCAGCCCCACCGCGACGCCCCGCACGATGCCCCCTGCCATGTGGCCGAGAACGATGGTGGCATTCGCCATGGGCGCTACCAGCATCTCCTCCAGATGGCGGTTGATCTTGGAGGAAAAGAACGACGACACGACGTTGCCGTAGGCGTTGGTGATCACCGCCATCATGATCAGCCCGGGGGCGATGTACTGCTTGTAGTCGAACCCGTCCATCTGCCCGATGCGCTGACCGATCAGATTGCCAAAGATGATGAAGTACAGCGCCATGTTGATGACCGGGGGCAGGATCGTCTGCCCCCAGATGCGCAACACCCGGTAGTACTCCCGGCGGACCAGTGTCGAGAGGGCAATGAACTGCTGGCGCAGGCTCACCGGGACACGGCCTGTGGTTCCTTAAGGCCGGGCAACCCGTCCTTGCGCTCCGTGAGGTTGAGGAAGAGTTCCTCGAGCCGGTTTGCTTTGTTGCGCAGGCTCGTGATCTCCACGCCCACAGTCGACAGGGCGGCAAACAGCTCGTTGACGCTGCGCGAGCGGGGCAGCGCAGCCTCCAGCTCCAGCGGGCCGTTCAGTCGGACGTCGAAGCCCGGCACCGTGGGGAGAGCGAGCACCGGCTCCCGTGGGGTCAGCAGGAACACTTCTTCATTCAGCTTGGTGAGGACCGTCGCCATGGGCCCCCGCTCGATCACCCGCCCGCGATCAATGATCGCCACGTGCCGGCAGAGAGTTTCTGCCTCCTCCAGGTAGTGCGTCGTCAGGATGATGGACGTGCCGCCGGCGTTCAGTTCCCGGAGAAACTGCCACATTGACCGCCGGATCTCGATGTCCACGCCAGCGGTCGGCTCGTCCAGGATCAGCAGGCGGGGCTCGTGCACCAGGGCGCGGGCAATCATCAGCCGACGCTTCATGCCCCCCGACAGCGTGCGTGCTGTGTCATTGCGCCGGTCCCAGAGCTGGAGCTGCCGCAGGCACACCTCAGCCCGCGCGAGGGCACGGGCGCGCGTCAGGCCGTAGAAGCCCGCCTGGTTGACGACAATATTGCTGACCTTGTCCCAGAGGTTGACGTTCAGCTCCTGGGGCACGACGCCGATGGCGTTCTTGACCGCGTTCAGCTCCCGGTCGAGGCTGTGGCCGAAGACCCTGACGTCGCCCCCGGTCTTTGTCACGAGGGAAGTGACAATGCCGATAAGGCTCGTCTTGCCGGCACCGTTGGGGCCGAGCAGCGCGAAGAAATCACCCGTCTCCACCTCGAGATCAATCCCATCCAGCGCCCGGACGCCATTGGCGTAGACCTTGGTGAGCTTCCGGACCGAGAGCGCGTGCATGGCGCGGCATTGTGCCTCAGCCTCACCGGCGGCTGATGAGCGTCAGCTGGACGATCGACAGTCGGGTGGCCGTCAAGACCTCCCCGTCAGCGGCACCGGCGGCCCGCACCAGGTCCGGCCAGATCCGGGGATGGCGGCAGAAGCGGGCCTCAAGGCGGCCGGCGGCCCCGGCGGCAGTGCGCTGCAATTCCAGGAACCCGGGACCGCTGAGGGACTCGATGCCCTGCTGTCCGGGCCCAAGACACAGTGCCGTCAGGAGGCGATCCCGGCGGGCGGTGTGCCAGAGCCAGACGAGCAGGGCAGCGGCAAACAAGCGCGCCGCATCCGTCTGCGCCGGGGTCAGCGCCGGTAGCGGTGCGTCGGCCACGACCCGGGGCGCCGGGCCAGACGCCAGCGGAGCAAAGGCGGCCAGCAGGCAGGGCGTTGCCGCGATGGCCTGGAGCTGGGGTGGGGACAGCAGCCGCAGGCGCTGACGCACCGGGGTATCCAGCCCAAAGACGGCCCCGGGGCCCTGGTCTGCGGCGACCAGATCGAGAAAGGCCCGGTTGAACTCCTGGATCTCCCGACAAACCTGCGTATGTGGCCAATTCCTCTGCATTTGCTCTGTTCCCTGGAGTGGACCGACCTGTACTATAAATGCTCCAACTGGACCAAATAAATACGACCTCTCAAGATAATTGATCCAAAATGGACGTTTATATACTTGACGGACCCAATGAACCGCCGGCCCAGGGCCTGGAGTGAGGCCGGACACAAGATGTAGTGGTGGGGGTGGCGTGTTTAGTGCCGGGCGAGACTAGATGTAGCTTCTACCCGAAATTATGTTGCTTATGCCGCTAATGCTGGCACCATAGAAAAGCCCGCCTAGCGTGGTGGCTAGGCGGGCTTTTTAGTGCCGGTGGCCGAATGGTAAGGCACACGCGGTGGCAACTCGTGGCACGGGGGTTCGATTCCCTCCCGGCACTCTCTTTCTTCGGCTATGCCGAAGATTGCTGTTATTGGCCTAGTCGGGCCGTGAAACGTATCACGGTGCTGCTAGGCCAACCATTACGATTGGGACACCCTGTCCCGATCACAACCTTAGAATAACTATGCCATAACTCTGGCACAACTATGCCATAGTTTTAAGGTGGCAAAGAATAAAAACCTAGTCGGCACTGTCTCTCTAACCCTATCGGTTACCAAGGGGATCAATGGCTATCTGGAGATCCTCTGCAAGACGCACCTATTCGGAAAAACCGCAGCGGAAACCGCTGCCCAAATAGTCACCGCAGAGGTCAAGCGGCTGATTGCATCCGGGGAGTTGGCGGCCTATCAGTCGAGGCAACCCGTTGATACGGGCGGCGACGTAGAGCCGGAATCCACCCAGGAACCAGAGCAATAACCAGCGGTCAGCCCATTGCCTGCGCCGTACTGTCGATATGCAGTCAACTTATGTTGAGACTGTGGATAGTTGGGGCGGCGGTCGGGCTGGCCGGGTGCGGACTGGGGCCCTCTCCCCACGTCCCGAGGCGGGCAGACTGTGACCTGGTGGCGGCGATCGCGACGAAGCCAGGGACGTCCGTAGACTTGCCAGAGAAGCGTGGGCAGGCACCGGCAGTGGCTAGTTCACTGGACCTGTTGATGGGGCCTATTTTGCTGCCGAGTTCCCCGAGGATAGCTTCATCCAGCACTATGCGCGGTGCCGCAAGATTGAGGCTGGGGCGGCTTAGAGTGAGAAGTACGGCACGCTTCCTGTAGCGAAGCTTTGCTTCTATGATTGTCGGCCATCAGAGACGAGGCCACCCGCCATCAACCAGGTGAGCAACATGACGCATGACCCAGTCTATATCGAACTGACCGTCCAGCCAGAACAAGTCGGCAAAGGGCGGGCTACGAGCGTTTACGTCACGAGTAAGGACGTTCCTGGCCTGCACTTGATTGGTCGCTGCCTGAATGACATGCGGCCGGTAGTCGAGAAGGCGATCAAGCGCCTGTACCGCGACAATCTAAAGACTGCCATCAGGCAGGTGATTTGGCTCAGTCCGGCACAACCGCAGGCAAGGGCCGAGAAGACTCCATCGCATCGTCTAGCCGTGCTATTCAAGCAACCGGCATAGCGGTTTCCTGAGCAGGCGCGATGATTGCAGTTCGCCTGCTTAGCCGCGAGGAAGTTGCTAGCTGCCTAGAGGAGTTCGGCGGGAAGCACGTAGAGAACTTCGATGACGGCCCCGATCCGTATTACCGCGCCTCCTATTGGCGAACGTCTTGGGGCCATTATTTCTTTGTGCCGGAAATAGGGCCAGATCGTATGTGCCCGGAACAGCGGATGTACGAAATTCTCGCTGACCTTTCAGCGCTCGCTCCAAAGAATCGCCAGTAAAGTGCCAAAGATCCCGAACAGAGAGCCAGGCCAGCCGTACACCTTTGAGCAGGTGGTGAAGCAGCTGGTTAATACCCCTGCAAAAAAACCGAAAGAGCAGGACGCCAAAAAGACAAAGGCCGCCCGAAGGCGGCCTTGAAACTGAACCTTTGGCGGCTTGTCATCGCCCTCCAAAGGCACCCCAGTTTCCCGAGGATTTTACGGGCATGTTTTCAGCCCTAACCGTGGGCGATTATAGCTGAGCCTGAGACCGATTAGGAAGATGCGGTTGAGACGAGCGTCTCGGGTCTAATACCCAACCCCCAAATGACGCACCGCTCTATGGCCACCAGGTCGGCCGGAGTTGCTTTGATTTTCACATATTGCCGGTCCTTGTTTGGCTTCCGGGCATACGGATCTGTGCATCTGGCAAGCGAGACAGTCGTCACATAGTCGCACTTGGCCCAACGGTCCGTGGACTGCGGGCCGTATCGGTCCGGCATGTAGCGGAAAGAGTGATGAGACATGCAATGGTGATAAGGCTTCGCAGGATCTGGGGCCTTGGTGCTAAGGGGTATGACTGTCACCAGCGGCCCCCGATAAAGCTTATTGTTTTGAATGACGACGCAAGGTCTCCCCGATTTCGGGATCTCCGGGTGGACTGGCGTGCCAGCTAGATTGAAATTAACGATGATGATTCGCCCCCGATCTGGAGCAACGTGGAAATACTTCACCGGCGGCAATCCGTCCTCTTCGTCGCCGTCATCCCACTCGATAGTTGCGTTCATTTAGCGCCTTATTTCACGTCTACTTAAGGTGTTACCATTAACGGAAGACAGGTGGAGCGGCCGGGCGTTGAACCCGGAGGACGTGGATAGAAAGCCGGCCCTGTAACCGCTACCCGCCCCATCTGGACCACCACGGCCCCGTCACTGGTTTCTCCCGGCAAGGAAACCGCCAGTGCGGGGCCTTCTCATTTGTTCAGCGGGCCCCGTCGTCGGTGGTCGCCGGGACGGCAGGGCCCTGGGTTCTCCTGGTCACTCTACTTCTCCTTCTTCCTTGATCGTGTAGCAGAAATCGATCACGGCCCCGAATGTCTGGACGAACTTGTCTCGCTCAGCTTTGGTCCACGATCCACTGGCCTTCGGCAGACTCTCTAGCAGGCCCCCTAGCAGTGGCGGGATCGAGGTGTCACGTGGCTCGATACTCCGTGGCTTCTGCGCAGTTGCCCGTCTTTGTGCGGCAAGGGCGAGTGGCAACGCTGACTTGCGCGCCTGCGGTCGGGGGCGTGATTCTTTGATCTGATCATCAGCGCGCATGCCGGCCGCAGAACATAGCCCCATGAATAGGGCCACCATGCGCGGGTGCTGCCCAACTGGGTTGTAGTTCCGAAATGCGTCCCGAATGGCGATCTCGCTATCCGTGGGTTCTACGAACGCCAAGACGGCCGCATATGCATTCCGTATCCACGCCGCAAGGCTGTCTTTAAATTCCGCTTCCGGCGAGCGTCGGATTAGTTCTAGCGTCTCCGTGGGCTCGCCCGATTCATCGATCAGATCCAAGACTCGGAGCGTTTGAAGCGTCCGGGGAATCAGACTTTCAGAAACTCCAGCACGAACAAGAACATCTTCCGTGAACGGTGCTTGCATGCCACGATTGCGAAACCGATCAATGACACTCAATATGGCCGAAGCTGGCGCATACGGAGCTGATGTATTACTTGAAACAGGCATTGTTCTGACTCCTTCGGCGGATGTTCGTACTGTACACGATAGAACTGTTCACGGGTGTACGCCTGTAACAGTTACTTTCGGAAATTCTTTAAGATGTTGATTTTACTATTAAAATATATTCTCATGTTCACTGTCCATCAAAAGCAGGTGAATTTCTGTGAACATGCATGTTAGTGAGAGAATTGAGCCGCAAGTCATTGAACGTACATGCGGGGGTTGGCTGGCCATCTCTCCGCGATGGTGCCCGGTTCGGATCGGGGCTGCAGGATCTACAGAGGAAGAGGCTCGCCAGAAGTTTGCGCAGCTGCTTGAGCGTTGGGCGGCTGCTCGTGAAGCCGAGCGATTAGGTGCCGGCCTTAAGAAGTCGGGCGACTAGCTGTTCTGTAAGTCAGCCGCTTACCCTCGATACCGGCCAGGGCATCGCGGAATCTCTGCCCGTCCTCGACACCGAGGCTTGAGCGGTGGTTGTAGCGGAACGAGAACTCCGTGAGGTAGCGCTGCAGATGGTCCTCTGAGCAGTGCTGATAGACGCCCTTCATGCCGCGCTTGAAGATGCTGAAGTAGCCTTCAATCGTGTTGGTGTGGGCGCTGCCACGGCGAAACTCGTACTTGCTGTGATTGACCGTGGAGTGGGACGCGAAGCGCTTAGCGACGTTGCGGTACATGCGGGCTTCGTCGGTCATCAGGTGAGCGTCTTCGGCGACGTGCTCTAGACCGGCCTTGATGCCCGCGAAGATGCCGCCAGGGACGTGCATGGCATGGGCTTTCCCGCCACGCTCGACCAGGGCGAATACCTGCTGTTTGTGGCCCCAGCCCTTGTCCTTCTTGGCGCCCTTCTTGATGCCGATATAGGTTTCGTCGGCCTCGACCGTGCCGCCACCAGATCCCATAAGGCCGGTGGGGGCGACGATCATGGCCTCACGGATGCGGTGAGCCAGGAACCAGGCGGTCTTGTAGGTGACCCCCAGGGTCCGGTGCAGCTGGTGGGCGCTCATGCCCTTCTTGCTGCTGGTGAGCAGGTAGGCGGCCAGGAGCCACTTGGTCAGGGGGACCTTGGACCGCTCAAAGACGGTGCCCACGGTCACGGAGAACTGTTTGCGGCAGTCAGCGCACTTGTAGAGGCCAGGGCGGGCCGCAGTCTTGCTGCCCTCGGTCTTGGCCTTCAGGGCGTAGTGCCCGCCCTCTACCCCGCAATGGGGGCAGACCGGGCCATTGGGCCAGCGGATGGCCTCCAGGTACTTCCGGGCTTCGGTCTCGTCGCTGAAGTGGGGGGCGTTTAAAGCAGTCATCGCGGTTTCCTCTGGTCTGGGGAGGATACTGCGCCCCTATTCTGGGTTTGTCAAGTATATAAACGTCCCAAAATGACCAAAAATGATGAAAGTCGAGGGAAACATGCGGGCGACGGATAACCGGTACGCGGGAGAGCGGGAGCGCTTCGACCTGGCTCTCCGCATGATTGAGCACGAAGCCCGCACGGGCACGATCCGCCTGTGCACGGGCTTCACGGAAGACCGGATTCGAAAGGCGGGCTCAACCGTTCGACGCAACACTCGCGCGTAGTCTATCAGCCGGAGTTTCGAAGCCGAGTGTTTCTCTTGGTCGCTGATTGAGTCGCAGAGCGACACTGTCGAGCTGCGTCTG
>JANNXJ010000036.1:0-14789 GCA_031409515.1 Gammaproteobacteria bacterium | reverse complement strand
CCGTACGACAGGCAGAGCCGGTGGCGCTGCCTGCACCGCGCCCGTAGGAGCGCCTTTAGGCGCGATGCCTATTGATCGCGCCTAAAGGCGCTCCTACGGCCGCGGCGTCATCTCCCCCGCGTCGAGTCTCTGCATATAGTCCCGATAGGCGCGCATCGCGCGCCAGCCCAGGAACCACATCACGGGAATGTTGACGAACAGCATCAGCCCGGTACCCAGACCGCTCAGGTTGTCGAGCTGAGCGTCGGTCTTGAGGAAGCCCAGTGTGGAGACCACCGCCAGGCTGCAATAGAGCAGCTTGAATGGCATGAGCCAGCGCTCTCCACCCAGGAAGACCAGCGCCTGTTCTGCATAGTAGCTGTAGCTGATCATCGTGGAGAGGGCAAAAAGCCACACGACAATAGTCACTATCCACCGGCCTAGTCCGGGCAGAACTGAGTCGAAGGCCACCGCCGTCAGGGTTGCGCCCACGTAGCTCACGTACACGCCACCATCTTTCAGCTGCGGTTCCAGGCGGCTCTCCAGGGTTTTCCAGCGGAGCAGGGGGCCTGTGTCCCCCATCTCCACGGTGCCGCTCAGCCGGTGGAGATCGTTGCCACTCTGGGCATTGGGGTCGCCGCGCAGGACCGCAAAGACGTTCTCGCCACCTTCCCAGTCCCGGGTCATCCGGGCGGGAGCGGCCTGCTCCGGCAGCGACCAGACCCCTGGGCTCACCAGCACCGGCCGCACGTCCATACCGAGGCTCGCTTCCGGTGGCCGGTTCCAGGTGCCGGTAACGATGATCACGAGAGCGGTGAGGGTGCAGACAAAGATTGTGTCGATGAACGGCTCCAGGCCTGCCACCACCCCCTCACGCACGGGTTCATTGGTCCGGGCTGCCGAGTGGGCAATGGGCGAAGTCCCCTGGCCGGCCTCGTTGGAGAATATTGCGCGTTTCATGCCGTAGAGAAAGGCATAACCCATCGTGCCGCCAATGAAGGCGCCGCTGGCTTCTGCGGGTGCGAAGGCCGACCGCAAGATGAGCCCGAACATGGCGGGTATCTCGCTGGCGTGGACCCAGAGCACGTAGATGGCCCCGACGAAGTAGATACCGATCATTACTGGCACCAGGGTGCCGGCCACAGCGCCGATCCGGTGAATGCCGCCGATGATCACGAGTCCGACCAGCACCGCCAGGATCACCCCCGTGACGACGCTGGGTACGCCAAAGTAGCTCTCGGTGATGTTGCCCACGTTCCAGGCCTGGAACATGTTGCCGCCCGTGACGACCATCACCAACAGGGTGAAACAGAAGAGCACGCCGAGCGCCTTCCCCAGGCGGCCGGCGCCGTTCTCCGCCAGTGCCTTGCTGATCACCCACATGGTGCCGCCGTGGGGATTCTCCGGGTTGTCGGTGTTCCGGTAGAGCATTGCGAGGGTGACTTCGGTGGTCTTCAGCGCCATGCCGAAGAAGCCCACCACCCACATCCAGAACACGGCTCCGGGACCACCCAGGCTGATGGCAAGCGCGACTCCCCCGATGTTGCCCAGGCCGACGGTGGCCGACAGTGCTGCGGACAGAGCCTGGAAGTGCGTGATCGCGCCGGGGTCAGCTGCGTTGTCGTACTTGCCCCGGATGGCCTGTACCCCATGGGTCAGGGCGCGGAACTGGCAGAAGCGGGACCAGATCGTAAAGACGATGCCGGTCCCCAGGATGATGAAGAGAACGGTGTTCTGCCAGAGGAAGGCATTGGCGGCGTCGAGGAAGCGGTCGAAGGAGGTCATGGGAGGGGTTCCTGACGTCGGGGTTCAGCCGCCACGGCGGGCTGGGGGGCTGGTGTGGCCGGAAGGGGAAGCCTTGATTGCGCACGCACGACCATCCCGACCAGTGACTCCAGCAGTACACCCAACGAGCTGGCGAACTCGGCAAAGCGGCGTTCGTCCCGGTCATCGAAGGGTTTGCCGTCGCCGCGATTCAGTAGCTGGGTAACCGCGAAAACCTCACCCCGTGCGTCCTGCAACGGCAGGCAAAGCACGGAACGTGTTCTGAAGTTCGTCGCCCGGTCTACGTCGGGGTTAAAGCGTGGGTCCGCATACGCATCGGCGACGCGTACCGCTCTGCCGGTCACCGCAGCAGCACCAGCGATGCCGCTGCTCAATGGAATCCGGATGGACCCGGCTGCCGGAGCATCCTGGGACACGTGCAGCACCAGTTGCTGGCGCTCCCGGTCCACAAGAAAGAGAGATGCCCGCTCCGCATCCAGCAGATCGCCAACCCGCCGGGTCACAACCCGCAGCGACTGCTCGACCATACTTTGGTAGGCCTCGTCCTCGGCCTGGCTTATGGCCTGGAGAAAGCGCTGGGACTCCTGGCTGAGGTCATTCAGCATGCGGCGGAACGCCGCCTCGTCCATCCCGGAAACCAGCTGCTCGATGTTCTGCCGGTTCTTGTTCTCCGCCAGCGTGTGCATCAGTTGCTGGGTGCTGGCGATTACAGCGTCCGTGAACACGGCCAGTCGGCCGTCCTCAAGATGAAGGATACGGTCGGCGACATCGAGAATCCGGTTGTCGTGCGTGACCAGCAGGATAGTTGTGCCGTACTCCCGCGCCAGTGTCTGCATGCGGTCCACCACCTCGCGGCCCGACGCCCGATCCAGGGAAGCGGTGGGCTCGTCCGCCAGCAGCATGGCTGGCTCGCCGACCAGCGCGCGGGCTATCGCCACGCGCTGACGCTGACCACCCGACAGCTGCTCAGGCTTCTTGTCGGTGTGCTCTCCCAGACCAACCGCCTCCAGCATGGCGTTGGCTTTCCGGCGCAAGTCGAAGCGCGAGAACTTACCCATTACGCGCAGGCCAAGCTCGACGTTCTGGGACGCAGTCAGCGCAGCAAGCAGATTGTGCTGCTGGAAGATAAAACCAATCTGCTTGCGTACGCCCTCGAGCACGCCGCTCTTCGCTCCCCGCAATTCCTGGCCAAGAACGCGGACGCTGCCTTCCTGGGCTGAGCGGAGGGCCCCCACGATGGTCAGCATTGTCGTCTTGCCCGACCCAGACGGGCCGGTGCAGATGATGATTTCGCCCTTCGGGATAGTCGTCGTCAGGTCATAGAGAATCTGGCGACGCAGCGGACCCTTACCGAACCAGTGGTTGAGTCCCTCAACTACGATTGGTGGCGAACCGGTCATCAGAAGACGTCAGCCGGATCCAGCCTGCGTACCTTTCGCAGGGCCAGCAGGCCGGACACTCCGCACATCGTGAGGGTGAGAGAGAAGACCAGCAGTGCCCGATCACCAGTGATATGCAGTGGCAGCATGGTGGCGTCCGCCGCCACCGAGGACAGCCAGGCGGCGGCGGCCACGCCCGGAACGTAGCCAAGCACCGCCAGTATCAGGGCCTGCTGGAGCACGATCCCCGAGACGAACCCGTTGCGGTAGCCCATCGCCCGCAGGGTTGCATACTCATTGAGGTGTTCCGAAACGTCGGCAAACAGAATCTGGTAGACGATGATGCCACCGACAACCAGACCCATTATGGCGCCAAAGGCGAAGATATAGCCGATGGGTGTCGCGCTGTTCCAGTAGGCCTTCTCTCTTTCGACGAAGTCGGCCTTGGTCATTACCAGGACGTCCTTTGGCAGGTACTCGCGTAAGCGGTCCCGCGCCGCGAGCACGTCGGTACCGGCTCTGAGCCGTATCAGGCCCAGTTCGATATCATCACGCCGACGCTCGGGAAACAGCCGAAGCCAGTTGTCATCACTGGTGATAATGGTGCCGTCGATCCCGAAGGACGGGCCAAGTTTGAAGAGGCCGACAATCCTGACCTCTCTGTCGTTGATTTCCGTGACGACTGGCCCTTCGGCAGGAAAACGCTCGCCGACGGGCCCGAACTCGGGGCGCGAGGCCGAGTCGAACAGTACGACGTCCTGTCCCGCCAGCAACGGACGCGCGGCTGAGAACCCGGGGGTATCGAGGATATCGTCCTCCGGGTCCAGGCCTATCGCATTGATGCTGCGCCGTTCAGCAGTCCAGGGGTTCTTCCACGTCGCTGGAAAAATGTAGACCGGGCTGATGTCCTCTACCTCCTGGAGTCCCAGCGCCTGGTAAAGCCGGCGAATCGAGAACGGAGCGGGGCGAACGATGAACACACTGTCAGGACTGAACAATGCGATGTCATAGCGGAACCGCTCGTGAAAGCGCAGCGTACTCTCGAACAAAGCCGACCTGAAACCAAGCTGCATCATGATCAGAAGCACGGCGAAGGCGATGCCAGCGATGGCGACAGCCAGGCGCATCGGCAGGTGTGTGAGCTGGCGCCAGCCGAGAGGGGCAGACGGTAGGTGTTTCAGCATGAAGTCAGCGACCGATTTCGATGTCGACCTGCAGATTCGTAAGGTTGGCCACAGCCTGTGAGTTGGCCAACCTGATTTCCACCTCCACGATCCGCGCATCCTTGCGGGCTGCGGGATCAGTGCCAATTTCGTCCATTTTCTGGACCTTTGGCCGGATGCGTTCCACGGTTCCACTCAGGTCCCCGGCGAAGGCGCTGCTGGTGATCCTTGCCCGCATGCCTTTGCGCACATTGCGGACGTCCGTCTCATAGACCTCTGCAATCGCATACATTGAGTCGACCCGCCCCAGTTCCAGTACCCCGTTGGTACCGACGAACTCACCGGGACGCGCGTGCACGTCCAGAACCCGCCCAGCGAAGGGCGCGCGGATAACAGAGCGCTCGATCTCCGCCTGAAACCGTGAGACGCGCGCCTCGGACGAGGCTATGGCGGATTCGGAGACCCGCGCGACGGCCCGGCGCGCGGCGCAGGAGGCCGCACCCGCATCGGCATCTCCTCGGGCTAGCTCCGCCTCCTCGGCGGCGGCCAGGCCGCGTCCCAGCAGTTCGGTTTTGCGCCGTGCCTGCCGACCTGCCACATCGGCCAGTACGCAGGACTCGTCTGCCAGGCTCGCCGTCGCAATGGCCTCACGACGCGCAGTCTCGAGGTCAGCCCTGGCTTCGGCAAGACGCGCTCTCGCAACCGGACCGGTATCGACTTCGGCGAGGATCTGGCCTGCCTTCACATCATCCCCGTAGTCCACATTCAGCTTGACGACGATACCGCCAGAGACGGCATCTGGCGTCGACGTCGCCCCGAGACGAATGATGCCGCCCAACGGTTCGATCCGCCCCCGGGCCGCGACTCCGCGCTTCGATGGGCCAGCAGAACCCGCCGGGGCCGAAGCAGGAGCTGGCGCACTCCCCGGGGCAGCGCTGGCCAAAGGCCATGCCGTGACGGCGATGACCGCCGCCACTGCGCTGGCTGCCAAGACGCTACTCCGCCGCCGGTTCAGGAACCGCATCGCACTCTCTTTCCCACTGTCGTCAGTTTCCTGCGCGGCCGGCCTGCCAGTCTGCAATTGCCTGCCGCCCATACTCATATCCAACCCCTACTATCGTGTCGAAGGACCGCACGTCAGTCAGGCTGAAGCGCGATACGGGCGGCCTCAGCAGAAGATCCGCGCCCAGTCCGGCCGCGCGGACGTCAGCCATTGTGCCGATTTCGGTGGCCTTGAGCAGAAGAGCCATGAAGCCCGGTACCCGGTAGCGCCGTGCGAAAGGCAGATACTGTCCCGCGAGTACGGCCCAGGGTGACGGGACCGATTCGTAGTCGACTTCGTAGTTGTTTCGCGAAGTTACGTCCACCGCGATCACCTGACCCACTGGACGTTGGCGCATCAGGCCGACCGGAAGGTTATCGAGGATTCCACCGTCGATGACGAGCTGCCCATCCACCACCGTCGGGGGGAACACTCCTGGCAGCGACGCACTGGCCCGGACAGCGAGACCAAGCGGGCCCCGATCATGGATACGCACTGTCCCCTGGCCCAGATTGCTGGACACGCAGAAGAAGGGGAGCGGGAGCTCTTCGATGTTGCCAGTCAGGTAGTTGGCGATCAACTTCTCCATGCGCCGCCCCCGAAGGAGCGACAGTATCGGGATGGTGATATCGCCAAAGGGTTTGCCATCGACGAAGGCTAGCCGAGCGGCTGCGATCAGCGCGTCCACTGGCGCGTCCTGAGCGATGGCCGCGCCCATCACGGCACCGATACTTGACCCGGCAACCCAGTCAATGGGAATGTTCGCCTCACGAAGGGCGCGATAGACGCCCAGATGGGCGAAGCCCCTGGCGGCGCCACCTCCGAGTACGAGCCCTAGCGCTTTGCCGGAAAGGACCCGCCCCAGCCGGCCAAAATCCCCCGGCACCCCCGCACGCAGGTGCAGATGAAAGTTCAGGGCTCGACCCTTGAGCCAGGCCGCTGTCCCAGGCAGGGATTCCGGCGCGCCCTCGTGCATGAGTAAGAGGGCGTGCCTGGGAGCTGGTCCATCGGGCGCACTGAGCAAGGCGTCTTCCCAGGGCCGGAGTGCAGGGTCCGCGTTGCCGTCCGCGGCGAGAAGAATCAGGTCGGCATGGCGCACGGCGAGACCTGACCAGGGGGTGTTGCCTGCGTCTGCAACGTAAAGCACGAAGCGGTGCTGGTCTTCCTGATCCGCGAGCCACTCAACCAGGGCTGGTGAAAGCTCCCGGCCCGCATCGGTGGGCAGGCTGGGGGCACCCAGCTCGCGCATTCGTCCGGAGGTCAGGAGCAGGGTGGGCCCCTCGCGGGAGAGTTCCTCGACTACGCGCGAGATGAGGCTCTGCAGTGCAGAGGCGTGGTCCAAGGGCAGCAGAACGAGCGTCTTGGCCGCTCTCGTGGCCTGTGGCCGTCCTGTCGTGCGATCCCGCAGCCGGGCAGCGATGCTGCCGGCAATGTTGCGAATCAGTTCGGGCCTCTGCCGGCCCAGCTTGTCGAAGGCGGCCGCATCCATGCGGAGTAGCAGGCTATCGCGGACGGCCCGGATGCCGGCGGAGCGCTGCCCCCCTGCCAGCATACCGATCTCACCAACCATTTCGCCTGGCGTGATCTCGGCGATCATCCGCTGGCCACCCTCGCCGGGCTCAGAAGAATCTATCCAGGTCTGCAGCAGTCCCCGAGCCACAAGATACAGCGCGTCACTGTCGTCCCCCTGGCGGAAGAGCCAGGCCCCGCCCCGACACACACAGGGCTCGAGCACCCCGAGGATCATCGTGGCAGCTTCCTGGTCCGGAATGGCGAAATGCCGCCTTACTGCGTCTTCGAGTAACGACTGCATGGAACAGTAGCCACCGTTGTTTAAATTTTTTGAGACTGGTCCACCGACCCGCCTGCAGTGCTACCAGCGAGTAACCTGCGGTCTGGGCGGTGACCCATCGTGGCCGAATGCGCTGGTTTTAGCCAGCGTCTTGGATCAGCGCTCCAGGATCGCGGTAACCCCCATGCCCCCTGCCGTACAAATCGAGATCAGCCCGCGTCCTGCTCCCCGCTGCTCCAGCATTTTCGCCAGCGATGAAACGATTCGCGCCCCGGTCGCCGCAAAAGGATGCCCTATGGCAATGCTCCCGCCCTTCAGATTCAGCTTCGCGCGATCCACCGAGCCCAGAGGCTGATTCCGCCCGAGCTTGTCCCGGCAAAACTCCGGTGACTCCCAGGCCTTGAGCGTCGCCAGTGTTTGTGCGGCAAACGCCTCGTGGATCTCGTAGAAATCGAAGTCCTGCAGGCCCAGGCCCGCATCGGCCAGCATGGCGGACACCGCATAGGCTGGCGCCAGCAGCAGTCCTTCCTTCTTCACGAAGTCCACCGCGGCCACCTTGCCGTAGCGCAGGTAGGCCTGGATGGGCAGGCCCCGGGCCTTCGCCCAGTCTTCCGAGGCCAGCAGCACGGCCGCCGCGCCATCGGTGAGTGGGGTGCTGTTGCCCGCGGTCATCGTGCCGGCGGCGCCCCGGTCGAACACCGGTTTCAGTTTCCCCAGCCGCTCCAGCGACGAGTCCCGCCGGATGTTGTTGTCTTCCGTAGCCTTCTGGAACGGCACGACCAGATCCTTGTAGAAGCCCTCGTCGAAGGCCCTGGCCGCTTTCTGGTGGGATTCCAGCGCCAGCTGATCCTGGTCGGCTCGGGTAATGCTCCACTGCTTCGCGGTGATCTCGGTGCTCTGGCCCATGGACAGCTTGGTCCGCGGCTCATTCACGCCCGGCGCTACCGGCTTGAACATCGACGGGCGCAGGCCCAGCCACGGCTTCAGCCGCTCGCCGGCATTCCGCCCCCGGGCGCTGGCCAGCAGGATCTCTGCGTACTCGTCCGGATACACAATCGGCACGTCACTGATCGTGTCCGTCCCTGCCGCGATACCGGAATCAATCTGGCCCAGGGCGATCTTGTTACCGAGCAGGATGGCGGCTTCCAGGCTCGTGCCGCAGGCCCGCTGCAGGTCGAAGGCCGGGGTCTCGGGAGCCAGCGTCGTACCCAGTACGCACTCCCGCGCCAGATTCCAGTCCCTGGAGTGCTTCATGACGGCGCCCAGGGATACATCGCCGAGACGCTCGCCCTTCAGTTTGAACGCATCGACAACGGCCTGGAGCGCGGCTGTCATCAGGTCCTGATTGGACTGGTGTACGTAGTTCGTGTTGGCGCGGCAGAAGGGAATGCGCCGGCCGCCGATGATGGCGACCTGGCGGGGTGCGTGGTAGTGCATGGCAGGTTCTCCAGTGGGCAGGACGTTCTATTGGCCGAAGGCAGGGGCTCCGGCGCCGAGATACTCTGCTTCCTCGGGCGTGTTCGGCCGGCCGAGGGTCTTGTTCCGGTGCGGAAAACGCCCGAAGGACTCCACGATGTCGTGGTGCAGCTCCGCGAACTGGGCGAAGGTGAGAAAGGTGGCTTTCAGCGTGTCGGACACTCCGCTGACCAGCCCTTCGTAAATCTTCACCGACCGGACCTGGATCTTCAGCGACTCAGCGTGTTGCAGCGGCATGAAGTAGAAGGCTTGCTGGAACGAGGTCAGGGTCTTGTAGTCGCCACTCATGGCCCCCTCAACGCAGAGCTTGAGGGCGTGGGGGTCCCGGGAGAATGCCTTCGAGGTGCCCCGGTAAATGCTCCGCCGGAACTGGTCCAGCATCAGGATCAGTGCCAGCCGCCCTTCCGGTGTGCCCGTCCAGGAATCCAGTTCACCCTTCGATGCCCTGTCTACCAGCGGGCCGAACTCGGTGCGGATCACGGCATCGGTCACGGCATCCGCCGTGAACCACCGGTCCATCCGGCTGTCGATCGTCGGCTGGTCCATGGTCCCCGGCTGGAACCAGAAGTCGAGGACGCGGCGGATGTCGGGGTCGGTCATCAGGCGAGTGTAGGAGGGCCTTTAGGGGCGATCAATATTTATCGCGCCTAAAGGCGCTCCTACTGTAGTTCGATCTTCTGCTCGACTACTGTGCCCACCGTAACGGCGAACGCGGCATTCTTGAACTTCGGCGGGCCGAACTTGGGGCGCAGGTTATTCGACAAGCCGGCAGGTTCCTTGGGCAGCCCGATGAAGTTGCTCTCGAGCTTGCCGTTGTCATTCTCGTCCTGATAAATCGAGAGGGCGTATTCGCCCTCCGGCAGCAGCAGCTCCACGGTAACCGTGTCGTTCACCCGGTTGCCGGCGATCACCACGCTCTTCTGGGTCCGGTACCGGTCACTCAGCCAGTCGTCCTTTTGGTCGTAGACCCAGACAAACAGCCGACCCTGGTCCGATTTCACATTGGTGGCAATGACCCGCAGGTTGGCACCCGCTTCGGTGCCATCGGCTGCTACAGCGTGGCCAGCCCAGACGGAGAGCAGCAGTGCGACGGCTGTGACGATGTGCTTCATGGCGTTGATCTTTCCTTAGTCACGAATACCGATGGCCGCCCGGGCTTCCAGCGCGGTGGCCACCACCTGCGCCTGGTCCGGACCCATAACGGTGAAGTGTCCCATTTTTCGGCCCGGCCGGGCCTCGTGCTTGCCGTACAGATGCAGGCGCAGGTTGGGTCGGGACAGCAGCTCGGTCCACCGGGGTTCGCCCGCCGACCAGAGGTCGCCCAGCAGGTTCACCATGGCCGCCGGGCTGACGAGCTCAGTACTGCCCAGCGGCAGGCCACAGAGTACCCGCACCTGCTGCCCGTACTGGCTGGTGGCGCAGGCATCCAGAGTGTAGTGGCCGCTATTGTGGGGCCGGGGCGCCATTTCATTCACGTAGAGCGCGCCGCCGCTGATGAAGAATTCCACGCCCAGTGTGCCCACGTAGCCCAGCGCCGCCGCGATCTGCAGAGCGCACTGGCGGGCCGCTGCGGCGAGTGCGGGGCTGATGCGCGCCGGCACGATGGACACGTCGAGAATGCCGTGCCGGTGGCTGTTCTCGGCGACGGGAAAGCAGGCGGCTTTCCCCGCCGCGTCCCGGGCCAGGACCACGGACACCTCGCAGTCCAGGGGCAGCAGCGCCTCCAGCACGCAGGCTTCCCCGCCGAGACTGCGCCAGGCTGCCAGCGCCTCGTCCCGTGTGGCGACACGGGCCTGGCCCTTGCCGTCGTAGCCGAAGCGGGCGACCTTCAGTACGCCGGGAAAAAGGGTGGCTGGGGCCCCGCTCAGGTCACTCTCGCTGCGCAGGACCGCGAAAGGCCCGTGGGGCAGTCGCTGGTCACGCAGGAAGGTCTTTTCGGCGATCCGGTCCTGGCACACGGCGACTGCGGCGGCGGACGGGCGCACGCGGATCGCCCGGGCGAGGTACTCCAGCGAGGCTGCCGGGACGTTCTCGAATTCGGTGGTGACAGCCGCGCAGCCCAGGGCGAGTGCATCCAGGGCCACGCGATCGGCATAGTCCGCCGCGAGATGCCGGTCGGCTATGCGGCCCGCTGGACTGGAGGGGTCCGGGTCGAGCACCCAGACCCGGTAGCCAAGTTCGTGGGCCGCCTGCACAAAGAACCGGCCAAGCTGTCCGCCGCCCAGCAGGCCCAGGATGGCTGGGGGGGCAATCATCGTCGGCGCGTCTTCAGCCACCGCAGCGGGCATTCAGTCTGCGAGCTTCATGGCCATGACAGCCCTGGTCTGGCGGCTGCGAAACGCGGCGAGTTTGTGGGTGAGGGTCGGGTACTCGGCGGCGAGTACCGCGATGGCGAAGAGCGCCGCGTTGGCCGCCCCCGCCTCGCCTATGGCAAACGTAGCCACGGGCACACCCCTCGGCATCTGCACAATCGAGAGCAGCGAGTCCTGGCCCGCGAGGGCCTTGGTCTGCACGGGCACACCCAGCACCGGCAGAGTTGTCTTGGCCGCCAGCATGCCGGGCAGATGGGCGGCTCCGCCGGCCCCCGCAATGATCAGTTTCAGGCCCCGGTCCCGGGCCGACTCCGCGTAGTCAAACATCATCTGGGGGGTACGGTGGGCGGAGACCACGCGCTTCTCAAAGGGCACGCCGAACTCCTGCAGGATCTCGGCGGCAGCGCGCAGCGTGGGCCAGTCGGAATCCGAACCCATCACCACGCCCACGATCGGCCCACTGGCGCTCTTGCGGACAGTCTTGCGGCCGACTTTCTTGCGCCGGGTCTTGGTGGCCATGGCTGCATTCTACCCGTGGGAAATGGGGACATGCCTCATTTCAGGTCGCGAAATTAGGCATGTCCCCATTACTGGCCCAGGATCCGGGCCAGTTTGAGGATGCCCGCGACGCTGATGCCATCAGTGATGCGCCCGTCCATGACCATGGCGAGCGCCTCGCTGAAGGCCAGGCGGCGGATCTCCAGCTGCTCGGTTTCGTCGAACTCCGGGGTGCCGGCGGTCAGCCCCTCGGCGAGAAACACATAGCCCTCTTCGTCCGTCACTGAGTTTGAGGTGTGCATTTTCAGGATGAGGGAGAGTCGGGTCGCGGCGAGACCCGTTTCTTCCTTGAGCTCCCGGATGGCTGCGGACTCCAGCGGTTCGCCCCTGGGGGCACCCCCCATCGGCAGTTCCCACGAGTACTCGCCCAGGGGAAAGCGCCACTGGCCCACGAGCCAGGTGTGCCGGCTGTCGTCCAGGGGAAGGATGGCGACGGCGCGGTTCTTGAAGCTGATCTTGCCGTACCGTGGCCGGCTCCCATCGGGCGCGATCGTGTCGTGGGTGGTGATGGCAAACCAGGGGTTTTCAAACTCGAGCCGGGTGGACAGCGTCTGCCAGGGATTCTCGATCGTGGCCTTCTTGTCGCTCATGTCGGGCGGCTCGCAGCAGGAATCGTTGGGTCAGTTATCAGCGTCTCCTTGAGTCGATTGAACCACAGGTGCATGCCGAGGCCACGGAGAATCATGAAAGCGGTAAAAGCCAGCCACAAGCCGTGGTTGCCAAGGTCCCGGGTCACAAACCAGACGGGGAGAAACACCAGAAATGCCGTGGACGTCATCACCACGCGCATTTCCCGGCTGAGCGTGGCGCCCACATAGACCCCATCGTAGAAGAAGCTCCACACCGAGATCAGTGGCAGGACGATCAGCCAGGGCAGGTACTCAAGAGCGGTGGCGCGGACCTCGGGCAGGCTGGTGAGGGTCCTGACGATTGCGGGTCCGGCGAGCCAGAACACCAGGCTGAAGATCACGGCAAAGCCCAGGGACGACGCCAGTGTCCGGCCGACGGCGCGCAGCATGCCGTCCTTGTCCCGGGCGCCGACCGCCTTGCCCACCAGCGCCTCGGCCGCATTGGCAATGCCATCGAGAGCGTAGGCGGTCAGCCACTGGAAGTTCATCAGAAGTGCATTGGCTGCCAGAAACACCGTGCCGAGCCGGGCGCCTTGCACGGTAACGAAGGCAAACGTGAACATCAGGGCCAGGGTACGAATGAACAGATTGCCGTTGATTTTCAGCAGCGTTCGGTAGGACTGCAGATCCAGCAGCCGCGTACCGGCCCAGCTGCCGGGATAGCGTCGCAGCTCCCGCAGCAGCAGCCCGGTGGCAACGGCGGCGCCGGCAAACTCGGCCAGCACTGCACCCGCCGCGACGCCCCGCACCTTCAGGCCAAGGCCGAGCACGAACCAGAGGTCCAGGACCACGTTGGTGAGGTTGATTGCCAGTGTGATGGCCAGTGGGCCCCGGCCGTTCTGCATCCCCAGCAGCCAGCCGAGTGCCACAAAGTTGAAGAGGGTCGCCGGAGCACTCCAGATCCGGATATCGAAGTACTGGTAGGCGTAGCGTGTCACCGTCGGCTCTGCGCCGATGACGCCGAAGGCTGCATTCCGGATCGGGACCTGCAGGAGAATGATGAGGGCCCCGAGCGCCACCGCAATGATCACCGCCTCGCCGAGGGACTGACGGATCGCGGTGCTGGCCCTGGCATCCCGCGCGAGGGACCCGTGGGCCTGGGCAGTGATGCCCGTAGTGCCCATGCGCAGAAAGTTGAGCCCAACAAAGAGGATGCTGAACACCTGGGCCGCCGCGGCGACGGCGGCGAGGTAGACGGCATCATCCAGATTGCCCAGCACGCCTGTGCCCACAAGCCCGACGAGGGGCACGGAAACCGACGCGACAATCATCGGCAGGGCAATCGCCCAGATCGCCCGGTGGCTGTAAGGGTCAGTGGTCAAGTCAGGTGCGGATGCCGAGGGTAGCGTAGAGCTTGGCCAACACCCAGAGCGGACCGATGAGGAGGAAGCGCAGGTCGCGGAAGAAGGAGGGCCGGCGTCCTTCGACGTAATGGCCGATGAACTGGCCGATCCAGCCGATCGCAAAGACGAGCAGGGCGGTCAGCCAGAGCGGCACTGTCAGCTGTTCCGTAGCCGCGACCAGCGGGGCCACGGCCAGAGCCACGAGCACCATCCCGATGCCAAGGCGGGGTGCGAGGGTCAGGTAATAGACACAAAGGCCAGCCAGTGCCAGTGTGCCCAGGTTCAGCCAGGGAGCTGCGGCAGCCAGGGTGTCCGGGACGGGGACGGACCAGAGCAGGCCGATCAGGGCAATCGCAATCAGCGGCACGCAAATGCTATGTATCCCCCGGTTGAAGGGGTTCTGATGATCGGCCGAATACTCGGCCAGCAGCTGGGCGGCCTGGGTGCTCATAGGCGAGTTCATACCCCGTTCAGGGCACGGCGGCAAGCCTTGTGTCCTGAGCCGGAGAGCCCGGGATTTGCGGTTTCTGCCAGCGGCCGCGTTGCTGGAGGGGCCTCTTTCTGCCATAAAGCTCCCGGCTACAGCCTGTTGATCGAAGGAGCATTGAATGACTAAGCAGACAAGCAGAAGTATCGCGGCCCTGGTGCTGGGCACCACGGTGTTGGTGACCGGCTGCATGACCACTGACCCCTACACGGGCGAGCAGGAGGTCAATAAAACCACCAAGGGCGCCGCCATTGGCGCCGGGGTGGGCGTGGCTATCGGCCTGCTCACTGGCGACAGCTCGGCCGAGCGCAAGAAGCGGGCACTGATCCTCGGCGGCGCCGGCGGCCTTGCCGGCGGTGCGGTGGGCAATTACATGGACCGCCAGGAAGCGAAGCTCCGGGCACAGTTGCAGGGCACCGGAGTCAGCGTCACCCGGAACGGCAACAACATCATTCTGAATATGCCGGGCAACGTCACCTTTCAGACCAACAGCGCCGACATCAACGCGGCGTTTTACCCGGTGCTGAATTCCGTGGGCATCGTCCTGAAGGAGTTCGACAAGACCATTGTGGATGTGGCTGGCCATGCCGACAGCACGGGCCCTGATGACAAGAACATGGATTTGTCTCAGCGCCGGGCAGGCAGCGTGAGTTCCTATCTTGCTGCCCAGGGCATCAATACCCAGCGGCTCGTCACCACGGGTTACGGCGAGACACGTCCGATTGCGAGTAACGACACTGTTGAGGGCCGCCAGCAGAACCGCCGCGTGGAAATCACCCTGGTCCCCGTGACGCAGTAACAGCTTTGTAGGAGCGCCGACCGGCGCGATCCAATATTGATCGCG
>JANNXJ010000035.1:0-21765 GCA_031409515.1 Gammaproteobacteria bacterium | reverse complement strand
CAACCCCACCGCCGCGCGCCCCCCCTCGCCGAAAATGGGGTTTTCACACCCCTTGTTGCGGTGCTCCGGGGTTCACACGGGGCAATCCGCCGGGCCCCCCCCCCTCTTGTTCCATTTTGCCAAACCCGGTACCTCTTGACGGCATGGCGCTTTCTTCAGCCGACAGCGAGGGCCGGGCCTACCGCAACGCGAGTCCCGGGCTCCGCTTCTTCCTGACCGCGAGCCTGGCACTGGCCCTGATGTTTCTCGACCATCGGGGCATCTACCTCGCCCAGGCGCGGGCCTACCTCGGGGCGGCAATGTATCCCCTTCAGATCGCTATCGACTCGCCATCTGCCGGACTGGGCTGGGTGCGGGAAAATCTCGCTCTCCGGGAAACTCTGCAGGCGGACAACGCCGCCCTGCGCAGCCAGGCGCTGAGCAATCGGGCCGAACTCCAGCGCCTGGCCGCACTGCAGGCGGAGAATGCGCGCTTTCGGGCCCTGCTCGACTCCAAGACCCGGGTTCCCAATCGGGTCGTGGTCGCCGAGATTCTGGCCGTGGACATGGACCCGCTCCGCCACCGGGTCATCCTCAATAAAGGCGGTCGCGAGGGCGCCAGCGAGGGGCAGGCGCTCATCGACGCCCTGGGTGTCGTCGGTCAGATCACCAGGGATCAGGGCGATAGTGCCGAAGCGATCCTGATCACGGATCCGGATCATGCCGTACCCATTGAGGTCGTCCGCAACGGCCTGCGCACCATCGCCGTGGGGACCGGCGATCTGGAGCGTTTGTCCCTGCCCTTCCTGACCCGCAACGCCGATATCAAGGCCGGCGATCTGCTGATCACCTCCGGGCTGGGCGGCACCTTCCCGCCAGGCTATCCGGTGGGCACGGTGACCGGTGTTGATGGCTCCTCGGGTGACGCTTTCCTGGAGATCGCAGCCCGGCCGGCGGCCAACCTGGACCGGCTCCACGAGGTACTGCTGGTTTTCCTGCAGGAGGGCAGCGCAGCAACGCCGGCCGTGGCCCCCGCCCCGGTCGTTACAGCCGCCCAGCCAAGCGCCCCGGCGACGCCAGTTCCGGCAGCGACACAGGCACCCGGGGAACCTGCCCCGGTCCTGGCGAGTCCACCGGTGGAGACCGCCACTCCCTCACCAGCCATCGAGACGCCAACCGGGGTGAACCCGACGCCGAACGCCGACACTCCCCCCGAGGCCATGGTTGAGCCCGTGCCAGTAACCGTCCCCGAGCCCCAGGAAGTGCAGGAAGCGCAGGAATGAGAGCCCCACGCTGGCCAGTCTGGTTACTGCTGCTGCTCGCCCTGGCGGCGGAGTTGCTGCCGCTGCCGGCCGCGATGCAGCCGCTGCGCCCGGCGTGGACGACCATGGTGGTGATCTACTGGGCGCTGATGTGGCCGGGTCGCTTCGGCGTGTTCAGCGGGTTTCTGGTGGGGCTGTGCGTTGACGTGGCTCACGGCTCCCTGCTGGGCCAGCATGCGCTGTCCCTGTCGCTGCTGGCCTACCTGGTGGTGAGGCTGCACCTGCAGCTCCGGGTGTTTCCCCTCTGGCAACTCACCTTGTCGGTCTTTGCCCTGATGTTCATCGAGGCTTTCGTGCTGCTCTGGATCGACGGCGCAACGGGCAGCGCCGAGTTCGGACCAGGTCGCTGGGGACCCGTGATCGCCGCTGCCCTGCTCTGGCCCGCCCTCATGGCCGCCATGGATCGCGTGCGGGAGCGGCTGGAGCGCCGGGACTCCAGCTTCGCCTGAAGCCCTTAGCCATGGCCCGGACATTGCGCATCAAGGACCACTGGCGGGAGCAGCAGCTCTTCACGGGCCGGCTGCTGGTGGCCATCCTGTTCGTGCTGGGCCTGACCGGCCTGGTGGTGGCACGACTGGTGCAGCTGCAAGTCGGCAAGTACGAGTACTACTCGGTGCAGTCCAGCGGTAATCGCATCCGCGTCGAGCCTGTTCCGCCCATCCGGGGCCTCATCCTCGATCGCAACGGCAAGGTGCTCGCCGAGAACACGCCGAGCTACCAGCTGGAAATGACCCCGGAACAGGTCCCCGATATGGCGGACACGCTGACCCGGCTGGTGGCGAGCGGCATCCTGCCCGAAGGCGATCTGCCGGAACTCAGGGAAATGGTGGCGAGCCGCCGGGCTTTCGACACCGTGGTCGTGGCCGAGAGACTCACCGACGAAGAACTCGCTGCCTTCGCTGTCCGTCGACCCCACTTTCCGGGACTGGAAATCCGGGCGCGGCTCGGCCGCAGCTATCCCTACGGGACTGCGGCGGCCCACCTGCTCGGCTACGTCGGTGGCATCAGCGCTGACGACAAAAAGACGCTGGACCCTGCTGAGTACGCCGGCACCACCCACGTGGGCAAGATCTCAGTGGAACGCAGCTTCGAGGCCCGGCTGCACGGCACCTCCGGGCACGAGGATGTGGTGGTGAACGTGCATGGCCGGAAAATGCAGGTGCTGGACCGGATCCGGTCACTGCCAGGCCAGGATGTCATCCTGACCATCGACATGGACGCGCAGCTGGCGGCCAATCAGGGCCTCCAGGGCAAGCGCGGTGCGGCCGTGGCTATCGATCCGCGCAATGGCGAAGTGCTGGCCTTCGTCAGCACACCGGCCTACGACCCGAACGCCCTCAGCGCGGGCTTGAGCCGGCGGGCCTACCTGGCACTCCAGGAAGACCTCGACCAGCCCATGTTCAATCGCGCCCTGCGGGGCCAGTACCCGCCGGGGTCCACGATCAAGCCCATGGTGGCCCTGGCTGCCCTGCACTACGGCGTGGCAACGTCCGAACGCCGGGTCGGCTGTCGCGGGGCCTTCAGCCTGCCGGGCAGCAGTCACCGGTTCCGGGACTGGAAACCAGAGGGCCATGGTTCGGTGGACATGTACAACGCCATCGAGCAGTCCTGCGATGTCTACTTCTATACGGTGGCCCGGGAACTGGGCATCGACCGGATGGGAAGTTTCCTCGAGAGCTTTGGCCTGGGCAGTGTCACCGGCATCGATATTGGCGGGGAGAAGCCCGGGCTGGTGCCCAGTGTGGCCTGGAAGAAGAAGGCGTTCCGCCGGCCTGGCGAACAGGTCTGGTTTCCCGGCGAAACGGTGATCGCGGGCATCGGCCAGGGGTACATGCTGGTGACCCCACTGCAGCTGGCCCACGCCACTGCCACCATCGCGGCCAAGGGCCGGCGTTTTCAGCCGACCCTCTTCAGAGGCACGCGGAATTCGGCCACGGGAACCATAGAGTATGAGGCGCCCCGGCCGCTGCCCCCGGTGCCGGACCAGGAACCGGCCCAGTGGGCCGCGATCATCGAAGGCATGCACGGGGTGATGCAGGGCCCGCGGGGCACAGCCCGGGCCGTCGGCCTCAATGCCCCTTATCAGATGGCCGGCAAGAGCGGCACCGCCCAGGTCTTCACCATCGGCCAGAAGGAGAAGTACAACGCGAAGGACGTCGCCGAGCGGCGCCGCGACCACGCGCTCTTCATCGCCTTCGCGCCGCTGGAAGCGCCGCGCATCGCGGTGGCGGTAGTCATTGAAAACGGCGAGAGCGGCAGCAAGGTCGCAGCGCCCATTGCCCGGGCGGTAATGGACGCCTACCTCAAGAATCCGAGCTGAGAACTGCAATGAACACCCCCGCATTTGGCATCAGCCTCGAGCCCCGCAGTCGCGTCGAGCAGGGTCTGCTCGGCCGTGCCCTGCGCTTTCTCCACCTGGATGGCTGGTTGCTGGTGGGAATCGGCGGCGTGCTGCTGATCAGCCTGCTGGCGCTCTATAGCGCGGAAGGCCAGCAACTGACCGAGTTGCTCGACCAGGTCGCACGGATGCTGGTGGCGTTCGGCGCCCTGCTGTTCATGGCCCAGATCAGCCCCAGCTGGCTGCGGCGCGGGTCACCGCTGATTTATGCGCTGGGCATCGTCCTGCTGGTCATGGTGATGGCCACTGGGGATATCGGCAAAGGCGCGCAGCGCTGGCTCGACCTGGGCATCCGGTTCCAGCCTTCCGAGATCATGAAGCTGGGCTTGCCCATGACCCTCTGCTGGCTGCTGCATGACCGGCCCCTGCCGCCATCTTTCGGGGTGCTACTGGTCGTTGTCGTGATTCTCGTGGTGCCGGTCGGCCTGATCGCCGAGCAGCCGGATCTCGGGACTGCCATCCTTATCGTGCTCTCGGGGGCGGTCGTGATCTTTCTGGCGGGCCTGAGCTGGAAGTACATCGCAGCGGTTGGCGCCCTGACTGGCGCCGCCATGCCCGCCCTCTGGCTGGTCATGCACGACTATCAGCGCAAGCGTGTCCTCACGTTGCTGGACCCGGAGAGCGATCCCCTGGGCGCGGGTTATCACATCATCCAGTCGAAGATTGCCATCGGGTCCGGGGGCATATTCGGCAAGGGCTGGCTGAACGGTACCCAGGGTCAGCTGGAATTCCTGCCAGAACGGCACACGGACTTCATCTTCGCCGTGATCGGCGAAGAATTCGGCTTGCTGGGCGCCCTGGCGCTGCTCCTGCTCTATCTGCTGATTGTCGGCCGGGGGCTGTACATCGCCGCGGGCGCACCGGACACTTTCTCCCGACTGCTGGCCGGCAGTCTGAGCGTCACCTTCTTCTTCTACGTCTTCGTGAACACCGCGATGGTGATGGGGATGATCCCGGTCGTCGGTGTTCCCCTGCCGCTGGTCAGTGCCGGTGGCACGTCAATGGTGACCCTGATGGCGGGATTCGGTATTCTGATGTCCATTCAGACCCACCGGAAGCTAGTCGCTCGATGACCCCGACCCGATTCGGCCGGAGGCGAGCAGTGGCCAATTTTGCCGCCACGTTCGCCCTGACAGGTTTCAGCCTGCTGCTGTCCTCACCCGCCAGCAGCCTGGATACGGCACGTCCGGAAGTCGCGGCCTTCTCGGCCGACCTCGTGCAGAAGGATGGCTTCGAGCAGGCCTACGTCACTGCGGTCTTCAACGGGATCGAGTCGAAGCAGGGCATTCTGGATGCCATGAGCAAGCCCGCGGAGAAGGTGAAACCCTGGTCCGACTATCGCAACATCTTCATCACGCCCCGGCGGATCAGTGCCGGCGTGGATTTTTTCCGGGAGCATGAGGCGCGGCTGCGCAAGATCACCGCGCAGACGGGAGTGCCAGCCGAACTCATCGTCGCCATCCTGGGGGTGGAAACCTTCTACGGCACCCGGACAGGCAGCTTCCGCGCAGTGGATGCCCTGGCGACACTCGGCTTCGACTATCCGCCCCGAAGTACCTTCTTTCGCAACGAACTGCGCCAGTTGTTCCTGCTGGCCCGGGAGGAGCAACTGGACATCGGCGGGCTCGTTGGTTCTTATGCAGGGGCTCTGGGGCCGCCCCAGTTCATCCCGAGCAGCTACCGCAACTTTGCGGTGGACGGCAACGGCGACGGCCGCCGGGACCTGCTGCAGAACTGGGACGACATCATGGCGAGCATTGCCAACTACTTTGTCGAACATAACTGGCAGCCCGGCCAGCCCATCGCCACCCGGGCAGAGATTGCCCGGGACGCCGCGCGGCCCACCGGGCCGACGGAGCTGGTGATGAAGGACACCGTGGGTTCCCTGGCACGCCAGGGCGTGCAGTTCACGACGGACCTGCCCGTCACTGCCCCCGCGCTGCTCGTCGCCCTCCAGGGTGAGGAGGGCGATGAGTACTGGGTGGGCTTCCAGAACTACTTCGCGATCACCCGCTATAACCGCAGCACCATGTATGCCCTCGCCGTGTTCCAGTTGAGCGAGGCCATCGGGGCAGGCACCCGTTCGCGGCCTGCGAACGCGGCAGCGCCCCAGGGGGCTCCCAGTGTTCCCTAGGCGCGCGACCTGGATGGCAGCGACCGTGCTGCTCGTCGGTTGTGTACCGGCACGCTGGCCCGATCAGGCGGACGGCCCGCGGACCACCGTCCCGCCGGCAGCCTCAACGCCACGCAAGGCGCCGCCCCCGCCCCAACCGCCGGGCAAAACCGCGCCAGCAATGCCCGCCACCGCCCCGACGCCTGCTCCGACGCTGCCCAGCGGCCCCGGTAACCCGGCCTTTTATGAGGTGTTCGGCGAACGTTACTTCGTCATGCCGGGGAGCGAGGGGTACCGGGAGCAGGGCATCGCGTCCTGGTACGGAGAGCCCTTCCATGGCAGACGCACGTCGAGCGGCGCCGTCTACGACATGCACGAATTGACTGCTGCCCACAAGACGCTGCCACTGCCCTCCTTCGTCCGTGTCACCAATCTGGACAACGGCCGGAGCGTGGTGGTCAAGGTCAACGACCGGGGCCCTTTCGCCAAGGGCCGGATCATTGACCTGTCCTATGCAGCGGCACAGGAGCTGGGCATCATCAAGTCAGGAACAGGCCGGGTCGAGGTGGAAGCCCTGGTTACAGAGCGCGAGCAGAACGCCAAGTCTGCCGTGGCCCCCTCGTCCCAACGCATTTTCCTGCAGGTGGGGGCCTTCGGCGACGAGGCCAATGCGTCCCGGCTGAAGGGCAATCTCGAGTCCAGTGGTGTGCAGAACGTCGTCATCCGTTACGATGACGCGGTTAGTCCGGCCTTGTACCGCGTGCGCGTTGGTCCACTCTCGGGCTCAGCTGAGTACGACGCCCTGGCTGCGCGGATGGCCTCCCTCCAGATCGCCAACCCACAGCTCGTAATGGAGTCCCAGGCCCCAACGACCCCGTAGGAGCGCCTTTAGGCGCGACCGGTCGCGCCTAAAGGCGCTCCTACCTAATTGAGGAGTTTGCAGAATGAGTCAACGTGTGTGGGCGGGATTGCTGGCGATGGCCCTGATGGCCAACGCCGCCTCCGCTGCCGATCCGAACCAGGTTCCCGGGCCGCCCACCCTGGCCGCCAAAGCGTACATGCTTCAGGATCACAACAGCGGGCGCACCCTGGCGGCCCTCAACGAGAACCAGAAACTCGATCCGGCGAGCATTACCAAGCTGATGACGGCCTACGCGGTCTTTCGCAGCATCAAGGACCAGCGCATTGGTCTCGAGGATCCGGTGGTCATCGGCGAAACGGCGTGGCGGACCGGCGGTTCCCGGTCCTTCGTCGACCTGGGCGATCGCGTGCCCCTGTCAGTGCTGCTACAGGGCATGATCATCCAGTCGGGGAACGACGCCAGCGTGGCCCTGGCCGAGCACGTCTCGGGTAGCGAGTCCGCCTTTGCCGACCTGATGAACCAGTACGCCAAGGAACTGGGCATGCGCGATACCCAGTACCGCAATGCCACCGGCCTGCCCGACCCGGAGCACTACACCACCGCAAGCGACATCCTGAAGGTGGCGAACGCGATCATCAGTGAGTTTCCCCAGTACTACCGCTGGTACTCCCAGAAGGAATTCCAGTGGAACGGCATTACCCAGAGCAACCGCAACGGTCTGCTCTGGCGCGACTCCACCGTGGACGGGATGAAGACCGGCTTCACCGATACGGCCGGGTACTGCCTCGTGTCATCGGCGCTTCGGGACGGCATGCGGGTGGTGGCCGTCGTCCTCGGCACGGACAGCCCGCGGGCCCGGGAACGGGAGTCCCAGACCCTGTTGAACTACGGCTATCGCTTCTACGAGACGAAACTGCTGCTCGCGGCCGGCAAACCGCTCAGCGAGGTGCGCGTCTGGAAGGGCGAGCAACCGCTGGCGGGCGTCGGCGTCAAGCGTGACATCTGGGTCACGATACCCCGGGGTACCGCGGACCAGATCAAGCCGACCTTCACCCTGCCTGCCCAGGTTCTGGCACCCCTTGATCCCGCTGTCGCGCTGGGCAAAGTCCGGGTCAACCTGGGGAGTGAAACGATCGCCGAGGCGGGCCTGTACCCTGTTGCGCCGCTCGCCTTAGGGTCACTCTGGCAGCAGGGCCGGGATACGGTCCTGCTCTGGTTCGAATGAGCTAGCTGACCCATGGCCGTGCCGCTGCCAACCGCCTGGTTCAACGGTGAGTTCATGCCACTGGCCGCCGTGCGGGTGTCGCCCCTCGACCGGGCCTTCCTCTTTGGCGATGCCGTTTACGAAGTGATCCCCGTCTACGCCGGGCAGTCCTTCCTGCTGGAGCCCCATCTGGACAGGCTCGAACGCAGCCTCCGGGAGGTTGCGATCCGCAATCCCCACGGCCGGGCAGAGTGGGAGAAGATCATCGGCGGGCTGGTCCAGCGCAATGGTGGCGGCAATCTGGCGGTCTACCTGCAGGTCAGCCGGGGCGCCGACGTGGGCCGCGACCACGCCTTCCCCGGCAGCCATGTCACACCGACGGTCTTCGGCATGGTGTCGCCGCTACGCGAGCCGCATCCCGACCGCACCGGCATCCGGGCCATCACGCGGCCCGACCAGCGCTGGGGCCGGTGCGACATCAAGTCCACGGCACTGCTCGCCAATGTGCTGGCCCGGGAGGCGGCCAGTGCAGCTGGTGCCGGCGAAACCATTCTCCTTCGGGATGGCCAGGTGACGGAGGGCTCGGCGAGCTCGGTAATCATCGTGGAGCAGGGGATTCTGGTCCGGCGACCAGCGGGGCCCGACGTCCTTCCCGGCACCACGACCGATGCCGTTTTCGTCATTGCCCGGGAGTGCGGTCGGCGCTGCATCGACGACGCCATCACCGTGGAGCGCTTGCGCGGCGCCGACGAGATCTGGATCGCGGCGGCAACCCGCGGCATTGCGCCGGTCGTTGTTCTGGACGACACGCCGGTGGGCAACGGCGAACCGGGCCCGGTGTGGCAGCAGGTCTCCGCCGCCTTCGATGCCAGCAGGCCCACAGCGCACTCAGGAGGCAAGGTCCCGTGAGCGACGAGAGCATCCTCGAGTTCCCCTGCAGTTTTCCCCTGAAAGTCATGGGCCATAACCGGCCGGCCTTCGAGCAGTACGTGGTGGAAGTCGTGCGGACCCATGCCGGTTCCCAGTCCCTTGGCCAGGTGACCACCCGGCCGAGCCGCAACGCCCGCTATCTGTCGGTCACGGTCAACTTCACCGCGCCCAGCCGGGCCAAGCTCGACGACATCTACCGGACCCTCAGCGCCAGCGACCAGGTTCTGTTTCTCCTCTGATGATCAGCTCCGGATCAGCAGCACCACCCGTACTGCTCCGCCGCCTGCCCGGACTCACCGCCTACGAACCCTGCATCACCGGGATGCGCGACTTCACCGACCGCCGTGGCCCCGACACGCCGGACGAGCTCTGGCTGCTCCAGCACCCGCCGGTATACACGCTCGGACTCAACGCCAGCCGGACCCATGTGCTCGCGGCCGGAGCGATTCCGGTGGTGCAGACCGATCGTGGTGGCCAGGTGACCTACCACGGCCCGGGACAGCTGATGGTCTACCTGCTGCTCAACCTGCAGCGCGCAGGGCTAGGCATCCGGCAGGTCGTGTGCGCGCTGGAGGATGCCGTGATCACGCTGGCCGCCACCCAGGGCATCACGGCGTCAGCCCGACGGGAGGCGCCCGGGGTGTACGTCGCCGGGGCCAAGGTGGCGAGCGTCGGCCTGCGCGTGCGCCGGGGCTGCACCTATCACGGGCTGGCGCTGAACGTAGCCATGGACCTTGAGCCCTTCGCCGGGATCAATCCCTGCGGCTATCCGGGTCTGGCGGTCACGTCCCTCGAGCGGCTGGGCGGGCCGACTGACGTGGACCAGGTGGGCACGGACTACGCGGCGCTTCTGCTCGCGAAGCTGGGGCTGACAGTGGGCGCGCCGGTGTAGGAGCGCCTTAAGGCGCGATCGGTGCTGGTCGCGCCTTAAGGCGCTCCTACTGCCGCGCCTTTAGCTCCGCATCCAGCGCCTGCAGGCGCTCGGGCGTCCCCACGTCGGTCCACCGTCCGCCGTATTCCTCGCCTGTCACAGCGCCCCGCTCCGCGGCTGCCCGCAGCAACGGCGCCAGGGGAAAACGTCCCGGCGTCGCGCCGGCGAACAGCTGCGGATCAAGCACGGAGATACCGGCAAAAGTCCGGGCGTCCGCCCCGGCAGGCGGTCCGGGCGCGATCCGGTCACCGTGCAGCTGGAAGTCACCCCGCGGGTTGTGGGGCGGGTTCGGCACCAGCACGAGGTGGGCCAACGTGCCGGGCACCAGGCTGCGCTGGGCAAAGGCGTAGTCGCAGCCGATATCGCCGTTCACCACCCAAAAGGCCTCCGCGCCCAGCAACGGCAGCGCGTGGTGAATGCCACCGCCGGTTTCGAGGGGCTCCGGGCCTTCCTCGCTGAAGGCAATCGTCACGTCGTACCGGCGCCCGTCACCCAGATAGTCCTTCAGCTTCTCACCCTGCCAGGAAAGATTGACGACGAGCTCGCGGATACCGGCGCGGGCCAGAGCGCGGATGTGATAGTCGATCAGCGGCTGGCCCCCCGCGGGCAGGAGGGGCTTGGGCAGGTCATTGGTCAGAGGCCGCATCCGCTCACCGCGGCCCGCAGCCAGAATGAGCGCACGCATGGCCGGCATGGTAAGGCGAAACCGGGCCGGACTGGCAGGCCGCGCCGCTATACTTCGCCGTTCAACGCATGGGCAATTCCGGGGGACACTTGCGCCGCAGCTTGCTAAGCCTTCTGCTGTGGACGGCGCTGGCCCGGGGCGGCGAGGCACCCCCCCCGGCGGCGTTTGGGTGCCCCATCCCGGCGCCGGCTCCCCTGACCCGCAACGGAGACGACACGGGATTTTCCGGCGTGGCGCCCCAGGCAGACACCATCGACATCATCTCCGGTGACCTGGAGGTGGACCTCAACGGCCCCTCGACATTCAACGACCGGCTCGTCCTGCGCCAGGGTACCCGTCAGTTCGGGGCCGACACCGGCCGCTATGACCGGAACACCGGTGAATTTGCCGTCTCAGGGAACGTGGACTTCCGGGATCCGGCGTCCTGGGTGCGGGGCAATGCAGCCCGCTACAACTCAACCACGGGCCTGTTCAGCGTCGATGATGCCGAGTACGAGCTGTTCACGGTGCCCGCCCGGGGCACCGCCGAGCGCATCGCGGTGGAAGCAACGGAGAAACTGTCGCTCACGGATGTCACCTACACCACCTGCGCTCGCGGCGACAACGACTGGCTGCTCCACGCCGGTTCGCTGACGATCGATCGCACCGCCGGGACGGCAACGGCCCGGAATGCCCGCCTCGAGTTTCTGGGCGTGCCGATCCTGTATACCCCCTACCTGACCTACCCCATCGACAACCAGCGCAGATCAGGCCTGCTGTTGCCGGACGTGGGCAGCAGCCAGCAGCGGGGCTTGGAGTTCTCCCAGCCCTACTACTTCAACCTGGCCCCCAACTACGACGCGACCTTCACCCCCCACTACATGTCCCGCCGGGGGCTCCAGGCAGAAGGCGAATTCCGCTACCTGAGCGGCGGAACATCCGGGTTCGCTACGGCCGCTTTCCTGCCTGACGACGAGGTGACGGGCGACAACCGTACCGAGCTGGTCTGGTTCAACCAGTCCGCGCTGCCAGCAGGCTGGCGAAGCACGATAGACGTGACGGACGTCAGCGACTCCGCTTACTACGAAGACCTGAGCAACGGCCTGGCCAACACGAGCCAGGTAGCCCTGAACCGCAGCATCTCCTTCGAGCGCTTCAGCGGCAGCTGGTCCACGCTGCTGGAGGTGGAGGACTATGAAATGCTGGATGACGCGCTCACCCCGGAAGAGCAGCCCTACCGGGAGCTGCCGCGGCTCGCGATCAATGGTTACTGGCCGAACGCCGGCCTGGGCCTGACGCTGGGCGTCGGCTCGGAAATAACCTACTTCGACCGGGACACGGGCGTCACCGGCTTGCGTACCCACCTCCAGCCGGAGGTCGCGCTCCCGCTGGCACTGGGCCCACTGGAGATCGAGCCCTTCGTGGGCCTCGACTACACGGCCTACAACCTGAACAACCTGGCGCCCGCCGAGGAGGACTCGCCGAGTCGCGTCATACCGATCTACAGCGTCGACCTGCGTACCCTGCTGGAACGTTCCTGGGGTGACGGGGGCAAGTGGTTGCAGACCATCGAGCCCCGGGCCCAGTTTGTCTACGTGCCCTTCGAGAACCAGGACCAGTTTCCCGTCTTCGACACGATTCAGCCGGACTTCAGCCTCGTGCAGCTGTTTCGCCGGAACCGCTACGTCGGGCTCGACCGGCTCGGCGACACCAATCAGCTGAACTTAGGGCTCACCACCCGCCTGATTCGCTCGCAGGACGGTTCGCAGTTCCTGACGGCAACCATCGGCGAAACCCAGTATTTCGGTTCCCAGGATGTCGTGCTGCCGGGAGAGCAGCCCAGCAATGACACCGCATCGGATTACATCGCCGAACTGGGCATGGACCTGAACGAGCAGTGGAAGCTGGATCTCGGCTATCAGTGGGATTCCGACCTGGGCGTCACCCAACTGGCAGAGGCCCGGATCCTGTACCGCGCCGACGACTTCCGGGTGGTTAATCTGTCCTATCGCTTTCGTCGGGATTCCGTCCGGGAAATCGACCTGGCCGGGGCCTGGCCCCTGGGCAAGCGCTGGAACATCGTGGGCCGGTACGACTATTCCCTGCTGGACAACAAACCGCTGGAGCGCTTCATCGGCATCGACTACTCCACGTGCTGCTGGGGCGTGCGGCTGGTTGCGAACCGCAACCTGACCACGCGGGATGGCCAGTCGGACTCAAATATCTCCCTGCAGCTGCTGCTGAAGGGTTTTGGGAACGCCACCAGCCCGGCGGAGAGCCTGCTGGGCCGTGGTATTCTGGGCTACGACAGTTTCGACCGGTACTGACACCCCCGCCACGATGAAGCACGCCCGTCTGCCGACCTTCCTGCGCCCGCTGGCTGCACTGGCCCTGGTGAGCCTGGCATCAGTGGCCGGCGGCCAGACCCGCGAACTGAGCAGTAGCGGCGAGCTACTGGACAGCATCGTGGCGCTCGTCAACGACGGCGTCGTGCTGCGCAGTGAGCTCGAGGCGGAAACGGCGCGGATCGTTGGCCGCCTGCAGAAGCAGGGCACCCAGCTGCCGCCGGCGCCGGTCCTGGAGCGGCAGGTGCTGGACCGGCTGGTCATCGAACAGCTGCAGATGCAGCGGGCCGAGAAGGTCGGAATCAAGGTGTCTGACGAAACTCTCAATCAGGGGCTGGCCAACATCGCCGAGCGCAACAACGTGCCGCTCGCCGAGCTGCCGGCGTTACTCGCCCGGGAGGGCGTGGACTATGCCGGCTACCGGCGGGAGCTCCGCCAGCAGATCACCATCGACCAGTTGCGCCAGCGGGATGTCCTGCAGCGGATCAGCGTCTCGCCGAAAGAAGTGGAGACCTACCTCGCGCGGCAGGAGGGCAAGGCCAGCCTGCGCCAGGAGTTTCTCATCTCGCACATTCTCATCGCCGCACCCTCCAGCGCCACGCCGGAGCAGATCCTCGCAGCGGAGAGCCTCGCCGACGATCTCTACAAGCGTCTGCAGGCGGGCGAGGATTTCGCCAAGCTGGCAGTGGCCTATTCCAGCGGCCAGCAGGCCCTGGAGGGCGGCAGCCTGGGCTGGCGCAAGGGGAGCGAGCTGCCCAGCCTGTTCGCCGACGTAGCCCCCGGTCTCAACATCGGCCAGGTCGCCGAACCGGTGCGCAACGCCAGCGGCTTTCATCTCATCAAGCTGGACAACCGCCGCGGTGGCGAGGCGGTCATGGAAAAGCAGGCCCGCGCGCGACATATCCTGCTGACCACCAACGAAGTGCTCGACGACGGCTCGGCACGGGAGCAGCTCAAGGCCATCCGGGAGCGGATTCTCGCCGGCGAGGACTTCGCGGCCGTGGCCAAGGCTGTCTCAGAAGACCCCCAGTCCGCGCTGGAAGGTGGGGATCTTGGCTGGGCCGGGCCCGGCAACTTCGTGCCCGCCTTCGAAGAGCAGCTGAACACACTCGAGATTGACGAGATCAGCGAACCCTTCAAGACCCAGTTCGGCTGGCACATCATTCAGGTGCGGGAGCGCCGGGTGTACGACGCCACGGGCGACAAGCAGAGACAGGAAGCCATCCTTGCCATTCGCAACAGCAAACTGGGTGACGAGGTGGATATCTGGACCCGGCGACTGCGCGACGAGGCGTTCGTCGAGTACCGGCTCTAGCTCGCCGCGGCGGACCTCGTCATGGCGGCCGCCATTCCACGCATTGCCCTGACCCTGGGCGAGCCCGCCGGGATCGGCCCTGAGCTGATCCTGGATCTCGCGCGCCAGCCCTGGCCTGCGGAACTGGTCATCTTCGGCGACCCCCGACTGCTCGCCAGCCGGGCCCGGGCGCTGGGCCGGCAGGTCGGTATTGCCGAATTCAGCGGCGCTGGCCCGGCAACCGAAGCCCGGGTGGGCCGCCTTCTGGTTGCGGATATGCCGCTACCGGTTCCCGTGGTGCCCGGCCGGCTTGATCCCCGCAACGCGCCCTGGGTCATCGAGCTGCTGCGCCAGGCCTGCAGGGGCTGCCAGCAGGGTTACTTTGACGCCCTGGTCACCGCCCCGGTGCACAAGGGCATCATCAACGACGCCGGCATTCCGTTTACTGGCCACACCGAGTTCCTCGCTGAGCTCACGGGCAGTCCAACCCCGGTCATGCTGCTGGTGGCAGACCAGCTCCGCGTGGCGCTGGTGACGACCCACCTGCCCCTTAGCGCGGTCCCTGCCGCCATCACGCGGGAGCGCGTCGAAACCACCGCGCGGATTCTTGTGGACGGTCTGCAACGACGCTTCGGGATCCCGGCTCCGCGCATCGTTGTCCTCGGCCTGAATCCCCACGCGGGCGAGTCGGGGCACCTGGGCATGGAGGAGATCCGCGAGATCAATCCCGCTCTCGAGGCGCTACGGGCGGCAGGTTTTGCGGTAACGGGCCCGATTCCGGCGGACACCGCGTTCATCGAAGCCAACCTGGAGGGCGTCGATGCCGTGCTGGCGATGTTTCACGACCAGGGCCTGCCGGTACTGAAGCACCGGGGTTTCGGCAACGCGGTGAACGTCACCCTCGGGCTGCCGGTCATCCGTACCTCGGTGGATCACGGAACCGCCCTGGATCTGGCCGGCACCGGGCGGGCCGACGCCGGCAGCCTCAAGGCTGCGGTCGGACTGGCGATCAAGATGGCCGTCGCCACGTCGCTGCGCGGCGCCTGAGGTCCGGGGTGAAGGCGCGCAAGCATCTGGGCCAGCATTTTCTGGCCGACGGTAACGTGATCCGCAAGATCATCGATGCCATCGAACCCCGGCCGGGGGAGCACTTTGTCGAGATCGGCCCTGGTCGCGGTGCGCTGACGCTGCCGCTGCTGGCGGCGGGGGTGCGGCTGGATGTCATTGAGATCGACCGGGACCTGGCCCGGCGGCTGCCGGACCTGTTGAACTCCGCGCTGTGCACCGTGCACGCTGCCAACGCCCTGCGCTTCGACTTCCGCCAGCTCGCAGCAGCCGGGGAGCAGCTGCGCCTCGCTGCCAACCTGCCCTACAACATCTCCACGCCGCTGCTCTTCCACCTGCTCGATCAGGGCGCCCTCTTTAGCGACTTCCACGTAATGCTGCAGAAGGAAGTGGGCGAGCGGATGCTGGCCGCCCACGGCAGCAAGACCTATGGCCGGCTGACAATCAGCATCGCACTGCGTTGCCGGGTGACGCGGCTGTTCAGCATCCAGCCCGGCAGCTTCCTGCCGCCGCCCCAGGTGGACTCGGTATTCCTGAGGCTCAAGCCCCACGCGACGCCCCTGGCGGATGCCAGCACTCTGGCTGCTGCAGACCGGCTGGTTGCCCAGGCTTTCACCATGCGCCGCAAGCGCCTGAGTAACGGGCTGCGGGGCCTGCTGACGCCGGAAGAAATCCGGTCGGCGGGACAGGATGACGGTGCCCGCCCGGAGCAGCTGCCGCCAGAAGCCTGGCTCCGGCTCGCGACTGTGAAACCAGCGCTTGCCAACGGTGCGATGCCTCTCCCAGAATGACTCCCCAGAATGAACACTCCAGCGCCCGGCCCCAGCATTCAGATCTCGGCTGAAACCCTCTATCTCCCGGATCAGTCCGAACCCGCCGGCGAACGCTACGTGTTCGCCTACACGATCACGATTCGCAACACCGGAGCCTTGCCTGCGCGTCTTGTGAATCGTCACTGGCTCATTACGGACGCCAATGGCAAGGTGCAGGAAGTCCAGGGCGAAGGGGTTGTTGGCGAGCAGCCGCACATCCTGCCCGGCCAGGAGCATCGGTACTCCAGCGGGGCCGTCATCGAGACGCCGGTGGGCACCATGGAGGGCAGCTACGGCATGCGCACCGACGACGGGGCTCAGTTCCGGGCGGATATTCCCTGCTTCCGGCTCGCGGTGCCCGGCGTCCTGCACTAAGCCCCGTGAGTTAGGTCCAGGGCATGGCGATCTATGCCATCGGTGATGTCCAGGGCTGCTGCGACGAGCTGGAAAGCCTCCTCGCCCGCCTGCGGGTCGATCCGGACCGGGACGAACTCTGGTTCGTCGGTGACCTCGTCAATCGCGGCCCCCGCTCACTGGATACCCTGCGGCTCGTCCGCAACCTGGGGAAGCTGGCCACGGTGGTTCTTGGCAATCATGACCTCCACCTGATCGCCCTCGCCTTTGGCAATCGCTCCCGGGCGAAGGCCAGGGAACTGAGTGATGTGCTGGATGCGCCGGATGGACCGCAATTGGTGGACTGGTTGCGGCACCGGCCACTGGCCTACTACCGCCCGGAACTGAACACGCTCATGGTCCATGCGGGCGTCCCGCCCCAGTGGGACCCTCTGCTCACGATCAAGCTGGCCCGGGAAGTAGAGCAGGCGCTGCGCGGGAAGCACTGTGCCGAGTACATCAGGGATCTCTACGGCGAAAGGCCAGACCGCTGGTCACCCGAACTGGCCGGCCAGGATCGTCTGCGCTTCATTACGAACAGCCTGACCCGCACGCGGTATTGCAGGGCAGACGGCACTCTCGATTTTTCGGAGAACGGGCCGCCGGGCTCCCAGCCGCAGGGCCTGCACCCCTGGTTCGAGGTCCCGGGCCGGCAGACCGCCATGGTCCGCGTGGTCTTCGGCCACTGGGCCTCGCTGGGCCTGGTGCAGCGGGACAATCTGCTCGGCATCGACACGGGGTGCGTGTGGGGCAGGAAGCTTACCGCCGTCCGCCTCGACGGCCCCGCCAAAACCTTCAGCGTGAAAAAAGGTACCGGACCTTAGTTTTGTTAGTTATTCGAATAACTAACAAAACTAAGGTCCGGTACCTTCGCGTCACACCGCCACGGCGGCGCGGATGGCGGGGTGGGACTGGTAGTCAGCGACTTCGATGTCGGCGTAGGTGTATTCGAAGAGACTCGGGGGACGGCGCTTCAGCTGAAGCCTCGGCAGTGGCAGCGGCTGGCGACCCAGCTGCTCGTCCGCCTGCTCCAGATGATTGAGATACAGGTGGCAGTCACCGCCAGTCCAGATGAAGTCGCCGGGCTCCAGATCGCTCTGGGCGGCAACCAGATGGGTGAGCAGCGCATAGGAGGCGATGTTGAAGGGCACGCCGAGAAAGATGTCGGCGCTGCGCTGGTACAGCTGACAGGACAGGCGCCCCTCCGCCACCCAGAACTGGAACAGCGCGTGGCACGGCGCCAGCGCCATCTTCGGCAGCTCCGCCACGTTCCAGGCGCTGACGATGATGCGGCGGGAATCCGGGTTGCTGCGGATGAGATCGAGCGCCTGGCGCATCTGGTCGATATGCGCACCGTCCGGCGCCGGCCAGGAACGCCACTGGGCGCCGTAAACCGGACCCAGATCGCCCTGCTGGTCAGCCCACTCGTCCCAGATGGTGACCCCATTCTCCCTGAGGTAAGCCGTGTTGGTCTCCCCCCGGAGAAACCAGAGCAGCTCGTGAATGATGGACCGCAGGTGCAGCTTCTTGGTGGTCACCAGCGGAAATCCGTCGGCCAGGTTGAAGCGCATCTGGTGGCCGAACACCGACAGCGTGCCCGTCCCCGTGCGGTCCGCCTTGCGGGTGCCCTGCTCGCGGACGTGGCGCAACAGGTCGAGGTATTGCCGCACAGCGCTGCTCAGCGCGCCGCGGCTACCGCAGCAGATCCGCGGTAAGCGCGCCAGAGGAGGAAACAGCCGAAGAGCAGCAGGGGCAGCGTGAGGACCTGCCCCATGGTGACCCAGCCGTAAGCCAGGTAGCCGAGGTGCGCGTCGGGCAGACGGACGAACTCCACCGCCGAGCGGAACACGCCATAGCCCACCAGAAACACCCCGGACACCGCCATGGTGGGCCGGGGCTTCGCGGAGTAGAACCAGAGGATCAGGAACAGGGCGAGGCCCTCGAGGCCGGCCTCGTAGAGCTGGGAGGGATGCCGCGCCTCGCCCTCCACGATAAAGGCCCAGGGCATCGTCGTCGGCGCGCCCCACAGTTCGCCATTGATGAAGTTACCGATCCGTCCCGCACCGAGGCCGATCGGCACCAGCGGCGCCACAAAATCCGTGACCTCAAAGAAACCCTTGCCGAGCTTGCGGGCATACAGAGCCATGGCGGCGAGCACGCCCAGCAACCCGCCATGAAAGGACATGCCGCCTTCCCAGATGCGGAAGAGATTCAGTGGATTCGCCACGATCTGGTCGAACCCGTAGAACAGCATGTAGCCGATGCGACCGCCGAGAATGATGCCGAGAGCGGCGTAGAAGATGAGGTCATCCACCTGCAGGGGCGCCACCGGTGCACCCGGGCGCGCCGCGCGCCGCTTGCCCAGGTACCAGGCCGCCGCAAAGCCCACCAGGTAGGTGATGCCGTACCAGCGCACGGCCAGCGGGCCGATGTGCACCGCGACGGGATCGAATTCGGGATACAGAAACATTGGCCACGTATGGTACTAGACTGCGCCCCGATGAACGGATCGGGACAGCCCCTGCCCATTGCGTCGGCGCTGCCGGAACTTGCGGCGGCACTGGCCGCTGGCCGGCGCGCCCTGCTCCAGGCGCCACCGGGTGCCGGGAAAAGCACGGGCGTGCCGCTCGCGCTGCTGGACGCGCCCTGGCTCGCTGGCCGCCGCATCCTCCTCCTCGAGCCGCGCCGGCTGGCCGCCCGGGCCGTGGCCGCGCGCATGGCCAGCACCCTCGGGGAAGCCGTGGGCGAGACGGTCGGTTACCGGATGCGGCTGGAAACCCGGGTGGGCCCGCGCACGCGAATCGAGGTGGTCACCGAGGGCATCCTCACCCGCCAGCTGCAGCGGGACCCGGCACTGGAGGGCGTCGGGCTGGTCATCTTCGACGAGTTCCACGAGCGCAGCCTGCAGGCCGACACAGGCCTCGCCTTCGTGCTCGATGCCCAGCGTCACCTGACCCCGGACCTGCGCATTCTGGTGATGTCCGCCACCCTGGAGGTGGCGGCCCTCGCCCAGCTGCTGGAGGACGCACCGGTCATCTCGGCTCCAGGCCTGAGCTATCCCGTCGAAACCCGTTATGCGGAACGGCCCACGACGGACTACCTGGACCGGCAGGCGACCACCGCCATCCGCCAGGCACTGCGGGACGACGCCGGTGACCTGCTCGTCTTTCTCCCGGGCGCCGGGGAGATCCGGCGGGTTGAACGCGCGCTGGCTGACCTGGGCGACAACGCTGGCGGGACCATCCACATCCGGCCGCTCTACGGCGATCTCGACCGGGAAGCCCAGGACCTCGCCATCCGTCCGGCACCGGCCGGCCAGCGCAAGGTGGTGCTCGCCACGAATATCGCCGAGACCAGCCTCACCATCGAGGGCATCCGGGTGGTGATCGATGGGGGACTCGAACGCCGCAACCGCTTCGATCCCCGCAGTGGCATGAGCCGGCTGGAGACGGGGCGCATCTCCCAGGCCTCCGCCGACCAGCGCCGGGGCCGTGCCGGCCGCCTGGCGCCGGGGATCTGCTACCGGCTGTGGACCGCGGCGGAACAGCGGGCCCTCCTCCCCTACACCCCACCGGAGATCAGCACCGCAGACCTGGCCCCCCTCGCGCTGGAACTGGCGGGCTGGGGTGCCCGGGACCCGGGTGCACTGACCTGGCTGTCGCCGCCGCCCGCTGGCGCACTCGCCCAGTCCAGGGAACTGCTGCGCTCTCTCGGGGCCCTGGACGGGGAAGGGACCATCACGCCCCACGGGCGCAACATGCTGGGACTCGCAGCCCACCCGCGTCTGGCCCATCTCCTGCTGGGTGCGAAGGCTGCCGGGGTTGGCGCCACCGCCTGCGCGCTCGCGGCCACGCTGGGCGAGCGGGACCTGTTGCGGGGAGGACCCGGGGCCAGGCCCGGTGAGCGGGACGCGGATCTCCGCACCCGGCTCGAAGTGCTGGCCCGGGACCCCGCCGCGGCCAGTCGCGACGATGTGGACCGGGCCACCCTGCGCCAGATCCACCGGTCGGCAGACACCTATGCGCGGCAGCTGGGGCTCAAGGCTGGCCTGGAGCGCATCGAGCCGGAAGAAGTGGGCTGGCTGCTCGCCCTCGCCTGGCCGGATCGCATCGCCCGGGCCCGGGAGCCCGGCTCCGGCCGGTACCTGCTCAGCAACGGGCGAGGCGCGTTCTTCACCGGGCCCCAGTCGCTGGCCAAAGCAGAGTTTCTGGTCATTCCGGAACTGGAGGGCGGCGAGAAGGAGGCGCGCATCTGGCTGGCGGCACCGGTGTCGATGGCGGATCTCGAGACGCACCTCGCCAGCACGATCGTCAACCTCGAGGAAATCCGGTGGGACAGCCGGGAGCAGTGTGTCGTGGCCCGCCGGCAGCGGCGACTCGGCGCCCTCGTGCTGGCCGATGAGGCGCTCCGGAAGCCCGACCCGGGCGCGGTGCTGGTGGCCATGCTCAGTGGCATTCGGGAGCTGGGCCTGACCGCGCTGCCCTGGACCCCGGAGCTGCGGCAGTGGCAGGCCCGTGTGGTGCTGGCGCGGGATGCCGCGACCGACAGTGCCACGCCCTGGCCCGACGTCAGCGACCCTGCACTGCTGGCAACCCTGGAGACCTGGCTCAGTCCCTTCCTGGATGGCGTGGTGCGGGCTGCGCATCTCACCCGCGTCGACCTGGGCAGTGCGCTCCGCGCGCTGCTTACCTGGTCCCAACAGCAACGCCTGGACGAGCTGGCACCGACGCATCTCACCGTGCCGAGTGGCTCCCGCATTGCCATCGACTACCTGGACGGAGGGGTTCCGAGCCTGTCCGTGCGGTTGCAGGAAGTGTTCGGCCTCACCGCCACACCGCGGGTCGGTGGCGGGCGCGTGCCACTGCTGCTGAAGTTGTTATCCCCGGCGCGGCGCCCGGTGCAGGTCACCCAGGACCTGGCCAGCTTCTGGAACACCGCCTACCACGAGGTCCGGAAAGAGCTGAAAGGCCGCTACCCCCGGCACTACTGGCCGGAGGACCCCCATCAGGCGGAACCCACGAAGCGCGTCAAGCCCAGATAACTTAAGAGGTACCGGGTTTGGCATCAGGCAACTTGGGAGCCAAGTTGCCAGATTGCAAACCCGGTACCTCTTAATCTTCCGGTTCGCCTTCTGCGTTCCACTTTTCCCGGTGGGCCTGGGCGGCCGCCTGGCGCACGCCCTCGTGGCGGCGATGCAGCAGGAGTTCCGAAGGATCGCAGACCCGGGCCCGGAGAATGCCTAGGTCCACGGCCGCCTCGAACAGGTTCGGGTACCAGGTCCGCCAGTTCGGCAGCAGTTCTTCTACCTGTTCGCGAAGGTTCATGGCCTTCCGACTCTACACCGAGAGGTACCGGGTTTGGCATCTGGCAACATGGCAGCCAAGTTGCCAGATGCCAAACCCGGTACCACTTACGGTATCAGGGCTTGACGCGCTTAGGGGGTTCCGCCGGAT
>JANNXJ010000034.1:0-39551 GCA_031409515.1 Gammaproteobacteria bacterium | reverse complement strand
GACGGGGATGTGGTGTTTGCGCCGGACGCCCTCCGGCGCTCGGTGGCCTTTGCCACCGCCCACGGGCTCGGCCACTTCGTGGCCCTGCCGAAGTTCATTGCTGACGGCTTTCTCGAGCGGGCCTTCCTGGCAACCTTTGCCCTGACCCTCAGCGCCAAACTGGATCCGGCGAAGTTATCCGTGCCGAAGTCCCACGCCTTTGTCGGCGTCGGGGCCTTTGGCCTGGTGCATCGGGATGCCTACGCCCGGATTGGCGGACACGAGCGCCTGGCCTACGAGGTGGCCGACGATCTCAAGCTGGGTCTGCTCCTTCGGCGCCAGGGAGTGGCCCAGGGCTGCCTCGACGCCGATGGTCTCGTCAGCGTGCGCTGGCAGAACGGGCTCCTCCCGACGCTGCGCGGGCTGGAGAAGAACGCCTTCGCCGGCTGCGAGTGGCGCGCCTCCCTGGCGGTGCTCGCGGTGCTGCTGGTGCTGGCCAGTACCTTGCTGCCTTACCTGCCGCTGGTGCTGACCCTGGCCCCCTGGACACACCCCCTGGCGGTGATCGCCGCCGGGCTGCCGCTGCTTGCCGTGGGTCTTTCTGCCCGGCGAGTCTCCGGCGGCAGCGGCCTGGAAGGTCTTCTCGCGCCGCTCGCAGCGCTGGCGCTTGCCGGGGTGATCGCCTGGTCGACGGTGCTCACGCTGGCCCGGGGTGGCATTCTCTGGCGGGGCACGTTTTACCCCCTCGACCAGCTGCGCAGGACGTGCGTGAGGGAGTGGTCGATGAGCACGGCCAGCGCGGTGGGCTGGACGCCCCCGGGTCCGCCCCGGCGTGGTGTCAGGCTTTGAGAGGCAGGCGCTCACCATCGTCGAAGACCAGCTCCCGCTCCGGCCAGCGCAGGGCGCCGAGCCGGCCCCGGTAAGGATTACGCCCCCTGGCCAGTCGCTCCCGGTAGCGGACGCCCACGGAGAAGTCCACGCAGAAGGCATTGCGCCGGGGACCTCCCCACTCGTTGAGCGCGAGGCCGGCGAACAGATCCCGCTCGCCCCTGGAGTACAGCCGGGCACTCTCGGGACTGGCCCAGCGCCAGTAGTGGCCAAACAGCACGGGCACCTCGTCCGTGTAGTCCTGCCACCAGGCCACCCGATCGACCATGCGCCACTTGCCGCTGGCGAAAAACGGCGAGGTTGCCAGCCGCTCAACTCCCGACGTCAGGACCCGGACCGGGTTGGACATCTGGAACTGCTCGTCGAGGGTGCCGATAGCGCGGAGCAGGGGGACAGGCTGATCTTCCTCGGCCAGAAGCCGGCCCCAGTCCCGGTACTCCTGCTGCGCCTGTGCCGTCACGTGAGACTCCTGCGCCCAGCGCTCCGACTCCGCAGCGTAGTGGCGATACACCTCCAGCACCCCGCGGCCGACCGGCTCGCGCGCAAGCGCCGCCAGGGATTCCGCGTGCCAGGCGGCGTGCACCACCCGGAGATCGGCACGCTCCAGGGCCAGCGGCAGGCAGGCAAAGAACGCCACAAAACTCTGACGCTCTGCTGCCGTCGGCTGCTGGCACCCGAGAAACTTCCCCAGGGCCCGGTCGTGGTCCTGGGCGAAAAACCAGCCATTGGCGGGCTTCGTCGAACCCCGCAGCAGGTTGAGTTCGTGGTTCCCCAGGACGCACTGGGCGCGGCCGGCGGCCACCAGGCCGGCGACATAGCGCACCACCCCGGGACTGTCCGGGCCCCGGTCGCAGAGGTCACCGACAAAAATCAGGTGCCTCTGTTCCGGGTGGGAGCCATCGGTGTGGTAGCCGAGGCGGCTGACGAGAGCCTGCAGGGCCGCGAACTCGCCGTGGACATCACCCACGATATCGAGAGGCCCCGGCAATAGCGCGTCGGGACTCAAACCGGCACCGTGACCGCGTTGTAGCTGGCCAGGTCCAGGGATTCCTCGTTCCGGTGCGTGGCTTCGTCGTACCGGTCCGGGTCGGTGGTGGTCAGGTTGTGGCCGTTCTCCCGGGAGGCGAGCAGCACGAAGTTGGCCCGGGTTACCCGCGCCTGCTCGTAGCGGGCCAGAGCCTCGGTGACCGACCCGGCGGCGAGGAGGGCGCGTGCGAGCACCAGTCCGTCTTCCAGCGCCATCGCCGCGCCCTGGCCGAGAAACGGTGTGGTCGGGTGGGCCGCGTCACCCAGCAAGGTCACGCGGCCAGTCGTCCAGGAGGGCAGGGGATCCCGGTCGAAGATGCCCCACTTGAAGCACTGCTCCGGCGGCGTGGCCATCAGGATCGACCGGGCCACCGGTTCGAAATCCCGGAACTCCGCCAGGAGTGACTCCACCGTGGAGCGGACCGCCCAGCCTTCTTCCACCCAGGTGCTCGTCCTGGCCATGGCCACGTAGTTCAGCAACTGGCCGCGCCGGATCTTGTAGCGGGTCAGGAAGTGTCCGGGCCCGATCCAGACGGCTGAGTCCGGCGTAAGCGCGGACGCCGCGAGACGCTCGCTCGGGACCAGGCCACGCCAGGCGACGTAGCCGGTGAAGCGGGGGTCCTCGCTGCCAAACAGGCGGGCCCGCACTGTGGAATGGATGCCATCGCAGCCGATGAGCACGTCACCCCGGGCGGTCCGGCCGTTGGCGAAGACCGCCGTCACGCCCTGCTCGTCCTGGCCGAAATCCTCCAGGGAGCAGCCGAGATGCAGGCAATGCCGGTCCGCGCTCTGCACCGCCGCCACCAGCGCCTGGTGCAGGTCATTGCGGTGGATCTGGCAATAGGGCGCGCCGAAGCGCTCCACCTGCGTCGTGCCCCGGGGAATGTCCACCAGCGTCCGGCCGTTCCGGTAGTCCTTGACGGCCCCCCGGCCAGGAACCACACCCAGGTCATCCAGCACAGTGCCCAGACCGAGGTGCTGGAGGATGACCGTCCCGTTGGAGGCCAGGGTGAGCCCGGCCCCTACTTCGGCGAGCACGCCGGCCTGCTCGTACACCGACACCCGGGCCCCGCCACGTTGCAGGGCGAGGGCAGTCGTCAGGCCGCCGATCCCGGCGCCGATGATGAGGACGTGAAGCTGCTCCACTACGTTGTGTGCTGGGTTTCTATGTGCCGGGTTGGCGCTACTGGGTTGGCTACTGGGTTGGCGGCTGGGCGAGTGGGGCCACCTCGCGCCCCACCAGCAGGCCGGCTGCCGCCTGCCCGCTGACCAGGCGGGCCAGGTATTCGGGGGCGATCAGATGACAGTACTGCACGCCGCGAAAGCGGCCGGGCATGGCCGCGAACTGGGGGTCTGTCCAGTCCACCCGGAAGCCCTTGCTCCGCACGTGCAGCACCCCGTCCTGGTCCCGCCAGGTCATCTCGTAGGGCTTCAGCCAGTCCGGGCCCGTCATGCCCGGGTTCGCCGGGTTCTCCACCACCTCAGCCGGGTCGAAGATCACGCGCTCGACCACAGCCGGAGCCTGGCCGCTCTCCAGCCGCGCATAGGTCAGCTGATTCATGTCCTGACACCGGCCGTTCCCGGCCGAGGTGCCCTTGCCTAAGGTTTCGTTGAGGTGGTCGGCGCTCTTCAGCTTGCAGGACACCATGACCGGCCGGGCCTGGTCGTCATTCTCGTACCAGATGTACTGCTGGATGGTGAGGGGCTCGATGGCGGCCTTGGATTTCACGAAGCCATCGAAGTCCGTGTGCAGGACGAGCGCCGGAGTGACTGCGGTGCGCACCACCACCCGCTGGGCTTCGAGGCAGAACTCCGCCAGGGGCGGTGCAGGCGTGACCCTGGCGGCGGGCTGGGTCGTGCATCCGGCGGCCCCCGCGAGGACAGACACGGCGACGATGGCGGCGAGGTGCGGTAGCGAGGGCATTGGCCAGGTCCTCAGGGTGCGAGCCGGTTGATGGTCCAGCCGGGGCCGGACTGACTGTAAGAAAAGCGGTCGTGGAGCCGGTTCTCCCGGGCCTGCCAGAACTCCACCGTGTGTGGCTGCACCCGGTACCCGCCCCAGAAGGCGGGCAGGGGCACATCGCCGGCGGCGAAGCGGGCCTTCAGTTCGGCGAATTTCGCTTCCAGGAACTGGCGGCCTTCGATGACCCGACTCTGCTCGGACACCCAGGCGCCAATCTGGCTGTCCCGGGGCCGGGTCAGAAAATAGCGCAGGCTCTCGGCCGCGGAGATCCGGGTGGCCGTCCCCGTGATGCGCACCTGCCGGCTGATCTCGGCCCAGTAAAAGAGCAAGGCCACGCGGGAATTATTTGCCATCTCCCGGGCCTTGCGGCTCTCCAGGTTGGTGTAGAAGACAAAACCCGCGGTGTCGAAGTACTTGAGCAGCACCATGCGCAACGAGGGCTGCCCGTCGTCGCCGACCGTCGCGACACTCATGGCATTGGGATCCAGCACGCTGGCGTCCAGTGCCTCGGTGAACCACTGCTGGAACTGCACGACCGGATCCGCGGCGAGGTCTTCCCGGCCGAGGGGCCGGGTGGCGTAGTCACGGCGCAGGGAGCCAAGGTCCGGGGGTGCGGTCATCGCGCCATTCTAAGGGCGGACTGTGATCAGGTGTGCGCCAGGTCTCAGCGCAGCCCCATAGGCCTGCGCTTTGTGACCGGGGCACCCTCCCGCCTCGCCGGATTGCGGTATCAAGCCCGAATGAAGACCCTGTCCCCGCTGTTGGCCCGCCAATTGCCCTCCGGCGCTGTTCGTCCCCCCGGCCTGTCCCTCGCGGCGCGCATCACCCTGCTGCTGCTGGTCGTGGTGGCCCTCACCTCCGCAGGACTGGCCTGGTTCGGCAGGCAAACCGTGCTCGACACCTTCGCTGCGAAGGAGGTCGACCTGGTGCTGCAGAACCGGAAGATCCTGGAGCAGGCCATTGCTGCCAAGCTGGACTTTATCCAGGCCAGTACGACCGACTGGGCGGCCTGGGACGATTTCTACAACTTTGCCCAGGGGCGCTATCCCGAGTTCCGCAGCCGGCATCTGGGCCCGGCCATCCTCGACCGGCTCAAGCTGGACATGGTGCTGGTGATCGATGCCACGGGCCGCCTGCAGGCCGGGGAGGCCCGGAGCCCGGACCCCGATGCGGGGACCGAGATTGTCGACCTGCTCCGGGGTGCCGCGCCCTACGCAGCCGGGCACCATGCCCAGAGCCCCTCGGTACTCCCCCTCGCCGGCAGTCGGGAAACCATCGCCGGCGTGATCAGCACGCGCCATGGGCCGCTGATTCTGGCCCTGCGCCCCATCTCCCGCACGGATGGTTCTGGCGAGCCGGCCGGCACCCTGATGCTGGGGAGTTACCTCCAGGCCGAGCAGCTTTTTGCCGAGCTCAGCGTCCTGCCCTCCCAGGTCATCGTCCATGGCAGCCGCCGCAACGCGCTGTCCCCGGAGATGCACGTGCTCGCTGCCGCCCTCGGGCGAACGCCGGGGGGCTCCCGCCTGGTCACCCGCGAGGACGACATGTCCGACTTCCGGCTGTTTCGCGACCTGGCCGGCAACCCGGCCTTCATTCTCGAAACGCGCATGCCCCGCACGATCCTGGCGACCGGCCGCGACACCGTGCGGGCGCTGCTGCTCGGGCTGCTGGTGACGGTCGCCGTCACGCTGCTGATTCTGGCCACTCTCATCCAGGCCATCGTGTCGGCCCCCCTGGGCCGGCTGACCCGCCACCTGCTCGACCTCCGGGAGAGCGGGGAGCTCCTGCCGACCCCCGACCTGGCGCGGCAGGACGAGATCGGGGCACTGGCCCGCCGCTTTCAGGAACTGGAATCGGCCCGGCACGCGGACCAGTCCCGGCTGGAAGAGCTGGCCGCAGCGGTGGAGTATGCCGGCGACGCCATTGCCATCCTGGATGCGGACGGCCGGATCAACTACGTCAATCCCCAGTACGAGCGCCAGACCGGTTTCAGCTTTGAGGAGGTTCGGGGCAAGGCGCCGGGCAGCGGGCAGAACGCCGGCGCGACCTACCAGGAGCTGTGGGCCACCGTGCAGGCGGGCCACAGCTGGTCTGGCCAGCTGTCATCCGCAGGCCGAAACGGCGCGCTGCGCCACGAGGAAGTCACGGTCGCGCCGATCCGCGACGCAGCCGGACACACCACCGGCTATATCGCTGTGATGCGGGACATCACGGCCCGCCGGGAGACCGAAGCGAAGCTGCGCAACCTGTCGGCCGTGGTGGAATACACGGCCCAGTCCATCGTGCTGCTGGATCTCGGGGGACGCATCCAGTACGTCAATCCGGCCTATGAGCGCAACCGCGGCGTGCGGAGTGCAGACGTACTCGGCAAGGCGCCGGGAGAGGCCATCAAGGGCCGCGATAGCCAGAGTTACTACCACGAGATGTGGCGCACGGTGTCTGCCGGTCAGACCTGGATGGGACGGCTCACGACTGAACTCCGGGACGGCAGCCTGATCACCGAGGATGCGGCCGTTTCACCGGTGGCGGGCGATGACGGATTGATAACCAGCTATGTCGTGGTGCTGCACGACGTTACCGAGCGACTCAAGCTTGAGACGCAGCTGGCCCAGGCACAAAAGCTGGAGGCCGTCGGTCAGCTGGCAGCCGGCGTCGCCCACGAAATCAATACGCCCACCCAGTATGTCGGCGGCAACATCCGCTTCCTCGATGATGCCTTCAGCACAGTCACCGTACTTCTGGCGGAGATCACGCGCCTGGTGCAGGCGGCAGGCAACGGCGCGGTCCCGGTAAGCGACCTGGCCCGGGCTCTCAGCGCGGCCGATGCGGACTACCTGCAGGCGGAGGTGCCCGTGGCCATCCGTCAGTCCCTGGAAGGCGTGGAGCGGGTTGGCGAGATTGTGCGGTCGATGCGGGAGCTTACCCACCCGGCCCGGGACCTCGTCGGCACCAATCTGAATCGCGTCATCGAGAGCGCGGTGCGGGTGGCCGGCAGCGAGTGGCAGGGCATTGCCGAGGTCTGCACCCAGCTGGATCCCGACCTGCCCCCCGTGCCCTGCCTGGCGGGCAGCATCAATCAGGTGATCGTCAATATCCTCGTCAACGCTGCCCACGCCGTCGAGGCCGTCAGTGCCGAACGGCCCAGGGGCTCCGGACGCATCGTCGTCGCGACGAGCGTGGCCGATGGTGAGGCAGTGATTCGCATTTCGGACAACGGTTCGGGCATGAGCGAGGAGGTCCGGGCCCAGGTGTTCCACCCGTTCTTTACCACCAAGGAGGTCGGGCAGGGCACCGGCCAGGGTCTGGCCATTGCCCACAGCGTCATCACCAGGCACAAGGGTTCAATCGCGGTGGAGAGCACCCCCGGGCAGGGGACCTGCTTCACCATTCGCCTGCCGCTGGCCCCCCAGGCAGTCGGCAACGAGAGCGCCACGGCCGGGAACAGTGCCGCTGCAGCCTGAAGGCTCAGGCGGGAATCAGCACCCGCAGCTTCTGGGAGATGGCCGTACTGCCAGAAGCGGTAGTGGCCTCGCTGCCTGCCCGCAACTGCAGGAGCAATTCCCGCGTTACTTCCTCGCCCCGGAACATCAGGGTTGCCCCCTGGTCGGTAACCACGTCCTCGTCCACCACCATGCCCAGGGCGAGCTCGTCGAACGCCACGATCTGCACGTCCATATAGGCGCTGTGCAGATGGACGCTGCGGATTGCAGCCAGCACCGGCTTGGGCAGACCGGGCAGGGATTGTTCCAGGCGCTGCAAGGCACTGGCGGGCTGCTCGCCGGCCGCCAGTAACTCATCAAGGCTGGTAGCCACAGCCAGAATCACCGTAGCCGTCGTGTCGGCGTCCCACGCCGCCACGTCTGCGGGCAGCTCGCTGAAGTTGACGCGCTGCTGCCGGCTGATCATTGCCGCTACCGAACCGAGCTGCGGAATCCGGCCGATCAGGGCGGCGGCGACCGCCGGATGGCGGGAGTAGAGCTGCTGCTCGTCCTCCGTGAGAACGCCACCGGCATAGAGCTTGTCGAGAATAGTCTCGGGAAGCGTGATACAGCCCAGCTGGGAAAGCAGGGTCGCCAGCCGCAGGTCCCAGGGCATCGGGAAGCGGAGCCCGCCGGCGATGGCGGCGGCGTACTGGCGCACCCGCGCCGTCCGGCGCCGGGCCAGGGGGTTCGTGAGGCCGAGAATGTCGTTCAGCGTCTCCACGAGGCCCTGCAGGGTCTTCTCCAGCAGTTCCTGGCGCGTAGTGACGAGCTGGTACTGGTCGATGCCGGCGCGCACGGCCTTGCGCAGCGCCTCTTCACTGCAGGGTTTGGTCAGGAAACGGTAGATGTGTCCCTCGTTGACGGCGGCGATGGTGGATTCCAGGTCGGTCTGACCGGACAGCACCATCCGCACCGTGTCGGGGTACAAGGCCTGAATCTTCGTGAGCAGCTCGGCACCGTTCATGCCGGGCATCCGCATGTCGGAAACGACGAGGGCCACGGGCCCGAGTTCCTTCAGGAGGCGGAGTGCCTCGTCACCGCTGCCCGCGGTATGCACCTCGCAGACTTTGCGCAGCTGGCGCCGCATGCTGGCCAGCACGTTGGGCTCGTCATCGACGAAAAGGACTCGCAGCATTCCAGGCCACCTCTGCCCAAGCGAATGGAGCAGAGATGGTATCGGGCCCGGTCCGGTGCTGCGTTAGGGACCGGGTCACAGATTGGCCCCCTGGTCGGGCCGGCTCAGGGTGCTGCGGGAGCCCCCGGGGACGGGTACCTGGCGAAAATCTGGGTAATTGCATTGTCGATCGCAGGCTGCAGGTTTGCCCGGTCCTTCTCCCGCACGCGACCGACGGCAGTGCCGTCCCAGGCCAGCTGCTTCCGCGCCGCATCCACGACATCCACGGTGAGGGTGCCCTCGGTGTACTGGGTCACCTGGGTGTCGTAGCCGTTCCACACGCCGTAGTAGCCCGAGCGATAGCCGTAGTAGCCGCCGTAGCTCGGGCCCGAGGGTGTCGTCGTGGTCTGGATCTTGTCCTTGGTCTCGACGTTGAAGTTGACGAGCACGTCGGGATTGTCACTGCGCGTGTAACCCCGGGACTCCAGTTCCCGGGCGGTGGCGGTGCGCAGGTACTGGCTGAGCAGCGAGGAGTAGCCGGAGGTGTCGGTGCCCAGGGGCGTCACGAAATTGTAGGTGCGATAGCTGGCGAAGTTGGCCGCCGGGTCGCTGTTGACGAAGATGGACGGCCCCGAGGTGCAACCGGCAAACAGCGCTGCTGTCATCACATACAGGGCTGCCCGGCTAACGCGCTTGATGAGTGACTGATACACGCTGGACCTCCTGGTCCGAAAGGACGGCGGGGAAACACAGACTATAGAGTAAGGCGCAGCGCCCGGGGCTGTCACCGGGCGCCCGGTTGTGGCGGGCCCTGCTGCCGCGGACCCTGCTGCCGCGGACGAAGAGCCGTCAGCCGGAGCGTCACGGCCCCGACCACCTTCACATTGCCCGAGAGCTGCAATGGGGCGCGGGTGGCCGGTTCCAGCAGCAGTTCAAGCCGGCCCCGCAGGCCGAGCAGTTCCAGATCGTCATCCTCCGGAGCGCCGCCCGGCACGGGCAGGCCCTGCAGGGAGAGGCGCAGCGCCTGCACCTTGCCGGTGCGCTGCACGACTACCTGCCCTGTTCCCGGTGTGGGCAGTTCGTCGTAACGCACGGTGACTTCCCGGGGGGACTGCACTTCAATGCGCACCGTCTGGGTATCCCGCCGCCGGAAGACCAGCACATCCAGAGTGTCGCCCGGCTGGTTCAGGGCGGCAGCCGAAATCGCGTAGAGCAGGCCAGTGGGTTCGACCACGGGTTGCTGGCCCGGATCTACCGGGTAGGCGCGAAGCCCTTCGCTGGTTTTCGTCCAGCGCTCAGGCGGCAGCGACTTCTCGCTAGGCGTCGCGGGCCAGAAGGTGCGCTGGTAGGCGCCGGCGGTGCCGAAGCGATAAGTGCGCAGGCGCAGCTTGCCGTCCCGGTCGTGCTGGGTGCGCTGGAGCGCGGCGCCCGAGAGAGGATCCATCCACAGGGTCAGCCGGGACCGGCGGCCGATGGCGCGGGTTTCGTAGAGGAGCTCCAGCACGTCCGTCCCGGGCTGGAGCGGCGTGAAGCGCTCATCGGACACGGCCAGCAGGTCCGGACGGAGGCTGGCGCCCGCCACCCGGCGCAGCGTCAGCCGGGCATCGGCCGTGATGAACAGCTTGCTCCCGCTCATGCGGATCTCGGACCAGCCCACCCGGGCCGGGTCAAAGGCAGGGGCCGCCCGCAGGGTCGCCACTGGGAGCAGGGGGCCCAGCACCAGAATCAGGAGCAGCAGGGACTGGCCGGGGACCGGCTTCCGGTTACGCATTGCTGGATAATAGCCCGGGCCCGCTACCGGGCAGGGACTGACGATTCGATGCCACCTTCCCCGTTTGCAGCCCCCCTGGTCCTGGCCCTGCTTCTGGCCCTCCTTCTGGTGCCCCCCCGGGCCCAGGCCCAGGGCGCCGTGGAATTCCAGGGCCTGAGCCGCACCACCGAGAAAATCGTCCGGGCCACGGTAGATCTGGCGGACGAGCCCTGCACGGTGCCGGATGCCCGGGTGCGCCGCCTCTATCGCCGGGCTGACCAGGAGATTCGCGGGGCCCTGGAGGTCTACGGCTACTACGCGCCGACCATCGACAAGGAGCTGGACCTCGAGGGGGATTCGGGTTGCTGGCGGGCGACCTTTACCGTCGAGCGGGGCCCCCGCGTCCGCCTGCGCAACGTCAGTATCCGCGTCTCTGGTGCCGGCCAGTCCGATGCCCGGCTCACCGGGGTGCTCAGCAACCCCGACCTGGCGCCCGGCAAAGGGCTGAACCAGCGGGCCTACGACGAGCTCAAGGCCAGCTTCGCGACGCTGGCCCAGCGCCGGGGGTACTTCGAGGGGCGCTATGTCGCCAGCCGCATCGACGTGTATCCCGAGGCCCTGGCCGCCGACCTCACCCTCGACTACGCCTCCGGCGAGCGCTACCGCTTTGGGCCCGTGACCCTGGACCAGACGGTCGTCGATCCCCAGCTGGCCCTGCGCTACGTGGAGTTCAAGCCCGGCGAGCCCTACGATGCTGACCAGCTGAACCAGCTCTACACCGACCTGCTGACCGGCGGGTACTTCCAGAACGTCGAGCTGCGGACCACTCCCCGGCCTGCTCCGGACCTGGATGTGGCGCTGACGATCGTCCTCACCCCGGCGCCGCCCCAGACCTGGACGACCGGTATCGGTTACGCGACGGACACCGGACCCAAGCTGCGGCTCGGCTATCTGAACCGGCGCCTGAACACCAAAGGCCACCAGCTGGAGTTCACGAGTTCAGTCTCGCCGATTCTCGGCGAAGCCACCCTGAGCTACCGCCTGCCCACCGGCAGGCCCAAGGACGAATGGCTGAGTGTCGATACGGGCTACAAGTACGAAAACCCGGAAGACAGCCGCAGCGACGAGTTCCGGCTGGGCGTGAAGCAGGTGAAGCGCCGCCGGGGCAACTGGCGCGAGACGCGCTTCGTGGACTACATCCTGGAGTCCTTCACCGTGGCGGGTGACACGGGCAACAGCAGCCTGGTGCTGCCGGGTGTCAGCTGGGTCAACCAGCCACTCCTGCTGCCCAGCAGGCCCCGGGGCGGCTACCGCCTCAACTTTACCGCCAAGGGTACGGACGAGGTCCTGGGCTCGGACACTGCCTTTATGCAGCTGTCGACGGAGAGCAAGGCCATCCTGCCACTGTGGTCCACTGCGCGACTTCTGCTGCGGGGGCAGGCGGGCTGGACGATCAAGCAGGACTTCAAGGAGCTGCCCTTCTCGGTGCGCTACTTTGCCGGCGGTGACAACAGCGTCCGGGGCTATGACTACAAGTCCCTGGGGCCGCTCGATGCAGATGACAAGGTGGTGGGCGGCACGGACACCCTGGTGGGCAGCATCGAGTTTGACCAGCGGGTCTTCGGCAACTGGTCCGTCGCCGCCTTCTTCGACGCGGGCAATGCCTTCGACACCTTCAGCAACCTCTCACTGAAGAAAAGCGTTGGCGCCGGCCTCCGCTGGTACTCGCCCCTGGGGCCGATACGCTTCGATGTCGGTGTGCCCCTCGACGACGCTCCCGACTCGTTCCGGATCCACATCACGCTGGGGCCGGACCTGTGAACCTGGTGCGGTCCCTCGCGACGCTGCTGGTCGCTCTCACGATCCTCCTGGTGCTTGGGCTGCTGGTGCTCGGCACCCAACGGGGCAGCGCCTGGCTGATCGGCACCATTGCGGACCTGGCGGGCGATCAACTGACGGTGACGGGGATCCGGGGCACCCTGCTGGAGGGCCTCGAGGCCGACCGCCTGCAGCTGACGGCGGGGCGCACCACCCTCGTGATCGAGCCCGCCGAGCTCGCCATGAGCTGGCCCGATCTGCTGCGGAACCGGCTGCGACTGTCGACGGCTCGCGCCGCTCTGGTGCGCATCGACATTGCTCCCCGGCCAGCCGACGAACCGGAATCCCGCGTGGAGCCGCTCGTGCTGCCCGTGATCCTGGCGGCGGACGGGCTGGAGATCCAGCGCCTCCTGATCCGCAACGGCGTCAATCGGGATGAGGGCACGGTGGCTGAGATCGTGCCGGTGGCAATCGGGCCGGTGACCCTGCGGGGTGAACTGATCGACGGGGTCGTGCAGTTCGAGATGCTCAAGGCGGAGCTTTATGGCCTCAGCGCCCAGGCCACTGGCAGCTTCGGCACCGGCGAACCTTTTGCGATCGACGCTGAACTCCAGTGGCAACTGACGGACCCGGCAGTGACGGGTTCCGGAGCGCTGACGGGCGACCTGGCGGCGCTGCGCTTCGAGCAGGTCGTGCTGCTGCCGTCGCCGGTGGGTGTGGGCGGCGTCGCGCGTCTGCTGCAGGACGCGCCGGAGATCAGCGCCGAAGCGCGCTGGGCAGACCTGCAGCGGCCGCTGGGCGCGGATCCGGGCCTGCTCCTGCGCAGCCCGGCGGGCCGGCTCAGTGTCCGGGGCTGGACGGACCGCTACGTCGCCAAACTGGACGCGGGCGTGCGTCTCGGAGACTGGCCAGAGGTACAGGCCCGGGCGACGGCGAGCGGCACTCTTCAGGGTGGGGCCCGCGCGCTGGACATCCCGAGCCTCCAGCTGGACGGCTTTGGCGGGCAGGTCGTGGGGTCTGGGCGCGTCAGCCTGCAGGATGGGCTGTCTGGCAAGTTGGAGCTGCGGGGCCGGGGGCTCGATCCGCGCTTCATCGATCCCCGCTTTCCGGGTCGGGTGGATTTTGGCAGCACGGTCGAGTTCGACGACCGGGGCAATTTCCGCCTCCAGATCCCCACAGCGAGTGGCACCCTGTTCGGCAGGCCACTGCGGGCCGCCGGGACCGTGAGCCGGAAAGGGCAAGACCTCGCCTTCGACGCGGTGCGGATCCAGGCCGGTGTCAATCGTGTGGAGTTTGACGGCCGGCTGACCAGCCCCTCAGCCGGCGTCCGCGGTCGTGGCAGGGGGCAGGGCCTCGCCGGGAGCTTCCGGATCGATGCGCCGGACCTGGCAACCCTGTGGCCGGACTTCCAGGGCCAGCTGCGCGGTACGGGCAGGATTGCTGGCACAACGGCTCAGCCGAGCCTCGAGCTGGATCTCGCTGGCAGCAACCTCGCGACACGGGATCTCCGCATTCAGTCGTTGCAGGCCCGGGGTGCCGTCGGTTCACGCCAGCGGCTCACTCTCGATGTGGAGTCGGATGGGCTCTCCTGGAGCGGCACGCCCCTGGGCAACCTGTCCTTGCGCGTCGCCGGCAACCTCGCTGCGCAGACCGTGGAACTGGCTCTGGCCGGCGGCGACGTGGACGTCGAGCTGCGCGGCACGGGCACCTACAGGAACGGGATCCTCACCCAGACCATCGGCACCGGGCTGGTCACGGTGAACGGCAATGACCGCTGGACCCTGCGGGAGCCCGCTACTGCCACGGTGCGGGTGACAGGCCCCGCGGCAGGATTCACGGCCCACTGCTGGATCTCCGGCGAGACGGAGCTGTGCCTCGGCGACGCTCGCTATGATCCACAGGGCTTCAGCGGCGCCGCGGATCTCCGCCAGTTTGCCCTCAACCGACTGGACCCCTGGCTGCCGGCGGACATCGGCCTCACGGGCATGGCCGCCGCCGCAGTGACTGTGCAGAGCGCGGGTGGCCGGCTGACGGGAAGTTTCCGCGCCGGTCTGGAGGATGCGCTGATTACCTGGCGCGTGCCGGACGACGAGGACGTGCAGACGGAGATCAGCGAGTTCCGCGTCAGCGCCGAGCTGGCGGACGACGTGCTGGACTTCGATGCTGCCGTCGCGGAGAGCTTTGGTTTGCGCCTGGCCACCACGGGTCGCATCACGGACCCCCTGGGGGAGACGCCCACCATCGTTGCCGACCTGAACGGCGGCGTACCTGATCTCGCGTCCATCGGTCCCATTGTCGAGCGCCTGGTGGATGTGGGCGACATCAAGGGGCGTATCACGGTGGCGGCGGCGCTGTCGGGCAAGGCACGGCAGCCGGATATCGCCGGGGGGCTGCAGCTGGAGGAGGGCTCCTTCACGGTGCCTGCGGCGGGCATCACCGTGGACCGCATCAGCCTCGCGCTGGAGGGCCGGGAAGACGGGCAGGTGGCCCTCAAGGGCAACGCGCGCTCGGGCAAGGGTTATGTGGCGCTGGATGGCGCTCTCGCCTGGCGGGACCAGCTGGTGCCCACGGCCGAGGCCACGGTCAAGGGCCGGGTGATTGACGTGATCCGCTTACCGGAGGGGCTCGTGCAGGTGTCACCGGATGTCCGCGTGGTGTTGCGTGATAACCAGTTCCGGGTCAGTGGCGACATGCTGGTGCCCCGCGCCGAAATCCGGCTGAAGAAAATTGCCCAGAGCGCGGTGCAGACCTCGCCGGACACCATCGTGCACGGCCGGGACGTGGCGGTGGTCGAGAAAGCACCGCCACTCTTCGTTCTGGACGACCTGCAGGTGCGCCTGGGGAAAAAGGTTTCCTTCGAGGGTTTTGGCCTCAAGACGGGTCTGGACGGCTCGCTGCTGCTCAACCAGTCGCTGGCCGCCGATCCGGGGCTGGTGACCGGGTCGGGTGTGATCAGCCTGCGGGACGGCCAGTTCAGCGCCTTCGGCCAGAAACTGGCGATCGAGCGCGGGTCCCTGCTGTTCTCCGGCGTGGTGACCGACCCGGGGCTGGACGTGAAGGCCAGCCGGGATCTCACTTACGAGGGGCGGGATGTGACCGTGGGTGTGTTGCTCACCGGTCGTCTGTCCCGGATCGAGACCCGGGTGTTTTCGGAGCCCGCCATGGGCGAGCTGGATGCGCTGTCTTACCTGACCACTGGCAAGCCGCTGTCCGCGGCGGGCGCGGGGGATCGCTCGGCGGTCTCGGGCGCGGCCATCAGCCTCGGCCTGAATCAGGCGCTGCCGGTCGTGCAGCAGCTGAGTTCGGCGCTGAAGGTGGACGAGGTGGGGGTCGACACCACCGATACGGGGGACACTGCCGTGGTGATCGGCGAGCAACTGGGCAAGAACCTGTTCATCCGCTACAGCTACGGCGTGTTCGACAAGCTCGGGACGGTCAAGGCCACCTACAAGCTGGGCCGGCGGATCAGCATCGAAGGGAGTTCCGGCGAGGAGCAGGCCCTGGACCTGATCTACTCGATCAACTGGTAGATAAAAAAAGCCCGCCAGCTCGGGGGGGAGTGGCGGGCTTAGCTCGGGCTGTCACGGTCGTCACGGGCTGCCAGGGGGAGTGGCGGCGGTGACGGTTTCCGGACGGCCCCGGTAACCTCGGGGGGCTGGTCGTTAGCCCCTCAGAGCAGGACGAGGGGGATGGCGACCAGGACGATCAGTACGGCGGTGACGGCCAGGAGCAGGTCGCCGAACTCGTACAGGAAGCCGGTGGGCTCGTTGTGGGTGGTGGTGGTCATTTGCCGTCTCCTCAAAATTCAGGGCTAACTTGATGGAGGAGAGGTTAGGCCTGGAGGGCCAGGGGTTCTTGTCAGGGGGGTAACTCTTTGTATCAGGGTGTAACGGCGGTGGCCCGAAGCCTGCATTGGCCCGCGGGATGGGGCTGGCCGGGCCCCATATGCAGAAAACCCGCCTTGCAGCGGGTCCCTTGGTGCGGTCTGTGGCTAGCCGTTAGCTGCTGAGCTTCCGCCGCAGCCAACGACGCCCGCCCAGACCGGCGAGGGCAGTGCCGAGCAGCCAGACAGCGGGGGGGGCGGGGACGACACTGGTTGTCCACGATCCTGGTACGTCCGAATATGCGTGGGGATTGCTGTCGAAGCAGCCGTAGCTACCGTCTTCAGCGCCGCAATAGTAAGAAGTGCCGGCACCGCGTGACATTTGTGAGTTCCAACTGTCAGCAATGCCGAAGAGCGGGTCCAATTTCGCCGTCGAGAAATACCAGTGGGAAAACGGGCGGAACTCGCCCGGGAAGTTGCTGGCGATACCCAGCTGCCAGTAGTCAACAACACCGGCACTGTCAGTGCTCAAATTCAAATAAAAGGTGTGGTTGGGAAACGCCGCGAGGTTGGCTAGCGAGTAGGTCGTGAGCCCGTCTGAGAACACAAAGTCGAGCAGGCCAGAAGGTGGGCCGGCGCTGTTGGCAAAGCTACTGAAGGAGTAGTCGCAGTAGCCGACGCACTCTGGGATCGGTTGATCCAGAAGAATGGAACCTGTGATCGCCGTCGGCATACCACTGAGCCCGGAGAAATCGTCCTGGAAGTCGGTGAACGGCTGGCCCTGGTAGGTGTAGAGCACAGCCGAGTTGGCTGCGCCGGCGAAGACGAAGAGCGCAGTGACGATGAGTGACCGGAACATGATTCGAACCCCTGACGTTTTTGTCGGCACAGGCCAACTCAGCCCCGCCCGCTTCTGGTTCTGAGCTTACGCTCGGCGGACCCTAGAGGCCTAAGTATCTGCCGCAGGAATCACACGCGGATCACCCAAATGGATGAGTTCTGCTGGTTACGTCAAACCGAATTCCCCGATATCACCAGTTTCGCCGCTGGCCCCGGTGCCGGCGGTGCTCGCCATCGCGCATCTGGGAGCAGCGGCGAACGTGGGCTAAAGTGCACGGCGCCATCGTCATGCGACCACTCAGAAGGGGACGTCACCATGCGTGCAATCGGCAACTTTCTTTGGTTTATCTTCGGCGGCGTCCTGATGGGCCTCGCCTGGTGGCTGGCCGGCCTGCTGGCCTTTGTGACGATCGTCGGCATACCCTGGGGCAAGGCCTGCTTCGTCATCGGCCAGTTCGCCTTTCTCCCGTTTGGCCGGGAAGCCATCAGCCGCGACGAGCTGAACCGGAAAGGTGACCTTGGCACCAGCGGCCTCGGAATGATCGGCAACGTCATCTGGTTTGTTCTTGCCGGGGTGTGGCTGGCGATCGGCCATGTCGTTTCGGCGCTGGCCTGCTTCATTACGGTCATTGGTATTCCTTTCGGCATTCAGCACCTCAAGCTGGCTGGAATTGCGCTGGCACCAATCGGCAAGACGATCGTAACGAAGGAAGTCGCCGCGGCCGTGCACAAGGCCAATGCAGAAACCACCGTCTCCAACTTGAGGAGTGGCACGTAGCCAGTTCCGGAGCGGTGACCCGGCTACCCGGTCATCAATTCTCAGGGCGTGTCGGCGGAATACGCCCTTACGCTGTCGAGCCGCAATTCAAAGGGACCGTCCTGCTGGTCATAGATGTACAGGGCCATTTCCCGGATCTCCCGCGGGTCGAGCTCGGGTCCATCCAGCTTGTAGCCACGGAACTGAGGAACAAAGCTTGAGAAGGGGACCTGGACGGTACTCTGCTCACCTTGCCGGGTGGCGAATTCAGCCCAGTAACTGATCCGGCGGCCGCGCCACCGCGCGGTGGTCTGCAATTCCCAGATGTAGCGGCGGCCATCGCCCTTCACGTCCAGCTGGATGCCGCCGTAGCTCGACAGGTCCAGCTGAAAGGGTTGCGTGCGGATGGAGCTGAAGCCCCCACCGTTCGTGTTCGTGCTGCCAGCAAAGATCAGTCCCCCTGGTCCCGTTTTGAAACCACCCTGACTCCGTCCTCCCATCACGTTGTCGTTCTGCACGTACCAGCCAAGGTCGGTACTGCCGGAGGTGAAGTCGGTCACCAGGAGTTCTCTCCTGGCTTGAGCCTCGGAGGCGTCGAGTGGAGGGCTGGGAATGGTCATCACTAATAATCCAAGAACCAGCGCGACGGACATCAGGGCTGTTTCTTGCTTCATCCTCATGGTCTTGAGATGGATGGGTCCTGTCCGCGTCTGGAGCACTGAACGCTGCATCAGAGGGTCAGCAGATAGTACTCGTAGCGCTGGTGAAGAGCAGGCCCTGGACCTCATCTGCCCGATCAACTGGTGAATAAAAAAGCCCGCCAGCTCGGGGGGGAGTGGCGGGCTTGGTTCGGGCTGTCACGGTGGTCACGGGCCACCCGGGGGAGTGGGCGGCGGTGACGGTCTCCGGACAGCCCCGGTAACCGGGGAGCTGGCTGTCGGCCCCTCAGAGCAGGAGGAGGGGGACGCCGACCAGGACGATCACTACGGCGGTGACGGCCAGGAGCAGGTCGCCGAACTCGTACAGGAAGCCGGTGGGCTCGTTGTGGGTGGTGGTGGTCATTTTCCGTCTCCTCAAAATCAGGGCGAACTTGATGGAGGAGAGGTTAGGCCTCAGGGGCCAGGGGTTCTTGTCAGGGGGGTAACTCTTTGTATCTCTGTGTAACGCCTGCCGCCCTCTCTAGCCGCCCGGCTGCGTGCCCACGAGAGGATTGTCGGCAAGCCGGGAGGGTGCCGGTGTGGTACTGCACTGGAAAAATGCCGACTGGGAGAGCCACTGCCGGTCGGGGTAGTAGGCAAACAGCAGGGCCCCGCCCTTCAGCGTGTCGATGACCGTGCGGGCAACTTCCTGGCGCACCGCCGGGCAGCCCCAGCTCCGGCCGAGTCGCCCGAGCCGACCCGCGATGGCCTCGCTGACATAGGCTGCCCCGTGCATCACGATGGCGCGGGAGAGGGCATTGTCATTGAAGCCCTCGTCCAGCCCCCGCAGACGCAGGGAGTAGCCGTTGCTGCCGTAGTAAGTCTCGGTCGTCTGGTACAGGCCGAGGCTCGACATCTTGCTGCCTTCCCGATTCGAAAAATGCTCGGCCTCGGCTGCGCCGGAGTTGCGCCCATGAGCCACCAGTTCCTGGAACAGAAGCCGGGCGCTGGCCACGTCGAAGATCCAGAGGCGTGGCTGGGTGGACGGCAACGAGTAGTCGATGACGGCGAGGTGTTTGAAGGAATCGAGCAGGCCCTGGTGGCCTGCGCACTCCGCGGCCCGGACGGCCAGGGCCAGGACGCTGGCGTTGGCCTGGGGCGCTGCCGCGGCCAGGGCCTCTGCCAGGTTCTGGTTGGCCACCTCGGCGCCGCTGGCCGCGCCCGCAAGGAACAGCCAGGGAATCAGGGCGACGGGTAACCAGCGTCGGCGCATTGGGTCTGTCTCGCTAGTGAGGCCCGGCAAGGGGATTGTGGCAGCTGGCCCGCCACTATCGGCGCCAAGGGCCGCTGCGGCCTTATCACAACCGGTCAGGAGTTTATCCCGTCCCGGGGAGGATTGCGGGGCGCCTTGTGCGCTGCGGGAAGCCCGCCAGCATCCGCGCGGTGTGTGGCCGCAAACTGTCTTAAGATCAGACCGCTGGCCCGCAGGGACTACCCACTCCGACCCCAACAAGAGAAGGACCATGAGCCATGTCAGACAAATATGTCGGCGGATGCGATCACGTTCACACCCACTCAGCGCGGGAGCCGCTGGACAACCACACCTGCCACTGCTCGGTGTGCAAGCGGGTTACGGGGCAACCCACGACTCACGTGGTCTTCTTCAATCACGCGGACCTGAAGGTTGACAACCTCGCCGGCCTCAAGCGGCAGCCCTTCAACGACCAGAATCCCAAAGGGCCGCTCGAGCTGTGCACCTGCGCGACCTGCGGCAAGCCGATCATGCTCGACGACCAGCAGAAGCGGATCCGGGCGATCGTGCCGAACCTGATGGGCTACGACGAAAAGAAACTGCCGGCCACCTATCACGCGTTTTATGATCCGGCCACGGGTGTGCCCCGGCCAACGGACGGGCGTGCGGTGTATGAGGGCCTGCGTCCGGACTTCGTCTGGCCGGCTTCTGCGTAGCACCGGCGGTCTCTTTCCGTCGGCAAGCAGTAACGGTTACCCTGTCCTGAGGCGGGCAGGGCGGGCTTGGTGTCAGTGACCAAATACGATGCGATCGTCGTCGGCGCCGGCCACAACGGCCTGACCAACGCCGCCTACCTGGCCCGGGCGGGCCTCAAGGTGCTGGTCCTCGAGCGCAATGCCTGGATCGGCGGCGCCGCGGTGAGCCGCGAATTGCACGAGGGCTGGATCTACTCCAACTGCTCCTACGTCTGCAGCCTGCTCCGGCCCGAGATCTTCCGGGATCTGGACCTGTCCCGGCACGGCCTGCAGATCGTCCCCTACGGTGGCGGCGTCACTTTTCTGCAGAACGGCGACATCCTCGGCGCCTATACGGACCACGACGTGCAGCGCCGGGAACTCGCCCGGCACAACCCGCGGGATGCGGATGCCTACCACCGGTACTCTATTGATGTGATGCGCCAGTGCCGGTTCATCCGGCCCCTGCTGCTGCGCACGCCCCCGGATCCGACCTCCTTTCGCCTGCGGGACCTGCGGGAGATGCTGTTCCTGGGCAAGGAGTTCGCGAAACTCAGCGAGCAGGTGATCTACGACACGCTGCGCTTCTACACCATGAGCATCGCGGACTTCCTCGGCGAGTATTTCGAGTCCGACGCCGTCAAGGCCCGGTTCTCCGGCAGCGGCATCATCGGCACGGCGCTCGGCGTCTACTCGCCGGGCACGGCCTACGTGCTGCTCCACCACTACATGGGCGAGGTGGATGGCTCCAGCGGCGCGTGGGGCTTTGCCCGGGGTGGCATGGGGGCTGTGTCCGATGCGCTGGGTTCTGCTCTCAAGGCCCACGGCGGCGAGATCTGGACCGACGCCACCGTGGAGCAGGTCATCGTGCGCAACGGCAAGGTGCGGGGCGTCGCGCTGGCCAACGGCGACGAGATCAACGCCGACATCGTCGTGTCTAACCTCGACCCCAAGCGCACCTTTCTCAAGCTGATGGACGAGAAGGATCTCAGTCCGGCCTTCCTGAAACGGGCGAAGAATTTCAAGATCCGCGGTTCCTCCGGCAAGCTCAACATCGCCCTGGACGGCCTGCCCGAGTTCCCGGCGCTGGGGCGGGACAACCCGCTGCGCTTTGGCGACATGCACTTCGTCGATTCCCTGGAGCGGCTGGAGCGCGCCTACGACGACTGGAAGAGCGGCACCTGGTCGAAGGACCCGTATCTCGATCTGCTGATCCCGTCCCTCACGGATCCCACCATGGCGCCCCCGGGCAAGCACTTCATGTCCGTGTTCGTGCAGTACGTGCCCGCGAAGATCCATGGCAAGGACTGGACCGACGCGGACCGGGACGGGTTCCGGGACACCGTCCTGGACCAGATCGCGCGCCACAGCCCCAACTTCCGGCAGCTCATCCGCCACGTTGAGGTGCGCACCCCCCGGGAACTGGAGAACGAGGTGGGTCTCACGGAAGGCAACATCTTCCAGGGCGAGCTCACCATGGACCAGCTGCTGTTCAACAGGCCCTTCCCGGGCTACGCCCAGTATCGCGGTCCCGTCTCTGGTCTCTATATGTGTGGCTCCGCGACGCACCCGGGTGGTGGCGTGATGGCCGCGCCGGGCGCCAACGCGGCCCGGGAGATCCTCCTGGACCTGCGCCGTCCGAACCCCGTGCCGGAGGGCTGGACCGATGACTGACAGCCGGCGAATCATCATCGTGGGTGCCGGCCACAACGGGCTGGTGTGTGCGGCGTACCTGGCCCGGGCGGGCCGGGAGGTGCTGGTGCTGGAGGCAGCCGACCAGGTCGGTGGCGCCGCCGTCACGCGGGAGTTTGCCCCCGGGTTCCGGGTGTCGGCCTGCGCACACCTTCTATATCTGCTCGACGCGGGCATCAGCCGCGAACTGGAGCTTTCGGCCCACGGGCTCAAGCTCGCCCGCGGCAGTCTGCGCACCGTGGCCCTGGCGGCGGCGGGGGAGCACCTCGTGCTGGGCGCGGGCAAGGTGGAAGCCGGCCCGCTCGGCGCGGCGGACCGGGCGGCGCTTGGCGAGTTTCACACCCGGATGCAGCGCTTCGCCGGGGTTCTGGCGAAACAGCACAACCGGCGGCCACCGCGCATTGCTGGGGGCGGCAGCGGTGAACTTTTTGCCGCGGCCCTGCTGGGTTTCGATATCCGGCGGCTGGGCCGGGACGACATGCGGGAATTTCTCCGGATTGCCGGCACGAATATCTTCGACATCCTGTACGAGAGCTTTGAAAGTCCCCAGCTGAAAGGCGCCCTGGCGCTGGATGCCGTGCTGGGCACGAATCTGGGTCCCCGCTCGAACAACTCGGTGCTGACGCTGCTGCACCGTCTGAGTGGCAACGTGGCGCCGGGCCTGCCCGTCGGCGGCATGGGCGCAGTGACTGCTGCCCTGGCGGCTGCGGCGGCCAAGGCCGGGGTCACGGTGCGGACCGGAAGCCCCGTTGCGCGCATTACGCTCGAGGGCGACCGGGTCTCCGGCGTCGAACTGGAAAGCGGCGAGATGCTGGCGGCCGGCACCGTCGTGTCCAACGCGGATCCAGTGCGGACACTCCTCACGCTCGTGGGTGCCCGCAATCTCGAGGCCGGGTTCGCCCAGCGGGTGCACCACCTCCGCGCCAGGGGCACCGCCGCCAAGCTGCATCTGGCGCTGGACCGGATGCCGGACTTCACTCGGCTCGCGGCGGAGTACGCGGGCGAGCGGCTGGTGATCGCCCCCGATCCGCTCTATGTGGAGCAGGCCTTCAATCCTTCCAAGTACGGCCAGTCGTCGACAGAGCCCGTGCTGGAGATCACGATTCCGACGGTCCACGACGCCAGCCTGGCGCCGGCGGGCAAGCACGTGCTCTCTGCGGTGGTCCAGTACGCACCGTACATCCCGGGGACTGGTGCGGGTGCAGACGCGCGCCGGAGTGAATTTCTTGACCGCGTGCTCAACGTGCTGGAGCGGTACAGCCCTGCTCTCCGCCAGCGCATCGTCGCCGCCGAGTTGCTGATGCCCGCCGACCTGGAGCGGGAGTTCCGCCTGACCGGCGGCCACTGGCATCACGGGGAACTGGCCCTGGACCAGTTCCTCATGCTGCGGCCGGTGCCGGGCGCGGCCCAGTACGCCATGCCGATCGGTGGCCTGTACCTCTGCGGGGCTGGTTGCCATCCGGGCGGTGGGGTGATGGGCAGCGCCGGGGCCAACGCGGCGCGGGCGGTCCTGGCAACGGGGGGCGGGGCATGAAGCAGGACATGACCCACAAGGAGCACTTCCGCACGGCGGTTTACCAGACGCCGTTTCATCCGCGCACGTCCGCACTCAACGTTCTCAATGTCTGGCACCGGTGGAAGGACTACACCGTTTCCGACGCGTATTTCGACACGCCCCTGGAGTACGCGGCCATCCGCAATGCCTGCGCCGTGTTTGACCTGACGCCCATGACGAAGCACCGGATCACGGGGCCGGATGCGCTGGCCTTTCTCAACCGGCTGGTCACGCGGGATGTGGCGAAGATCAAGCCCGGACGGGTGGGCTACTGCGTCTGGTGCGACGACAACGGTCAGGTAATCGACGACGGGACAATCTTTCACCTGCGAGAGGGCGATTACCGGCTCTGCTCCCAGGAGCGCCAGCTGGACTGGTTGTCCCGGTCCGCGCTGGGCTTTGACGTGAGCATCGTGGAAGACACCCACGACGTGGCCTGCCTGGCTTTCCAGGGGCCCACGACCTGCGCGGTGCTGAAAAAGATGGGTCTGGCCGGCGTGGAAAAACTGACGCCCTTCGGCATCGGCTATTTCCCTTTCGCGGGGGTTGAACTGATGGTGTCCCGCACCGGCTTCACCGGTGACCTGGGCTACGAGCTGTGGATCGACCCGTCCCGGGCCGTGGCCCTGTGGGACGCGCTGTTTGCCGCCGGTGCGGACTACGGGATCCGGCCCATGGGCACCCACGCTCTGGAAGTCTCGCGGATTGAGGCCGGCTTCGTGCAGGCGGGTATGGATTTCCTGCCCGCGGACTCCGCAGTGCGGGTCGACCGCACCCGCTCGCCCTTCGAGCTGGACCTGGGCCGCCTCGTCGACTTCAGCAAGCCGAACTTCACTGGCCGGCGCGCGCTGCTCGAGGAGCAGAAGAACGGCTCCCGGTACCGTCTGGTGAAGCTGGATATCGCGGGCAACAAGCTGGCGAAAGCCGCCTATATCTATGACCGCAACGACAGCAGCAAGAAGGTCGTTGGGACGGTCACGTCAGCCGTGTGGTCACCCGCCGCCAAGGCCAACATCGCCCTGGCCACTCTCCACATGCCCGCAGGCCTGCCGGGCGACGAACTCTGGGCCGAGATCTACTACCAGCGCGAGCTCCAGTGGGCGAAGGTGATGGCCCGGTGCCGCGTCGTCGAAGGCGCGTTCTTTGATCCGCCCCGCCGCCGCGCGAACCCGCCGGCGGATTTCTGACCACCCGGCAAGGCCGCGGTCGCTGAGGTTTTAACGATGACACGCCCGACCATCGGCGGCGGCACCAGGAAGATTCTCTACGCCCTCAGGACGGCTGGTCAGGCCGGGCTTCGGAACACTGCCAAGGCGCTGAACTCCCGTAACACCTGCAAGGCCTGCGGCCTCGGCATGGGCGGGCAGAAGGGGGGCATGACCAACGAACTGGGGGAGTACCCCAGCGTCTGCAACAAGAGCATTCAGGCCCAGTCGACGGATATCCAGGCGCCGATTCCCGCAAGCGTCCTGACCCACCCGCTGGCGGATTTCCGGGAACTCGACGGCCATGACCTGGAGCACCTGGGGCGCCTGGGCGACCCGCTCCACAAGGAACCGGGGTCCGACCGCTACCGGGTGGTCGACTGGGAGTGGGCGCTGGACCGCGCGGCTGCCCGGCTTGCTGCCATCGAGCCGAACCGGGCCTTCTTCTATTCTTCCGGGCGCTCCTCCAACGAAGCGGGCTTCGTGCTCCAGCTGCTCGCCCGGGCCTGGGGCACCAACAACGTCAACAACTGCTCCTACTACTGCCACCAGGCTACCAATATGGGCCTGAAGTCCACCATTGGCACGGGCACCTCGACGGTGGAACTGGAGGACCTGGCGAAGTGCGACCTGATCTTTGTCATTGGCGCGAACCCGGCGTCGAACCACCCGCGCTTCATCCATCAGTTGCAGGCCTGCCGGGAGCGGGGCGGGCAGGTGATCATGATCAATCCGGCAAAGGAGCCCGGATTGGTGCGCTTCGCCATCCCGAAGCGGCCGGCATCGATGCTGAAGGGCGGGGACTGGATCGCCTCGGACTACCTGCAGCCCCGCATCGGCTCTGACATTGCGCTGTTCAAGGGGCTGGCAAAAGCGGTGCTGGCCCTCGGCGCGGAGGACGGGGAGTTCATCCAGCGCCACACCACGGGCCACGCGGAGTTTCGGGCGGACGTGGAGGCCCAGAGCTGGGCTGCCATTGAGAGTCGGTGTGGCTTGCCCCGGGCCGACATCGAGCGGGTCGCAGCCCTGTACGCGCAGTCCAGGAGCGCCGTGTTTGCCTGGGGCATGGGCATGACCCACCACCGGCACGGCGTGGACAACGTCGAGTACATCGCCAACCTGGCCCTGTTGCGGGGCATGCTCGGCCGGCCCGGCGCGGGACTGCTGCCGCTCCGGGGCCACAGCAACGTCCAGGGGATCGGCACCATGGGCGTGAAGCCCGTCCTCGCCAGCGAGGTGCTCCAGCGTATGGAGCAGACCTTTGGGGTGACTCTGCCTCAGTCGCCGGGCTACGACACCATGGCAGCCCTCAAGGCCGCGGCGCGGGGCGAGGTGGATGCCGCGGTGATCATGGGCGGCAATCTTTACGAAGCGAGCCCCGACTCCCGCTGGGCTGTCGGGGCGCTGGAGCTCATTGGGTTCAAGCTGTTCATGACGACCACCCTGAACCGGGGTCACGTGGCCGGCAACGATGGAGGGGAAGTGCTGGTGCTGCCGGTGACCGCCCGGGACGAGGAATGGCAGCCGACCACCCAGGAGTCCATGTTCAATTTCGTCCGGCTGAGCGACGGCGGCATCACGCGCCTCCCAAACGTCCGGCCGGAGGTGGTGATCCTGAGTGAACTGGCGCGCCGCCTGCTGCCGGACAGTCCCATCGATTTCAAGGCGTTCCAGCAGCACCGGACGGTGCGGCAGGCCATCGCCGGCATCGTGCCCGGGATGGAAGAACTCGCCGACATCGACGTCGCCAAGCGGGAGTTTCACATCCGCGGCCGCTTGCTGCATCAGCCCGTGTTCAATACCCCGGATGGCCGGGTGCGCTTTGTCTGCCGGCCCACCCCGGCAGCCGGTAGTGCAGGCCTCACGCTGACGACCGTGCGGAGCGAAGGGCAGTTCAACTCCATGATCTACGAGCGCACCGACAGCTATCGCAACGATGCGGACCGCTGGACCGTGCTCGCCCACCCGGAGGACCTCGCCGACCACGGCTTGCAGGACGGCGCTACCGCCACGCTCGTCTCCGCCCAGGGCCGCATGGAGAACGTGACGGTGCGGGCCTTCGATATCGCCCGGGGCTGCGTCATGGCCTACTTCCCGGAGGCCAACGTGCTGACCAGCACCGAGGTGGATCCCCGGAGCAAGACCCCGGCGTTCAAGGCCACGCCGGTGTGGTTTGCCTGAGGTCTGCCTCCGGGACGATTGATAAACCCAATCGAGTTAATCGAATCAATCCATAAGGTGGATCGTCCATTTGGCCTACACTCGCTGCCAGGTTGCTGTTCTGACGACCAGAGGAGAGTTCCATGCAGAAGAAACAGATGACGTTGCTGGCGGCTGTCGCGGCCGCAGCGCTGCCCTTGCTGCTGCCAACGACTGCCTTCAGCGCGGCCGGCGAGCCCCGGTCCAACCAGTTCTGGTGGCCTGAGCAGCTCGACCTGGCGCCCCTCCGGCAGCACGCGGCCGAGTCCAATCCCCTCGGCGAGGAATTTGATTACGCCAAGGCCTTTGCCACCCTCGATCTCAAGGCTGTAAAGCAGGACATCAAGACCGTCCTGACGACCTCCCAGGACTGGTGGCCCGCCGACTACGGCAACTACGGTCCCTTCTTTGTCCGGATGGCCTGGCACGGCGCCGGTACCTACCGGGTGGGTGACGGCCGAGGCGGCGCCAGCGGCGCTCAACTGCGCTTTGACCCGCTCAACAGCTGGCCCGACAACGGCAACCTCGACAAGGCGCGGCGGCTGCTGTGGCCGATCAAGCAGAAGTACGGTCAGAAGATTTCCTGGGGCGATCTGATGGTCCTGACCGGGACCGTCTCGATGGAGGCCATGGGCTTTCAGACCTTCGGCTTTGCTGGCGGACGCAGGGACGACTGGGAGCCCGACCTGGTCTACTGGGGTTCAGAGAAGGCGTTTCTGGCCGATGAGCGCTACAGCGGTGATCGCAAGCTGGAGAAACCGCTGGCTGCCGTCCAGATGGGCCTGATCTACGTGAATCCCGAGGGCCCGAACGGCAACCCGGATCCCCTCGCGTCGGCCAAAGATATTCGCGATACCTTCGGGCGCATGGCAATGAACGACGAGGAGACTCTCGCGCTCATCGCCGGCGGCCACACCTTCGGCAAGGCCCACGGCGCCAACGTGCCGTCCAAGTGTGTTGGGCCCGAGCCCGCTGCCGCCGGTATCGAGCAGCAGGGCTTCGGCTGGCAGAACAAGTGCGGCACCGGCAATGCAGGTGACACGATCACCAGCGGCCTGGAAGGGGCGTGGTCGGCCAATCCCGTCGCCTGGACCCAGCAATACCTGGACAACCTGTTCACCTTTGACTGGGTGCAGACGAAGAGTCCCGGTGGTGCCATCCAGTGGATTCCCGCGAACGGCCAGGCTACGAGCCTCGTGCCCGACGCGCACGATCCGTCGAAGCGGCACGCGCCGATCATGTTCACGACGGATCTCGCGATGAAGTTCGACCCCGAGTACCGGAAGATCGCGCTGGAGTTCCGGAAGAACCCGGAAGCGTTCCGTCTTGCCTTTGCCAAGGCCTGGTTCAAGCTGACCCACCGGGACATGGGTCCCCGGGCCCGCTACCTGGGCGCCGACGTGCCGCGTGAGGAACTGATCTGGCAGGACCCGGTCCCGCCGGTGAGCTATCCGCTGGTTGATGCTGCGGACGTCGCAGCCCTGAAGTCGAAGATCCTCGCCTCCGGGCTGACCGTGCCTGAGCTGGTGCGGACGGCCTGGGCGTCCGCGTCCACCTTCCGGGGCACAGACCTGCGCGGTGGCGCCAACGGGGCCCGCATTCGCCTCGCGCCCCAGAAGGACTGGGCCGTCAATGAGCCGAAGGAGACGGCCAAAGTGGTGCAGCGTCTGGAGGCCATCCGGGCGGACTTCAACCGCGCCTCTGGTGGCAAGAAGGTCTCGCTGGCTGACCTGATCGTGCTGGGTGGCGACACTGCCATCGAGAAGGCGGCGAAGAGCGCGGGCCAGACGGTGCAGGTGCCCTTCACGCCCGGGCGCACGGACGCGTCCCAGCAGCAGACCGACGTGAACTCCTTCGCCTTCCTTGAACCCACGGCGGACGGTTTCCGGAACTACTACGGCAGTGGCCAGAGCCGGTCACCCGCAGATCTGCTCGTGGATCGGGCCAACCTGCTGACACTGAATGTGCCCCAGATGACGGTGCTGGTCGGTGGCCTGCGCAGCCTGAATGCCAATGCCGGGCAGTCTGCCGCCGGTGTGTTCACCGCCCGCCCGGGGACCTTGAGTAACGATTTCTTCGTGAATCTGCTGGACATGTCCACGAAGTGGAGCAAGTCCGCCACGACCGAGGGTCTTTACGAGGGTCTCGACCGGAAGACGGGCAAGCTCCGGTGGACCGCGACCCCGGTGGACCTCATCTTCGGCTCCAACTCCGAGCTGCGCGCCGTGGCGGAGGTCTACGCGGCCTCGGACGGCAACGAGCGGTTTGTCCGGGATTTCGTCAAGGCCTGGACCAAGGTGATGAACCTCGATCGCTTCGACCTGCAGTAAGTTTGAACGGGACGCGTTTCAAGCAATGAAACGCGTCCCGCTTCGCGTCTATCATGCGGCGAGGTATTGCCAGGCAGGGAGTTGCCGGAAATTCTCTGGGAAGCCCATCAGTTCCCGAGCCGGCGGGTGTCTGACTACATGGTCGCCCACCCGGCGGACCCATGACTGGCCGGGACTGACCCTCGCGAGCAGCCAGCCCAGGATGGTCAGCGTGTTGTACGTATGGCCTGCCGTATCCCGATTGAGAGACTGCGCCAGCCCCACGGGCCGCTTACGCGGCAGCTGAGCCCTGAAGGGCAAGGCACGATCCCATAACCGGCCGTGATGTGCGCAGATGTTCCGTACTACGCTGATGTGATGCAGGAAGGATGCAAGCAGAGTCTCATCGAGCCCATAGCCTGCTGCGATGGCGTTGCGGTCGGCCGCATGGCACAGGTTGCCGAACCAGCGGGAAATCTGACCCAGGCTCATCACCTCTACCACAGCCCAGACGGGAGGGAGCAACTCGTCGTAGGTGCCCCGCAGGTGCTTGATGAACCGCTCGCGGCTTCGTTCCACGCCGTTGATCAGGCTGGCGACGGCTTCCGGATGGCTCCAGTTCTGGCTCCGCTTCCTGAACAGGGTGCTGTCCAGGTGTGCATGTGGTCCATGACGGCGACCGAGTTCATGCGCCCAGTGGGTCCGCACCGACACCTCGATGCGCTCCACAGCGTCCAGCACCAGCAGTTTCAGCTCCCGGTCGAATACGTAGTCCGCCAGAACGTCCTCGAACCTGGTGCCCGGCTGAAACTGATGGACTGCGTGATCGGCCTCGCGACGTAGCCAATAGCCGCTGAGGCGGTAGTAATTGAGCTCGCGAAGATAGTGGGCAGCCAGTTGCGGGTCACCGAATGTCATGCCGCGTCGCTGGAGTTGCGCGATCTGCTGGTCGATGGATAGTGCAGGCTTGCTGTACTTCATTGCCGGCACACAAAATAAAAACCCCCCATGGTGCGCCGATCTTACGAGAGGCGTGGGGGGTGTTGTTAGCAGCAATTCTAGGCGTTTTGCCCGGTCAATCAAGGCCGGAATCCCGCAAGAACCAGAATCTTGCCAAAGACATCACAAATGCTGCGACCAAAGCCCTCATGGCTGTTTTATGGCGCGCCGGTCGAGATTCGAACTTGGAACGGTCTAGCCTGTTTCCAGGCGTAGCCTGATCTCCCCGATCTCCCGCTGCAGCATCTCCACCTGGGCTTCAAGACTCTGGACCCGCTCGGTAAGTCCTGAGCGCGGGGCAAATCCTGGCTCTAGCGCATCCGAAACCTCATCCGCCGGCGCGCCCTGCACATCACTACTCAGGAGGTGCGCATAGCGGGAATCCCGCGTGCCTGCCTGGCGGGCCAACCGGACGACGAAGGGGCCACTGTCGTGGGCGGCGAGCGCCTGGAGCGCTGCCTCCACCTCAGCCACATCCGCGATCGTCGCCATGCGATTGCAGCGGGTGCGTAACTCGCCGGGACTTTGTGGGCCGCGCACCAGCAACTCGCACAGGATCGCCCGCTCGACGTCCGAGAACTTCAGCGGACCGAACTCCGTGTTGCAGAACACGTGCTTGTACTTGGTCACCCGCCCCCCGTAGCCGGACCGGTCGCTCACCAGGTGCTTCTTCACCAGCGCATCGACAACCTGCTGAACTTCAGTCTCGCCCAGGTTCAGCACCGGGTCCCGGTTGCTCTTCTGGTTGCAGGCGTTGGTCAGCGCGTTGATGGAGAGCGGGTAGTTCTCCGGCGTCGTGGCTTCCTTCTCCAGCAGGCAGCCCAGTACGCGGGCTTCACTCGGGGTCAGTTCGATCTTCACGCCTGATTGGCCTCGTCCCGGGCCAGCTGCCGCCGCAGTGCTTCCTCCCGCGCGTCCTCGATGGCCAGCAGGGTGCCGGCCACGTCCGCGGCGGACTCGTTGGCGACAAACACGCCCGTGAGCACGGTCTCGGGCAGCAGCAGGCCCTTCTCAAAGAGCAGCCACATTTCCTCGCCGAACCGGGTTTTCAGTAAATCAGGGGCGAAGCGGCCGAGGGTGGCGGAGATGTTGTTCACGTCCCGGATCAGCATCACCCGGGCATTGTTGTTGCCGGCGGCGCTGACCACCTGGGGCAGGTCGATGATGACCGGGCCCTCTGGCCCGACCAGCACGTTGTACTCCGAGAGATCGCCGTGGATCAGACCCGCGCAGAGCATGCGGACGATCTGGCCGATCAGGAAGGTGTGATACTCGCGCGCCTGTTCGGGAGTCAGTTCCACGTCGCCAAGACCCGGCGCGGAGAAGCCGTCCGCGTCGGTGATCAGTTCCATCACGAGCACGCCGTTGAAGTACCCGTAGGGCTCCGGGACCCGCACGCCGGCTCCTGCCAGCTGATACAGGGCATCCACCTCGGCATTCTTCCAGGCGCTTTCCTGTTCCTTGCGCCCGAAACGGGTGCTCTTGGCGCTGGCCCGGGCCTGGCGGCTACCCTTGATCTGGCGGCCTTCCTGGTAGGTGACCCGCTGCTGGAAGCTGCGCTGGCCCATGTCCTTGTAGACCTTGGCGCAGCGGATGGTCGTGCCTGAACGCACGATGTAGACCGAGGCTTCCTTGCCGCTTTTCAGCGGGCGGAGGACCTCGTCGATGATGCCGTCGTCGATGAGAGGCTGGAGGGCCTTGGGGATTTTCATGGGCTATTTTAGCCCGGCCGCGACCCCGGCCGCCGGATTTCGCGGACCACGAACTGGGGCCTGCCGGTGGCTGTCAGGTACAGCCGGCCCAGGTACTCGCCCAGCAGGCCCAGCATCAGCAGCTGGACCCCGGAGAAGACCAGGATCGCGGCCATCAGGGAGGTCCAGCCCTGGGGCGTGTCGCCCAGGAAGCGTTCGACGATAGCGGCGACGGCCATGACCATGCCGAGCAGGGAGATGGCCAGGCCTACCAGGCTGCTGACCCGGAGGGGCATGACTGAAAAGTTGATGAACATCGCCATCCAGAGCCGGCCCAGCTTGCGCAGGGTGTAACTGCTCGAGCCCTGGGTCCGCTCGTTATGCCGGACTTCCAGCGTGCCGATGCGCTGGGTGGTCTGGAGGATCAGTCCGTCGATGTAGGGGTAGGGGCCCTGATACTCGATGATTCTGCCCCGCAGAAACGCGTTGATGCAGCGAAAGCTCGAGAGGTAGAGGCCCTTCGGCTTGTCCAGCAGGAAACCGGCCACGGCATTGGTGAAGCGGCTGCCCAGGTTGCGAAAGCCACTGTGTTTCTTCACCGCGTAGGAGGTGTAGATGACGTCCTGGTCCGGGTGCTGCCGGGCGTAGTCGTAGAGCCGGCGCACTTCGTCCGGCGGGTTCTGGAAGTCGTCATCGATATTGATGATGAAGTCGCCGCTGGCGACGGAGTACCCCGCCATCACCGCGTTGTGCTCACCAAAGTTGCGGGCCAGATCCACGGCGATGACCGTCGCCGGGCACTCGTCCACCAGCCGCCGGATGACCTGCCCGCTGTGATCGGGACTGCCGTCATTGACCAGGATGATCTCCAGGCCACCAGCAATGTCGAGATTCGCCAGTTCGTGGACCAGCGGCCCTATGCTCTCGGCGCCGCGAAAGACGGGGATGACGACGGACAGACCGGGCATCAGGACTCCTTCCGCGCCACGCTAACGACGGAGCCGCCAAAGGGCAGGGTTACCCCCGAACTGATCAGCGCACGCTCCACCCCGAGGGGCGCGCCGAACAGGGCATTCGCGAGGTTGGGCAGCGCCTGCACATCAGACTCGCCGGTCCCCTCCGGCCACACTTTACGGCGCAGCACCATGAGGGGGAAGAGCAACGTGTTCCAGTAGCTGATCTGGAGCACCGGGAGCCGGGCAGCCTGGAGGAGGTCCCGGACGCCACCGGCCGTGAAGCGCCGCGTCTGGTTGACCGCCCGGTCGTGGTAGGAGAGCAGCCACTGGTAGGCCGCCAGATTCAGGAGCAGCACGCCCCCGGGACGCAGCACGCGCCGGAATTCGCCGATCACCTGCGCCGGATCCAGGTTGTCACTGCCCAGTACGTCGAGACTGACCAGCACATCGAAGCTTGCGTCCGGATAGGGCAGGGCGCTCACGGAGCCGCAGCGAATCGCGGCTCCGGTCTTCTGGCGGGCAAAGGCGCAGGCGTCCTCTGCGTAGTCGAGGCCGTGAAGCTCGGCAAGTGGGAACGCCGCCCCGATCCGCTTCAGCATCCCGCCGGTCCCGCACCCGGCGTCGAGCAGCGTGAAGTTTTGCCCGGGCACATGCCGCGCAATCAGGGCAAGGATCAGCTGGCGCAGGCCGACCAGCCACCAGAGGGACTCGTCCACCTCGTCGAGCCGCCGATACTCGTCTTCACGCATGAGAGCGCAGGAACTCGTTCCAGTCCCGGAGGTAGTCGGCCTCGTCGTAGGGCTGGTCGCAGAACACGGCGACCAGCGTGGCCGGCCCGTCCATGGTCATGGTCAGCCACAGCCCCGGTGGGACCAGCAGCCCGTCACTGGCTGAGGCCAGCACGATCTCCTCCGAGTTCCTGCCGTTGGTGACGGCGACCATCGTCCGTCCCGACAGGCATACCACCAGCTGGGAGCAGCGCCGGTGAGCGTGGTTGCCCCGGACGCCCCCCGGTGCCACGCCGGAGAGCGTGAACACCCGGGCAATCGGGAAGGGGACTCCCGCAGGGGTGCTGGCCGGGTAGACAGTGAGCGTGCCATTGCCCGCGTGCTGCGCGAAGGTCACGCGCTGAAGACCGGCCAGTGTCATCGCCTGCCCCTGAAGAAAGCGCGAACACCATCGATCACCAGCGCCTGCTCCCCCGGCTCCAGCTCGGGATAGAGCGGCAGCGACAGGACGGTAGCGGCGAGCCGCTCGGTCACAGGCAGCGGCCCACAGCGCAGCCGCCCGGCATAGGCCGGCTGGCGGTGCACGGGCGTCGGGTAGTGGATGCCAGCGGCGATGTCCACTGCCAGCAGATGGGCGCGCAGGGCATCCCGCGTGGGCCCATCCTCCGTTTCGACGACGTACAGGTGATACACCGCGTGACAGCCGTCCTGCTCCGCCGGCAGGCGCAGCGGCAGATCCCGCAATTGCTCGCCATAGCCTGCAGCCAGTTGCCGCCGGGCCTTGTTCTGCATGTCCAGGTGCGCCAGCTTGACGGCCAGGACGGCGGCCTGGAGTGTGTCCAGCCGGGTATTCCAGCCCGGCACCAGGCTCTGCTGGGGTGTGTCCCAGCCGTACTGCCGCAGGCGGCGGATGCGCTGGGCCAGGCCGTCATCCTGCGTGACCACCATGCCGCCATCGCCGACGCCCCCCAGGTTCTTGGTGGGATAAAAACTGAAAACGCCGGCATCGCCGACACTCCCGGTCCGCTGGTCACCCCAGCGGCCGCCATGGGCCTGGGCGCAGTCCTCAATCAGCAGCAGCCCGCGGCGCGTGCAGAGTTCCCGCAGGGCATCGAGACGGGCGGGATGCCCGTAGAGATGGACCGCCACCACGGCGCGGGTCGCGGGACCGATGTGGGTATCCACTGCAGCGGGATCGATGGTGCGCCAGTCCGGGTCGACATCGACGAGTACGGGAGCAGCGCCGGCCATCTCGATCGCCGCAACGGTAGCCACTGCGGTGTGGGACACCGTGATCACCTCGTCGCCGGGACCGACGCCGAGGCCCCGCAGCGCGAGATGGAGGGCGTCACTGCCACTGTTGACGCCGATGCCGTGGCCCACGCCGATGTAGTCTGCAAAGCGCCGCTCGAAATCCTCGACCAGGGGTCCGAGCACATAGCTGGAGCCCTGCAACACCGCCTGAATGGCCGCGTCGATCTCCGTTTTCAGGGCGAGATAGCTGGCTCTGGGGTTCGCGGTGTGCAGCATCAGCCGCCGTCCAGGATTTCAGCCAGGTAGCTGCCGTAGGAGTTTTTGGGCAGCGAAAGGCAGATGGCCTGCAGCTGCTCCCGAGTGATGAAGCCCTGGCGCCAGGCAATCTCCTCGAGGCAGGCTACCTTGAGGCCCTGGCGTTCTTCCACCGCCTGCAGGAATGAGCCCGCCTGAATCAGGGACTCGTGGGTGCCCGTATCGAACCAGGCGTAGCCCCGGCCGAGACGGGTAACCGACAGTGCTCCCAGGTCCAGATAGGCCTGGTTGATGCTGGTGATCTCCAGTTCGCCCCGGACCGACGGCTGCACCCGGCGGGCGATGTCACTGACCCGCTGGTCATAGAAGTAGAGGCCGGTGACGGCATTGCGTGAGCGCGGTACGCGGGGCTTTTCCTCGATGGAGACCGGCCTGTCCTGCGCGTCGAGTTCGACGACGCCGTAGCGGGACGGATCCCGGACGGTGTAGCTGAAGATTCTTGCGCCGCCCGTCGCTGTCTGGCCCAACTGCCGCCGGGATTCGGTGAGCAGGGAGATGAGGCCATCCCCATAGAAGATGTTGTCGCCGAGAATCAGCGCGCACACGTCCCCGGCAATGAAGTCGGCGCCGATGATGAAGGCGTCGGCCAGGCCCCGGGGTTGTTCCTGGATGGCGTAGCTGAGGGAGATGCCCAGCTGCCCGCCGTCGCCCAAGAGGCGCTTGAACAGCACCTGCTCCTCCGGCCGCGTGATGAGCAGGATGTCCCGGATGCCCGCCAGCATGAGCGTGGACAGCGGGTAGTAGATCATCGGCTTGTCGTAGACGGGCAGCAGGTTCTTGCTCACCACCTGGGTGAGCGGGTACAGGCGTGATCCGGAGCCGCCGGCAAGGATGATGCCTTTCACGGCGAGGCTCCGAGGCCCAGGCGTTCCCGCCGGTAAGTGCCGTCCTGCACGCGCCGGCACCAGTCCAGGTTGTCGAGATACCAGCGCACGGTCAGCCGCAGCCCGGAGGCCAGGGACTGGGACGGCACCCAGCCGAGTTCCCGACGGATGCGACTGCTGTCGACGGCGTAGCGCCGGTCGTGGCCGGGCCGGTCGGGCACATGGGTGATGAGGTCCTCGTACCGGGCAACCCCGGCGGGCTTCTTCGGCTGCATTTCCTCCAGAAGGTCGCACAGGTTCGCCACGAGGTCCATGTTGCGCGTCTGGTTTCCGCCCGCAATGTTGTAGGACTCCCCGATCAACCCGCCCGTCAGCACCTTCAGCAGCGCCTCCGCGTGGTCTTCAACATAAAGCCAGTCGCGGATCTGGTCTCCCGCGCCGTAAACGGGCAGCGGCCGGCCCTCCAGGGCATTGAGAATCATGAGGGGCAGCAGCTTTTCCGGGAACTGGCAGGGTCCGTAGTTGTTGGAGCAGTTGCTGATCAGCACGGGCAGTCCGTAGGTACGATGCCAGGCCCGCACGAGATGATCGGCGCCTGCCTTGCTGGCGGCATAGGGTGAACTGGGATGATAGGCCGCGGCTTCGTCGCAGGCCTTTGCCAGGGGCGACAGGTCGCCGAATACCTCGTCCGTCGACACGTGGTGAAACCGGAAGCTGGCCGCAGCGGGTTTCGGGAGTGCTTGCCAGTAGTCCCGGGCCGCTTCCAGCAGCGTGGTGGTGCCGAGCAGATTGGTCCGGACGAACTCCACCGGACCATCGATGGACCGGTCCACATGGGTTTCCGCCGCCAGGTGCAGCACGGCGTCCGGCTGATGCCGCTTGAAGACCCGGTCGAGCCCTGACCGGTCGCAGATATCCAGATGCTCGAAGGCATAGCGGTCGCTGCGCGCCACGGGCGCCAGGGATTCCAGGTTGCCCGCGTAGGTCAGCTTGTCCACGTTGACGACGCTGTCCCCCGTCTGGTCGATCAGGTGACGAATGACGGCGGAGCCGATGAAGCCCGCGCCGCCGGTGATGAGAATCTTCATGGGCTGGGGCGTCGCGGACCGGTAGGGATGTGGGCCAATAGGTTATTCTCCCGTCGCCCGAAAGATAAGAGGGAGACGCAGTGCGCGCAACGGGACCGGCGGGTGTCCGCGGGGACATGCTCCTGGTTTTCGGGCTCGTCCTGCTGTCTGTGGTGCCCTACGTGGGGCATCTCGGCTTCTACAGTGACGACTGGGCGATCCTGAGCTTCCTGACGGCAGCCCCTGACCAGTCCCTGACGGGCATCCTGGGCATCAGTTTTGACTTCATTCCCTACCGCCCCGGACAGGCCGCGAATCTGGGCGGCTTGTACTGGCTGTTCGGCATGGACCCGTTGGGCTATCACTGGGTGAACGCGCTGGTGCTGGCCGGGGCGGGCGCGGCGTTCTGTCTCTTCCTGCGGGAGCTTGGGCAGCCCCGACTGATTGCGCTGGCGATTCCCCTGGTCTTTCTCTGCCTGCCGCACTACGCGACCAACCGGTTCTGGTATTCGGCATTTGCCGTGCCGGTCTGCACAGGGCTGTATCTGCTCAGTCTCTATGCCGATCTCCGGGTGGTGCGCCCCGGTGGCCTGGGCCGTTGGGGCTGGAAGGCACTCGCCCTGGCCGCCATGCTTGCCAGTATCCTCACTTACGAGATCTGGCTGCCGCTGTTCTTCCTCAGTCCGCTGCTGGTCTGGTACCAGAGCCGCCAGCACCCGGTGCCCGTCACCGCTCGGCCAGCGGCGCTGACGGGCCGGGAAGCCCTCTGGCTGGGCGTCCCTACCGTCCTGTCCATCCTTGCGGTTGTGGTCTACAAGGTGCAGGTGACGACCCGCCTCAAGTCGGCAACTCTGGCCGAGCATGTCACGTGGTTCTGGGGGCTGCTCCGGGATGCCGCCAGCACGGCGGTAGTGGGTGACTTCGGATTCCGGTTGCCGGCTACCCTGCTGGAGACTGCCCGCTACTACCCGGATGCACAGGTCGCGGCCCTTGCGCTCCTGTGCGGCCTGATCGTCATCGTCGTGCTGGTGCGTGCCGACGAACGGTCGGGCGGGAGCGCATTGCAGCCGCGGCCGATGCTAGTGCTTATCGGCCTTGGGACCTTTCTGTTTTTTGCCGGCTACGCCATCTTCTTTGCCAGTTTCAATGCCGCCGTATCAACTACCGGCGCCAATAACCGTACGGCCATGGCGTCGTCCGCCGGGCTGGCGATGGTGATCGTCGGCCTCGCCGGGTGGCTAAGCTCCCTCCTGCGGCCGGGTCGCGGGCGGGTACTGGTGTTCGCCGCGACCCTGGCCGCGACCTGTGCCAGCGGCGTGCTGATCATCAATACGGTGGCCACTTTCTGGGTCGCGGCCAGCGAGCGCCAGACGCAGGTCATGGCGAGCCTCCGTCAGCTGGCGCCCACCCTTCCGCCCGGCACCAACCTGCTCCTGGACGGGGTTTGCCCCTACGTGGGGCCTGCGCCCGTCTTCGAGACCTGGTGGGACACGACCGGTGCACTCCAGATGTTGTACCAGGACCGGGCTATGGCTGGCGACGTAGTCACCCGCAAGGTGAGTCTCCGGGAGGATGGGGTGTACACCCGCATCTACGGTGATCTGAGGGGCCCTTACCCTTACGAGAAGCTGGTGGTGTTCAATGTGCAGCAGGGCCGACTTGAGCCGCTGCCGGGCCCGTTTGCGGCGCGCCGCTATTTCGAGCTGAACAACCCCACCGGCGAAGGGAACTGTCGTCCTTCTGTAGAGGGCGTGGGGGAAGCGCTGTTCGTACCGGGTGCGCCGCCAGTGAGTCGCGCGCCGTTGCCGGATCGGCCTTAGCCGGCCAGCACCAATGCGGGTTCAACCTGCGCAATCCGCACGAAGTCCCGATCCTCGTGCAGCAGCGGTTGCCCCGCCTCGATCGCGCAACAGGCGATCACGCAGTCGTTGCCGCTCCCGGGCGTAAAGCCAGCCCAGCGGCAGCGGGCGTACAAGTGCGCGGCATTGCGCGCCAGTTGCCTCGGATCAGCCGGGACAAAGCGGGGCAGCGTCAGAAACGCCCGTTCGAGGCGCAGGAACTCCCGGTGGCTGCTGGCGCCACGCAGCACTTCCAGCAGAACCATATCCGGTAGCTGGATCAGTTCCCGTCGGACGAGGGCGGACGCCAGCCGGCGCGCGCCGGGCGAGCCCGTTCCGCGCAGGTGAGCAATCCACACGGAGCTGTCGACGATCACCGGCGTGCCGGCTGCTTCCGGGTCCGCTTGCGGACCCGATAGGTTCCGGCTGCCTCTGCCGTCTTCCGAGCCGGCCTGTCGCCTGCCTTCGGATCGTAGCCGGTATCAATGCTGTCGCTGCCACCCAACTTGAGGAGTGCGTCATAGTCCGGCTTACTCACGTACTCGCGCAGGGCGATATCAATCGTCTCACGCATGGTGGTCGAGCCCGCCTTCTGCATGGCGCGTGCGATCAACTGTGGATCGAGGACAATGTTGGTGCGCATTGGCTATACACCTCTGATGTGTATCCAAAGAATACAAAGGGGAGGGAAGCCCCGCAAGTGCTGGAATCAGGGGGCGGTCTCAATGGGTCGATGCAACACCATTTATGTTAGTACGAACAGAGAGAGGTGTTGGCAATGCTGAAGGAAGGGCGACCTGGACTGACGGATGTGGAGAAAGCGGAGCTGTGGCGCCGATGGAAGGCAGGACAGTC
>JANNXJ010000033.1:0-6648 GCA_031409515.1 Gammaproteobacteria bacterium | reverse complement strand
CAACCCCCCCCCCCCCCCGGTTTACCCTTCTCCCAACGGCGGCGCCCACCCCCACACCATCCCCCACCCCCCAAACCCGGTGCCTCTCAGTAGTGCCTCTCAGTACACCGTGACGTCGCCAGCGCCGCGGGGGTCTGACGCCGCTTCTACGCGACCGGTGGCCCGATCCCAGGTGACGACCTGCATGTTGCCGTAGCTTCGGGAGCTCAGTTCCAGCTTGTGGCCCTTCGCTTCGAGACCCGCCTGCTCCTCGGGCGTTAAGGCTCCTTCCTCGTAGACGACCACATCCGGAAAATACTGGTGGTGGTAGCGCTTCAGCGCCACCATCTGCCGGGCATCAGCCCCGTCCGCCCAGGCCTGGGCGGCGATGAGCACCATGCTGATGATGCGGCTGCCACCTGGAGTGCCCAGAATCGCGACACCCCGCTCGCTCTCCAGAAAAGTTGGCGACATGCTGGAGAGCATGCGCTTGCCGGGCGCGATCGCGTTGGCTTCGGCTCCGATCAGATTGAAGCCGTTGGCTACACCCGTCTTGATGGAGAAATCATCCATCTCGTTGTTCAGGATGACGCCGGTACCGGGCGCGATGAACGCCGAACCAAACCAGGTATTGATGCTCATCGTCCCCGCCACGCGGTTGCCACGCCGGTCGAGTACCGAGAAATGCGTGGTATTAGTCCCCTCGCCGGCTTCTGGCAGTAGCCCGGACAGCTGGATACTCGGCGTAGCGCGGTCGAGCAGGATCGAGGTGCGCTGGCCTGCTGCGTAGAAGGGACTCAGCAGGCGGTCCAGGGGCATGGTGACGAAGGCGGGGTCGCCGAGATAGATCGCGCGATCACGATAAGCACGGCGCATCGCCTCGATGGTCAGGTGTTTCTGGTCAACGGTTGCGAGACCTCCCAAGTCGTAGCCACCGAGAATGTTGAAGACGTTGGCAAAGGCCACGCCCCCGGAGGAAGGCGGTGGCGCTGACACGATGGTCATGCCCCGATACCCGGTCCGGACCGGCTGCCGTTCGATTACGGCGTAGCGCGCCAGGTCATCCAGGGTCCAGATGCCGCCCGCCGCCCGGACGCCGTCCACGAGCTGCTGCGCCACCGGACCGTCGTAGAAGCCGGCACGGCCATCCCCCGCCAGTCGCCGCAGGGTGCGTGCGAGATCGGGAAAGCGCAGGACATCGCCAGCGACCACTGGCTTGCCCCCGGGCAGATAGAGCGCGGCAAAGGCTGGCGAACTGCGCGCATCCGCGGCGCGAAACCTGAGGCCGAGCTCCATGGCGCGCGTCACTTCGACGCCCTCTTCCGCGTAACGGATCGCGGGTGCCAGGGTCTTCGCCAGCGGCAGGCGGCCGTAACGGCGCGCGAGATGCACGAGGCCGGCCGGTTCGCCGGGAATACCAGCCGCGAGGGGCCCGTTGAGCGTGGCCCCGGCCCGGGGCTGGCCCTGCGCATCCAGGTACATATCGTGGCTGGCCGCGCCGGGCGCGACCTCCCGCGCATCCACCAGGATCTGCCTGCCACTCTTGGCCTCGTGCAGCAACCAGAAGGCGCCGCCCCCGAGACCGGAAGCCGTCGGCTCCACCACTGCCAGTGCGGCACTGATCGCCACGGCCGCGTCGAAGGCATTGCCCCCTGCTGCGAGAATGTCCTCTCCAGCTCTGGTGGCCAGCGGGTGGGCCGTAGCAATGCCGGCCTGGGCTGCGGCACGCGCAGCCTTCGCCGCGACTGGCATGGCCCAGACGAGGGCAACGAGCAGCAGGCACAGACGACGCGAAAGAAGCATGGCGGGAGCGGGCGGGATTGCCGGTCAGAGGCCGAGTTCGGCGCGCTTGCGGGCGAGGGCCGTGGCGACTCCCGGCGGGACAAAGGGCGAGATGTCGCCACCCAGCACGCCGATCTCCCGGACGAAGGTGGACGAAACGAAGGTGTACTCCTCCGCGGGCGTAAGAAAGATGGTTTCCACTTCGGAGCGCAGGTGCCGGTTCATCGTCGCCAGCTGGAATTCGTACTCGAAGTCCGACACGGCGCGCAGACCACGAATGATCACCCGGAGTCCATGGTGGCGAACGTAATCCACCGTAAGGCCAGCGTAGCCATCCACGGTAATGTTCGGCGCGTCAGCGAGCGCGATTCGCGCCATGCCGATGCGCTCCTCCAGGGTGAACATGGGAGTCTTGTTCGGACTGGCCGCCACTGCGACGACCACCCGGTCAAACAGCTTTGCCGCCCGGCGCACCAGGTCCAGATGGCCGTTGGTGACGGGGTCGAAAGTCCCCGGGTACATGGCACCGACACTCACGGTTGCGGACTCCTGACGTTGGCCAGTGCATAGCGCACGTCACCGGCCTGGGATTCACGGTGCCATTGCCAGCCCTGAGGCAGTTCCGGCAGCGACTGACTGCGGCTCGTTTCGAGGTAGACCCAGGCTTGCGCGGCGAGCCAGCCGCGGGCGAGGAGTGTACACAAGTCAGCCAGATTGTTTGCCGCGTAGGGGGGGTCGAGAAAGACCACATCGAAGGTCGCGACGGGGGGCGTCTTGAGCCAGCGCTTCGCGTCGGTGGCCAGCACCCGGCCCTTGCCCGTCGGCTGGCCCATCCCCTGGCCCGGCGGTTGGCCCGGCGGCGCGCCCGCCGTCTCCTGAGCACCCAGGCGCAGCAGCATGGCCTCAAGCGCGGCCGCGGCGCGCGGGTCCCGCTCAACGAACCAGCTCTCGGCAGCACCCCGGGACAGCGCCTCGAGGCCGAGCACACCGGTCCCCGCGTAGAGATCGAGACACCGCGCGCCGGGGAGCAGGGGCATGAGCCAGTTGAACAGGGTCTCGCGCACCCGGTCGGGTGTGGGCCGCAACTCACCGCCGGTGACTATCTCAACCCGTCTGCCACGCCATTCCCCGCCGATGATCCGGACGCTGCCCATCGGGCCTTGCCTGCCTGGGGAGGTTTGTCTGCGCGGCATCCCTGAAGTTTAGCTAACATGTCCCGATGCCAGCGAACACGAATTCCGGGAACAGCTCCCGGCCGGGCTTTTTCGCTCGCCTGAAAGAGCGCCTGCTCGGACCAGAACCCGGGCAAGACCCGGACTCTGCCGAAGCGCCCGGGCAAACTGCAGCGGCCACGCCTGCAAGTCCGCCTCGTTTCCGCCTTGGTGCGGCGCTGGACTGGCTGGTGGGCCGGAAGTTTGACGGGCAGACGGTCGACGAGCTCGAGACCCACCTGCTCGGGGCGGATGTCAGCCAGACGACCGCGACGGACATCATCCGCCGGGTGCAGCGGCTGACCGGTGGGCGGAACGTGGCCAGCATTGACGACGCCCGCCAGCTGCTCCGGGAGGCGCTGACCGAAGTCCTCCAACCCCGGGCAGAACCCCTGGTGATACCGGCGAGCCCCCGGCCCTTCGTGATCCTCATGGTCGGGGTCAACGGTTCCGGGAAGACGACCACGATTGGCAAGCTGGCCCGCCGCCTGAAGGATGACGGGTTCAAGGTCATGCTGGCTGCCGGCGATACGTTCCGGGCCGCAGCGATCGAGCAGCTGCAGGTCTGGGGGGAACGCAACGAGGTGCCGGTCATCGCCCAGCAGGCCGGGGCCGATCCGGCTGCGGTGGTTTTCGACGCTTTTGAAGCGGCTCGCGCCCGGGGTTACGACGTGTTGCTGGCGGACACTGCAGGACGCCTGCAGAACAAGGCGCACCTCATGCAGGAGTTGCAGAAGGTGGTCCGGGTTCTCCGCCGGCTCGACCCCACGGCGCCCCACGAGACCATGATCGTGCTCGACGCCAGCCTGGGCCAGAATGCCGTTGCGCAGGCCAAGCAGTTTCATGAGGCAATAGGCCTCACGGGAATCACCATGACCAAGCTCGATGCCGGCGGCAAGGGTGGCGTACTGCTTACTCTTGCTGGTGAACTCAAGGTACCAGTGCGTTTCATCGGCATTGGCGAGCAGGCAGCGGACCTGGACGTGTTCGACGCTGGGGAGTTTGCGGCCGCATTGACCGGAACGCTGCCGAAACTCGCGACACACAAGACATGAGCAGGACATGATTCGCTTCGACAACGTCACCAAGCGCTACGACGGCGCCCGGGAGGCCCTCAAGGGCGTCTCACTGCACGTGGAAGCCGGCGAGCTCGCCTTCCTTACCGGGCGTTCCGGCGCCGGCAAGAGCACGGTTCTCAAGCTTATCGCCCTCATCGAGCATCCCACCCGGGGCAACGTGACAGTGGACGGCCGCAACCTCGGCAAGCTGAAGGACAGGGAGATCCCCGGCTACCGGCAGCAGATCGGGATGGTCTTTCAGGACAACAAGCTGCTTGCTGATCGCAGCGCCTATGAGAACGTCGCGTTGCCGCTGATCATCACGGGCACCGGACAGCGGGAGATTGGCCGGCGCGTTCGGGCCGCACTGGATCAGGTCGGCCTGCTTGACCGGGAGCGCTACCCGCCGCGGACCTTGTCTGCTGGAGAACAGCAGCGCCTGGGCATTGCCCGGGCAATCGTGAGCCGCCCCAAAGTCCTCATCGCCGACGAGCCCACCGGCAACCTGGATCCGGACCTGGCCCTGGAAGTGATGGCATTGTTCAAACGACTGAATGAAGTCGGGACGACCATGCTGATTGCCAGCCACGATCTGCATCTCGTCGAGCACTTTGGCGCCAGGCGTATCACGCTGACTGGCGGTCAGGTGCTGGAGAGTCCCTTGGCGCCATTGACCGAGAACACCGGAGCAGTCAGCCCATGAGTCTTTCCAGCTGGCTCAACCGGCACGCGCAAAACGCCGTCGGCGCCCTCGGCACTCTGTCGCGCAATCCGGTGGCGACCGCGCTGACCGTCACCGTGATCGGTATCGCACTCGCTCTGCCGGCAGCGCTGGGCGTCCTGGTGCAGTCAGGCCGCACGCTGGCCGGTGGCTGGGCGGACGTCCGGGATTTTTCCGTGTACCTGGCGCCCGGCATTGGGCTGGACAGGGCTGAGGCTCTCGCCCGGGAGCTCCGGGTCATGCCCGGTGTGGAGTCGGTACGGGTCATCTCGGCCGACACCGCTGTGGCGGAACTCAGCAAGGACCCGGGCTTCGCGGGGGCCCTGGCAGCGCTGGAGGCCAACCCTTTACCCCACACGCTGGTCGTCAGGCCGCTGGTGTCGGTGGACGGCGCTGCGCTCGAGAAACTCGGGGCAGAGGTCCAGAAATCGAACGGCGTGGATCTGGTGAAACTGGATCTGGAATGGGCCAAGCGACTCAGTGCAGTGCTCGACTTCCTCCGGCGGCTTGGCCTCATCACGGGGGGCCTCCTGATCGCTGCCGTCGTGATCGTGGTGGGCAATACGATCCGCCTGGATATCCAGAATCGCTCCGCAGAGATCGAGGTCGCCAAACTGCTGGGGGCCACGGACGCGTTTGTGCGCAGACCCTTTCTCTACCTCGGGCTCTGGTACGGACTGCTCGGCGGGGTGGTAGCCATGCTGATCCTCCTGATTGGCCTCTGGGCTCTGGGCGAGCCGATCACCAGGCTGGCCGGGCTCTATGGGAGCAGTTTTGAGCTGGGCGGTGCCACGGGCAGCAGCCTTCTGGCGGTCCTGGCGGGGGGGGTGCTGGCCGGCTGGGGGGGCGCCTGGACAGCGGTGGCGCGCCACCTTGCCGCGATACAGCCAAAGATAGCCTAGGCTGGGCCTGAAACTGATCCGGTCGTTAGCACTCTAAGAGGTCGAGTGCTAGGATTGTTCTCAGGAGGCTTTTTATGAGTACTGCTGCTCTCGTTGCAAGACCGTCTTCTAGCCCATTTGAGCTGGCCTTGGCCGGCCCCATGGGCAGTCTGGACGCTTACATCTCGGCCGTTCGCCAGGTGCCCGTCCTGAACCACGTCGACGAGGCAGCGCTCGCCCGGCGGCTGAAGGACAACAACGATCTCGATGCGGCCAGGGACCTCGTGCTTTCCCAGCTCCGCTTTGTCGTGCACATCGCCCGGGGTTACCTGGGCTACGGGCTGCCGCTGGGCGACCTGGTCCAGGAAGGCAATGTGGGTCTGATGAAGGCCGTAAAGCGTTTCGACCCCGACATGGGCGTGCGCCTGGTGTCTTTCGCCGTGCACTGGATTCGCGCTGAGATTCACGACTACGTCCTGCGCAACTGGCGGCTGGTAAAGATCGCCACCACCAAGGCCCAGCGCAAACTCTTTTTCAATCTGCGCCGCTCCAAGCAGCACCTCGGCTGGCTTTCTCTGGCCGAGCGCGAAGTGATCGCCAAAGACCTGGGCGTTACCGCCCAGGAAGTGGGCGAGATGGAACAGCGGCTATCCAGTCAGGACGTGACCTTCGATCCGGCGCCCGACGCTGACGACGAATCCTCCTTCGCGCCCGCGATGTACCTGACCAGCGAAGGCAGCAATCCGGCCGACGCCCTAGAGGCCGATGACTTTCGGGATCAGGGCGCTGATCGCCTGCACGCGGCCCTGGCTGGCCTTGATGCCCGCAGCCGGGAAATTCTTGAAGCCCGCTGGCTCGCCGAGAAGAAGATCACTTTGCAGGTCCTGGCAAAACGCCACGGGGTGTCTGCCGAGCGCATTCGCCAGATTGAGCAGAACGCGCTCAAGACCCTCCGCGCCACCGTCTAAAGAGCGGCTGTAGGAGCGCCGACCGGCGCGATCAATATTGGATCGCGC
>JANNXJ010000032.1:0-105320 GCA_031409515.1 Gammaproteobacteria bacterium | reverse complement strand
GTCGGAAATTTTAACTGTGGTCCGGGTTTTGGCAAGTGGATTTTGGCCCGCAAATTTCCATGATGCCAAACCCGGTACCTCTCAATGCCACACTATGGCAATCTGAATTCAACCTCACCGCGAAGTATGTCCAATGTGGCTCCGCAAAAAATCCCTGGAGATTCCGTCCGCCAGTGCTGCATTGCCGGGCCGTGGGACGGCGATGGCTGTTCCCCAGAAGCACTACGTCAATGGCAACCCCCTGCAGGCCCCGTTTCCTCCCCACCTGCGCCAGGCGGTGTTTGGCCTGGGCTGCTTCTGGTGTCCGGAGCGCAAGTTCTGGCAGGTCCCCGGCGTCTATTCCACGGCGGTGGGTTACGCCGCCGGGAGTACCCCGAATCCAACCTATGACGAAGTCTGCAGCGGACAAACCGGGCACAACGAAGTCGTGCTGGTCGTCTACGACCCGCAGGAGGTCACCTACTCGCAACTGCTTACCGTCTTCTGGGAAGCCCACGATCCCACCCAGGGCATGCGCCAGGGCAACGACGCGGGGACTCAGTACCGCTCCGGCATTTACTGGTTCGATGACGAGCAGCGGGACGCCGCACTGCGCTCCAAAGCAGCTTTCGAACCCGGTCTCCGCCAGGCCGGGTACGGCCCCATCACCACCGAGATCCTCAAGGCACCGGACTTCTACTACGCCGAGGAGTACCACCAGCAGTACCTGGCCAAGAACCCGGGCGGCTATTGCGGCCTGGGTGGCACGGGCGTGAAGTGCGCCGTCTGACGGTCACAAAAGTGTGACCGCCGCCCGACGGCTGCGGGAACCGACCCCTAGTATGGCCAATGTGCCTGCCTGCCTGCCGGCCGGATGCCGGCCGCAAGGGTCTGCCTGTGCTTCTCAAACGGCTCAAGATCGAAACGTCCAACCTCGAGTGCGGCATGTATGTGGCGCAGCTCGATCGCCCGTGGCTGGAAACGCCGTTTCTCTTCAAGGGCTTCGAGATCCGGGACGACAAGGAGCTGCGGCTGCTGCGGAATTTCTGCAAGCACGTCTATGTGGACGCAACCCAGGGCTCCGTGCCGCAGAAGAAGGTGATAGAGGCGCGCAGCAGGGCGGAGAAATACACCCAGTCCCTGGCCGCCCCCGCCACTCGCCTGGAACACGCCATGCGGCCCAGTCTCACGCGCCGCCTCGTCGATGCCCTGGCCCGGCTCGACCGGACGGGCACCCTCGCCACTTTTTTCCAGACGAAGCACTACCGGAATGCCGTTCCCACCCGCCTTGAAGCGCCGAAGGCGGCGCTGGCCTACGACACGGCTGCCGCTGTTCTGCAGGATGTCATCGAGCAGTTTCAGCAGGGGCGGGGGCTCGACTCGCCGCGCTTAAAGGTAGCGGCCGGCCCCCTCATCGACAGCATTCTGCGCAACCAGGACACCATGGCCTGGCTGGTCTGTCTCCGTAAACGTGAGACGTCCGGATCCCAGCGCTCCATCGGCAGTGCGGTGTGGGCAGTCATCCTGGGGCGCCATCTGGGCTTTGAACGGCCAGGCCTTGAGACGCTGGCCTTAGGCGGCATGCTGCTGGACCTCGGCAACGCGAAACTGCCGCCGGACATTCTGGCCAAACCGGGTGCGCTGGATGACGTCGAGCGGACCATCGTCAAGAAACACGTGGCTGTCGGCCTCGACCTGGTCAAGAACGCACTCGGCCTGAATGCAGACGTGCTCGCCATGATCCAGCATCATCACGAGCGGCATGACGGCTCGGGCTACCCGAAGGGCTTCCAGGGCGCGGACGTGCCCGTGTTCGGGCGCATTGCCGGGCTGATCGACTGCTTCGACGCCATGACGACCAAGCGGCCCTACGCGCCCGCCAAGTCCGCTTACGACGCGGTGCGTGAACTGAACGCCCTGTCCGGGTTGGGCTTTCAGCCGGAGCTGGTGGAGCAGTTCGTGCAGGCGGTAGGCATGTTTCCCACCGGCTCGCTGGTGGAGCTGAACACCGGGGAAGTGGCCGTCGTGGTCGAGCAGAACCGGGTGCAGCGGCTGCGACCGAAGCTGATGCTGTTGCTTACCGCCGCCAAGACCCCCGTGAGCCGGCACGCACTGCTGGATCTCAAGGCCAGGCCCGCGGGTGGCGATAGCGACGAGGCCCGCTGGATTCTACGCGGCCTGGAACCCGGGGCCTTTGGCCTCGATCCGAAGGACTACTTCGGGTAATACTGGCCATCTCTTCCGCCAGGTTGCGGGCCCATGCCGCTCTCGCCAGCCCAATCCTCCCGCCGCTCCACCGGCCTGCTGCTCCTTGCGGCCCTGCTCCTGCTCCAGTCGGGTTGTCGTCCCGTGCGGGAGCCCGCGCCCAGCCCCCCGGGTGAACAGGGAGCCACGCCGTCGGTCAGTCTGGAAGTCCCGGCCGGCTATACCCGCTATCGCGTGGTGCCCGCCGATTCCGAGGTGCGGGTGCTCGTCTATCGGGACGGACCCATGGCGCGGCTTGGCCACAATCACGTGTTGAGCAGCCGGTTGCTCCAGGGCGACGTTTTGCTCGGCGACAAGGGTAAAGAGCCGCGGGTCAGCCTGGTGCTGCCCGTCGCGAGTTTATCCGTGGACCAGACGGCACTGCGCGCAGAGGAGGGCGAGGACTTTCCTGGCGCCGTGGATGAGGACGCGATCAGCGGCACCAGCAAAAACCTGCTGAGTGAACCGCTACTGGATGCCGCCCGCTTTCCCGAGATCCGGCTGAAGAGCCAGAAGGTCACGGGTAGCGGACCTGACTACATCATGACCGTCGCGATTGAGGTGAAGGGCCAGACCCATGACCTGCAGGTGCCGGTGCGGGTTGAGCAAAGCACGAAAGACCTGCGGGCGACCGGTGCGTTCACTGTGACCCACGAGCAGCTCGGCCTGACCCCGTTTACGGTGATGGGCGGGCTGTTGTCCGTCAAGGATGAGATGCGGGTGCGATTCCGGATCGTGGCGCGGCCCTGACACACTGATGCCCCATAGCTAGGCCCGCGGCTCTACAGCCCCACCCTGCCTCAAACCCGCAAGTGCTCCCCGCCTATCCGGCGTACGTCCTGCTCCGCAAGCCCCGCCGTCCGGGCAAACTCCGGCCAGGCAGCCATCGCCTCCTGAACGGCGGTCAGGATACGGGTGGCCCGGCCGATGCCGAACCGGTCCGCAACCGTCAGCAGATCGTCACGCGTGATGCCGGCAAACCTGCCATTCACGGACATCAGGTGCTGGTAGGTCCATTCGCCCTTGGGGTTGTAGGCAAAGGTCACGTCGTAGGCGGGCGCGAGTTGCCAGCGGCCACCCTCAGGCAGCAGGAAGGCAAAGTTCTTCGTGTGATCGTCGCAGTTTTTCGCGAGCACATTGAAAGCGATCCTCCGGAAGGCCTCCTCCAGTGCGTCTGGCCCAAGACCCAGCTCCAGCAGCGTCTGGAGGTACTGGTTGTAGTCGTGGGTCGCTTTCTGCCTGAAGTCCAGGTGGCGGAGCCCGCACAGGCTTTGCAGATGGAGCTTCTGGTTGCCGTCCCGGTCGAAGCGTCGCGTCATGAAGTGCGCCCGGCCGTTCTCCTCCAGCAGCCGGCAGGGGGCCATGTGGATTCCCGCCGCCTGGGCCATCAGGGCGTAGGCGTACTCGATGCGGCCGTAGCTTTGTGTTGAACCCAGTTCCCGGTCACTGCCAATACCGTCGAATTTCAGCAGCCAGTGCTCGAAGCCCGGCTCCGTTTCAAAGAGTCCGGCGCGCATCTCGTGGGTGACCGGATTCCACGCGATGGTCGCCTTGGCCCGGGCGCCGCCGGCGGAAGTGCCCACCTGGATGATCTGCTTCAGGGCTGCGCTCGCGTTCCGCTCGTTGTTCAGTTCGCCATGAATCGCCTGACGGGCACTTTCCACCAGCCGCGACAGTTGCACCGCCGTGCTGGTCTTCGCTGTGGGCCCACGCACCGGGCGGAACTCCAGGGCACCCAGGCCGCGTTTGCCCATGTAGGCCAGCCGGTCCAGCGGGGTGATGGCCTCCTTGCTGATGCCCCGGGTGGCCATCCAGGCGTCGATCAGGCCATTGCCGAAATCATCCGGCAGCGCGTCCGCCAGCATGGCGGGCAGGCGCTGGAAGGTGGCGGTTGGCAGGTCGGTGAAGATGAAGGCGTTGCCTGCCGCCGACAAGGGCATGGTCAGCGGCGCCAGTTCAATTCCGGCGGCGATGAAGTCCGGCGCGTACTCGAAGGCGTAGTAGTCAAGCCGCGGGTCCCGGGCTAGGGCGCCGACGAGGCGCCCCCAGATCCTGACCTCGACGACGCTGACCTTCCGGTACATGGGAACGGGAGGTGTCGTCAGCGCCCGACGGTCGAGGTCGTCCGGCGGGAAGACGCGCGTTGCCGCGGGGCTTTCTGCTTCAGCATCTGCAGCGGACTGATGGAGATCGTGGGTGCAAGGCTGGCGATCCAGTCCAGGCGGTCCAGCGCCCGGAGTACTCTGAGCAGGGTTTTGAGCGTTGACCCTTTCCCGGACTCGACGTTTTTCAGGGCACTGAGGGCCACGCCGGCCTGCTCGGCAAGGGCCTGCTGGTCCACATTCCGGCGCAGGCGCAGCGCCCGGATCTGCAGGCCTAACTGGGCTTCCAGTTCTTCTGTCGTATTTGAGGATGGCATGTGTAGATCTAAGAGCAGCTATTGAAGCTGAAAGACTACACTAAGGCTTTGAAAACATCCATAGAGTATTTCTGCGTAATAGGTCTAAAGAAGGCTATAAAGTATGAAAATAAATCTATTAGCTTCATAAAAAGCCATTATGCCCCATTCGTCAGCCCAGCAAATCCAGCTGGGTCCCCGGCCCCGCCGGCACCCGAAACCGCGTCGTATCCAACGCCGCCTCCGACTCCCGCGTAAACCCGTGCCGGCGACAGGCGGCGGCAAACCGCTGGGCCAGCAGGGCGGCTAACGGTCCAGAGCCCCGCATGCGGCTGCCAAACTGCGCATCGTTGAGGGCGCCACTCCGCACCTGGCGGATCAGGCTCAAAACTTTGGCCGCCTTCAGCGGGTACTGCGTCTGTAGCCACTCGCCGAAGATCGGCTCTACCTCGTGGGGCAGCCGGAGCAACACGTAGCCTGCAAATCGGGCGCCAGCGTCCGCCGACGCCGCCAGAATGTTCTCCAGCTCATGATCGTTGAGTCCCGGAATCATCGGCGCGGCCAGCACGCCGCAGGGAATACCCGCGGCACTCAATCTTCTGATCGTCTCGATGCGTCGCCGCGGGCCGGCAGTGCGGGGTTCCATGCGCCGCTTCAGCTCGTCGTCCAGTGTGGTCACGCTTACCAGCACGTGCACCAGGTTGTCCCGCGCCAGATCCTGCAGCAGGTCGAGATCCCGTTCCACGAGCGCCGACTTCGTGATGATGCTCACCGGGTGCCGATACTCCCCGAGCACTTCCAGGATCTGGCGGGTGATGCGTAGTTCCCGTTCTGCCGGCTGCCAGGCGTCGGTGTTGGCACCCAGCGTGATGGGCGAGCAGCGGTAACCGGGCTTCGAGAGTTCGCGCCGCAGCACTACGGCCGCCTCGGGCTTGGTGTAAATCTTCTGCTCGAAGTCCAGCCCGGGCGACAGGTCCAGGTAGGCGTGGGAAGGTCGCGCGTAGCAGTACACGCAGCCGTGCTCGCAGCCCCGGTAGGGATTGACCGACTGTTCGAAGGGGATATCCGGCGACTGGTTCCGGGAGATGATGCTGCGGATCTTCTCCGGAAACAGTTCGGTTTCGGGTGCGACAACTGGCGTGTCGTCGTCCGCCGGTTCCGGGCGGGTTGCCTCCCGCGCAAAGCGCCCGGCGGGGCGGGCGGCAACGCCGCGACCGCGAATGACGGAACCCGGTGGCAGGGACAAGGGCCGGAGCCTCGCGAAGATCAGTAGCTGTACGGATGAACAGTAGCACGCCGGCCCTTATACTTCGCCCGACACTTTTTCCCGGGGAGTAGGGCTGACGTGAGTAGTCGCGGCGTGCGCATTTCCGGCTTGCTGGCCCTGGTCCTGGCCGCCGCCCTGGTGGCCTGGTACCTCTCCCGGCCTAAGCCCGTTCAGGTCACCCTCGCCGAGGTCAAGGTGGGCGCGGTACTCGCGACGGTGGCCAACACCCGGGCCGGCACCGTGGATGCCTGCGACCGGGCCCGACTCGCGCCGCCGATGGGCGGCCAGATTGCCCGGCTCCCGTTCAAGGAAGGCAACAAGGTCCAGAAGGGCGACATCCTGCTCGAACTCTGGAATCTGGATCAGCGCGCCCAGGTGTCCCAGGCGGAGCGGGAAGCTGTCGCCTCCCGCAGCCGCACCCGGGAGGCCTGTGCCACGGCCAGCGTCGCGGCGAAGAACGCCACCCGTATTCGCCAGCTGAGAACCCAGAACCTGGTGTCGGAAGGCGAGACGGAACGGGCCGTGGGCGATGCCGATGCCCGGGCCGCGGGTTGCGACGCCACCCGGGACCAGGAGAAGGTGAGCCAGGCCCGCATTGATGTGGCCAAGGCCGAGCTGGAGCGGACCATCCTGCGGGCGCCCTTCGCGGGCGTGGTCGCGGAAATCAACGGCGAGGTCGGTGAGTTCGTCACGCCGTCGCCCGTGGGTGTGCCCACGCCGCCCACCGTTGATCTGGTTGACGGCAGCTGCCTGTACATCTCCGCACCCATCGATGAAGTGGACGCGCCTGCGGTGAAGGCCGGCCAGCGTGCGTCCATTTCCCTGGACGCCTTTCCCAACCAGCGCTTTCCCGGCTTCGTCCGCCGGGTGGCGCCCTATGTGCTCGATACGGAGAAGCAGGCCCGCACCGTCGAGGTCGAAGCCGAGATCGAGAATCCCGAGAAGTACAACCTGCTGCCGGGCTACAGCGCCGACGTGGAGGTGATTCTGGAGAACCGGGAAAACGTGCTGCGTATTCCCAGCCAGGCGCTCCTCGAGGGCAAACGGGTCCTCGTCCTGAACTCCGGCACCGGAATTCTGGAGTCAAGGAACATCGAGAAGGGCGTCGCCAACTGGGAATACACTGAGGTCCGGTCGGGCCTCAAGGCTGGCGAACTCGTGGTGACTTCAGTGGATCGCGAGGGTGTGGCCGATGGCGTCGCTGCCGTCCGCGAGTGACCCTGGCCCCGATCCTGGGCCCGGGCCGGCAGCCGGTCCGCTGATCCGCCTGACGGGTCTCAGCCGCACCTTTGAAGTCGGCGATCAGCTGGTGCGGGCGCTGGACGGCGTGAACCTGAGCATTGCCCCGGGGGAGTACCTCTCGCTGATGGGCCCGTCGGGTTCCGGCAAATCCACCCTGCTGAACATCCTGGGACTGCTCGACCGGCCCACCGCCGGCGAGTACTGGCTCGGGGACGTGCAGACCTCCACCATGCCTGACGATCGCCTGGCTGATACGCGCCAGAAAGAGATCGGCTTCGTCTTCCAGATCTTTCACCTGATAGCGCGGATGAGTGCCCTTGAGAACGTCGAGCTGCCGATGATGCTGGCCGGGATGCCGACCGCAGACCGCCGCGCCCGGGCGCGGACGGCACTGGAGCGCATGGGGCTGGGCCCGCGGATCGATCACCGGCCTAACCAGCTCTCCGGCGGTGAACGTCAGCGCGTGGCCATTGCCCGGGCCGTCGTCATGCAGCCGCGGATTCTCCTGGCCGATGAACCAACGGGCAACCTGGACAGTGCTGCCGGCGGCGAGGTGGTGAAGATCATGGAGGCGCTGCACGCCCAGGGCCTGACCCTGATCGTGGTCACCCACGATCCTGCCATCGGTGAACGGGCCAACCGCCGGCTGCTGATGCGGGATGGGCAGATCGTCCGGGACTCCTCGGCATGAGGTTTGCCGACCAGAATCGGGTGGCCCTTGGCGCCCTGTTCCGCTACCCGCTGCGCACGGCGATGATGCTGCTCGCGACGGCCATCGGCGTTGCCGCCGTGGTGGTGCTGACGGGCCTCGGCGAAGCGGCCCGTCTGTACGTCACGGATCAGTTCCGCTCGCTCGGTACCAACCTGCTGATCGTCCTGCCCGGGCGGACGGAAACCACTGGTGCCGGAGCGGCCATGCTGGGCGGCGCTACACCCCGGGACCTGACGCTGGGGGATGCCCGCGCCCTGGAGCGGAGCGCGGCCATCGACATGCTGGCGCCAGTCATCGTGGGCGAGGCGGCCGCGTCCTCCGGTTCGCTGGAGCGGGATGTCACGATCATGGGGACCACGGCTGCCTTCCGGGAGATTCGCGGCTGGCAGATGGCGAGCGGCGAATTTCTGCCCGCCGGCGACATGGACCGGGAGGCCGCCGTCTGCGTCGTCGGCAGCACCATTGGCCGGGAACTCTTTCGCGGCGAACCCCCGGTGGGACGCTGGCTCCGCGTCAGCGACCGGCGCTGCCGCATTTCCGGCGTTCTGGCGCCCCAGGGCATGTCCGTCATGGTCGACGCGGACCAGCTGGTGCTGATGCCGGTGGCGATGGCGCAGAGCATCTTCAACTCGCCAGCCCTCTTTCGCATCATCGTTCAGGCCCGGAGCCGGGACGCGATGCCTGCGGCCAGACGGTACATCGTCGAGACCCTGAAGGAGCGCCACCGGGGCGACGAAGACGTGACCGTCGTGACCCAGGATGCCGTTCTCCAGACCTTCGATGGCATCCTCGGCACACTGACCCGGGCGCTGGGGGGTATTGCGGCGGTGAGCCTGCTGGTCGCCGGTGTGCTGATCATGAACGTCATGCTGGTGGCCGTCAGTCAGCGTACCCAGGAGATCGGCCTCCTCAAGGCCCTGGGCGCCCGTCGTCGCCAGATTCTCGGCCTGTTCCTGGCGGAGGCGATTTATCTCGCGCTGCTGGGCGCCGTCGTTGGCGTGGTCGCGGGGTACGGCATCCTCCTCGCGCTGGCTCAGTTCTACACCGAATTCACCTTCCATCCGCCGGTCTGGGCCGTGGCTGGTGCGGTCCTGCTGGCGATGGGCTGCGGCATGCTCTTCGGCATCCTGCCTGCACGCCGCGCGGCCGGGCTCGATCCTGTCGCAGCGCTTGGTCGCCGGTGATGGGCAGCCAATGAACGCCAGAGAGATCGTCGGCTTCACCGCAACCTCAGCGGTGTCCCACAAGCTCCGCAGCGGCCTGACCGCGCTGGGGATCGCCATCGGGGTGGCGGCCGTCGTACTGCTGACCTCGATGGGCCAGGGCCTGCGCAATTACATGGTGGCCCAGTTCACCCAGTTTGGCACCAACATCATCGCCGTTAATCCGGGCAAGGCAAAAACCTTTGGCATGCCCACGGGCGTGCTGAATTCAGCGCGGCCCCTGAGTCTGGCGGACGCCGAGGCCCTGAAGCGGCTGCCCTACGTCAGGTCGACGCTGCCCCTGGTGCAGGGCAGTGGCTCGGTGGAAGGTGGCGGCCGCGAACGCAAGACCATCGTCAGCGGGACCGGCGATGAGCTGACTGAGGCGCTGTCTTTCCGGGTGGCCCTCGGCAAATTCCTGCCGCCGGACGATCCCAATACGCCCCGGTCCTTCGCCGTTCTCGGCAGCAAGTTGCGCAACGAGCTGTTCGGCTCGCGCAATCCGCTCGGCGAGCGCATCCGGGTGGGCGGGCAGCGCTACACCGTGATTGGCGTCATGGAGTCGAAGGGCACCATGTTCGGTTTCGACCTGGATGACGCGGTCTACATCCCGGTGGCCAAGAGCCTGGAGCTCTTCAACCGCGAAGGTCTCTTCGAGATCGACGTGATGTACGAGAAGGGCGCCCCGGTGGACGAAGTCGTCGAGTCGATTCGCCGGGTGCTGATTGCACGTCATGGGGGCGAGGACTTCACGATTACCACCCAGCAGCAGATGCTGGACGTGCTGGGTTCAGTGCTGAACGTAGTGACGTTTGCAGTGGGGGCCCTCGGTGGCATCTCCCTGCTGGTTGGCGGCGTCGGCATTTTCACCATCATGACCATCGCGGTCCGGGAGCGGACGGCGGAGATTGGCCTGCTCCAGGCGATTGGCGCGCGCCGCCGCCAGATCCGGGACGTGTTCCTCGGCGAGTCGCTGCTCCTGGCGGGCATCGGCGGCATCGGCGGCATTCTGCTCGGACTCGCGTGCATCGCCGCGCTCGGGGTGCTGGTTCCCGCCTTGCCGGTCAGTCCGGCCTGGCCGTACATGGGACTGGCTGTCATCGTGGCGCTGCTTATTGGCCTGATCGCGGGCGTGTTGCCGGCGCTCCGCGCCGCCCGGCTGGATCCCGTCGACTCACTCCGGGCCGAGTGAGCGACGCCTGAATGAATCAGCCGGTGACCGGCCCCCGGGGCGCACCTCTGCCGCCAATGCTCCGGGCCAGGCTTTTGCACTACTTTCCCGGGCTGGATCTGGAGGCGATTCGTCTCTACAACGGCGTGCCCCGTTACGTGCGCGGCCGGCCCCGGGGCTACGCGGATCGTTACCGCGTTTATCTGGCTTCCGGCTGGCAGGACGAGGCTGACCCGGAGCTGCTCGCGTTGCTCGCCCACGAACTCGTGCATGTCCAGCAGTATCGCGACCTTGGTACCTGGCGCTTTCGCTGGGCCTACCTGAGGGAATACCTGACAGGGCGTCTGCGCCGGCTTGCGCATGACGCTGCGTACCGCAACATTTCCTTCGAGCGGGCCGCCCGGGTTATGGAAGAGCGGGTGCGCCGCGACTTCGCCCGCCGCCGTTCGGTCGCCTGATCAGCCCCGGCGGACGTTCACTTCAATGCGGCCCCTGGGGCCAAAGAACCAGGAGCCAAGGCCACTCACGAGGCTCACAACTATGGCGCCCCAGAATGCAGGCCAGAAACCGGCCACGTGAAAGCCCGGCAGTACCCAGCTGGCCAGTCCGAGCATGCCGGCGTTCAGCACCAGGATGAAGAGCCCCAGCGTCACCAGTGTGATCGGCAGCGTCAGGATCAGGGCCAGCGGCCGGACGATCGCGTTGATCACGCCCAGCACCACTGCCGAAGTCAGCAACCACGCGGCGCTGTCGAAGCTGATGCCACTGATGAGAGCGTCCGCTATCCAGAGGCCGAGGGCAGCCACGAGCGCTCTGACGAGAAACCGGTCCATGGAATATTCCTCAGGTTAAGGACGCACTGAAGCCTACGGACTTGCGCCAGCGAAGGCCAGTTCGGGAACAGGAGTGGCCTCCGCGGGCGGGAGTGCTGGCAGATGCAGGGTCGCCCGGAGCCCGGGGTTGTTGTCGGTAAGCACGAGACGCCCGCCGTGATGATGCGCGATAGCGCTTACCAGCGACAGGCCAAGGCCGCTGCCGGGAATACCCGTCACGCTGGCGGACCGATAAAACCGGCTTAGCACCTTGTCGCGCTCCGCCGCAGGAACTCCTGGTCCCCGGTCACCCACCGTGATGTCGATCGTATCCCCGCTGGCAGTGGTATCGAGCAGCACCTCAGACCCGGCTCCGCTGTACTTGATCGCGTTGTCCAGCAGGTTGCAGAGCGCCTGAAAGAGCAGATCCCGGTCGCCCCGCAGGCGGCCGCTCGCCGTGCCGAGGTGGACCACGATGTCCTTCTCTTCGCCCACGGCCTGGTAGAGCTCCCACGCATCCTGCAGGAGCGGGTGCAGGTCCATGTCCGACCATTCCCGCTCGTTGGTGTCCGATTCGATACGGGCGATGCGCAGCAGGGCCCGGAAGGTGGCCAGGAGATGGTCAGCCTCCGTCATGGCGGACGTCAGTTCGCCGCGGAGCTCTTCATCAAGCCCCTGCCGCTCCGTCAGGTTTTCCAGCCGCCCGCGCAACCGGGTCAGTGGCGTCCGCAGGTCGTGGGCAATATTGTCCGCGACGGACTTCACGCCCTCGATCAGGGAGTCGATCCTGTCCAGCATGGCATTCAGATTTTCGGACAGCTGGTCGAACTCGTCATTGATCCCCCGGACCGGCATGCGGCTTTGCAGTCTGCCCGTCATGATTTCCCGGCTCGCCCGGTTGATGGCCTCGATGCGACGCATCACGCTGTAGCTCATGAGGAAGCCACCGGCGAGGGCCAGCAGCAGACCACCCCCCAGGGCCCAGAGAAAGGCCTCATTGATCAGGGAGCGGGTGGCTTCGAGCCGGCTCTGGTCCTGCGCCACGAGCAGGTGCCGGCCGTCACTCAGCACGAAGACCTGGCCTCGCACGCTGATGCGCCGGCCGTCTTCACCCTGGCGGCTGAAGTTGTACCAGCCTTCGGCATCCGCCTCACCCGCGGGCCAGGTATCGAGATTGCCCGCCAGGGGCTTCAGGTCCCGGTCGGCAAACAGGTAGACCGTAGGAACGCCGGTGCTGACGGCGATGCGCTCCCTGATCAGGGCCTCAAGGCCGCGCTTGCCCCGCTGGCGATACTGCTCGACGAGACCGGTGACCTCCGCCTCGATCGTGGCGTTGGTCTGCTGTTCCAGGTAGCCGACGGTGGTCCACCACACGACGCCGATCAGCACCAGCGCGGAGGCGCCGAAGACCCCCATGTACCACCAGGCAAGCTGGAACGTGGAAGTCCGGATCAGCCTAAGCGGATTCACTCAGCCGGTACCCCGCCCCACGGACGGTGTGAATCAGGGGGGGCTCAAAGTCCTTGTCGATCTTCCGGCGCAGCCGGCTGATGTGCACGTCGATGACGTTGGTCTGCGGATCGAAGTGGTAGTCCCAGACGTTCTCCAGCAGCATCGTGCGGGTGACCACCTGGTCCTTGTTGCGCATCAGGTACTCGAGGAGGCGGAATTCCCGGGGTTGCAGGTCGATGCTCTGGCCCGCCCGCCGGACCTCCCGGCTGAGCAGGTTGACGTGCAGGTCACCTACCTGGATCTCGGTGATCTCGTCGCTGCCCTCCCGCGTCGGCCGGCGCGTGATGGCCTCGAGTCGGGCCAAGAGTTCCGCGAAGGCGAAGGGTTTGCCGATGTAGTCATCGGCCCCGGCCCGCAGCCCCTTTACCTTGTCATCCACCTCGCCGAGCGCGCTGAGGATCAGGGCAGGGGTCGTGATGTCGGAGGCCCGCAGCGTCCTGACCACGGTCAGCCCGTCCACGTTGGGCAGCATCCGGTCCACGATGAGGGCGTCGTAGTTGCCCGTGGTGGCCAGGATCAGGCCCTCCTTGCCGTCGGCCGAGTGGTCGACCGTATGCCCGGCTTCCTTCAGGCCGCCGACGATGAAGCTGGCCACTCCGGCGTCGTCTTCGATAACGAGTATGCGCATGGGCGCGATCATAGTGTAGGAGCGCCTTGAGGCGCGACAGTCAGGCCCGCAAAAGAAAACGGGCCGGGGAAGCTAGCGCTACCGGCCCGAAGGTCTGCACGTCGTCGCCTGCTGAGACGGGTCCGGACCGGGGGGACGGTGGGACTCATCGATCAGTGGGAGAACAATAGCTGCCTCCGCCTGACCCGCCGATGGACGGGCCCTTAAGGATTGTTAACCTGGTTCCGGGCGCCAAAGGCCAGCAGCCGGAGCAGCGCCGCCTGGGAGCGCACCCCCGTCTTGTCGAAGATCCGGGCCAGGTGTGTCTTGGCCGTGTTGCGGCTGATGTCGAGGGAATCCGAGGCTTCCAGCAGGGACTTGCCCACCAGCAGGGCCGCACAGAGGGCGACCTCCGCACGGGAAAGCCCGTAGGTGGCCCTGAGTTCGGGCGGTAATGCCGGCGCATTGCCGTGGCGCCCGGCGTGAATGACGGCCAGCACCGCCGACCCGGAGGGCAGGCCTGACCGGTCGCCCCGCAGGCGGAGCGGGGAGAACGTCACCTGGTAGGGACTGGGACTCCCCCGCCGGCCGACCAGCACCGGTGCCGGGGGGGCGACGGACCAGCCCAGAGCTGACTGCTGGGCAGTTTCCAGGCCGCTGTCCAGGCGGGTTTGGGTGGCCCCGTCGGTGGTTTGCAGGTTGCCGTCCCTCAGCGCCAGCCCGTCGCCGGTGGCCAGCAGTGTGTCAGCTTCCCGGTTGCGGAGGATCGGCCGGCCCCGCTGGTCAAACAGGACGATCCCGTAGCGGGCCAGGTCCAGAACGCCGGAGAGAAGGGCATTCCCACCCCGTGCCACGTCAAGGCTCCGGTGCAGGGCCACGCTGCGCTGCAGATGCCCCAGCAGGAGCTGGCGGATCAGCGCCTTGTCACCGGGTAAGAAGGGGTCCTCCTGGGCAGTCCGGCACAGGGAGAAAAACGCGTTGACTCCCGGGGCTGACTCGATGGCGCCGAAGAGGAAGTGTTCCAGGTCCCAGGGCCTGGCCAGCTGCGTGTAGGTGCGGCTCTTGCGCATGGCCTCGGTTGGCACCACCTCGCTGCCCAGGCGAACCGTGCCGGCGGGCTGCCCGCGGATGGCCAGCAGGTAGTTGTCGTCAGTGGTCCTGGACGAGTCCGCAGCGAAGACTTCCTCAAAACCGTTCAGGCCGCCCGTCGCCAGAAATGAGCGCCGGGCATCGTGCTCGTCCTGATACTCGACGATAGCCAGCTGGGCATCGCAGGCATGGGCCGCTTCCTCCGCGAAGTGGCGCCAGGCGGTCGGGTTGAGGCCGGCGTCATAGGCATCGCCGAGCAGGCCGGAGAGGCTTTTGCTATCGAGCCTGATGGTAGTTGAAGGCATGACGGCCGTGTCCCCCGGCAGGCACCCCGGCACCACAGTGAGCGGGTAACGCCCGGCCATTGTTTACCGGGGCCGCCAGCTGGCGTCAATGGGGGATCCTCTCAGGGAGCGAGTATGTCCAGGACCGCCCGCAGCGTGCGCCCACAGTCTGTCCGCCAGTGGAAGGCGAGCAGGTCGTCGGCCCGGGTGCGGCCCAGATTAACGGCTACCACGGGTTTGCCTGCTGCCACGGCAGCCCGCACCAGCCGGAATCCGGAGTAGACCATCAGGGACGAGCCCACCACGAGCAGGGCATCCGCTGCCGCCAGCTTGCTCTCGGCGCTGCCCGTCACGTCGGCCGGGACGGCCTCCCCGTAGAAGACCACGTCCGGCTTGAGGATTCCGCCGCACAGCCGGCAGTCCGGAACCCGGAAGCTCGCGTAGTCCCCGACGGCTGGCACGGCGTCGCCATCGGGTGCCGGTTCGGCCAAAGTGGCGCTCCAGCCGGGATTCTCCCGGTCCAGTTCTGCCTGCCAGCCGGTGCGAGGCAGGCGAGCGTTGCAGCCGAGACAACGCACGACGTCCAGGCGGCCGTGCAGATCGATGACCGCCTGGCTCCCCGCAAGTTGATGGAGGCGGTCCACGTTCTGCGTGATGATCCCGGCCATCAGTCCCTGCCGCTCCAGTTCTGCCAGAGCCTGGTGGGCTGGATTTGGCCGGGCAGTCGCGAACCGGGGCCAGCCGAGCGCACTGCGGGCCCAGTAGCGACGCCGGACTTCCAGTCTGCTGATGAAGTCGGGGTAGAGAACCGGGCGGGCGTGCTTCCAGCTCCCGTCGACGTCCCGGTAGTCCGGGATGCCAGAGCCCGTGCTGCAGCCCGCGCCGGTCAGGGCGAGGACGTTGCGGTGTTGCCGGAGGAAGGTCGCCAGCGCTGCGGACGCACCGTTGATGCCAGTCTCTGGAGGGGATTCCTGCATCACGCCTGACTTTCGCGGCCGGATCCGGCCCGGATTCGACCCGTCTCAGGCGGCCAGGTTGGCAGCGGCGCCCAGCGCCTCATCGAGCTGGCGCTGGGGAATGCGGATCGTGCCGGATTCCAGGACCCGCACGATGTCGCCCTGACGGATGGGTTGCCAGAGGACCGGCCCGGCGGGCAGGCGCCGGCCTGCGCTGTCACTCACGAGGGCGATGTGGGGCCGGGTGGGTTCGTCGTCGCCCTGCCGGCGCACGATACCCAGCCGGCCATCAGCAATCTGCAGCCAGGAACCTGTGGGAAAAAGGCCGAGGGTCCGCATGAAGCTGCGGACGATGGCCGCGTCGAACTTCCGGCCGCGCAGGCCGTTGACCAGACGCATGGCATCGTGGGCTGCCATGGCGTGGGCGTACTTCCGGTCCTGCAGCAGGGCATCGTAGGTGTCCACCAGGCCTGCGAGCCGGGCAGCAATCGGAACCTGTGTGCCCCGGAGCCCGCGGGGATAGCCGCTGCCATCCAGGCGCTCGTGGTGACCGAGAACCGCATCCTCCACCGTTTCAGAGATCGTCGACGCCGAGCGGACCATGTACAGGCCCCGTCGGACGTGGCGCTCAACAAAGCCACGCTCATGGGTGCTCAAGGGCGTGGTCTTCGCCAGAATCATGATGGGCACTGAAACCTTGCCGATGTCCAGGAGCAGTCCGGCCAGCGCCAGCTCCCGGACAAAGGCACCCTCAAAGCCAATCTGCCTGCCTGCCAGAGCCATGAGCACTGCGGAACCAAGCGCGCGGCGATAGAGAAATCCTACCCGCAGTTCGGTGGCGAGCAGCCAGGGGATCGTGTCCGCGTCCTCCAGGAGACTGGTGACCACGGGATCGAGGGCCCGGCGCAAGGGCGTCAGTACCAGGTCCTCGGAGCGGCGCATGCCCTGCACGGCCTGGGCAAACGCATGACTCAGGGCGCGCAGTTCCGTCCGCTGCCGCGCGAGCGCTGTTGGCGGGTGGCAGGCAGACAGGGCCTCCACCTTCGCAGTAAGTCCCGTGTAAAACATCTCGCTGTCCCGGTACTCGGAAAGCACCGGATCCACATAGACGTAACTGCAGATGCGCCGCAGCTCCTCGATCTGCTCGCTCTGGCTGAGAAGGAAACCGTGGGCGTGAAACGACGTCTGCAGCCACGACCGGTCAAGCTCGGCCACGTACATGCCGAACTGCAGCTGGGCGCAATTCACGGGAACCAGGCGCTGGGGAAGCACGATGGCCATCTCGCCTTTGTGATTGTTCTTTTTATTTGGGTCTTGCCGCGTCAATGTAGCAGCGCCCACACCCACGAAACGTGACGCCCGTCACGCTGCAGCGGCAGCTGATTATGGCAAGCGGGGACTTGGCGCCTTGAGATAGGTGGCGATGGCCTGCCGGTCCCCGGGCGTCAGTCTGGCCGTGTTGTCCTCAATGACAGCGCTCATCGACGAACCCGCAAAGTTCCCGTCGGGCAGCAGGCCAGTCTCCAGGAGGAACGCGATGTCGTCGGCGGACCACTGGCCGATGCCGGTGGCCGGGTCCTGGGTGAGGTCCGGAATCTTCTCGCCATCCGGCCCGGCGGGATTGCCAGCCAGGTCGCGGCTGTGGTCGAGGCCACCGAGCAGGTTTCGCGGCGTATGGCACTCGCCGCAGTGGCCCAGGTGCCGGACGAGGTAGGCCCCCCGGTTCCAGGCTGCATCCCGGGAGCGATCAGGGGTAAAACGCCCGGGACTGAAGTTGAAGAAATTCCAGCCCATCATCACCAGGCGGGAGGAGAGGTACCAGGGCAGATCGTGTTCCTTGGCCTGCTGGCGTACGGGTTCCAGGCTGCGGAGATAGGCCCCCAGAGCGGTGACATCCGCATCCTCGATGCCGGTGTAGGCGGGGTACGGAAAGACGGGGTAGTAGTTGCTGCCATCGGGCGCCACCCCTTCCCGCAGAGCACGGCCGAGATCAGCATCCGTCCAGCCGCCGATGCCGGTGACCGGATCGGGGGTGATGTTCGGTGCATAGAAAGTGCCGAAAGGGGTCAGCAAGGCTCGGCCGCCTGCCAGGGGAATGGCGTCCGGCCGGTCCGCCGTGTGGCAGGTCAGGCAGCCACCGGCATGAACCAGGTAGCGGCCCCGCTCGATCTGCGCCGCCAGGTCCGCGTGCACCTCCAGACTGGTCAGGAGCAGCACGAATGCTGCTAACCAGTGCCGGTTCCCGGGCCAGTGGCGGTGCCCCGGCACCGGGGCTATCAATCAGTCATCCTTCTTCTGATAGCGATCGTGACAACCCTTGCAGGACTCGCCCAGGGACTTGAAAGCAGCCGCTGCACCGGGCTTGTCATTGGCGGCCACGGCATCCCGCAGCCTGGCGGACGACGTTTCCAGCTGGTCGATCAGTTTGTTGAACTGCTCCTGTTCCTTCCAGATCAGCGGTAGCGCATTGGTGTCGCCTGTATCCGTCCCCGCCGGAAACAGCACCTTGCCCTGGGCGCCGAGATCGGCGAGCGCATTCGCATGGGACTTGAGGTACTCCTGCTGGTCGACCTTGCCGAAGTTGATCAGCACAAACGCGCTGACGTGGGCCGCCATGGCATCCATAACCGCTTTCCGGTACTTGATGGCATCCGCAGGTGCGGTGGCGGCGGTCGCCCCAGCCGAAAAGGCGGCGACCAGACCGGCGACGAGGACAGTACGGACGAGATGATGCATGGGAGGCCTCCAGGTTGTGGCAACAATTCTTCTTGGGGAATAGCTCTGGGAAGAGCATAGCAAGCCGTGACACCCGCCCGCGACCGGCGCCGCCCGTCAGTTGGCGGGCGGCGCCTCGCTGGTTTTGCAGTTCCAGCGCTTTGCATCGCAGCTTGGCGGAGTCGCAGCGGGCTTGCTTTCGCTGGCCGACCGGCAGCGGTTGTCCAGCGGGGTGAGCTGACCGCCGATGACCAGTGCCGTGATCACCAGACTGCCGTCCTCACATCGGGTCATGACGGCGCTGACGTCCACCGCGTAGCCCTCGTCGGCCCGCCAGGGCTGAGTAGCTGGCGGGAGTCTGTCCTGGGCGGACCCGTACACCCGAAGCGAGAGTGAGCCGTCGGCAGTCGGCGGCCGGAGAGGGGCGGGAATCGTGCTGGCGTTCCAGGTTGAGGACTCTTTCCCTGGCGGAGTTGTCGGCTTCGGCTGCGCTGACGTTGCCTGGGCAGATAACGGCCCACTGACCAGCGCCACGAGCAGGGTCAGCACCAGAGCCAGGGGGGCCGGAAAGGGTTGGGAGAACCGCACGTCTGCCTAGTTCCCGGTGTCCAGGAAGGCGCGGACGTCCCTGGCGATAACCGGGCCGGCCTCATCGGCAGCCATGTGTCCCACGCCCGGATAGGTAATGATCTGGCCGCCGCGGGCATTGACCAGCATCTTGCGCAACTCCTCTGCCTGCCCGACCGGTGCCTGGGGATTCTTCTCCCCCCAGAGTATCAGTGTGGGCACCCGGACCGCCGCCGTAACTGTCTCGAGATCAGCGCTCGAATAGGTGCGCAGGCGGGCAAGAATTGCGGCGCGCTGGCCCTCGCGCAGCCACATCTCGTACCACTGGTCGATGAGCTTGTCGTCCACCTTGGTGGGATCACCGAAGCGACTCTTCAGCATGTAGGCGGCCAGGGCACGGGGCGTGATGTACTTGAGGATGTTGGCAATGGGCGGGACGCTGCGGCCAGCCTTCTGCTGGCTCCGCCCTTCAAGCGCGCCGGGACTGAGCAGTATCAGGCGCTCAACCCGCTCCGGATGGGCCGCCGCATAGTGCATCGCGACGGTGCCGCCAAGGGACGTGCCGCCGATGGCGAAACGGGTCAGGCCGAGCGCGTCAACAAAGCGCTCCGTGAGCCGCACGGCGCGTTCCAGGCTGTAATCACCCGACGGGTCCGGACCCGTGAGCCCGTGGCCCGTCAGGTCAAAGCGCAGGATTCGGTGCTGGTCCTTGAGGGCATCCACCCAGCTGTCCCAGCTCAGCAGGCTGCCGAAGTTGGCATGGATCAGGACGAGCGGCTGGCCGCTGCCCTCATCCCGGTAATGGATGCGCACACCATCCACGTTGAGGAATCTGGAAGCAGGGGTGGTGTACCTGGCTTCGAGTTCTTCTGCCGGGATGTCCCGATAGACCCAGGCCGCCACCAGAAAAGCGACGCTGCCGACTGCCAGCATGCCGACCAGGCCAAAGGCGAGGAAGCGCAGCCACTTCATCGGAAAACTATATCAGGGATAAATGAAGGCAGGACCCAGAAAATCAGGGCCGAAAAAAACAGGGGCCGCATACGCGGCCCCTGTCCTGGTCGATTGACTGAGAAACAGTCAATTAGTTCTTCTGCATCGCCTCGCCAGCGTCCTGCACGGCTTCACCAGCGCTCTCGACAGCGGCACCGGCCGCGTCGGTCGCGTCAGCAGCAGAGCCAGCAGCCATGTCGGCGGCACCGGCAGCAGCGGCGGCAGCGGCATCGGCAGAGCCTTCAGCAGCCGTTCCGGCAGCGTCAGCAGCAGCGCCAGCCGCATCAACAGCAGCGCCAGCCGCATCACCGGCAGCGTCGGCAGCCTGGGAAGCGCTGTCCATGGCCGAATCGGCGGCTTCGACAGCCTTGTCGGCGGGCTTGCCACCGCAGCCAGCGATCATTACCAGCGCCATTGGCAGGACAAGCCATGCCTGACGAATTGTAGTGCTCATCGTTAGTTCTCCTGTGTACACAATTTTCTAAATGGCCAGACTCGATAGTCCTGAAAAACGGCCAGCCAGTGTTCAGTAAGCACTCTTTCGAAACACCCCGTCCGAAAGAAGCGGCCCACCGCCACCGGATCCCATCCCTCTGTAAAGCCTGCTGACGGCCGGCAGGCGCGCAGAGGATACACCAAATGTTAAGCCGTCAGTCTGTTTCCGGCGGGCCATCGCGCCGGTGATACCCCTGCCCGGAGCCCGGCTAGTTGGCGACAAAACTTGACTATTCGTCGCTAAGTCTCCACTATATCGACATCTCGTCGGCAAAAGCAGGCTCATGTTTATAGCACTCAGGGATCTTGCCTACGCCAAAGGCCGTTTCTTGCTCATGGGCCTGGTCGTGGCGCTGGTGGCCTACCTGATGACGTTCCTTTCCGGTCTCTCGGGGGGGCTTATCTCCAACAACGTGTCAGGCCTGATCGCCGCGCCCGTTACCCATTTTTCCTTCCAGTACGATGACCGCCCCACCTTTCGCTCGAGTCTGGTGGACAGGGCCATGTGGGAGGGCTGGCAGTCCCTGCCTGGTGTCCGTCATGCGGAACCTCTGGGGCACACGAGTTTCAACGGCCGGAATCAGCGCGACGAACCCCTGGAGTTCGTGCTCTGGGGGGTCCAGCCCGGCTCCTTTCTGGATGTGCCCGTAGCGAGTGGGGCCAGGCTGGGCGCCGAGGAGAACGGGGTCGTGATCTCCCGCCTGCTGGCGGACCGTGGGGTAAAGATCGGCGACACCATCACCCTGGATCGGGTGCTCACGGAACTCCAGGTCATCGGGGTGACTGCCGACGAGCGAAACTACGAACACGCGCCGATCCTCTTCGCGACCTTGCGCAAGTGGCAGGAGGCGACTTACGGCCCGCCGGGTGGTGCACCACCCGGGGAGAAGCTGCCGGACGTGGTGTTCGACTTTGCCAGCGCGGTGGCCCTCGATCTTGAGCCCGGTATGACGCCGGAGCAGATTGCGGCAGCCGATGCTGATCTGGGCACCACCACCCTGACCCGCGAAGGATCGTTCCAGACTTCCCCCGCCTACCAGGTGGAAGTCTTCACAGTGGCCGCTATCCAGGCGTTTCTCGTGGTGACGTCGGCAGTGCTGCTGGGGGCGTTCTTCCTGATCTGGACGATTCAGCGCACGGCGGAGATCGGCCTCGTCAAGGCGCTGGGCGCGTCCAACGGCTACCTGCTGCGGGACTCGCTGGGTCAGGCCCTGGTCCTGCTGCTGGGCGGCCTGGCCGTCGGCGTCGGTCTCGCGGTCCTGTCGGGTATCGCCTTCAAGGCGACGGCGGAGGCGGGTACGCCCTTCCAGTTCGAGCCGGCGACAGTCGTGCTTTCGGCCCTGTTCCTCCTGGCTGCCGGCCTCATTGGCGGTGCGGTGTCGATTCGCCGGATAACAGCCGTGGAGCCGCTTATTGCCCTGGGAAGAGACCGATGAGCCTGCGGGTGGAGTCGGTGTCCCTGGTGCTCGGTGACGGGGATCAGCAGGTCCGGGCCCTGGACAACGTGAGCCTGAACGTTGCCCCGGGAGAGCTACTGGCGGTGGTGGGACCGTCGGGCTCCGGCAAGTCAAGCCTGCTGGCGGTCTGTGGCGGGCTGCGCAGCCCGACGTCCGGACGCATACACGTCGGTAACACTGAAATTACCACCCTGGATCGCGAGGGGCTCACGCGAGTCCGGCGCGACAGTATCGGCTTCGTCTTCCAGCAATCAAATCTCCTGCCCTCCCTGACCGTCCTGGACCAGCTGCTGCTCACCGTGCATCTGCGGGGCACGACCCCAGGGGCCGCCGATCGCGACCGGGCCATGGTTCTCCTGCAGCAGGTGGGTATGGAATCCCGCAGCCGGCGCCGGCCTGCGGAACTGTCCGGGGGCGAGCGGCAACGGGTGGGCATTGCCCGGGCGCTGATGTCGTCGCCGCGCCTGCTGCTGGTCGACGAACCGACGTCCATGCTCGACCAGTCCCGGGGCCAGCAGATCGTCAGCCTGCTCAGGGGCCAGTGCCACGAGCATCAGGTTGCAGCGCTCATGGTGACTCACGACCCGGACATGCTGATGTATGTCGACCGGGCCGTACACATTGCAGATGGCCGCCTTAAAGAGGTTGAGGTTTCCCATGCCGCGCATTGAGGCCGCCAGCATCGAAGAGCACGTGAAAGCGCAGACCGCACGCATACTCGATGCGGCAACCGAACTGTTCCGGACCAACGGCTACCGCAAGACCGACATGGATGACATTGCCCGGGCAGTAGGCCTGGCGCGCAACTCCCTCTATCGCTACTACCGCAACAAGGACTTCATCCTGCTGGCCTGTGTCGAGCGCGACATGGGCGCGTATGTGGAACAGATGCGGAGTCTCGCTGACCTGCATCCGGATCCCGTCGAACGGATCGGCGCCTGGCTGGACATGCAGATCGACATCGCGACCAGTCCCGCCCACGCGACGCTGGAGCACATCGCCGAGATCCGTAGTGACGCGCCTGAACTGCGGGCCAAACTGATGGAACTGCACGAGGCCCCGGCCGCTGTCCTGCAAGGCTCGATCGGGGAGATCCTGCGGGGCAAGCGCAGGGATGCGGGTCTGGTTGCGGCCCTGATCAGGGGGATGGTCGAAGCCGCGGCGGGGCAGGCCATGCGCCTCGAGAGTTCTACCGCGGTCAAGCGGGAGTTGCGCCGCTCTGTCGAGCGGGTCCTGGAATGCTGAGGAGTTGCTCATGATTTTCCCTCGTCTTGTCCGAGGCACCCTTTCCCTGGGATTGCTTGGGCTGGTTCTGGCGGCCGCCAGTGTTTCCGCAGCGGATGAACATGCGCACCACCATGGCGGCGCAGTGCCGGCTATGGACGCAGAGGGCAAGCGCCTCGAGTCGTATAACAAGCAACACGAGATGACGCCGGAGATGCGCGAGGCCCTGCGCGCGAAGGTTGCCCTCTACCGTGGCTTCACGGATCGCGAACTTGACATGAACATGCACGCGATGGGCCCCGACTACGAGTGGTATGTGAGCGATGCGAAGGTTAAGGGCAAGACGGGTATCCTCGTCCTGACCCACGGTGTGGGCGAGAACAGCGACCGGCTCATCCGGGATGCCTACGTGCCGATGTCCAGGAAGACCCCGACGGCAATTGGCTTCGGTATGTCCATGATGAGTTCGGCGCACCTCCAGTCAGCCGTGGATGACCTGCGTGGGAGCGGCGTGCGGCGGATAATCCTCGTCGACGAGGGAACCACCACCAAGTACAACTCGCTCACCCGGCACTGGCAGTACATCTTCGGCATGTACCCCGAGTCCAGCTATATGGATGTGCCCAAGGTGGAGGCTCCGGGCGTCGAGTTCGTCTGGGCCGGCCATTTCAATGATCACCCGCTGATCACCGAGATGCTCTACGACAGCGCGAAGTCCATCAGCACTGACCCTGCCAATGAGGTGCTGATCATCGTCGGGCACGGGCCCGAAGACTCGGCAGATAACGGTCCTGACCTCAAGATCCTGCAGGCCCATGTGGACCGGCTGAAGGCCAAGAAGCAGTTTGCCGACGTGCGCATCATCAACCTGCAGGATGACGCCATAGTTCCGGTGCGCGAATCCAACGTGCGCAAACTGCGCAGCTGGATCCAGCAGGCCACGAAGAGCGGGCGGAAGGTGCTCGTCGTGCCGATTGCAGCTGCCAGCTTCGGCGTGCAACAGCACATCAAGACGGACCTGCGCGGGTTGCAATACACCTTTGCCGAGAAGGGTCTGATTGAGAATCCGAGGTTTACGCAATGGGTGGATAGCGTCATAAAGACGGCGCAAAATGCGCACGTACCCAGAGCCAATAAGCCCATGTGAACGAGCCTAATCTCAGACCACTACTTCTGATCCTCTTCGTCGGCGTGCTCATGGGCGCGCTCGACCTGGCCATCATTGGTCCGGCCCTTCCGGCGATTCAGGCCGATCTGGGCATCGACACCCGGGCCCTGGCCTGGATCTTCAACATCTACGTGCTCTTCCAGTTGATGGGCACGCCCCTGATGGCCAAGCTTTCCGACCGGTATGGGCGCCGTGCGATCTACGTGCTCAACCTGTCCCTGTTCGGCCTGGGCTCCCTCATTCTGGCGACCGCTTCTTCTTTTGAAGTCCTGCTCGTAGGCCGCGCGATCCAGGGGCTGGGTGCCGGCGGCATATTTCCGGTAGCCAGCGCCGTCATCGGCGACACCTTTCCCCCCGAGAAGCGGGGTTCCACGCTGGGGCTGCTGGGGGCCGTCTTTGGTATCGCGTTCCTGATAGGTCCTATCCTGGGTGGTGTCCTGCTGCGCTTCTCCTGGCACTGGCTGTTCCTGATTAACCTGCCCATCGTCGCGCTGCTCATCTGGCAGGCATTGCGCCTGTTGCCAGGCTCCGGGACCGCGCTGCCGAAGCCCTTCGATGCGGCCGGCGCTCTGTTGCTGTCAGCGGTGCTGGGCAGTGTGGCGATCGTCTTCACTGAGATTGACAGCAGCCATCTCCTGGCAAGCCTGACGTCGCTGCCAGTGGCGCCTTTCGCCGTGCTGGCCGTGGTGCTGGCCCCGGTTTTCTGGCGCGTCGAGCGGGGTGCGGCTGACCCGATCGTGCCACCCCGCCTGCTGGGGTCGTTGCAGATGCGTCTGACCGGTGCCATTGCAGTCGGCACAGGAACTCTGGAGGCCGGATCCGCGTTTTTTCCTGCACTGGCCGTGGCAGCCCTGGGCGTCACCGACTACAACGCCAGTCTGCTGATGTTGCCGTCCGTGCTGGCCACCACGATCGGTGCCCCGCTCATGGGCCGGCTGCTGAATGTGCTTGGGTCCCGGGTCATCGTCCAGATGGGCCTGGCCCTGGTGGCTGTTGGCGCGCTCATGTATGCGCTGACGGAACTCACCGTCGCCCTGTTCGTGGTCGGCGGCATCATTGGCGGTTTTGGCTTCGCCGCTCTGCTTGGCGCGCCCCTGCGCTACATCGTGCTGAATGAGGCGTTACCTGCTGATCGCGGCACCGCCCAGGGACTGCTCACCGTGTTCCTGGCAGTGGGCCAGTTGTCCGGTGCGGCCCTGATCGGCGGCGTTGCGGCTTCCCAGGGTGGCGGCACCCCGGGCTATCAGCTGGCCCTGCTGATTCTCGGCGGCCTGACCGCCCTACTGGCAGTCGCCGGCTTCGGCCTGAAGTCCCGCGCTATCGAGCGGGCTACAGCGACTTAGCGGCGGAGCCGCTGCACCAGCCAGTGGCCAGCGGCAAAGAGCACGGCGACGAACATCGTGCCGTTGCTGACCAGCAGGGTGGCCAGCTTGCACTTCTTGGCGACCACCAGCAGCGTCGGGAGCCAGCTGACCTCGGCCGGGTACAGGACGATAGTCGTCAGCGCCGTCACGTTCTCCAGCCAGTCAAAAGCGGTAGCCAGCATCAGCACCAGCAGCAGCCTGCGCGCCAGCAGAGCGGCATAGAGCCGGGGCAGACTGGCTCGCAGCGCGAAAGCTACGGTGGCTGTGATGAAGAGCCCGGCGAAGAACGGGAAAGCGTAGTCGATCAGGGTGAAGGCGTAGTAGAGCTCCCTGGCCTGGTCTGTGTAACCCGCCAGCTGCGGGTAGACCTCCCCGGCAATAAGATCATTCTGCAGGTCGAAGGGCACCGCGCCCCCCGCGTAGGCAGGGAAGTGCTTCCCGATCCGCATCAGCGCCTGGAGTGAACCAATAAAGAGAAAGAGGACGGCGCCATAGAGCCACCAGGTCCTCGAGATCCGGAGTATCAGGTCCTGCAGTCGGCCGAGCATCTGATTTTCCCCAGCGTTGCCTTGCGGCATCATGACCCTAGTGGGCCGACTCCTCAAATGCGCCGGATATACTCGCGCCGATGAAGTACTGGCTAATGAAGTCCGAACCCTCGGTCTACGGCATCGATGCTCTGCACAAGGACCAAACGACGAGCTGGGGCGGCGTCCGTAACTACCAGGTTCGCAACATGTTCCGGGACAGCTTCGCGAAGGGTGATCTGGCCTTCTTCTACCACTCGAGCTGTGACCAGCCGGGCATCGTTGGCACCATGACGGTTGCTGGCCCGGCGTACCCCGATCCGACCCAGTTTGAGCGGACGTCGGAGTATTTCGACCCCAGGAGCCGGCAGGAGACGCCGACCTGGCTGGCAATAGATGTGCGATTCAAGAGTCGGCTCCGGTCCCCGCTGGCTCTGGAAGCGCTCCGCCAGCACCCCGAACTGGCCGGGATGCAGATCCTTCGTCGGGGCAACCGGTTGTCGGTTACGCCCCTGACGGCGAGCGAAGCAGAGTTCCTGCTTGCGATGCCGTCCTACATCTGATCAAGGATCTCCTGCCGCACGTCGCTGATCTCGGCGGCCCGGGAGGGGTGGTGGCTGGTGGTATCGCAGCGTGGCGTCCGCGGGCAGGCGGTGCTGCGCGGGCAGATCACACTCGCCGGGGAGTCCAGCGCCGTGCCGATCCACTCGATGTTCAGTACCCTGCCGACCAGCCGAATGGCCTCGGCAGCCTTCTCCGGCACGGCGGCCTGCCCCGCGTGCCTGCGGCACGCCTGCCCGATCTGCCGGACCACGTCTTCCGCGTCGATGCCCTGGGATTCCAGGGCGGGGACCAGGTCAACGCCGACGGACAGCACATGGGGGTTTCCTGCCATGTCTTTGGTACGTACGGAGTGGCAGCAGTAGAGCAGCGACCGATCGCCGTCCATGAGCACTGAGATCTGTGATGCTGGCTGGGAAGTGCGGGCCTGCTCCAGCATCCGGAACACAGCCCACCGGGGACAGGGGTCGGAAACCATCGCCAGGTTTCCCCAGGGCAGCGGTATCCCGTTGCCCCGGTAGACAGCCCGAAGAAAGCCGGGCGGGTAGGCGTCGAAGAAGTGCCAGTGCGGGTAGGGCGACACCGCCGTCATCCGGCGCATGATCACGGCAGGTGTCAGCTCGAGGCGGCGCCCGGCTTCCACCTGATAATTCTCCCGGGCCAGGAAGCGGCGGAAAGGCCGCTTCGGACAGAGCAGGGCGCCGGCGAAAAAGCTGCACTCGAAGTCCCGCCAGGCATACAGCACGTCCTGGGCATTCATGCCCCCGGTGTTCTGCTCAGCTCCCGTCGGGCTACCGCCCATCTCGCCGCCGGTGGCGTGGGCCGACTTCAGGCCGTCGCCGCCGTGGAGCACCTTGTGGGCCAGGTGCGATGCGAGATCGAACTTGAGGCGCGCTGGATCCTTCTGTAGCTGCCGGTTCATGTAAATGCTGGACGGGGGTTCGAAAAATGACCGGACCATGCTGCGCACCTCCCGGTCGTTGTCCCGGGCGAGCAGGGGTTTGCGGTCGAACCAGTGGGTTTCAACCCCGTGGCGCTTGCACAGGCGCATCAGGTCATCCACTGACAGGGGAAACCGGCGCTCCCCGACTTCCTCAGCTGACCGCTCCAGGTCAGGGAAGTCGTTCCGGGCCATTTCCTGGTAGGAGCGGATCAGCAGGTGGGCAAACTGACGACCCGTCGTTCCGGTCTGGGCCAGCAGCTCGGGGATCGCCGCCTCGAGGAGCTCCCGGGAGAACAGGAAGCCGGGCTCCAGGGGAATCCGCGCGACGCCGCCCTTGGCCTTGCCCAGGGGTGGCGACTCAACCTCGGGGTTCTCATCAAGAAACCACCGGGCATCCTTCTGAAACACAGACGCCAGCAGCTTCAGGAGGGCGGCCGAGGGAATGCGCTGCCCGGTCTCGATCATGCTGAGGTAGGAAATGGAGGGGGCCACGGCGGCATCCACCTGGATACAGCGCGCCGAAAGGTCCTGCAGGGTCAGCCCATTGCGCTTCCGCAGGCTGCGGATCTTTGCCCCCAGAAAGTGACTCTTGCGCAGCAGACCTGACATGGATTGCGACCAGGATTAGCTTGTGAAATTTACAGTGTGAAATTTCTATTGTGAAATTTTGCTCTGATTTATCGTAGAGTTCAAACTCACTGAACGCAACCGGAAGCATGCCCATGGCCAGCAACAATTCAGCAGAACAGATTCAGCGCGACTGGGCTACCAGTCCCCGGTGGCAGGGCATTACCCGCCCCTACTCGGCGCAGGACGTAGTCCGGCTGCGGGGTTCGGTCCCGATCGAATACAGCATTGCGCGGCTCGGCGCGGAGAAGTTCTGGAGCCTTCTGCACTCGGAAAAGGTCGTTTCCGCGCTGGGCGCCCTGACCGGCAATCAGGCCGTCGAGGAAGTTCAGGCCGGACTGAAGGCGATCTACTGCTCCGGCTGGCAGGTTGCCGGCGATGGCAACAGCAGCGGCGACATGTATCCCGACCAGAGTCTCTACGCCGTGGACTCCGTGCCAAAGATGGTGGAGCGCATCAACAATGCTCTGCTCCGCACGGACCAGATTCACCACATGGATGGCAACAGCAAGATCGACTGGCTGGCGCCGATCATCGCTGATGCCGAGGCCGGCTTTGGCGGCAACCTGAACGCGTTCGAGTTGATGAAGGCCATGATCCGGGCCGGCGCAGCCGGTGTGCATTTCGAGGACCAGCTGTCATCCGCCAAGAAGTGCGGCCACATGGGCGGCAAGGTTCTGGTCCCGACCCAGGACGCGATCAACAAACTCGTCGCTGCCCGGCTCGCTGCCGATGTCATGGGCGTCCCGACGGTGCTGATAGCCCGCACCGATGCAGATGCCGCTAATCTGCTCCAGGCAGACTACGACAAGCGCGACCAGCAGTTTCTCACCGGCAGCCGGACCAACGACGGTTTCTACGAAGTTCGCGCGGGCCTCGACCAGGCCATCGACCGCGGCTTGTCCTATGCACCCTATGCCGACCTGCTCTGGTGCGAGACGTCCAAGCCCGATCTGGCCCAGGCAGAGCGCTTTGCCAAAGCCATCCACGCGAAGTTTCCCGGCAAGCTGCTCTCCTATAACTGCTCTCCGTCCTTCAACTGGAAGGCCAACCTCCCCGCTGAGAAGCTGAAGGAGTTCCGGGAGCGGCTTGCCGACATGGGGTATCGCTATCAGTTCATCACCCTGGCCGGCTGGCACGCCCTTAACCTTTCCATGTTCGAACTGGCGCGGGCCTACAAGCAGACGGGCATGCACGCGTACTCCGAACTGCAGGAACGGGAGTTTGCCAACGAGCAGCACGGGTTCCGCGCCGCCAAGCACCAGGCGTTTGTCGGCACCGGGTACTTTGATGCCGTCCAGACCGTGATCTCGGGCGACGCGTCCACGACGGCCATGAAGGGCAGCACGGAAGCCGAGCAGTTCCATGGCCCCGATGGCCACTAACGGTCTCCCCATGCGTCAGCGCCGGAAACTGCAGGATGGACGGGTCTAGCGCGGCAGTCATGGTTCAGGAGCTGTCACGCCGGACCGCAGCCGAGATCTTTGGCGCCTTCGAGGACTACAACCACGCCTTCCGGGCGATCACTCGCCGGGCAGAGCGTCGGTTCGTGGAGCGGGAGTGGCAGCTCGGCCAGCGTGATGCGGTAGAGCGGATCGAGCTTTACGACCGTCGCGTGGAGAAGTGCCTGGCGGACCTGGTGGGGCGCCTGGGCCGGCACATCGCCGAGGAGTCCACCTGGCGCGAGATCAAGGCAGAGTTTGCCAGCCTGATAGCTACGTGCCCCGATCGCAAGTTCGATGCCACGTTCTTCAACTCGCTCACCCGCAAGGTGTTCAAGACCGTCGGGATGAACCGGGATGTGGAATTCGCCAGCGTGGCCGACGAGGAAGGGGAGAGCCACTCGGCCCCCCAGCCGGGTGATTTACCGGTGCGTGCGGCACGACCGGGCATTCCACTGCTGGCCGCCGTCGAGCACCTCCTGTCGGGCGCGCCCTGGGCCCGGCACTACGCAGATCCATCGGCAGCGGCTCACTTCGTTGCTGACGAGATTGCAGCCGTGCTCAGCGCCAGGCTCCTCAGCACGGAGGGCCTTAAGCTCGAAGTTCTCCAGCCGGTGTTCTATCGGGCAACCCGGGCGTTCCTGGTCGGCAAGGTCGCGGGGGACGGCTGGACGCTGCCACTGATCATCGCCTTTGCGCACCCGGACAGCGGCATCGTGGCCGATGCGGTGATGATGTCCGAGTACGAAGTCCGCCCTCTCTTCGGCTTCTCCCGGTCCTACTTTCACGCTGACCTGCCGGCAGTAGAGCCTGCCGTGCGCTACCTGAGCGCGATCATGCCGGGCAAGCCGGTGGACGAGATCTACACGGTGCTTGGCCGGGCCAAGCAGGGCAAGACTGAGCGGTATCGCAGCCTCTTTCGCCACCTGGCGAGGTCAACCGACTCCTTCGTGCATGCCGAAGGCATTCGGGGCATGGTGATGATCGTTTTCACGCTGTACTCGTCGGAGCTCGTCTTCAAGGTGATCCGGGATCGCTTCGCAGAGCCGAAGACGGCGTCCCGGGAAGAGGTCATGGAGAAGTACCAGTTTGTTTTCCAGCACGACCGGGTCGGCAGGCTGGTGGATGCCCAGGAGTTCCGGCAGCTGCGCTTTCCAAAGGCCCGCTTTGCCCCTGAACTTCTCGAAGAGCTGCTTACGTCGTCCTCGGCCACCTGCCGGCTCGACGGCAACGACCTGATCATCAGTCATCTCTACATGGAGCGGCGCATGAAGCCGCTGGATGTCTTCATACGGGAGGCGAGCCCGGACGCGGCGCGCCGGGCTATCCGTGACTACGGGCAGGCGATCCGCGACCTGGCGCTGAGCAACGTTTTTCCCGGGGACCTGCTCCTGAAGAACTTCGGCGTGTCCCGGCACGGGCGCGTGGTGTTCTACGACTACGACGAGCTGTGCCTGGTCACCGAGTGCACGTTCAGGGACCTGCCCACGGCCCGGGATGACGAAGACGAGATGCGGGCGGAGCCCTGGTTCTTTGTGGGCACCACCGATGTCTTCCCGGAACAGTTCCTCGAGTTCCTCGGGTTGCGGGGCGACCTGCGGGAGGAATTCCTGCGCCATCACGCTGACCTGCTGACGGCCGACTACTGGCGACAGCTGAAGGTGAGCCATCTGGCTGAAAGGCACCTGGAAGTGGTGCCCTACACCCGGCGGCGCGCGGTCGACGTTAGCCCCTGACTCGTCGGAATTCGCTTATCCTAGCGACCGGCGCGGCCCAGCCCTGGCCCGTCCGCTGGAGTCTTCGGGAGTCATCGGTGGCCAATGCATTGCCGCGGGATCGGCTGATCCTGCTCGTCGGTCTCATCACTTACGGGATGGGCCAGTCGCTACTCTTCGTGATTTTCGCGCCGCTGGCCCTGAAGCTCGATATCTCGACCGGGCAGCTTGGGTTCATCATCGCGGCGTCCAACGTCATGCTGGCGTTCTCGGCGCCCCGCTGGGGCAGGGCCAGTCAGCGGCTGGGCCGGCGGACGGTCTACCTGATTGGCCTCGCCGGCTATGCCGTGGGCTATGGGCTGCTCGCCTTTGGCGTACAGCTGGGCCTGATGGGCATCGTGAGCGCAGGTTCACTGTTTGCCCTGCTGCTCGTGTTACGCATGGCCTACGGACTGGTCGTCGGCGGGATCAACCCCGCGGCCACGGCCTACATCGCGGACACCACGGATGAGCAGTCCCGGTCCTCCGGGATGGCGCTGGTCGCGATGTCCGGGGGCCTTGGCACCATCATTGGCCCGGCCTTTGGTGGCGCGCTGGCCGTCATCAGCCCCTTGTTTCCAATGTATGCCGCCGCTGGCCTGGCTCTGGCCGCCGGCGTCTGGGCCTATGTGGCCCTGCCGGAACCGCCCCGGCGCGCTGATGCCGCCCAGGATCTGCGGCTCCGGATCACGGACCCGCGCATCTTCCCGTACCTCGTGGGCTGGGTCGTGGTGTTCGGGACCTTCACCGGCGTGCAGACGGTGACTGCGGCCTACATTGCAGACCGCTTTGGCGTCACGGACACCACTGCTGCCCAGCGGACGATGATGCTGGCGATGCTCTCCATGGCCTTCGTCACGGTGTTCGTCCAGGCGGTGGTCCTGCAGCGCTGGAAGGCCTCGCCGTCCACCATGCTGAAGACCGGCTTCGCCGTGATGACCGCAGCCCTGCTGCTGCTCGCCTTCGGTCCGGGCGTGATTTCGCTGTACGCGGGTTATGGTCTGTTCGGACTCAGCTTTGGCTTCACGGCGCCGGGACTCAACGCCGCCGGCAGTCTCAGCGTGGAACGTGAAGAGCAGGGCGCTGTCGCCGGACTGCTGTCCGCGGCGCCCACCGTCGGCATGATCTTCGGCCCGATTCTCTGCGGCCTCGTCTACGGCGTGGCGCCGGTCTCGCCGATGCTGGGCGGCGCGGTGCTGACGGCCCTCGTTGGCATCTGGTTCCTGTTCGTCAATGTGCCGGATCCGCGGCAGCCAGCGGGGGTCCGGGCTCAGGTATAGGCCCGGGCACGGACTCCGGCGTGCCGAGACTACCCATCACGAATTCATCCACGGTGGTGAAGAGTTTTGCCCGCTCAGGGCCCCGCATTACGGAGTGATCGGCGTCTTCCAGTTCCACGTACTGGAAGGACTTGCCAGCGGCTTTCAGGGCCGCTGCCATCGCCTCCGTTTGCTGTATAGGAACCACGCGATCCTTGGTGCCGTGGGCCAGCAGCACTGGCACCTTGATGCGCGCCGCGCCATTCACTGGTGAGTTCTCGTCCAGTGATTTCCGGTCCTTCCAGAGATCGCCGATCCGCGCGGTCCCGATCCGGCCGTTGAGGTAATTGCGCTTTGAGGCGATCAGGGCCCGCAGGTCGCTCACTCCGGCAATGCTGACGGCGCAGGAATAAAGGTCCGGCTCCTTCACGGCCCCCATCAGCGCTGCGTAGCCGCCGTAGGACCAGCCCACAATGCACGTTCGCTTCGGGTCTGCGATTCCCTCGGCAGCCAGCCAGCGGGTGCCGTCGGTGACATCGTCCTGCATGGCCTTGCCCCACCCGCGATGGCCGGCACCCAGAAACTCGCTGCCGTAGCCAGCTGAGCCCCGATAGTTCATCTGCAACACGGCATAGCCCCGGCTCGTAAACAGCTGCACCAATGGATCGAAAGAAGAGAAGTCCCGGGCCCACGGCCCCCCGTGGGGCATGACGATGGCCGGTAGCGGCCGCTCAGGTCTGGCCCCGATGCCGACCGGCAGGCTCAGGTAGGCCGGGATCTCCAGGCCATCCCTGGCCCTGTAACTGGTAGCGCGCATCGGGGCCATCGGGATCTTTTCGAGTCCCGGGTAGGCATAGTCGAAGTAGCGCAACTTGCCGGAACTCCGTTCGTAGAGGTAATAGCGGCCCGGGAGATCCGGGGACTCACCGTAAAAGATCACGCGGCGGTAATCAGCACTCCAGGCGCCGATATAGACGTGCTTCGCAGCGATCCGGAGACGAACCTCCTCGAAGAGTGCCGTTACCTGGGGGTCGAACCACTGCACCTTGCTGTCGGCGACGGTGTACCTCACGCCAACAACCCGGCGCTTCAGGGGGTCGAGAATCACATTGTCGACGTCTACTTCAGGGTGCAGGAACAGTTTCTCGATAAACTCCCGGGTGCTGAAGCGGTAGCGATACAAGCCGGTCGTTCTAGCCTCATGGTTGGAGAGTACCCAGGCAACATCCGGGTCATCCCGGTCGAACAGCACGGTAGAAAAGGTGGCGCCATCGTCCAGCGCGCGTGTCCAGAGCACGTCCCAGGATTTCTGGTCGGGGCCCCGGTAGAGATATTGTTCCTCCATCTTCTGGTCATCGAGGGCGTAGCCCAGACGCGGCCGTCCCTGTTGATCCGTCGTCCAGTCGACCACATCAGCCGCGCCACCCTGGATGACCCCACGCATAGCCGTGTAAACGTCGACACGGTAGATGCGTGGCAAGCGCGGGTCTTCCGGGTTGAATTGCATCAGTATGTGTTTCGGGTCGTCCGGCAGAAAATCCACCACCTGATCGGCAATCTGCACGACGTTGAAAGCCTTGCCGGTCTTGCTGTCCTTTGGCGCAGGGACCAGGAGCTTGATATCCGAGCCGTCGGGATTCAGGGCGAAGAGCCGCCGCTCAACGCTTGCCGTGCCGTAGCGGCGTGCAGCGTACTGGAGACTGACCAGCAACCGGTCATCGCTTTTCCAGCGCAGCCAGTTGACCTCCAGGTCCTTCGGGCTGGCGATGACGGGCTTGGTCTTGCCTTCGCTGTCGAGGTCGTAGATCACCAGCATGTACTGGCCGTTGATGTACGTCTTGGCCGCCACGTATCGGCCATTCGGGGAAATTTCGACGGCAGCGGTGTGGGGAAGCGCCGCAAACAGGCTGGCTTCCGGCGCGGCAACCACCGTCTGGAAGTGGAGCGGCAGCAGAAGGCTGCTGAGCAAGGCAAGAGCACGAGATCTGAGCATAGTGCCTCCCCCGAAGCGCCCAACCCTGACAGGGGGAGTATAGACCGCGTTACCGCGCCCGCAGCATCCGCATCCCGTTCAGGGTGACCACCAGCGTGGCGCCCACGTCGGCAAGCACGGCGAGCCAGAGACTGGCGAGTCCCGGAATGGCCAGCCCGAGCACGGCCAGCTTCAGGCCGAGGCTCAGTGCGATGTTCTGCTTGACTACCCGGCGCGCCAGGCGGCTGATGCGCAGCGCGGTGGCGATGGCGTGCAGGTTGTCCTGCATCAGCACCACGTCGGCGGTCTCCATGGCCTGGGCCGTGCCGCCGCCGCCCATGGCAATGCCGACGTCCGCCTGGGCCAGCGCTGGCGCGTCGTTGATGCCGTCACCGACCATGGCCACCGTACCGTGGGCCTGCAGCTCGCGAACGACACGGAGCTTGTGTTCCGGCAGCAGGCCGGCCCGCACCTCGTCGATGCCGCCAATCTGCTTCGCGATGGACTCCGCCACGTTAAGGTTGTCCCCGGTGAGCATGACCGTCCTGAGTTGGGGGTCGAGGGCGTGGAGTTCCCGCAATGCCGCCTGGCTGGCCGGCCGCGGTTCATCCTCGACGCCGATGTACCCCACCATGGTGGCCCCCCGGCCAACGAGCATCACGGTTTTGCCCGTGGACTGCAGGCCGGCCGCCCCGGCGCAGACCTGGTCAACGCAGTCGTCGCCGTGGGCAAAAAGCTCATGGGTGCCGACAGAGACGCGCTCACCGGCCAGGTCCCCGGACACGCCGCGACCCATGTGTGCGGTGATGTTCGCGGCCTGGGGCAGGCGATTCGCCACGCCACGGCTCTGGGCGGAGGCCACGACGGCCTGGGCCAGCGGGTGCTCCGAGGAGGTTTCCACCGTCGCCGCGACGGCGACCACCTCTTCGCAGGTGCCGCAGTCGTCATTCGCAGCGAGCGGGTGGGCGCAGTCCTTGCCGCGGACTGCCGTAACGGCCGGCCGGCCCGCAGTGAGGGTGCCGGTTTTGTCGAAAGCAATGATGTTCACTCTCGCGAGGCGGTCCAGCTGGGCACCACCCTTGACCAGCACACCCAGCTGGGCGAGCCGCGCGAGTGCGCTGACCACCGTGACCGGGATGCTGATGATCAGCGCACAGGGGCAGGCGATGATCAGCAGCGCGAGGCCCCGGTAGAGCCAGCCCCGGGTGCCATCCGCAAGATCCAGAAAGGGCTGGCCGAAGGCGAGCACCGGGATCGCAACCAGCAGGGCGGCGAGCACCACGACGAGCGGTGTGTACCAGCGGGCGAAGCGGTCGATGAAGCGCTCTTCCGGCGTGCGCTGGGACAGCGCCCGTTCCACCATCTGCGCAATGCGGGTCACGGTGGACAGGCCCGCTGGCCGCAGGACCTCCACGGTCAGAGCGCCGGGGCCATTGACGGTGCCCGCCAGTACTTCATCGCCGACCGTCCGGTCCACGGGCATGCTCTCGCCGGTCACCGCGGCCTGATTGATGCTGGAACTGCCCTCAAGAATTCGCCCATCGAGCGGCACGCGCTCACCGGGGCGGACCAGGATGTGGGCTCCCACCGGGACAGATGCCGTCGGCAGTCGCCGCTGGTGGAAGTGCAGGGCGGCAACCGGCGCGGGGGTGGCGTGCTCGTGGTCAGCGTGTCCGTGACTCTCGGCGTGGGCTTCCAGCACCGTGGCTTCATCCGGCTGCAGGGACAGCAGACTCCGCAGTGCATCCCGGGACCGCTCCGCGCTGTAGGCTTCCAGCGCCTCGCCCAGGGTAAACAACAGGACTACCGCGGCGGCTTCCCCGGTTTCTCCGATCGCCACCGCACCGACGGTGGCGATACCCATGAGCAGATCAATGGTTACCCGGCGCGCCACGAAGAGGGAGCGCAGGCCCTTGAAGAGAATCGGGGCGCCGACTACGACCACCGTCGCGAGCAGCACAGCCTCGATCAGTGCCGGCCCGAAGGCGGGACCAAGAAGCGCGGCGGCGATGATCAGGGTGAAGGCGGCGAGGGCAATCTGCGTGCGGCGCTCAGCGGCGAGAAAACGCAGAAAGCCGCCCAGCCCGAGCAGTTCCGGGCGTGGCGCCTGCTTTGGAGTTGCGCTATCGGCGATCTGGTAGCCGAGGACTTTGACCCGGGCCTCGATCTGGTCCCGGGTTGCCGAACCGGTGGCCTCCAGCGTCTCAGTCGTGAAGTCGACGCGGACCGTGGCGATCCCGGGGACGGTGCGCACGGCCTGCTCGATGGTCTGGGCACAACTGCCGCAGTCCATTCCCTGGATCTTCAGGCGCAGGGCAGGCGCAACGGTGGCATTCATCGGCATCAACTCCCGGAGAGCCCCGAATTCCCGGACTCTGAGGAGAGATGGTGCACCTTGAAGATGACTTCAAGGTCAAGGGCAGCCGCGCTACAAATCAGACCTGGCGACTGCCCCGCTCAATAACCTCAAAGTCCGCCGCTCTGGGCAGGGCCTGGCAGGCCTGGGCGAGGCGCTCGGGAGGCACCATTACCTTGCGCTCCCGCACATTCAACCAGGCGCCGCGGACCACCACGGTGGCGCAGTGCACGCCGTCCTGCCGGGTCAGGACGTGCCGGATCCGCCAGTGCTTCCAGTCCGGGGATGCGCCGGTGAACTCCATAGCGATAGTGATCTGGTCTTCGCCGGAGACCTCCCGCAGATAATCCGTCTCCTCGCGGAAAACGACGGGACCCACGCCCAGTTGCTGGAAGACGGCCATCGTCATCCCCACCGAGGCAAAGGCAGCCAGACGGCTGTGGGTCGCCCAGTCCATGAATGCCGTGTGCCGGGCATGGCCGTTGGGATCCAGATCAGCCCAGCGCACCTCGCAGGTGGTAGTAAAGGCGGTCATGCGCTATCTCCAGGTAGTCAGCGAGGCTACCATGGCGTTCACAGGTCCGAAAACGGCGAGTATGGGGAAGTTCCCCCTGCGCATAATGCCGGCCATGTCACCCAGTAACCCCAGGCCTGATCCCGAGGGCGAGCGCTACTACCGGGCCCTGGTCGCCCACGATGCCCGCTTCGACGGGCGGATCTTCGTGGGTGTGACCTCAACGCGTATCTATTGCCGGCCCGTCTGTCGCGTCCGCACGCCCAGGCGGAGCAACTGCCGGTTTTTCCGGCTGGCAGCAGCGGCGGAGCAAGCGGGCTTTCGGCCCTGCCTCCGGTGCCGGCCGGAGCTGGCGCCGGGACTGTCGCTTGTGGACTCGTCCCGGGCCCTCGCCGGCCAGGCAGCTCGTATGCTCGAGCAGGGTGCGAGCGACGGGGATGATCTTTACCTGCCGGACGTGGCCAGCAGGCTGGGGGTCACGGACCGTCACCTGCGGCGGATCTTCTGTGACGCCTACGGGGTGGCGCCGATCGACTTCCTCACCACGCAGCGACTGCTGCTGGCCAAGCAGCTGCTCACCGACACGCCCTTGCCGGTCACGCGGGTGGCAGCAGCCAGCGGGTTTGCCAGCCTGCGACGCTTCAATGCTGCATTTCTCACCCGCTACAGGCTCAGTCCCACGGCGCTGCGGAAGGAAGGGAAGACCAAAGCCCTGCAGGAGCTCGTGACGCTGCGTCTGGCCTACCGCCCGCCCTATGACGTCGCGGGCGTGCTGCGCTTTTTCGCGGCGCGGGCTCTGCCTGGCGTAGATGTGGTTGAGGGCCGGACACTGCGGCGGACGCTGGCGTTGACGCACCAGGGCACGGCCCGGGCCGGCTGGCTGGCGGCCCGGTTCGTGGCGGGTCGCGACGAAGTGGAACTGCAGCTCGCCTCGACGCTGCTGCCAGCGCTCGGGACGATCCTCCAGCGGCTGCGCCAGACCCTCGATCTGGATGCCGACCCGGCGCAGATCGACCCGGCTCTGGCCGATGTGCCGGCCGGGCCCGTGCCGGGCATCCGCGTCCCGGGCGGCATGGCTGGCTTCGAGATCGCGGTTCGCGTGATTCTCGGCCAGCAGGTCAGCGTGGCCGCCGCGCGAACGCTCACCCTGCGCCTGGTCGAGCGCTTCGGCACCCCACTCGCAACGCCGTTCCCCGACCTCCACCGCCTGTTCCCGGACGCTGCGACGCTGGCCACTGCGCGTCCCGACGCGCTGGGCAGGCTCGGCATCGTGCGCCAGCGGGTGGGCGCGCTGCAGGCACTCGCTACCGCCGTGGCGGAAGGCCGCATCCTTCTGCACCGGGGAGCGCCGTTGACCGCGACGCTGGCTGCGCTGCGGGCGCTCCCGGGCATCGGCGACTGGACCACTGAGCTGATCGCGATGCGCGCCCTGGCCTGGCCCGACGCCTTTCCCGCCAGCGATATCGGCGTGCTGAATGCCCTGGGCACCCGGGATGTCCGGCGGGCGCTGGCGCTGGCAGAGAACTGGCGCCCCTGGCGATCTTATGCGGTGCTGCGTCTGTGGCAGAAACTGGAGAAGTGAACATGGGAATACACGGACTGGTGGCCCAGTCGCGCCTCGAATCGCCCCTGGGAACGTTGACGGCTGCCGTCACTGATCAGGGTCTCGCGGGCCTGTGGTTCGACGGGCAGGCCCATCACCCGGGGCGGCTGGTGGTGCCGGAGAATCCGCGCCATCCCTTGCTTGTCCAGGTTCGCCACGAGCTGACCGCCTACTGGCGAGGCGCCGACGCCGGATTCACGGTGCCGCTGGATCTGCAGGGCACGGACTTTCAGCGGCAGGTCTGGCGGGCGCTGCTGAAGATCCGGCCCGGCTGCACGAGTTCCTACGCCGCCATCGCCGCGCTGGCGGGCTCGCCGGTAGCGGCCCGGGCCGCGGGCGCAGCGATCGGCCGGAACCCGGTATCGATCATCGTGCCCTGTCACCGGGTGCTCGGCCGCGACGGCGCGCTGACTGGCTATGCCGGCGGGCTCGACCGGAAACGGAAGCTCCTCGAGCGGGAGGGGGTCCGGATCCGGTAGCTGGCTGCATTCTGGGCCAAAACTTGCAGGGCCTGCACTGGACGGATTCACAGGCGGACGGCCAGCCCGGTACGACGCGGATCCGGCAGGCCGCCACGGAGCAGGTTGTGACCATAAATGAAGCTGATGTGAGCAGAAGTGCACCGAAGTGGAGCGCTGACGGTACCGGAGTCGTCCGGGCAGCGGTGTCCGGCCGCTGCGGGCACTGTGCCTGCGCATGGTGACCATGCTCGCCCTGTCGGCTGACCTCCCGGAACTCAGCTTCGCGCCCGGCGATGTCCTGGTCCACGAAGGCGGCGCGGCCGGTGGCCTCTGGGTACTGGTGTCGGGAGCCCTGGAGGTGCGGAAAGGGGGCGTGCGGGTGAATACCATCACGGGACCGGGCGCCATCGTGGGGGAGATCTCGGTGCTGCTTGGCACTGCATTCAGCGCCACCGTCGTGGCCACGCAGCCCAGTGTGTTGCGCCATGCAGGCGATGGGCAGGGGCTGTTGAGGCGCGACCCTGCCATCACCCACCTCGTGGCGATCGGTCTCGCTGAGCGTCTCAACTTCGTCACCACCTACCTGGCCGACCTGAAGCACCAGTATGGGGACGCGCCAGGGCTGACGATGGTGTCCGACGTCCTCGGCCAGCTGGCCCAGCGGCAGGCGCCACCGGTCCGCCCGGGATCGGCGCGGGAGCCCGACCCTGAGTACTGATGTGCAGCGCCGACCCCCGCCGGATCCTCGGTAGTTGTGCGCATACTGCTGGTCTCTGACCTTCACTACACGCTGCCCCAGCTGGACTGGGTCGTGCGTGTCGCACCGTCCTACGACCTGGTAGTCCTTGCCGGAGATCACCTGGACATCAGCTCCCCGGTGCCCCTCGACGCCCAGTCGGTCGTCATCCTCCGTTTCCTGTCGCTGCTCCAGGCGGCAGGGCGCGTGGCGGTCAGCTCCGGCAACCACGACCTGACGGGCCCCGACGCACGGGGCGAACAGGCAGCCCTCTGGCTTGCCGAGGCTCGCGAAGCCGGTGTGCCGAGTGACGGCGACGCGCTGTTGATTGAAGACACTCTCGTCACCATTTGCCCCTGGTGGGATGGCCCGCTGGGACGGGAGGCGCTCGAAGCGCAGCTGGCCACCGACGCCGCGCGCCGTCCGGCCCGCTGGGTGTGGGTGTACCACTGGCCGCCCCTCGGCTCGCCGACCTGCTGGACGGGGCGCCGCGACTACGGCGATGCCGACGTCGGCGAGTGGATACGGCGGTACAGGCCCGACGTCGTGCTCACCGGCCACGTGCACGAGCCACCGTTCAGGCCGGCGGGCAACTGGGCCGACTACATCGGTAGTACATGGGTCTTCAACGCGGGACGACAACCCGGGCCCGTGCCCGCCCACATCGTCATCGATCTGGGCGCGGGCTCGGCATCCTGGCGGTCGCTGATGGGGGTTGAGGAATTGCGCCTGGCAGATGCTGCGCCACCGATCCGCACGGTCTTCTGACCAGGGCACCGGCCCCGGTGGCCCGGTGCCGTGATCGGCGCCGCTATTCCGGGCCACCGTCAGGCGGGCCCGCGGTTCTCCAGCGCCAGGAAGAACTGGGCAAAGAGGAACGCGTTATCCCCGTGCGCCGAGAACACGTGGCCCTCTGCAGTCTTCTCCACCTCGGGCTCCGTGTGCGCCTCGCAGCCTGCCTCCGAAGCCGCGATCTGCCGCAGGGCCGACGCAATGCGGGCATCGTCGCCCGGGACCAGCACACTGTAGCCGTCCGTCTCCCGCCAGACATGGATGTGCCGACCGCGCAACACATCGAGCGCCTCGCCCCGGTTCAGAGACGCAAGGTTGCAGCCCATGCGCTTCATGAGGGCACTCAGGGAAGCCGCTTCATCCTGGGGTGTGCTGCTGTGGCCGCATACATGGTCCACCAGCCGGCGGTAGAGGCGGCGGGCGCTGTCGGCCGCGGGGAGCTGCTCCGACATCTCCCGCAGGAAGACCTCGAGCTCGTGCCGGAGCACGAGCAGCTCGGTCAGGCGCCGTTCGATCTCCAGGAAGCGGTCCCCGGCAATCCGGGCGACATCGCTCCCCTTGGCGGCCCGCTTCTGGGCCCCCGGGGCAGCAGCGCGCCTGCCCGGCGGGAGGCCCGCCTCGGCCTGCCCGGCAGCCAGGAACTGGCGGATATCGTCGAGGGAGAAGCCGAGGCGCTTGGCCCGGTTGATGAAGAGCAGGGTTTTTTCCGCTTCGGGGCCATAGACCCGGTAGCCGGCAGCGGTGCGCCGGCCGGGGGCCAGCAATCCTTCCTTCTCGTAGTAGCGCAGGACTGAGCTGGCGACCCGGGCCCGTTTGGCCAGGGCCCCGATCGTGTATTCCCGCTGGGTGGTCGTGGCCATGCGTCGTCCCCGGGGTCCCGTTGACCTTGAATGTGACTTGAAGGTCTATAGTAACTTTTTGGAGGACAACCATGCTGGGCATCGACAAGCGTCTGATCGTCAAGTCCACCAGCCGCTGGCTGATCGCCGGCATCGTTGCCGGCATAGCCGGTGTGCTGCTGAGTCTGGCCCTGTTCACGGTGCTGGGCCTCGGTATCGACGGCCTGCTCTCTGGTGAGGCGGTGGTCGAGAAGTACCTGCCGGTCCTCATCGGGCTGCTGGCCGCCAAGCTCGCCGCCGGCTGGTTCTTCCGCTTTGCCCAGTACCGGGCCTCGTCCCAGACCAAGCTCTCGGTCCGGGACATGGTCTACGAGCACGCGCTGCGCCTGGGTCCCGCAGTGCTCGACAAGAAGCGCACTGGTGAGCTCGTGAACATTGCCGTGGATGGCATGGACTGGATCGAGCTCTTCTATGGCGTGTACTTCGTCCAGTTCGTGGTCGGCATGGTCACGCCCATCGCGCTCTGCATCTACATTGGCTTTGTCGACTGGGTGGCTGGCCTCTCCCTGATTGTCGCCATTCCCCTCACGCCGCTGTTCCTCGGCGCCCTGTCCAAGCAGTTCCGCAAGGTCAGCGACAAGTATGCGGACGTCAACAACCAGCAGAGCGCGGCCTTCCTGGACGCCCTCCAGGGCATGACGACGCTCAAGATGTTCAACCTGGGCGCCCGGCGTGGCGCCGAGATGTATGCGGCCACCGAGGAGCAGCGCGTAATCACCATGCGCCTGCTGTTCGTCAATCAGGTGATGATCCTGCTGGTGGATTTCGGCTTTGCGCTGGGCACCACGCTGGTCCTCACAATCGTGGCCCTGCTGCGCATGGATGCCGGCTTTCTGAGCGCCGGCCAGGTGGTGGCGCTGATCCTCGCCAGTGCCGAGTTCGCCAAGCCGCTCAGCCTCATCGGGCAGTTCTTTTTCGCGGGGGCCATCGGCCGGGAATTCGCCAAGAAGATCATCGCCTTCCTTGGCGAGAAGCCCACGGTCGGCGAAGCAGAGAATGCCGTCGCCCCGACCACCAGGGGCTCAGGCGCGATCTGTTTCCGCGATGTGGTCTTCAGCTACCCCGGCACGGACAAGCCGGCAGTAGACCGCTTCTCCCTGGACGTCCGCGCCGGGGAGACGGTGGCCCTGATCGGCCACAGCGGTTCCGGCAAGACCACTGTCGCCAACCTGGTGCTGCGCACCCTGGCGCCCACGGCCGGCTCCATCGAGCTTGATGGCCAGGCTGTAGAGAAAGTGCCCCTCGACTGGGTGCGGGAGCAGATCGCCCTGGTGCCCCAGGATCCCTATCTCTTCTACGGGACAATCGCCGACAACCTGCGCCTGGCGAAGCCGGACGCGACGGACGAGGAGCTGATCGCTGCCGCGAAGGCGGCGAACATCTGGGACTTCATTCAGGCCAGTCCGGCTGGCCTGCAGACGCTGGTGGGCGAGCGCGGCCTCTCCCTGTCCGGCGGTCAGGTGCAGCGCGTGGCCATTGCCCGGGCGCTGCTCAAGAATGCCCCGATCATCGTCCTTGATGAGCCCACGTCCCAGATTGATCTGGAGACCGAGTCGGTGATCCACGAGGCCCTGGCGCGGCTGACGACGAACCGCACCGTGTTGCTGATCGCGCACCGGCTGAAGACCGTGCAGACCGCCGACCGGATCGTGGTGATGGCCCACGGCCGGGTGGTGGAGCAGGGCAGTCATGCCGAACTTCTGGCCCGGAATGGCGCCTACGCCAGGATGGTGGGTACCACTCGCACGATGGAAAGCGGCCACGCGGTCGCGGGAGGTGTGGCATGAGCACGCAGGAACAGACCCACTGGACCACCATGTTCCGGCTCCTCCGGTTCATGAAGCCCCTGAACGGCGTCATGGCCATCTCTGTCACGGCCCGTACCGCCAAGCTCTGGGGCGCCACGATCCTGGTGGCCGTCGCCGCGGCTGCGGTGGGCAAGTTCGTCGCCAACCCGACCAGCGCGGAGTTGTGGTCCGTGGCCGGCTGGCTCGTGCTGGGCGCCTTCGGCCTCGGCCTGTCCCACTACATCGAGCAGTTCACCGGCCACTACGTTGCGTTCCGCCTCCTCGCCATGTTGCGCAACGAGTTCTACGAGCGGCTGGAACCGCTGGCGCCTGCGGGCATGGGGACCCTCCGAACGGGAGACGCCATTTCCCGGGTCATCAACGACTGCGAGCGGGTGGAGCCCTTCTACGCTCACACGATCGCGCCGGCGATCTGCGCGATCATCGTGCCGGCATCGCTGCTGGGCTGGCTCTACGCGATTAACCCGGCGTTTGCCTGGACTCTGCTGCCGTTCATGCTCTTCATGATTTTCGTGCTGCCCACGATGATTGCCCTGATCGGCGGTTCCGGTGACGCCGACTGGCGCCGCGTCCAGGGCGAGGTGAATGCCTTCCTGACGGACAGTTTCCAGGGCCTCCGGGACACACTGGCCTTTGGCGCCGGCCAGCGCCGCCGCCAGGAGGCCCGACGTCTCGGCGAGGAGCTTGGTGCCGGTCAGGAGAAGCTCACCCGGGCTGATGCTTTCCAGCGCGGCATGACGGAACTCGTGGTGGCCGCCGCCGCCGTGGCCATGCTCTGGGTGGGCCAGGATCTGGTCCAGTCCGGTGCTGTGGACGTGCTCCGGGACCTGCCCGTGGTGTTCGCCATCGCCGTCACGAGCTTCGAGGCGGTGATCGGGCTGAACAACGTCATCAACGACTACCGGGTGTCCATTGTCTGCGCCGACCGGCTGTTCGAACTCATGGACCAGGAACCGGCGGTGAAGGACCGTTCCCGGGGCCCGGTGGGCAACCTGAAGCCCGCGCTGGTCTTCGACAATGTCCAGTTCGGCTACCAGGCCGGCAATGCCATCCTGAAGGGCATCAGCTTCGACCTGGCCCCCGGGGAGCACGTGGCGCTGGTCGGGACCAGTGGCGCCGGCAAGTCCACCATTGTGAATCTGCTGCTCCGCTTCTGGGACGCCACGGGCGGTGATATCCGGATCGGCGGCCGGGCTATCACTGACCTCCCACTCGACGAACTGCGCAATATGGTGGCCGTAGTGTCCCAGCGCAACTACGTGTTCAACACGACGATCGGCGACAACATCCGCATGGGCAAGCCCGGGGCCACCCAGGCCGAAGTGGACCACGCTGCGCGCCGGGCTAATCTGAAGACCTGGATCGACAGCCTGCCGGACGGCTACGAGACCCCCGTCGGCGAGATGGGCTCGAAGATCTCCGGTGGCCAGCGCCAGCGCCTGGCAATCGCCAGGGCACTGCTCAAGGACTCACCCATCCTCATTCTCGACGAGGCCACGTCCAATCTCGATGTGGAGACCGAGAGGGAGGTGAACGCTGCGATTCGCGAACTCCAGTCCGGTCGCACGACACTGACCATTGCCCATCGCCTCTCGACGGTGCAGAACGCAGACCGGATCCTCGTGTTGGAGCAGGGGCGCGTCGTGGAGCAGGGCCGGCACGCCCAGCTGCTGGCGAAGGGCGGTGTCTACGCCCGCATCTTCGAACTACAGCAGGACGAGGTTGACGCGCTGCTCGACACCGACGGCGCACTTCCCGCGTAGGAGCAGTAATGGGGACATGCCTAATTTCCCAGGGGTCCCCGATGTTCCAGGGAAATTAGGCATGTCCCCAAAAGAGTGCCCCCGAAAGGCCCCGGCGATCATTAATCGCCGGGGCTCAATTCCAGACGGTGCGGAGAGTGCTACGGCTTCACGCAATTCGCCGGCGTGATCGGAGGCGTACAGACGACCCCGCCCTCCGTGATGGTCTGGTTGCCGCCCTTCTCGGTCGCGAGCACCTCGAGCTCATAGATTCTGCCAGGCTCCAGGTACTGCTTCGGCACGAGGAAGGTGGTTTCAAACCTCGATAGGTCTGCGTCGAACGCAGTCTTGGTCTTGCCGGGCGCCAACACGGGTTTGGTGACGTCGACCAGCAGGACGTGGTAGCCCACGACTTCGACTGGCCCAAGGTAGGGGAGAATCGGCATCGTCACCTTGCGCCAGCTGATCATGAGGTTCTGGTCGTGAGCAACGACAGTCCCGTCCAGCGGCGCGATTATTCGCGGGCCGGCCGGAACCTTGTGGGTGAGCCGGGCCCGGCCTTCAAACTCCTCTCCTCCGCTTTCGCCGTCGAATTCATAGGACCCCGCGGGCCAGGCCGCGAGGAGGTCGGTCAGCGGGATCGCATCGGGCGTGGATTCGCAACCGAGTGCAGTCTGGAGATCCGCGATCGGCGGCTCGACGCGTTCCTGAAAGACTTCGGTCACGTCGTGGGTGATCTCCATCCCGGGTAGCGATCCCATTCTGAACACCGACTGGCCATAGGGGTTCTCGATCTCGCCCTCGGTAATGCCGCCGGTATCGAAGCTCATCTGGATACCCATGTCGCAAGCCGACGAGTTCGTCTCGAAATGGATATTGGTGATCTTGAACGGCGTCGGCCGGGCGGCCATGGCGGGGGTCGCTGCTAGTGCTGCCAGCGCGAGCGTGGTAGTGACTGCAATATTTCGTTTCATGTACGTAGCTCCATATGAAGGCTGGATTGAAGTTGCAGTTAGTACTGCCTGTCATCTGGATAGACGTTGTGGGGCTCGAAATCCTTCGCACCGGGAACAGCCTGAGCAGGCCGCTGAAGCGGGTCTTCAAGCTGGATCTGACGAGCTGCAAAGGCCCGGCGTTGACGCGGGAGGTCAGGATCGCCCGGCCGGCTTCGACCGGGCCGTGAGGCGGCCACGTTCGCGATGTGAATCGATGAAGCCGCGCCCAGCGTCTGTGAGTTGTTCCCCAGCGTCAGACTGATTGACTGCATGCTCATGCCGAGCGCGGTTGGCATACCCTACTATTTCAGCCCTTCCCCAGCCTGGTGGGCTTTCAGCTGCCCTGCTCATCCTGAGACGGCGCGGTTGGCTGCGGTCGCGTCTAGTTCGTTGCCACACTCTGCCCTCCGCCCTTAAGGTCCTACCGAGGCTTGAAGTATCTATCCAAATACAGGCAGCTATTTGCGTTTGTCATACTACTACTAAGCCATTGTTTCCCAAGCCTTTCAGTATCAATATGTTGCGTTTGTTGGTGATCATACGCTCGTCTCTGAATTATGTGGTAACCTAAGCCAACACGCAATCACAGGACCGCAATTCATGGCAACGAAGAAAACGCGACCGCAGCCAGCCGCGCCGTCTCAGGATGAGCAGGGCAGCCGGAAGTACCTCAGCCAGGTGGACGTGCCGGCCTACTCACTCGACCAGGCGCTCCGTATCGCGTGGGCGCTCGCCGATAACCTGGGCAAAGGCCCGGCCAAGCCCCTGCGAGTCGCCCAGGCGATGAACTTGTCGCCGGGCTCGTCGCAGTTTCGAATGCTCTGCGGCGCGTCGATCGCATACGGCCTCACCGAGGGTGGCTACAACTCGGATCAGATCTCGCTGACGCCGCTTGGGCGCCGCATCGTCGCGCCTATCAAGGAGGGCGACGACGCGGCGGCGATGCGCGAGGCAACCTTGCGTCCGCGAGTGATTCGCGACTTCTTGACACGCTATAACGGGTCAAAGCTGCCGCCCGACAACATCGCACGAAATGTGCTCGAAGAGCTGGGTGTTCCCAGCCAACGAGGTACTGGGACGTTCACGCTAATTGTCGAGAGCGCGCGCAAAGCCGGCTTCATCCAAGATGTCAAGGGCGCGCCATACATTGATCTCGACTCCACGGCCTTGTCACCCACCGAAGACACCGAGGACACGGGTCATCCCTCAGCGGGGCGAGTGACTGTCGACAAAGGTAACCCCCCTGTATTACCGGCAGGCCTGGCCGGAGAAGCAGCGGGGGCCCCCACACTGGTATTGAGCAGCAGCGTCAAGACCAAGAATCGCGTGTTCATCACGCACGGCAAAAACCACGACATCGTCACGCAGTTGAAGGAGCTGCTCACCTTCGGCGGCTTCACGCCGATCGTTGCGATCGAGAACGAGACGGTATCGAAGCCCGTGCCTGACAAGGTGATGGACGACATGCGGACGTGCGAGGCGGCAGTGATCCACGTCGGCGCCGAAGTGAAAATGATGGATCCGGAGGGCAAAGAGCACAGGATGCTGAATCAGAACGTGCTGATCGAAATCGGCGCCGCGATGGCACTCTACGGACGGAAGTTCATCTTGCTCGTGGAGAAGGGCGCGACGCTGCCCTCTAACCTGCAGGGGCTCTACGAGGTTAGATACGAGGGCGGGAAGCTCGACTACGAGTCGACGATGCGCTTGCTGAAGGCGTTCAACGACTTCCGCGGATGAGGTTCAATGCGGTGTAGCTCAGAGGACAGAGCACCCTTAGCTTCAAGATACGATGGGACTTGGTACTTCCATGGTATCGGCGGGGAGGTCGAAGGTTCAAATCCTTCCACCGCTGGACTGCCCACGGCACCTAGGACGTGTCCGGGCTAGCATTTGGATAGACGGACAAGGATGATCCGCAAGGAGTTGCCAACCCTTGGCTCAAGAGTGGCTGTCTTGGAGGCCCAGATTGCCAACTTCGGACCGCGCAACCTCCTCGCCCGCAGCTGATGCCCCGCAGATAGTGCAAGACGGGCGAGGGATCATCCGCTGGCGACACGAGCCACCCGGACCGCCCTTGAATGGCCTGTTATCCGCGCCGGTCGTCGCTACGCCGTGGTCGTGATTGCCGCTGCCGCCCGTCGTGCCTTCGCCCGGGCTTCATCCAGTGTCGCGGCCCGGGCAAGGGACACACCCATGCGCCGCTTTCCCCGCACTTCCGGTTTGCCGAACAGGCGTAGTGCTGTGTCTGGTTCCTTGAGCGCCGCTTCCACATTTTGGAACGTGAGGTCAGCCGAGTCGCCCTGGATCAGCAGGGCGCAGGATGCCGAAGGACCGTGCTGGGCGATGTTGGGGATCGGCAGGCCGAGTATGGCCCGGACGTGCAGGGCGAACTGGGAGAGATCCTGGGAGATCAGCGTGACGAGGCCCGTGTCGTGGGGCCGGGGTGACACCTCGCTGAACCAGACCTGGTTGCCCTTCACGAAGAGTTCCACGCCGAAGATTCCCCGCCCACCCAGTTCGCCCGTCACCGCGGCGGCGATGCGCCGGCTCTGGGCCAGGGCCTTCGGACTCATGGGGTGGGGTTGCCAGGACTCCCGGTAGTCGCCGTCGATCTGCAGGTGCCCGATGGGTTCGCAGAACGCCGTGCCACCGGCATGGCGGATGGTGAGCTGGGTAATCTCGTAGTCGAAGTCGATGAAGCCCTCCACGATCACGCGGCCGGCGCCAGCGCGCCCGCCGCCCTGCGCGTAGTCCCAGGCCTTCTGGATATCGGCCGCGGTGCGTACCGTGCTCTGGCCCTTGCCCGAGCTGGACATCACCGGCTTCACGATGCAGGGCATGCCGATGGTGGCAACGGCGGTCCGGTATTCCTCCAGCGTCCCGGCAAAGCGGAAGGGGGAGGTCGCCAGCCCAAGCGTCTCCGCGGCCAGGCGGCGGATGCCCTCGCGATCCATCGTCAGCTGCGCGGCCCGGGCCGTGGGAATCACGGTGTAACCCCCGGCCTCGAGGGCGATCAGCTCAGCCGTGGCGATGGCCTCGATCTCCGGCACGATGAAGTGGGGTCGCTCCTGCGCGATCACGCCGCGCAGGGCTGCCGCGTCAAGCATGCTGATGACGTGGGAGCGGTGGGCGACCTGCATGGCCGGCGCGTTGGTGTAGCGGTCGACGGCAATCACCTCGAGGCCCAGGCGCTGCGCCTCGATGGCCACTTCCTTGCCCAGTTCGCCGGAGCCCAGGAGGAGCAGACGGGTGGCGCCGGGGGAGAGGGGAGTGCCGATGGTGGTCATGGTTTTGCGGTATCGCGCCTAAAGGCGCTCCTACAGTGGCATCACGCGGTCCGCGAAGGCATTCATGGCTGCAGCGGTTTCAGCCGGCGCTTCTTCCTGCACGTAGTGCCCGGACGTCGGGACGAGCACGGCGGTGCTCCGGGGCAGATTAGCCTTCAGTTCCTCGAGCTCGGCCATGGTCTTGTTGCGATCGAGCTGGCCCCAGACGATCAGGGAGGGGACGGTGAGTCGGGGCAGCATGGCCAATTCATCCGGCTCGCTGTACTGGCCCATCATGCTGGTCATGCCGCTCATGTAACCCTCGGTCTGGGATGTGCGGCCGAGATCCCGGACCACGTCGTCGGTGACGATGGCCGGATTGATGAAGGAGTTGCGCAGGAATCCGCTGCGGAATTCCGCGTCACCGAAAAGCTTGGCCTGGATGCGGGGGAAGGGGAACACCAGGTACTTGGCGATCGCTGGGACGCCGCTGTTGATGATGCCCGGGTTCATGACGACGAGGCCGATGACCTGCGGGGATTCCAGCGCGACCCGCGCCGCGATGGCCCCGCCGAGGGAGTGGCCCCCCACGACGACACTCTTCAGGTCGAGGGTCTTGATGAGAGCTGAGATCATTTCAGCCTGATGCGCGTTCTTGTAGTCGAAGGGCGCTGGTTTATCCGACAGGCCAAAGCCCGGCATGTCGATGGCCACCACGTAGTAGCGGTCAGCCAGCAGGGGCGCCAGCAGGCGGAAGCTCTGGAGAGAATTGCCAAAGCCATGGAGCAGCAGGGCCGTGGGCTTGTCCGCAGCCGGAGTGCCCCAGGTCTGGTAGCGGATGTTCACGCCATCGACGTTGACGAACCGGTCCGCCGGCCCGGCCAGGTTCACGGCGGGGACTTCCTCGATTCCGGTTGGCCAGTAGGCGTAGATGACCAGGCCCACCCAGAGGGTGGCGAGCAGGCCGAGGAAGCCAAGACCGAGGCGCTTTAACCATTTCATGGGAGAGGAGTGTAGTGGACCCGGCGGCCTCTGTGCAGCGCCGGTTCGGCCCTATCCTGCTGGCGGAACCCTGCTGGCGGAACGGCGGCCCTAGCGCGCTGCCGGCGGAAACACGCTGGCCCAGCGGGTCGAAGTGGAGGTCATGGAGCGGGATTCCCGTGTCAGAAAGTGAAAGGGCCAGCGGTCACAGATTACCGCCGGCCCTCCCGGATTGCAGCCACCGCCCGCGCGTAACGACTAGCGACTCAGCAGATGAATCAGCCCTTACTGCTTGCCCGCGTTGCTCATCACCGCTTCCATCACCCGGTCCAGATTGAAACTGCCGGGCTTCTGGCGGGGCGGGAATTCCTTGAAGCTTTGCAGCCACTGGCCCACGTAGGCGCCGGCCGGTGCGATCAGGAACATGCGGTCCATGTACCAGCGCTGATAGCCCATGGCGTGCTCCTGCTCGGCACGCTCGAAGGGATCCATGCGCAGGTTGGTGATCTTTGGCGCACGCAGGACGGTGAAGGGGTTCTGCCAGACCTTCAGGCCCTCAGCCTCCTGCTCGAGGAACGTGATCTTCCAGTTGTCGTAGCGGAGCGCGGCGACGCTGCCGTCGTCCGTCCAGTAGATGAACTCGTGGCGGGGCCAGGCAGCCTGGCCCCGCAGCGCGGGACCCAGGTCGTAGCCGTCCAGGTGCACCTTGTAGTTGAGTTTCCCAAGCTTGCGGCCCTTGAGCAGGTTTTCCTTGACGGTCCCGTCACCGGCTGCCGCGAGCAGCGTGGGCAGCATGTCCTCGTGGGCGGCAATGTCGTTGATGATGGTGCCGGGCTTGATCACCCCGGGCCAGCGGATCATGGTCGGTACGCGGTAGCCGCCCTCCCACTGGGTGTTCTTCTCGCCGCGGAACATCGTCGTGCCGCCGTCCGGCCAGGTGAAGGTCTCCGCGCCGTTATCGGTGGAGTACATGACGATCGTGTTCTCGTCGAGACCCAGTTCCTTCAACTTGGCCAGCACCTCACCCACGTGCCCATCGTGCTCGGCCATGCCGTCGGCATAGATGCCAAGACCGGTCTTGCCTTCGGACTCCGCCTTGAGGTGCGTGAAGACGTGCATGCGGGTGGAGTTCCACCAGATGAAGAAGGGCTTGCCGTCATTCTTCGCCCGCTGCATGAAATCCAGCGCCTTGACGGTGACTTCGCCGTCGATGGTTTCCATGCGCTTCCGGGTCAGCGGCCCCGTGTCCGTGATCCGGCCATCGGCGAAGCTGTGAATCACGCCGCGGGGACCGAACTTCTTCTTGAACTCCGGACTCTTCGGGTAATCGGGATTCTCAGGCTCTTCCTCGGCGTTCAGGTGATAGAGGTTGCCGAAGAATTCATCGAACCCGTGGGCAGTGGGCAGCATCTCGTCGCGATCGCCCAGGTGGTTCTTGCCGAACTGGCCCGTGACATAGCCCTGGGCCTTGAGCAGCGTGGCAATCGTCGGGTCCTCCTTCTTCATGCCCTCCGGCGCGCCCGGCAGGCCCACCTTGGTGAGGCCGGTGCGGATCGGGGACTGCCCCGTGATAAAGGCGGCGCGACCGGCGGTACAGCTTTGCTGACCGTACCAGTCGGTAAACAGCGCGCCTTCTTTGGCGATGCTGTCGATATTGGGGGTCTTGTAGCCCATCACGCCCTGGTTGTAGGCGCTGATATTGAAGCCGCCGATGTCGTCGCCCCAGATGATGAGGATGTTGGGTTTCTGCTGGGCGAGAGCGGGCAGGGTCGTCATCAGCCAGAGTAGTCCTCCCGCCAGGAGGGACAAGAGTTGCGCGGGACGTTGCTGTTGCATGGCGCTTACCTTCGGGTTGGGTACGGATCAGGAAGAAGCATTTTGCATAAGCCGACGTATGATGTCGATGTAATTTAAAGAGGCAATTGATACTCTTTTGGTATGAAGCTGGATCTCTCTGCCCTGCGCCAGGTCGTCACTCTGGCGGATCTGGGCAGTTACCGCCGGGCAGCCCTGGCGCTCCAGGTCAGTCAGCCGGCCCTCTCTCGCAGCATCACAGCCCTGGAGTCGACCCTTGGCGTGCGGCTCTTTGACCGGAGCCGGACAGCCGTCCTGCCGACTCCCTTTGGCGCCCTGCTCGTGGAGCGTGGCCGCAGCCTGATCGGTGAGCTGGGCGCCCTCAGCAAGGAGATCGAGTCCCTTCGGGGGCTGGAGTCTGGGGAACTGCGCATCGGCGCCGGCCTGTACCCCGCGGAACTCTCCGTGGGTACGGCCGTCGGCCATTTGTCGGCGCGGTATCCGGGGATCCGGGTCTCCCTGCAGGCCGTCCAGTGGCGGGAAGTCATTGCCCTGGTGACCGCTGACGAGGTGGACGTGGCCGTCGTCGAGCTCAGTCCTTTCCAGAACGAGTCCCGCATGGCGCTCGAGCCCTTGCCGCGCCATCCGGTCGCGTTTGTCTGCCGGCCCGGCCACCCGTTGCTCGGGGAGCGAAGCCCCTCCATCACGCGCATCCTTGCCTTCCCGCTGGTCGGTGCCCGCCTGCCCCGGCGCTTCGGGGAGAGCGCCGGTCCGCCGACACCCACGCTCAAGAATGATCCGCTCAGCGGTGATCTGATCCCGCCACTGCATATCGAGTCTATCGCCCTCGCGAAGCGCATCGTGCCGGTCTGCGACGCTGTCGCGCTGTTGCCCGTGCAGTCGATAGCCAGTGAGGCTGCCGCTGGCACGCTGGCCATGGTCGACTGCCATCCGGCCTGGCTCACCACCAACTATGGCTTCGTGCACCTGAAGGGCCGGACCCTGTCCCCCGCCGCGCTCGCCTTCATGGCCGAGGTGCGTCAGGCTGAGGCGGAGCTGGCAGTCAGCGCAGGCTGACAACCGGAGCGCGGTCCCCGTACCCCTGTCCGTCCGGGCCGGTCCGGAATAAGGTGGGGTCACCCAGCCCAGAAGGAAGCGCCATGCACGCTGCTGTCCCCCGTCCTGTCGTCACGCCCTCCGGCCCCGCCACCTTCGACTCCATCCGCGACTACGTCCGCGCTCTTGAGGCCCGGGGCCGGGTGCTGCATGTGGAGGCCATGGACCAGGACCAGTACGAGGTCACGGCCTTCGCCTACCGTTTGATCGACAAGTTCGGCATCGAGAATGCCCCCGCCTTCATGGTGGACCGCATCCGGATCAACGGGAAGTGGATGGAAGGGCCGCTGCTGGCCAACCCCTACGGTCGCTGGCCCGACGAGGCGGTGCTCTTCGGCGTGCCGGAGATCACCAGCGACTACCAGCAGATGTACCACGCGGTGATGAAGGAGATGGAGAAGCGGCTGGACGTGGGCGGCAGCTGGCAGCGGATTCCCCCGGTGGAACTCAGCAACCCCCGCAGCGCGCCGTGCAAGCAGGTCATCCTGAAGGGCGACGCCGTAGACATCGAGAAGTTTGCCTGGCTCAGGAACAATCCCGCCGATGCGGGCCGCTACATCAATATCACCTCCGTCATCATGGATGACCCGGAGTTTGGCAAGAACACCGGCACCTACCGCTGCCAGGTTCGCGACGGCAAGCGGATCAGCATCAACCCGGAGCCCACCCAGCACGGCTGGCGCATCTTGACCTCCATGCGCAAGCGGGGCGACAAGGTGGCGAAGGTGGCCATCGCCGTGGGGGCCGACCCGTTCACCTTCTGCGCCAGCAGCACCAAGATGGCGGGCTACCAGGAGGACGAGCTCGAGTTTGCCGGCGGCCTGCGGGGCAAGGCTCTCGAGGTGGTGAAATGCGAGACCAGCGACATTCGCGTGCCGGCCCACGCGGAGATGATCATCGAGGGCGAGGTGCCGCTGGATGAAGGCCTGGACGAGGGCCCCTACGGCGAGATGTACGGGTATCTCGGCCCGATGAAGCCCAACAATTTCTACATGAACATCCAGTGCATCACCCACCGGGAGAAGCCCTGGATCCTGAACTCCTTCACCGGGCTCACCTGCGACATGCCCCGCTCACCGCAGATTGCGGCCAACTTCTTCATGTACCGCAAGCTCATCCCGAACCTCACGGGGCTCTACTCGCCCCGGGGCGCGAACGGCGTGATCGTGATCAGCATCGACAAGAAGCTGCCGGGCGAGGGCATGGCGGCAGGCCAGTACCTGGCGGCGAACATCGGGCTGAACAAGGTGGTGATCGTGGTGGACAAGGACATCAACATCCTGGAGCCCAGCCAGATCCTCCACGCGCTGGGCGCCCGCTGGCAGCCGTCCGCCAGCCTGATGATTCCCCAGACCCAGATGATGATGCCGGACCCCAGCCGCCCCCACTGGGCGCTATCGAGCAAGATGATCATCGACGCCACCCGCCAGCTGGAGGCCGAGGGTGGCCCCAAGAGCTGGGCGCCCCTGAACCGGGAGTTGCTGGTGAAGGGCGCGCCGGAGAGCTTCCCGCTGGTGGACGGCAAGTGGGACGAGTACCTCAAGAATTGGGGACATGCCTAATTTCCGGCTGCCCTGATTTCCCGCTGTGACTGATGGATCTCCGGGAAATCAGGGCAGCCGGAAATTAGGCATGTCCCCAATTCTTCTTACCAGATTGCCACGCGCTGCTCCGGTGGCAGGTACATCTTGTCGGTCGGACTGACGCCGAAGGCGGTGTAGAACGCAGGCACATTCGGCAGCACGCCCGTCACCCGGTATTCGTCGGGGGAATGCGGGTCGCTGAGCAGTTGCGCCTGCAGGCGCTGGGGGCGGTCCATGCCCCGGAAGGCATAGGCAAAGCCAATGAAGAGCCGTTGCTCGCCGGTGAAGCCGTCGATCACGGGGGCTGCCTTGCCCTGGAGTGAACGTTGCCAGGCACGGTGGGTCATGGTCAGGCCCGCCAGGTCCGCGATGTTCTCGCCCAGCGTCAGCTGGCCGTTCACGCTGAAGTTCGGCAGCGGGCGGAAGCCGTTGTAGCGGGCCACCAGCCGTTGCGTGCGTTCCGTGTACTGCGCAGCGTCCGCCGGCGTCCACCAGTCCCGGAGACGACCATCCCCGTCGAACTTGCGGCCCTGGTCGTCGAAGCCGTGGCTGAACTCGTGGCCGATGACCGCACCAATGCTGCCATAGTTGTGCGCATCGTCCGCGGCCGGGTCGAAGAACGGGGGCTGCAGGATGGCCGCCGGAAAGACGATCTCATTCGCCGTAGACTGGTAATAGGCGTTCACGGTCTGCGGCGTCATCAGCCACTCGTTCGGGTCGACCGGCTTGTTGAGCCGGGCGGCGTTGTAGGCGTGGGCAAAGGCCTGGGTGCGCCGGAGGTTTCCTGCCAGGTCGCTGGCAACAATGCTGACCGAGGAGTAGTCCTTCCACCGGTCCGGGTAGCCAATCTTGCTGCGGAACCTGGCGAGCTTCGCCTGGGCGGCCTTCTTGGTCTCTGGCGTCATCCAGGCGAGCTGATCGATGGACTCGTGATAGGCAGCCTTCAGGTCGGCAATCATCCGGTCCATGCGCGCTTTCGAGGACGGCGGAAAGTAGCGCGCAACGTAAGCCTTGCCGACCAGATCCCCCAGCGATTGGCTGGCCAGCTTCACCCCGCGCTTCCAGCGGGGCGTGTTTTCCTTGATGCCCTTGAGTACGCCGCCCTCAAAGGCGAAGTCTTCCTGCACGAGCCCGGCGCTGAGGAACGGCGCGTAGCGCTTCAGGGTCTTGAAGCGCAGCCAGGTCTGCCAGTCGGCTACGGGCACTGAGCGCACGAGGGCCCCCAGGGCAGCAAAGTAGTCGGTCTGGGCCACCACGAACTTGCCAGGCGGTTCAAGGGCTGCCGCTGCCAGGAATTGCGGCCAGGCGAATTCCGGAAACTGCTGGGCGGCCGCTGCGAGGTCCACCTGGTTCCGGTAGATCTTCTCGTCGTCGCGATTCTGCACGGCGGACCAGTGACGTTCGGCGATGCGCCGCTCGAGGGCGACAATGGCGCGCGCCGCCCCTGCGCCATCCTTCCATCCCGCGAGGCCATACATCTTTTCTATGTGGGCCTCGTACGCGGCCCGCGCCACCTTGAGCTCGGCGCGATCGTCCAGGTAGTAGTCCCGGTCCGGCAGGCCAAGCCCGTCCTGCCAGAAGTAGGCCAGGTTGCGCGTGGGGTCGGTGGCGTCGGCGTCCACATACCACTGCACGGGCGTCTGCACGCCGGCCGCCAGTGCCGTACCGAAGTAGGCAATCACGTCATCATGCGTACGCAGTGCGTTGATCGCAGCAAGGTCCGGATCCAGTGGCTGCACCCCCAGTGCTTCGACCCGCGCCTCGTCCATGAAGCTCGAGTAGAGCCCGCCGATCTTCTGCGCGTCGGAGCCGGTTGATCCGGGCTGCTGCGCGGCTTCCTCAACCAGCGCCCGCAACTGGCGCTCGGTCATCTCGTCCACTATCTGAAAACTGCCGTACCCGGACCGGTCCGCCGGAATGGCGGTGGTGGCGAGCCACTTACCGTTGACGTACCGCCAGAAGTCGTCCTGCGGGCGGATGGCCTGGTCGAGTTCTGCCGGGTCGAAGCCGAGGCCGCCAGTGGCCGGCTCCAGCGCGGCCGCCTGGGGCGGCACAGGTTGTGTTGACTCGCCGCAGGCCACGAGCAGGGTGGCCAGCAGCGTCAGGGCGGACAGGCTGCGCATTGGTCGTTCCCCAGGGTTACCCGGCGGATGGTACCGTTTCCCCATGCGGCAGTGGCTGGTGCAGTCGATCGCGGTGCTGGTGGTCCTCGCCCTGGCGGGTGGTGTCGCCCTCTGGTGGTGGGGACTGCACGCGCCCGCGTTCCCGCAGCCTCCGGTCACGGGCAAGCTGGAGGAGCGCCGCTTCGAGTTCGGTGGTCTGTCCCGCTCCTTTCTCGTCTACATTCCCCTGCGTCTGGCCGACCCGGCGCCCGTGGTTCTGGTGCTGCACGGGGCCGTCAGCTCTGCAGCGGGGATGCGCAACGACACTGCCTGGGCCTTCGAGGAAGTGGCAGACCGGGACGGGGCGCTGATCGTCTATCCCCAGGGCTTCGAGGGCGACTGGAACGACTGCCGGGCCACGGGTGATTTTGCTGCCCGGGAGCGTTCGGTGGATGACGTGGGATTTCTCCGCGCGGTGGTGGCCCGCCTGGCCGGTGATCCCGCGCTCCGCGGCCAGCAGGTTGCCACGGACGAGGTCTTCGCCGCCGGCTTCTCCAATGGGGGCCACATGGCGCTGCGGCTGGCGCTGGAGGCCCCGGATCTTGTCGCTGGCGTCGCCGCCATTGCAGCGAGTCTGCCCGCTGCCGGCAATCAGGGTTGCCGGGAGAGCAGTCAGGCCGTGCCCGTGCTCCTGATCAACGGTGACGAGGACCCGGTCAGTCCTTACGAGGGCGGGGCAGTCTGGTCAGTGGGTCCCTTCAACCGGCGCGGGGCTGTCCTGTCCGCTTTCGCCACGGTGGACTATTTCCGAACCCTGGCAGGCTACCCGGCCCTGCCTTTCGAGCACCGCTACCCGGACGGCGATCCCCTGGACGGCACCGTGGCCAGCCGCCGGCTGTGGTCTGCGGGCGACCGGCCCGAGGTGGACCTCATCACCATCTACGGCGGTGGCCACACGCTTCCCCATCCGCAGAAGACCATGCCCCGCATCCTGGGCAGGACCAGCCATGACGTGCCCGCTGTCGAGGAGATCTGGCGGTTCTTCGGCCGGCAGTTGCTCGGGGGGCGGGATCCCTCCTAGTATCGAGCGCGGCTTCCCGAATTTCCGTTTCGTGCTGCAAACCAAGGAGAACTGGAGTGAATGCCATGACCACCCCCCGGGCGCTGGGCGCCGCCTCTGGACTCGTCCTTGGACTGTCCCTGATCGCCCTGTCCGCCAGGGCAGCAGTCGAGCCTGCCCCTGCCCCTGCGGCGACCGCAGCAATGGACCACTCCGGCCACGACATGAGCCAGATGGACACGGGCCGGGATGCCGAAGGCCGCAGCCTCTATGGCATGAAGCACAAGATGGATCCCGCCATGACCCGGGAGTTGCGGGAGAAAGTTGCGCTGTACCAGAAGTACAGTGATGCGGAAATCACCATGTCCATGGACATGATGGGCCCGGAGTACGCCTGGTACATCAGCCCGCCGGACGTGAAGGGCTCCCAGGGGATCCTGATCCTGATGCACGGCTTCCGGGAGCAGGGGGACAAGATCTTCAAGGACCAGGTCCAGTCCATCGGCAATATTTTTCCCACCTCCATGGGGGTGGGCATGGCGATGATGATGTCGGAGCACATTCAGGTGGGCCTGGATGACCTGAAGGCCGCGGGTGTGAAGGAGATCGTAGTGATACCCGTGACCTCGTCGGGCACCAACGAGCTGTACCGGCAGTGGCTCTATATTTTCGGCCAGCGGCAGACGGCGGAGTTTGCCACCGTGCCACGGGTGAAAACGGATGCGAAGCTGCACTTCGTGGCGCCGCCGGGGGATAACCCGCTGGTCGCAGAAATCCTGCTGGATCACGCCCTGGAGATGAGCAAGGATCCCGCGAAGGAGGTAGTCATCATCGCCGGCCATGGCCCGAGCTCAGTGGCAGACAACGCGGAGGAACTCCGGGTCCTCGCCGGCCTCGCGAAGATCGTGAAGCAGGACGGTGGCTTCGCGGACGTGCGGGGCATGACCCTGCAGGACGATGCACCACCGGAGGTTCGCGCTGCCAACGTGCAGAAGCTGCGCGAGACGGTCGAGGCTGCCATGAACAAGGGGCAGCGGGTTCTGGTGGTCACTAACCTGATCGGGGCCCGGACCATTCAGGCCAAGTTGCGCAGCGACCTGAAGGGCCTGACCTACGAGTTCAATCCCAAGGGGCTCGTCAATCACCCCAATTTCATGAAGTGGATGGGTGAGTCAGTCCGGGACGAGTTTGAGAAGAGCGCGGCGGTCAGCAAGAACCCGCCAGCGGGGACCTGACCGGCCGGCAGCCTAGATTGACGCCACCACCAGCAGGGGGCCGGCTGAGACGACCACGCCACCCGGTTGTTCGGCGGTGATCGCAAACGCTTTGGGCGACCGGATCTGCAGCTTTGCCTGGATGGGAATGAGCACTTCGCCGGTGGCGCTCACGTTGAACACGCCACCGTCCACCGGGTTCTTGTCCCGGTCGGGATCCACGATCCAGAGCTGGTACTGGCGGCGGGCGGGGTCGTTTACGGGCATGTTGGCGAGCCGCAGGTAACCCTGCTGGCGGGACTGGCTCCACACCACGTCGCCGGTAACTTTCTCGTAGCCTGCCTCCGTGGGCGGCGCCCAGGGCAGCGTGATCACGTCCGGCGCCTCATTCACCAGGCTGGCCCGGGTTGCGGCAACATCGGCGACCGGCGAGATGGCCGCGGGTTCATTGCGGACGACGACGAAGGCCACAGCCAGCATTGCCGCCAGGGCCCAGCCAAACCCGCTGACCGGGGACCAGCGCTGGGCAGCCCGCACGCTGGCTGTCGTCGCCCTGACTGTCGTCGCCCCGGCTGTCGTCGGATCACTGTCGTTCTTTACGAGTCGCGGCACTGGCCCAGGACCACGCCGCCGCAGGACCAGTGCTTCGCCCTGACTGGCCAGTCGTTCCCGGAGACCAGCGGGCATCCGGTCGCTGCCGGTGCGGCGAAGAATTGCCACCTGGGCGAGGGCGGCGGCCTGGAGAATTCCGTCCCGGGGAAAGTCTGGGTTCTGGACCAGCAGCCGGGTCAGTTCTGCCGTGTCGCTGGACTCCAGCGAGGCGGACGCTTCGTCGGCCAGCAGTTCGTAGAGCCGGTTCCTGTCGAGGGCGCTGCTGGGGGTCATCCGGCCAACTCCTGATCGGTGTCGCCGGGTGGCGGGATCTGCAGCCGCTGACGAATGTGAATGAGGCCGCGGCGCACGCGAGTTTTTACCGTGCCGAGGGGCAGCGAGAGGGACTCCGCGATTTCGCTGTGGCTGTAGCCTTCGTAGATCGACATGGCCAGCACCTTCTGGTGTTCAGGATCCATCTCGGAGAGGACCCGCTCTACGATGGTCACTTCCGTGTCGTCTTCGACGGTGGCGGGCACGCCGGGATCTATCGGGGCGCCTTCATCATCGTCCATGGAATCGGTGAGAGGCCGGCGCCCGGCCTGGCGGATCTTGTCGATCAGGCGGCGGCGGGCGATGGTGGAGATAAAGGCGACTTCGCTCGCGATGTTGAGGTCGTAGCGACCGGCACTGCGCCAGATGTCGATGAAGATGTCCTGGACGGCATCCTCGGCGTCCGCTGCGTTCCGCAGATAGCGGCGCGCGAGAGACCAGACTAGATCGCCGTAACGCTCCATGCACTCGTTGACTGCGGATGAGTCTCCGGCAGCGACGCGCTCAAGTATGGATTTTGTAGACAATCGGGTTGTCTCTCCGGACCAAACCAGGCCTGGTGCCGCTGCCCCTGCCGCCGGGGAGAATCCCTGGCGAGGCCTGGCAGGCGTTGTCTCGACAACCCTCATTATATACACGTGGTCCGTTGGTAAGAGGCTTTGGTGGTTACCGGCTGAAGAAAAACGGCGACCGGAACAGTCCTGTCCCGGTCGCCGCGTCGATCAGCGACTTACTTCTTGGCGGGCGGCAGGAGGACCGTGTCGATGACATGGATCACGCCGTTGCTGGCAGCGATGTCAGCCTTTTCGACCTTCGCCCCGTTGACCGTGACGCCGGCCGCACTGGCGACGATCGTCAGGGTCTGGCCTTCAAGGGTTGCAGGCTTGACGGTGCCCTTCAGATCGGTGGACATCACCTTGCCGGAGACCACGTGGTACAGGAGGATGGCCTTCAGCTTTTCCTTGTTGGCGGGCTTCAGCAGGTCGTCAACGGTCCCGGCGGGCAGCTTGGCGAAAGCGGCGTCGGTCGGGGCGAAGACGGTGAGGGGACCCGGAGCCTTCAGCGCGTCCACCAGGCCCGCAGCCTTCACGGCAGCAACCAGGGTGTTGAAGGAGCCGGCCGCTACTGCGGTATCGACGATATCGGCAGCCTTGGCCCCGGTGTGGCCGCCGGCGTAGGCAGCCGGACCGACGGTGAGACCCACGAGAGACAGGGCGAACACGCCAGCGATGGCGCGCAGGCCACGGAAACCGGCTTGATTAGCAACAGCAGTCATTATTGAGTTCTCCTTTGAGGCGACTGGTGATCCAACACCCGTTGTGCAGGACGCTGGGGTTCTAAACCCGTCCAGGCTGGCCGCTTACGCGACGGCATCCAGTTCGGGTCCGGAGGGCTGTTCGCGGCGCTTCCAGCGGCGGATTCAGGTGCTGCGTTGCGAGAGGTACCGGTTTGGCATCTGGCAACTTGGCCGCCAAGTTGCCAGATGCCAAACCCGGTACCTCTGCGAAACGAAAAAGGCCGGCTCCGTGAGGAGCCGGCCTTCGTGCCGTCAGTCTGGTGATGGAGCAGTCGGCGTTAGCCGGCCTTCCACTCGCCGCCCTGGAAGCCGCAGCCGATCTCCAGGCCGCCCGGATCACCTTCGTAGTAGATCCGCTTGCCGGCGTCGCCCATGTCGCACACGCCAACCTTGCCATCAGTGCCGCAGGCCCCGGCGCTATGGACGGCGTCCTTGTTGTCGTCCGTCTTGCCGAGCTCGGCGCACTTTTCGGGGGTCACCGGGGAATCGCAGACCTTGAAGGGGCCAGCGAACATGTTCTGCTGTACGTAGTTGCAATGGCCAGCGCCGTCCTGGGCCGAAGCGGTCAACGGACCCATGACCATTAGCGGGGCCAGCAACACCAGCGCTGAGATAACTTTGGACTTCATGATTGAGGCTCTCCTGCCTGCGGATTGGCTTGCGAAAAACGAAGCGGGCCGATCATGGCACGCGGTTTGGGGGGAATCCATAGCTGCACGTCCCTACCTTGGTGTCCACAGGCTGAACAGCCGGTGAATCCGCCTAACGCCGGGACTCCAGGTACTTCTTGGGCAGCGCATACGCGACCAGGTAGTCATCAATAGTCTGCGCATTGATGAACATATGGCTGCCGGCCGCAATGACCAGGAACTGCCGGCCGTCCCGTTCGTAGGTCATCGGATTCGCATGGGCAGACGTGGGCAATGGCGTGGACCACAACTCTGCACCGGTCTCCGTGTCGAAGGCCCGCAGTCGGGCATCGCCGGTGGCGCCAATAAAGACCAGGCCGCCCGCCGTGACGATCGGGCCGCCGGTGACTGGCGCGCCCCACTTCAGGGGCGGGATGGGCACCGGGGCCAGCTTGTCGATGGTGCCCAGCGGGACGCTCCAGCGGATTTCCCCGGCAGCGAGATCAACGCCCACCAGCGCGGACCAGGGCGGCTTCGTGCAGGGCATCATGGTCGGGCCGAGCAGGATGCGCTGCTCGATGGCCCAGGGCGTGCCCTCGATGATGCCCGGCGGCCCCATCGGCGCGCCCCGGGTGGGGTCAAAGGAGTCGGCCTTGGGCACCTGCTCCCGGGGAATGAGCTTCAGGTACAAGCCGATCTGGGACAGGTTGGTCACGAGCAGATTCCGTTCGGGATCCCAGGCCCCGCTGCCCCAGTTCATCCCCCCGGCAGAGCCCGGCAACATGATCCAGCCCTTGTCGCTGGGTGGCGTGTAGAGGTCGCCATGCCGGGCGCCGGCGATCAGGTCCCGGCAACGGTTCTGGTCCCAGAAGGTGAGTCCCCAGGCATCTTCTGGCGTCAGGCGGGTCTTCATCAGCGGCGGCGGCCTGACGGGAAACGGCTGGGTCTTTGACAGCACATCGCCGGCGACACCGTCGGTGGGCACCGGGCGTTCCTCCACCGGAAACAGCGGCGTGCCCGTTGCCCGGTCCAGGACGAAGACGAGTGACTGCTTGGTCAGCACGACGACGGCGGGCACCTTGCGGCCGTCCTTGGGCACGTCAACCAGCAGGGGCTGCGCCGGCGTGTCCCAGTCCCACACGTCGTGATGCACGGTCTGGAAACTCCAGACCACTTCCCCCGTGCTGCCGCGGAGCGCCACAACCGAGTTGGCGTAGCGGTTGTCGCCGGGCCGGGTGCCACCGAACCAGTTCGGCGCAGCACTCGAGGTGGGGACGAAGACGAGATCGCGCTGGTCGTCGACGGACAGCAGGCTCCAGGCATTGGCGCCCCCCGTCGTCGCCATGCTCTGCGGCGTCCAGTCCGCTGCCTGGGCCTGCTCCTTGCTGCGGGGTACTGGATCAAAGCTCCAGCGAAACGCACCGTTGCGCGCATCGAAGGCGCGCAACGCGCCGCTCGGCGCGCTGGCGGACTGGTTCTTCATGTTGTTGATATGGCCGATCACCAGCACGCCGTTCACGACCACGGGTGGGGCGGAGAACTGCACGCCCCACGGGTCGGAGGGCGCTGGCTGGGTGCTGGCAAACAGGGGGTTCACGTCCACCTGGCCGTTCGTGCCGAAATCAGCACAGGGCTTGCCCGTCGCGGCATCAACCGCGAGCAGGCGGCGGTCGTTGGTGCCGGCGAAGATCCGGTGCGCGCACTGCTGGCCGGCCGGCGCTTTCTCGTCGTGCCAGTAGGTCACACCGAGGCATTTCAGCCGCTTGGGGGCCTTGGTCACCTTGATCTGTGGGTCAAAGCTCCAGCGTTCCTTGCCAGTCACCGGGTCCAGCGCAACCAGCCGGTTGGATGGCGTGCACACTGCGAGCCCGCCGCCCGCTGCTTCCGGCAGCAGGATCGGCGTGGCGTGAAAGCCAGAGAACGGGCGGCGTTCGGGAAAGCGGGCAAATTCGCCGTGGCGCCAGGTCCAGGCTTTTTCGAGGCGCCAGACATTACTCCGGTCGATCTGCGTGAGCGGTGAGTACCGGGAGCCCCCCTGATCGCCACCCACCTGAGCCCAGGTCCCGGGGCCGGGGTTCGTCGCCGCCGGGTCTGCCAGCGCTGCGCTGCTGACGAGAGTCAGCGCGATGGCAAGCAGTCCCGCCGCACCCATGGTTCAGGCCGGGCGCCAGTGATCGTGAAATGACACGCGGTGCATCAGCCGATGACTCTGGCCAAAATCAAAGATCCCCCGGTGGATCGTTGAATAGTTGTCCCAGAGAGCGAGGGACCTCGGCTCCCAGTGCCAGCGGCACTGGAACTCGGGCCGGGTCTGGTGCGCGAACAGGAAGTCGAGCACGGCACGACTCTCCCGCTCGCTCATCCCGGTGATCTCCCGGGTCATGAGTTCCGCAACGAAGAGGAAGCGCCGACCGCTCTCCGGGTGCGTGCAGATCACCGGGTGCTCGGTGGGCTGCAGGAACTTGCGCATCTTGGCCAGTGCTTCCCCGCCCATGGAATCGAAGATCCGGTGAAAGTTCTTCGTCACGTTGTCGTGAATTGCCGTGAGCGGCTCCAGGAACTGCCGCCAGGCCGGGGACAGGTCCGCGTAGGCCTCGCACATGTCGGCCCACACCGTGTCCCCCGCACCCTCCGGCACCTCCAGCGCGTACAGCAGTGAGCCCCGGGTGGGGTTGGCCCGGAACGAGCTGTCGGAGTGCCAGTTGATGTCGTTCACCGGCCCCTGATAGAGGGCCGGGTACTCCTGGACCCAGACGCCGGGATGTCCGGCCAGACTGCCCACGTAGCCCTGCTCCTGAATGTCGCCAAAGCGTTTGCCGAGGGCCAGATGCTGGTCGGGCGTCAGTACCTGGTCCCGGAAGAGCAGCACCTGGTAGCGCACCCAGGCGGCGCGCAGTTCGGCAAACAGTGTCTCGTTCGTCAGGGCCTCGGCGATCTGGATGCCACTGATCAGGGCCCCGAAGGAGCCGGTCATGGGCCGCGCCGCGAACCGGCTGTAGCGGGCGCCGGAGATGGGCACTTTCTCTGCCAGAGGGTTGCTCATGGCGATAAGCCTAGCAAATCAAGGCCCGGATACCAGTAAGATTGCCCTGGGCATTGTTTGATGCGCCCCTCGCAACAGTATCTGGAGCCCCGATGGCCACTGATGTCCCAAGAAACAGCGAAGTCGCCATTGCTGTCTTCGTCGACTTTGAGAACCTGGCACTCGGTGTCCAGGACACGAAGGGCGGACGGTTTGACATCGATCTCGTCCTGAAGCGCCTGCTGGAGAAGGGCCGGATCGTGGCCAAGCGCGCCTACTGCGACTGGACCCGCTATAAGCAGTTCATGCATGAGTTCCACATGCAGGGCTTCGAGATGATTGATATCCCCCAGACCAAGGTCAGTGGCAAGAACAGTGCGGACATCCGCATGGTCGTGGACGCACTGGATATGTGCTACTCCAAAGCCCATATCGACACCTTCGTGCTGCTCACGGGCGACAGCGACTTCTCCCCGCTGGCTTCCAAGCTCAAGGAGAACGACAAGCGCGTAATCGGTTGTGGAGTGCGCAACTCGACGTCGGACCTCCTCGCGTCCAACTGCGACGAGTTCATTTTCTACGACGATCTCATCACGGTGTCGAAGCGGACCCGAACCCGGGCCACGCCCTCGAAGAACACGGAGCAGGCGGACGCCCTGGACAAGGTTGCGGCCACCGTGGAATCCCTGTCCCAGGAATACGACCCGCTTTGGGGCTCACTGGTAAAGCAGACCGTACGCCGCGTGTATCCGGGCTTCAACGAGACGGTTTACGGTTACCGCAGCTTTTCCGAACTGCTCGAGGATGCCGCCAAGCAGGGCATGCTCGAGCTGGAGTTTGACCAGCAGCGGGGCAACTACAAGGTGCGCTCCTACCGCAAAGCCGGGGCGTTTTTCTTTGCGGGCAGCGGCACTGGTGCGCGAACCAGCTGATACATCGGCCGCGGTCCCGGTTGCTCGTAGTAGGGCATCATCTGGGCTTCCAGGGCAGCCAGCGTGGCCTGCCGGTTGCCCGGCGCGGGGTGCGTGCTGAGAAACTGGGGCGGCCCGCTGCCACCGACTTTGCCCATCTTCTGCCAGAGCGTGGCGGCCGCCCGCGGGTCATAGCCCGCCTTGGCCGCCAGTTCGATGCCGATGCGATCCGCTTCAGTTTCCGAGGTGCGGCTGTTGGGCAGCGTCACGGCGAGCATGGCCGCTCCCTGCGCCCCGGCCATTACGGCGGCGGAATCCGCAGCGATGCCCACCCCCAGTGCTAGCCCCTGGCTGAGCATGGCATTGGACATACGTTCAGCGGTGTGATTGGCCAGGGCGTGGCTGATCTCGTGCCCCATCACCTGGGCCAGTTCGTCATCGGTGGGGTCGATCTTCTGCAGGAGGCCGGTGTAGAGCGCCATGCGGCCGCCGGCCATGCACCAGGCGTTCACTTCCTTCGGATCATCGATGACCTGCACGCTCCATTCCCACTGATTGGTGGCGGGCCGCATGATGATTGCCTGGGCAATCAGTCGGCCGGTGATGGTGTCCACGCGCTTGAGGATTTTCGGATCAGTGACCAGCTTGCCCTCGGAACTCAGCTTGCCCATGGTCTGCACGTAGGCCTGCTTCGACTGGGAGATTGCAGACTGCTCGGAGACCAGCATCAGCTGCTTCCGGCCGGTGGGGCTCGTCGCGCAGGCGCTGACCAGGGTGACGAGCAGAATTGCCAGAGTGAGCCTGTACATGGCGTGCCTGCGCTCCTGCTATCTGAACCAGGGGCTGGCGGGATGGCGCGCGTGCAGGCGGCGGTCCAGCCCGAACCACCGGCCCGTGGGGAAGATGACGAACAGCGCCGCGATGGCCCACAAGGGCAGCAGCGAAGCATCGTAGTAGCCGCCGATGGCAAACATCACCATCAGCCACACGGCCAGCGCTGCTCCCCAGCGCGTGGCCAGGCCCAGCGCCAGACTGATCGTCACGGTGATCACGGATAGCGTCACGATCCAGGCGATGAGGGGGTACCAGGGAATGGCAAACTGACTGAGAAACTTCGCGCCGAAGGTGGCCGGATCCAGTTCAGCCAGCCGGGACTGAAAGACAGTCCGGGCGTAGTCCGACCAGAGCCAGCCTTTGGACAGCTTGTTGATGCTCGAGCCCAGAAAGAACAGCGCCATCAGATAGCGGAGCAGCAGGACGACGGCAATCCCTACAGTCCTGCCCGGCGCCCTGCGGATGTCAGCAAAGCGGAACGGCTGGAGTTCTGCACTGGCACTCATGGCTTACCTTTGGCGGACTCTTCAGTGAACAATTTCAGCAGTTCCCGGCCCTCGGTCGGGTTCAGCAGCCGGCAGTAGCCCCGGGGTGTGTTGTCCGTCCCGCGGCGCTGACCGGTGATCTGGTCGATCCATGCGTCCGGCACCTGAATCCGGTGCTCGACGAGATCGATGCGCGCCTCCGCATCCCCCGTGGTTGATCGCTCGAAGGCTTCCGTCGTGCCGGGGCGCTGCGCATAAACCGACAACGGCCGCACGTCCTCCGTCCGCGTGTAGAAGAGCTGGATGAGGAATTCCCACACGGTCGCCAGCTGGGCCAGCGTGCCCTTGGGCTCCAGCCGGTAGATATCGAAACTGGGGTCGTACACGGCAGCATTGCCGGAGCTGCCATCGCAGCGGATGAAGTCCTCGCAGGTCGTGCATTTGGCGTTGACGGGGATCAGCAACTCCGCCTCCGGCAATGGCTGTGCACAGCCAGCCAGCACGCCCAGCAGGACCACTGGCAGCGCAACTCGCAGGAATGCCCGTCTCACTCTGCCACCACCTGGGTCAGGTCGCCGGTCGCCGACTGGTAAATGAGTGGCGCCACGAGCAGCTTCGGATAGCGGCTCTGCACCCGGGCAGCTTCGGCGGCCACAAAGCCCACCGGCTCGTCGACTTCAAACAGATCGCTCCAGTGGTCGAAGTGCTGCTCAGCCGCCGGCCGTTCCCAGCCTGCCGCCGCGATCATCTGCACCACGAACTGCTCCCTAAGACTGCGGAGCTCCACCAGCCGGCAGTCGTCGTGACCGACGATAGCAATGGCCGACACGCCAGCGACGCCAATCGCCCAGGACACCTTGAAGGGGTCCCGCTTGAGGCTGGCGCCGGCCGTGTGCAGGGCAATGGCAAAACCCTCGGGCACCCGCAGGGCCGCCTGCTGCTCGAGGCAGGTGGCCAGCAGCACTTCCGGCCGGACGTACTTGCGCGGCGGTGCGGCCAGGTTCTGGTAGCGCAGCAGGTCGCCAATGGGCGTGCCCCGGTAGAGCGGGAGTATGTCCGCCTCGGCTTTGACGGCGATCTGGGCTAGGGTCATGGGCGCTTCGTTTCGACTGGCGTGGCTGCCTGCGGCTGCTTATTGAGCCGGGATTTGAGCTCCGGCGCAAGCGCCTCAAAGGTGTCCGCTGCCAGGCCCACCCCGGCCTCTGCGAAGTAGTTGTAGGCCACGTCCGCCCCGGCCGTGAGGATGGGTTCCCGCTCCTCCGGCCAGACATAGGTGGCGCTGATGAGTCCGGTATAGCCCCGCCGGCGCAACTGCTCGCTCGCCAGGATCTTCGCCTCCGAGTCGGGTACCGCGAGCATGATCACCCGCACGTGATCCAGCCGCAGGCGGTGCCAGAGCAGCGGGTCCTCGGCATCCGCGTAGACCACCCGCCGGCCCTCACCGAGATGCCGCTCCACCTTCCCCAGGTCGCTGTCCAGACCCACCACCTTGCGCCCCAGGTCCCGGGCGTGGTTATAGGCGCCGGTCCCGACCCGGCCCATGCCCACCACCACCACGTCCGCAACGCCTAAGGAAATCGGCTCGTCATCGGGGTGGCGGCGCTTGCGCTCAAAGAGCCGCAGGAAACGTTCCAGCACGGCGAAGATTTCGTGGGCATGGCGGCTGAGCGGCGCCGTTATGGCAAAGGAGGTGGCCACGGCAATCGCGGTGGCCACCAGCCACTCCGCAGGAACCAGCCCCCGCTCCACGCCCGCGGCCATGACAATCAGTCCGAACTCGCTGTAGGTCGCGAGGCTCAGACTGGCGAGAAAACCCGTGCGCGCCGACAGGCCGAAGGCCAGCAGCAGCAGGAAGTACAGCAGTGCCTTCAGCGGCAGGAGGGCAAGAGGCAGCGCCGCCAGTTCCAGGGTTTCCCAGGTGGGCAGGCCGGTGAGGCCGATGGTGAGGAAAAAGCCGACGAGGAAGAACTCCTTCAGGCCCCACAGTGAGTCGCTGAGTTCGATGGCTTTCGGGTGGTTGGCGAGCAGCATCCCGATCAGCAGGGCGCCCAGCTCACCGGACAGGCCGATCGCCTCGAAGCCATAGCCGCCTAATCCCAGAGCCAGCAAGCCACCCAGCAAGACGAGCAACTCGCCGTGGCCGGCCAGGTCCAGCAGCTTGCGGAGTAGCGGTTGCGCGACCGGGAGGAGCAGGACCAGCGCGGCACTCCAGCCCAGTGCCCGCTGGTCATTGAAGCCGAGCACGGCGACGGCGACCAGGTCCTGGAAGATCAGGATGCCAATGGCGACGCGCCCGTGGAAGGCGCGGATCTCCCGCCGTTCTTCCAGGATTTTTGCGGCGAGCACGGTGCTGGAGAAGGACAGGCTACTCGCCAGCACGAGGACCAGAGGCCAGGTGTACCCCGTGCCCAGGCGCGTTGCCAGGACGACCACCAGCACAGCCACTGCCAACTGGAGCAGCGCGACGCCCCAGACCTCGGGCCGCACCAGGTTCTTGATGCGCAGCTTCAGGCCGACGGAAAACAGCAGCAGCAGGACGCCGAGGTGCGCGACGTCCGTGAGGGCGGGCACGCGCTCCACGCCAGCGGCATTGAGCAGGAAGCCGGCGCCCAGAAAGCCGATGAGGGGGGGTAGTCCCAGCTGGCGAGCCAGCAGCCCGAGGGCAAAGGCAGCAGAGATCCAGACGGCAACCATGAGCCGTATCTTGGGGTAATAATGAGCCATGCAGAAGCTCCGCAGCCCTTTTCTGTGGCTGGCCGTTGCGGCGGTCCTGGCCCTCTATGCCGCGCTCGGGTTCTTTGCAGTGCCGAAGCTGGTGACGAGCCTGGCGCAGGACACCGTCAGGGCGGACTACGGGCGGGAGCTGGCCATCGGTGAGGTGCGCTTCAATCCCTTCACGCTCACGCTGGAAGTGGACAAGCTCGCGCTCCCGGATGCGGACGGCGGCCCACTGCTGGGTTTCGACCGGCTGCTCCTGGACCTGGAGCTGAATTCCCTGTGGCGGCGGGCGCTGTCCTTCCGGGCCATCAGCCTGGACGGTCTTGCGGTAAACGCCGTCGTGCGGCCCGGCGGCGCCCTGAACCTGGCCGATCTGGACACGCCGCCAGAGCTGGCTGAACCACCGGCCGCTGACGAGCCGCTGCCCCGCCTGATCATTGGGGATCTGGCCGTGACCAAAGGCAGTGTGCGTTTTGAGGACCGGGACCGGCCCACACCCTACGTGGCCAGCCTGAGCCCACTCACCTTCCGGCTCACGAACTTCAGTACCTACGTGACCGAGGGTGAGCGCTATGAGCTGAATGCCACGCTCTTCGACTCCAGTCGCTTTGCCTGGAGTGGCACCCTAGAGGCGCAGCCCCTGTCGTCGGAGGGCGAATTCACGCTGACCGGGCTGCCCTTGCCACGCATCGCCGCGTACCTCGGTGATGCGTTGCGCCTGGAAGTCACGAAGGGCGCAGCCAGCCTCCAGGGCAAGTACCGGTTTGCGGACCTGCCGGCAGGCCTGGACTTCGTCGTGGACTCCGGGGGCCTGTCCATCACCGGGCTCGCCGTGCGGGACCGGGGCGAGACCACCGAGTACCTCGAACTGGAAAACATCACGGCGTCGGGTCTCCAGCTGTCACTGGCGGAGGAAAAGGCCCGGATCGGCGAGATCACTCTCACCGGGGGCAGGATCCAGACCTGGCTGACGCCCGAGGGCGAACTCAAGCGCTCCGGGATTTTTGATCCGATGGTCACGGCACCCGCTGCCGCGTCAGACAAGACCTGGCAGGTCAGCATCCCGCGCATCAACGTCCGGAACCTGGGACTGGGCCTCGAGGACCGGGGCCTGACGCCGGCGCCCGCACTGGTCCTGCAACCGCTCAACGTGACCATCGACGGCTATGCCACGGACCCCGGCACGACGGTGAAGGTGGCGCTGGACGCGACCGTCAACGCCGCCGGTACCCTTACCGTCGCCGCAACGACCAATCTGGACACGCTGGCCACCGAGGCCGACATCACTGCGAGTGCCATTGCACTCGCCATCGCCCAGCCCTATATCGTGCAGGAAACCAGTCTCACGCTGACTGACGGCTCTCTGTCCCTCAAGGGCCAGCTGACCTATGCCGACGCGCAGCCGGCTGCTCAAATCGGCTTCAAGGGTGACCTCAGCATCGACGGCCTGAGCACGACCGACAACGTGCTCCGCGAGGACTTCGTGAAGTGGGACGCACTGCGCCTCACGGGCGTGGATTATCGCTCAGCGCCCGAGAGCCTCACGGTCGCGAACATCGATGCGCGCAGCCCCTACGCGCGGGTGATCATCGGCCCGGATGGCACCACGAATGTCGCGGCGATACTCGCGGGACCGGGCGCGGTGGCCACCGTCGTCCCGGGGCCAACAGTGGGTCCTGGGGGGGATCGCACCGCAGAATCAGTGGCTGTTACGCAGCCCGCTCCAGACGCACAACAGTCCCCCGCTGAGGCGACGCCATTCCCCGTTCGCGTAGGGACGCTGAAGATCACCAACGGCTCGGCCAAGTTTGCCGACTTCACGACGCGGCCGAACTTCGCCATCGGCATCGAGAAGCTGAAGGGCACGATTGCCGGCCTGTCGTCGGCCGCCGGATCCCGGGCCAAAATCGCTCTGGACGGGCAGGTAGACCGCTTCTCGCCAGTCACGATCCGCGGCGCCATGAACCCGCTGGCTGCCGAGACCTACCTCGACATGGCGATGACGTTCAAGAACGTCGAGCTGGCGTCGTTCACACCGTATTCCGGGCGCTTTGCCGGCTATTCCATCCGTCAGGGCAAGCTGTCGATGGACCTGAACTACAAGGTGAACGACCGGAAGCTGGTCGCCGACCACAAGTTCGTCATCGACAAGCTTGAGCTCGGCGACAAGGTCGAGAGCCCGGATGCCGTGAGCCTGCCGCTCAAGCTGGCCGTCGCCCTGCTCAAGGACCGGAACGGCGTTATCGATCTTGATCTGCCGGTGACCGGCGACCTGGATGATCCCCAGTTTCGCATTGGACCGATCGTCTGGAAGGTCTTAGTTAATCTGCTGACGAAGGCGGTCACTGCGCCGTTTGCCCTGCTGGGCAGCCTGTTCGGTGGCGGCGAGGAAATAAACCTGATCGACTTCCCGGCCGGCGACCCGGGGCTCGATGCAGCCGGCCAGGAGAAAGTCCGGTCGCTGGTCCAGGCGTTGAACGAGAGGCCTGGCCTGCAGTTGAGTGTGCCGGCGGTATTCAGCAAGACGGCGGATGGCCCTGTACTTACAGAAGCCGGCCTGCAGGCCAGGTTGGTCGCGGCGCGCAAAGCCGAACTCGTCGCGAAGAAACAGCCTGTGGAAGGTGTGAGCTTTGCCACCATCAGTGCCGATCCCAAGGCCTACCTGAAGCTGCTCACCATCTTCTATCGGCAGGAATACGGGGACGACGTGCCGGTCCCCGAACCGCCCCCGGAGGCCACGGATCCGACGGTGCAGATCAGTCTGCTCGAGGAGGGGCTGCGCCAGCGCGTCGCGGTGACAGACACCGAGCTCTTTGCCCTCGCCAAGGCCCGCGCCGAAGCCGTCCAGTCGCTGTTGCTCACCGACACCGGCATCGATCCCGGCCGGGTTTTTCTGGTCGCGCCGGCCGAGGGCAAGACCGACGCGGCTGGCGTGGTGATGGAGCTGGCGCTGCAGTGACGCTGATGCGGCCGACGTTGGTGTGCTGGCGCACCGTGTCGCGACGAAATACAGAGTAGATATTCAGGTGGTTACAGCTACTTCAACCATCTGGAGAATTGCCATGAACAGCATTATTTACCTTGTGGGCCTGGTCGTCGTGGTCCTGTTTATCGCGGGGTTTCTCGGTCTGCGCTAGGGACCAGAACAGGTGCTGGTCTCTGCACCTCAAGTGAGGATCAGTTTGAAGCCAGCGATGGTCAGCACGATGGCCAGCAGGCGCTTGATCGTCATCTGCGGCAGCCGCCGGCTGCCGAAGTAAGAGCCAATGGTTCCGCCGATCACGGCGGCAATTACCAGAGCCCAGGCGAAGTCAGGAAAGTTCTTGGTGGCGATGATGTTGCCTGCCAGCCCGGAGGCGGAGTTGAGCAGGATGAACGGGGCCGATACGGCGGCCGCCGTTTTGGTCCGGCCCCAGCGCATGAAGATCAGGAGTGGCGTCAGGAAGATCCCACCACCCGTCCCGGTAAGGCCGGACAGCAGGCCCAGTAACCCGCCGGCGCCGAGGGCCACCAGTTTTGGCGGTTGATGGGGTTCACTCTCGGCCGGCGGACGCAGCAGAAACTGGGCTGCTGAAAGCAGAAGGACGATGCCCACCAGAATCTTGAACAGATGGCTGGGCAGGTTCAGATAGCCGCCGAGAAACGCGCAGGGCACCGAGAGCAGGGCAAAGGGCCAGAACAGGGACCAGGAGAAGTGGCCCGCGCGCCAGAACTGGAAGCTGCCAATCGACGCCACGAGTATGTTCAGCGCCAGCGCGATCGGCTTGATCTCGGCCGGGGCCAGGCTGAGCAGGGACATCACGGCGATATAGCCCGAGGCCCCGGCGTGGCCCACCGAGGAGTAGAGGATGGCCACGGCAAAGACGGCAGCCGTCAGGATCCAGAGCGTCTCAGGCGTCATAAGCAGGTTTCATGCCAGTCGCTTTGCCAATGGGGCAGATTAGTGTATGGTGCGCAGCGTTAAAGAAGCTTTCGTCCGGTCAGCTCGTTCATCCTGAGCCTTTCGACCCACTAATCTGGACTAATCCAGAAGGCCACTCAATATCCTGCCTCTACCGGACCAGAGGATTACCCTCCGACAGGGAGTTGGCTTCGGCCAATGTTGTCAGGGGGCTCTGCAGGCTGGAGAGGAAATCACTACATGTCTTTTCAATCTCTCGGGTTGAAACCCGAACTGCTGCGCGCCATCGAGGAACGCGGCTACACCGTCCCCACCCCCGTGCAGGCGAAAGCCATCCCCGAGGTTCTGGCCGGCCGTGACCTGCTGGCCGGCGCCCAGACGGGCACTGGCAAGACGGCGGGCTTCACGTTGCCCATTCTCCAGCTGCTGACCGCTCCCGGCGCCGTGCAGCTCCGCACACCCCGGGTGCTGGTGCTGGTTCCCACGCGGGAACTGGCCGCCCAGGTTGCCGAAAGCGTCAAGACCTACGGCAAGTACCTGCCGATCTCCACCACCGTCGTGTTCGGTGGTGTCGGCTTCAACCCGCAGGCTGAGAGTCTCCGTCGCGGCACCGACATCGTCGTGGCCACGCCCGGCCGGCTGCTGGATCACGTCCAGCAGCGCACCATCGACCTCAGCAAGATCCAGATTCTCGTCCTCGACGAGGCGGATCGCATGCTCGACATGGGCTTCATCCGGGACATCCGGCGCATTCTCAAGCTGTTGCCGCCGAAGCGGCAGAACATGATGTTCTCCGCCACCTACTCGGACGACATCCGGGAGCTGGCCGGTGGCCTGCTGCACAATCCCGTCAGCATCGAAGTGGCGCGGCGGAATGCCCCCATCGAGCTGGTGACCCAGCACGTGCACGAGATCCGCAAGGAGGACAAGCGCCGCCTGCTGTCCCACCTGATCCGCAACAGCGACTGGGGCCAGGTGCTGGTGTTCACCCGCACGAAGCATGGCGCCAACCGCCTGACGAAGCAGCTGGAAGATGACGGCATCAACGCCTCTGCGATCCACGGCAACAAGAGCCAGTCGGCGCGGACGAAGGCTCTCGGTGACTTCAAGGAAGGCCGCATCACGGCACTGGTGGCCACGGAAGTGGCTGCCCGGGGTCTGGATATCAACCAGCTGGCCTGCGTGGTCAACTACGAGCTGCCCAATGTGCCGGAAGACTACGTGCACCGGATCGGCCGCACCGGCCGTGCCGGCGCCACCGGCGTGGCGATATCCCTCGTAGCTGGCGAAGAGCGCGGACTGCTGAAGGACATCGAGCGCCTGCTCGGCCGTCCCATCCTCAAGGCCCAGTTGCCGGCAATCTCCGAGCCGCCGGTGCGGCCCAACCGGCCTGCCGTCACGGAAGAGCGTTACGTGGATCCCCGGGCGGTTGCCCAGCGCCAGGATGCTAATCGGAGTGGTGGCAACCGTGGTTCAGGCGGTCCCCGCAACGGCAACTCGAACGGCCACAACCAGCGCCGCGGCGGTGGTGGCGGCCGGCCGGGTGGTTTCTCGTCGAACCGGTCGAGCGGCCGCTGACAGCACTCCCGGCGACGCTCTCGCGTCTCAGCCGCCCGGTGTCTGACCGGGCGGCACTTGACCCCGGGACAACGGTCCGGCAGTTTGCGTTCTGCTCTGGTCCAGACTGCCAGCTCTGATGATGCGTCCCTCCAACGCAGGGTTGTCCCGCCCACCGCAGGCAGTTCTGCTCCTGCTGCTTCTGTTATGCGTCTTCACGACTGGCGGTCTCCTGGCCGCCTCGCCGGACTCTTCCCCGTCAGCGGCCGCGGACCGCTTTGCCTGTGATGCACTCAAGGCCCTGGACCTGAGTGAAGGCACCGGGGTCCGGGTCCGGCTGGTGGAGGTGGGCATCCTGCCGGCGTATGGCGACCAGCCCGAACTCTGCCGCGTGAATGGTTTCATCGAATCCCAGGTCGGCTTCGAAGTGCGGATGCCGGTGCAGGACTGGAACAGCAAGCTGCTGGTCACGGGCTGTTCCAACCTGTGCGGCATCCTGCAGATCCAGGGTATGGAGGATGCCCTCGCCCGGGGCTATGCCGCTGCCACCACGGATATGGGTCACCGCACCGGCGACACGGCCGACGCCCGCTGGGCCCTGAACAGTCCCGCGCTGGAGATCGACTTTGGCCATCGGGCGACGCACGTCACGACTCTGGCCGCCAAGGAGATCCTCGCCAGTTACTACGGTGATCCGCCCGAGTACGCCTATTTCCGCGGGTGCTCCACCGGGGGCCGGCAGGGTCTCGTGGCCGCCGAGCGCTATCCCGACGACTTCGACGGCATCATCGCCGGCGCACCGTTCAACCAGGCACTCTCGGTGCCCCATATGGCCTGGATACTCGCGGCCAACGCGGGCCCGGATGGCAAGCCCATCCTGACTCGCCCCCAGTTCGAGTTGCTCGGCAAAGCGGCGCTGGATGTCTGCGACGCCCGGGACGGCGCGGTGGACGGCGTCATTGGGGATCCGGAAACCTGTGCGTTCAAACCGGAGACGCTGCTGTGTGTGGCGCCAGTGGCCGGAGAGAAACCCGTCCTAGGAGGCCCCTGTCTGTCGCCGGAGCAGGTGGCAGCAGCGAGAAAGATCTACGCCGGTCCCCGCACCAGCAGCGGCCAGCCCTGGTCCTCGGGTGGGTCGCCCGTCGGCAGCGAGTTCACCTGGGAGAAGTCGCTGCTGGCACCGACCGGGAAGATTCCCTTCTTCCAGTTCGTCGTCGACAACTGGTCGCGCTACCTGGCCTTCGAGCCGGACCTGCCCGCGCCGCCGACACCACCGGCCATTGCATCAGGCACGCATCTGTCGGCCGTCAACTTCGATGCCGGTCCGGCGCAGTTTGCCGCGACCACGGCGGTCGCGGGCTTCAGGCCCGAGCTGACGCGCTTCCGTGCCCTCGGCGGCCGCCTGCTTCTCTATCACGGCTGGGCAGACGAGAGCCTGATGCCGGCCCACACGCTGGACTACTGGCGTGACGCGCAGCAGCGCCAGCGGGTCGGGCAAGGAGGCAAGGAGGGCGGCAAGGAGGGTGGCGACGGGCTCAGCGAGTTCGCCCTGCTCTTCATGCTTCCGGGCATGCTCCACTGTGGCGGCGGCCCCGGGGCCACAGAGGTTGACTACCTGACGGCACTCGAACGCTGGGTCGAAGCCGGCGAGGCGCCGGAGAGCCTGCTGGCCTACAAGGTGAAAGATCCTGTCTCAACCTTCCTGCGCCAGCCCCGGTTTCCACTGCCGCCCGGCTCGGTCGTAGACACCCGCAAGGTGTATCCGTATCCACCAATCCGGCGCTGAAATTCGTCTAGACTGCCGGTCTTCCCCCTTGCCGCTGGTCTTGCTCCGATGAAGTTTCTTGCCCGTTCCCTGCTTGCCTGCCTGCTGTCCCTCCTGGTTCTTGGTGGCTCGGTCCATGCGGCCGGGGTCCGGGATCCGGAGAGTCCCACGATTTTCCTGACGGGCTCCAACCGCGGGGTAGGCCTGGCTCTGACCAAGGAATACGCTGCCCAGGGATGGAATGTCATCGCCACCTGCCGCACGCCAAAGAAGGCAGATGAGCTCAGGGCGCTGGCTGCTGCCAATCCGAAGATCATCGTCGAGCAGCTGGACGTCACGGACGTCCGGCAGATCGAAAAGCTCGCCAGCCGGTACCGGGGCGTGCCCATCGACGTGCTGTTCCACAACGCGGCCTGGCTCGGTACACCTATCGAAGACCAGCAGTTTGGCAAACTCGATCAGAAGCTGTTCGACGAGGTGATGAACACCAACGTCTACGGTCCGTTGAAACTGTCCGAGGCCCTCGTCGCCAACGTGGAGGCCAGCAAGCAGAAGAAGATCATCGGCATGACCAGTGGCCTGGGCTCCCTGACCCTCATGGGCCGCATGTCCCGGTTCTACTACTACCAGATGAGCAAGGTGGCCCTGAACATGGGGATGCGCGCGCTCCGCAACGACCTGCAGGGTCGCGGCGTCATCGTCGCCCTGCTGGCTCCCGGCATGGTCGACACCGACATGCTTGAAGACTCCGGCTATTCGGGCAAGGCGCTGACGCCAGCCGAGAGTGCGGCCGGCCTCTACAAACTGGTGGCGGAGCTCACGCCCCAGGACAAGGGTGTGCCCGTGAACGTGGATGGCAAGCCGATTCCCTGGTAACGGGGCCGCGGTGCATCCAGATGAGCCCCTCCCTCCCTCCCGCCGCGTTGCTGATGGCCAGTGGCGTACCTCTCACCGATCCGGTGGCGGTGCTGGCCCGCATCCGTGCCCGGCTGGACGGCGAGCCGGTGCTCTGGTGGTGGCAGGGCGATGTGTTCGGCAAGCGGCCGGGCGAGATCGCCCGACGTATCCTCCGGATCACGGGCATCGGTTTCAACCGGCTGCGCCGGCTGCCTGACGGTCTCTGGGAGTCGAGCATGAGCGAGGCGGGCTACTACATCGACGCTACCACCGGTGCCTTGCTCGACACCTGGACCAATCCCTACACGGGGCAGGCCGTGCAGCCGCCCCACAACCGGTTGCGGCTGCGCTACCAGATTGAAAGCTCCGGCCTGGTTCGCCCGACGATTCCGGGCGTGCCCTTCGACGGTGAGGTGGCAGCGCCGATGATCAGCGGCGACACCATCTGGAGCAGTGAGCGTCTCGCGGCCCGGTTTCCGGCGCCGAAGGAGGCGCCCGGCAGTCCGAAAGGCCTGTCCGGCGCGCCCATGGAGATGACGCATTTTTGTGCATCGGTTGCCGACGTGAACAATCCGGACCTGCAGGTCGTGCCCGCGACCATGAGCCACACCACGATGTGGAGTTTCTACCCCTGGATGGGGATGCCGCCCGACTCCGGCTACGTGCTCTCCGTGATTGTCGGCCATAAAATTCCCGGTCCCGCCGCTATTCCGCTCCTGCTCCGGGAGCGTATCGAAAAAGACCACCCGGGCTTTCTTGAGAAGCCCGACGTCTAGTTCGTAGTGGGCGTTTCCCGCCGTCAGCTCCTCGCCGGCACCGCCGCCATCGCTGGCGGCGGCCTCGTGCTCAGCTGGTTGCGCCCCGACCCCGCATCCGCCCCGCTGATGACCGGTGCCCCGGGACTCAATCCCAATGCCTGGCTGCAGATTCGTCCGGACGGCGCGATCATTCTCCAGGTCGACAAGATCGAGATGGGGCAGGGCGTCACGACGGGCTATGTCACCCTGCTGGCCGAAGAGCTGGATGTAGCTCCGGGCCAGATCACAACGCAGATCGCGCCGGTTCATCCCCTGTTTCAGGATCCTGCCCAGATGACTGGCGAGAGCCGGAGCATGGCCGTGCGCTGGCAGCCAATCCGGGAAACTGGCGCCCGCGCGCGCCAGATGCTCCTTGCCGCTGCTGCGGGTCGCTGGCAGAAGGAGGTGGCCACGTTGTCCACCAATGGTGCCGGCGCGGTGATCGATGCCGACGGCAACCAGTTCCTGTACGGGGATCTCGCGACGGCGGCGGCAGAGTTGCCGGCACCCGCAGAGGTGGTGCTGCGAACCGCCGCCCAGTATCGCTGGATAGGCCAGAAGGTTCCGCGCCCCGATGTCAGCGCCAAGGTACTTGGGAAGGCCCGCTACGGTATTGATACCAGTGTTCCAGGGCTCAAGGTGGCGGTCGTCCGCCGGCCGCCCCACCTGCGGGCTGCGCTGCGCCGCTACGAGGCTGCTGCCGCGCGGGGTATGCCCGGTGTCGCGGCCGTGTTTCCCGTGTACTCCGGTATTGCCGTGGTGGCAGACGACTACTGGCAGGCAAGCCAGGCCGCCACTGCACTGGAGGTGGAGTGGGAGCCCGGGCCCCTGGCCGGCGTCAGCAGTGCCTCAATTCGTGCCGAGCAGGGCCGTCAGCTGGATGTGCAGAAAGGCCATCGCGTCCGGGACGACGGCGCTGCGGGGGAGGCATTTACCCAAGCCTCGCGCCTGCTCGAAGCGGAGTACTGGGTGCCTTACCTGGCCCACGCACCGCTGGAAACCATGAACGCGACCGTGTGGTTTCGCGAGGACAGCTGCGAGGCCTGGGTGCCCACCCAGGCGCCGGATGTGGCCCGCCAGATGATCTGTGAGGTGTCCGGTTTGCCCCGGGCGGCGGTGACCGTGCATGCCACGCTGGTGGGTGGTGGTTTCGGCCGGCGGGCGATTGCGGACTACGTGACGGAGGCGGCAGAGATTGCCCGGCGCGTGCCCGGCCCGGTAAAGCTGGTGTGGAGTCGCGAGGACGAGCTGCGCCACGGTTTCTTTCGCGAAGCTACCCTGCATCGCCTCCGGGCGGGTCTGGATGCAGCCGGGCAGCCGGTGGTCTGGCAGCACCGGCTGATCGCCGCCAGCCTCAACAGCCTGGTCTTTCCCATGACGACGGCGTTGTTTGCTCCCGAGTGGGTGCCGAAACCCGTCGTGCAGGGCTTCAACGCGACCGCAGTGGCGGTTTTTGACCAGCTGGTAGGTTCCTACGCGGCGCGGGAGGGGGCCATCCGCATGCCCTATGCCTTTCCCCACGTGCAGGTGGACCTGGCCGAATGGAATCCTGGTGTGCCGGTCTCGATCTGGCGCTCCGTGGGCCACTCCTACACCTGCTTCGTGATCGAGAGCTTCATGGACGAGCTTGCCGCGGTGGCGGGCGAAGATCCCGCCACTTTCCGGCAGCGGCATCTGCAGGACTCTCCGCGGCATCTCGCCGTGCTCGAGCTGGCGCTTAAGGAAAGCGGTTGGGGGACGAAACCGCCGCCCGGCCGTCGTCGGGGGCTGGCGATCCAGGAAGCTTTTGGCACGGTCGTGGCCGAGGTCGCGGAGGTTTCAGTCAATCGCGAGGGCGTGATCCGCGTGCACCGGGTGACCTGTGCCGTGGACTGCGGGACGGCCATCAATCCGGATATCGTTCGTCAGCAGATGGAGGGCGGCATCATCTTTGGCCTGTCAGCCGCCCTGTACGGCGAGATCACCATCGAGGACGGCGCAGTCCGGGAGAGCAACTTTCACGACTACCGCCTGTTGCGCCTGGCGGATGCGCCAGACATCGATGTGCATATCGTGCCCAGCACGGCACCGCCCAGTGGGGTGGGGGAGCCCGGGGTGCCGCCCATTGCGCCCGCCGTCGCTAACGCTGTCTTTGCAGCCACCGGTCAGCGCCTGCGCACCCTGCCGCTGCGAATTGGGGACATGCCTAATTTCCCCGAGAAGGGAAATTAGGCATGTCCCCATTTGCTCCCCATTTCCCGATACGCCGGAAGATCGAGGCGATCCAGCGCCACAGCGTTGGTAACAGCCAGAGCGCGATGAGGATCGCGAAGAGTAGTGCTGTGAGCAGGATCACTGGCGCCGCGATCGCCAGCCAGAGGATGCCGGGCGCTGCGAAGTCCTCGAACAGCGACGCCGCCCAGTTGGAGAAGGGCTCCGGCGAGTGATTGATGGCCACGCGGGTGCCGGCCTTGGTGAAGTGGCTGCCCGCGGTGATCGTGCCGCCGATCAGGCCAGCGGCAATCATCAGCGGCAGGCTGCCTTCCCCCAGTCCACCCGCCGCGCCGGCGGCCAGCAGCGCCCCGGCCGGAATGCGAATGAAGGTGTGGATCGCGTCCCAGAGGCTGTCGAAGCCGGGGATCTTGTCGGCGAAAAATTCGGCCACGGCCAGCGTGCCGCTGGTGCCCAGCACGAGCGGATGGGCCAGCACCTCCAGGTGCGTGGGCAGCAGGATCCAGCCGAAGTAGCCAGCGACGCCAACCAGAAACAGCACGACGTATAGACGCAGGCCACTGGCCCAGGCCAGTCCGGCAGCAAGAGCGATGTTGGGCAGGTCCATGCTAGAGACTCCGCAGCAGCAGGGCGAGGGCACTTACCGTGGAGAGAACCAGCACGGCAACCCGGGAGTAGCCGGCGTCGAGGATCCTCGCCAGTGGCGTGGCGAGAAGGTACCCCAGGATATAGCCCGGAACGAGTACCAGAGCGAGGCTGATTTCGTGCAGGCCGAACCTGCCGAAGAGGGTAAGGAAGCCCAGGATGATCAGCGACGAGGCGGCATACACGAAGGCCAGGGTGGGCCGCAATTCCGGGCCCTCCCGGTGCTGGTAGAGCAGGGCGATGGGGGGTGCGCCCACGCCACTGGACGCGCCCATCACGCCCGCAATGACGCCGACGGAGACCAGGCTGCGGCGGTTGAAGGGCAGTTGCACACCCACCGAGGTGACGGCCACCGTCGCGAGGATGACGACGGCGAAGGCGATGCCGACCCGGTCCGGGGGCAGCGCCGCGAGGCCCAGCGCGCCCACGCTGCAGCCGGCGACGAGACCTGCCAGCAGTGGTCCCAGTTCATGGTAGGCAATGTGCCGGCGCCCCCGCCAGGCCATGGGCAGTGACAGCGCCATGCTGGCCATCACGACAGGTCCCGGTACCAGATTGAGATCGATCAGCGCCAGGAGCGGCACGATGAGGATACCGGTGCCCATGCCGGTCGCTGCCTGCAGGACGGCGCCGACGGAGATCAGCAGCGCGGCGAGGCCAAGGCTGAGGGCACCGATCGCCACTCCTGCCGCTCTCAGCGCAGCCAGTTAACAAAGCCGGTGATCACCAGCGCGTTGATGAAGTCGATGAAGAAGGCGCCTACCAGCGGCACGACCAGAAACGCCCGGGGCGCGGGGCCGAAGCGGCCGGTGATGGTGCGCATGTTGGCCACCGCATTGGCGGTGGTGCCCATGGCAAAGCCGATGAAGCCGCCGGCCATGACTGCCGAGTCGTAGTCCCGGCCCATGAGCCGGTAGGACACGAAGATGGCCAGTCCGACGAGCAGGGCGAGTTGTGCCAGGAGGATCACGAACAGCGGCAGCGCCTGGCCGGCCAGCTGCCAGAGCTTGAGGTCCATGAGTGCCACGACCAAAAACAGGTTGAGGGCAATGCCGCCGATGAACTCCATCGTGTCCTCATTGATCTTCAGCCAGCCTTTGACGTCGTCCAGGTTGCGCAGCCCGCAAGCCACGACCATGGCGCCGATGTAGGCGGGCAGCGTGAACCCGGTGGCCTGGATGTACCGGCTGAGCACGCTGCCGAGTCCCATGGCGAGGGCGAGTACCGCCAGGTTCCGGATGATCGGCGTGTCCTCCCGCTCCACGTGCACGACGATTTCCCGATCCCGCTCTGCAGGCAGCGCACTCGTTACCGGGGAGCCCGCCGTGCCCGAGGTCTTCAGCCGGTGCCGGTGAATCAGCCAGGTGCCCACCGGACCACCCACCAGGCCGCCACACACGATGCCGAAGACCGCCGACGTAATGGCGAGCACGTCCGCGCCGGGCAGTCCGGCCTTTGCGAACTCGGGGGCGAAGGCGAGTCCGGTGGCCGGCCCACCCATCAGCGTCACCGACCCGGCCATCACCCCCATCAGCGGGTTCTCGCCCAGGCCCGACGCTACCGCCATGCCCAGAAAATTCTGGCCGACACAAACCACCGAGGCGAAGGCCAGAAAAATCGCTACCGCAAGTCCGCCTGAACGCAGCAACGCCACGCTGGCGCCCATGCCAATGGTGGTGAAGAACGCCACCAGCAGCAGTGGCTGGCCGGTGGTATCGAGCTGCAGGTTCACGAAGCGGTCCCGGCAGATGAGGACCAGCGCTGCAAACAGCAGGCCACCCACGACCGCCGACGGAATGTTGAGCCGGTTCAGGAAGGCCACGTGCTGACGGGCCAGCACGCCGGCGTAGTAGACGACTGCCGCCAGCGTCAGGGTCTGGAGGAGATCGAGGGTGAGGAGGGTGACGGGCATACGGTTGAACTAGCTGCCCCGCACCAGAATGAACTGCAACGCGTGGACGGGGCTGTCGTTCCGCGCCTGGAAGGGGATCCCGGCGGGGACCAGCAGCGCGTCCCCGGCAGCAGCGAACGCTGTCTGGTCCAGTCGAGGCCCCCAGAGCAGCCGGACGTCCCCGGCCACCACCTGGAGCAGCAAATCAACCGCTTCCTCAACGCACGCAGGAATCGCCCCGCCTGGCGCGGCCTCCAGTATCTCAACGCGGGAATCCTGGCCACCGGTTGGCAGGTGAGTCACTGCGGACAGCTGCCCGGCGGCGAACCTCTGGGCAATTTCCCCATCAAGTCGCCCCTCGCGAAAGACGCTTACCCCCGGGCTTGATCCAGTGTCTGGCCGCTGCATGCGAATGAGTATCGCATGCTCAGATTCACTAAGTCAGAAGCCCACCTGGGCGCGAACCTGCCAAAGGCTGGGGGACTCATCAATGCCGTTCCGGTTGGGGCTGGCATCTACGTCAATGTAGTTGAGCATGACGCGACAGTTGCTGTTCAGATACCAGTTGACCCCGAGCGCCAGGTTCGACTCCTCGCCTCCGGTGACGTCACCATCGCTCAGGTCCAGCGAGCCGTAGCGCACGGCCAGTTCGACTGCGCCCCACTCGCTGCGCGGACTGATATCGCCAAAGCTCCCCGTATGCGTGTTGTAGGAACGACGCTCGCCGGTCAGGAAATAGGAAGTGCTGACGTACCAGCCGCCAAAATTGAGATCCGCGCCGGTGCTGCGACTGACCTGTGTCCCAATGTATTCCGCCTGCATAAGGGCCGGGCCGATACCCGCCGCCAGCTCCCCGCCGACGGTTATGAGGCTGTCCACGTCGTCTACTGAACGTGTGTCGATCAGCCGGACCTTGGTCGCGTCCGACTCTGGCCGGCTGCGAAACCGGGCGGACTCACCCGAGTCGGCATTGCGGTACTCCGCCGACAGACCCATGTGCAGCACGCGCCTGTTGGCCCGGATCGGCGCCCAGGTAACCCGGCTGGTTACGCTGGTGCCGGAGAGCTTGCGCTGGTCATCACTCCCGGCGTTATTGCCGAAGACACCAAAGGAAAAGCTCATGTCCTGATTATCGGCGCGCAGTAGCGCTCCGGTGAGTAGCCCTGGCGTCAGTTGCGTGACCAGTGGGCGTTCCATCAATGCAAGATCGGACGATCCCATCACTTCCTCAAGCCCGAAGGGGGTGGTCTGATTACCAATGCGAAGGTCGATATCCTTGTTGAACTTGTACTGGACCCAGGCGTTGATCCAGCCGCTGGCCACGTCACCGAAATCGTAGTCGAGACGGGCGCTCCAGCGGTCACCGTACGTCGCACTCAATTGCGGCCGGAGACGCCGGAAAATCGTGTCGTCGTCCAGGGGAGTTACGTCCGGGTCGTACCAGGCAGAATCCACGCTGACGACGCCGCCAAGGTCCGCCCGCCATTGCTTGTCGTCGCTCCGCACCCGCAGGCCATCTGTCCAGCTGAAGCGGGCGTCGGCAGCGCCAGCTGCCGCACAGGCCAGCATGGCCAGCACGCCGGCCAGGCGGCTGATTACAGGGCTATTCAGAAACATGGTCTGCTGCATGGCTGGAGGTCCTCGTGGAAGCCGGAATAACAGGACTGCCCGCCGGGGCGGTCAGGAATGGCCAGACAAGTGCCGGCAGGCCGTGCAACACGGCGCTGCGGAAGTCGTGGCCGACGTCGTCGACGGTGGCAAAGTGGTGTTGAGGTTCGAGGCCGCGCTCGAGCGAAGCGGTCACCAGCGCCTCGACCCAGCGTCGCGCCCGTTCGACGCGGGTGCGGCCCTGCAGAACGTCCAGTTCGGGACTCTTGCGCAGGGCGCGATCCCGGGAAGTATCCCTGAGGCCGACTGTAGTCAGTGTCGCAATGTTCAGGAACGCGTCCAGTTGTAACGCCAGGTTACCGGGCAGGCCCCGGCAGTCAGCGCCATAGGGAAAAGGCTGCTCGGTCGTAGGCCAGGTGTAGTAACCCGAGGCACAGGTAGCCAGACAGGAGACATGGCGCGGGTGGGCAAGTGCATAGCGGTGCGCAAACTGTGCGCCGCCGCTGTAGCCGAAGAGGGCGAACCTGCCTTGAGCTGCTTTGGTTTCGTTAGCCACCTCATGGATGACTGCCTGGAGCAAGTGGTCAACCCGCCAGCCCGCTCCGTTCCAGCCAAGTTGCTGGAAGCCCCTGCAATGTTCCCTGTCGAACAGCGGAGCGACAAGGGCCACACCGGACCTTTGGGCGAAGGGGGCGAAAGTCACGATGTGCTCGCGGGCATTGCGTGAAATGCCATGCACCACGACGACAATCTGGTTGCCCGCCCTGAACGTATCGGGGACGTAGGTGTAGTACCGGAGTGGCTCCGGCGCCTTCAGGCGCTGCAGCTGGATCGCGCCTCTCAGGGGCTTCGGCCCTTGCTCGTCATCGGTACCGCCCACGGGGAACTTCACTCGGGCCTAGATCGAGACGATCTTGCGATCCCGGTCCCGCCGGGGTTGGCGCGTGACTTCGAGACGGCCGTCGAGCAGCTGCCAGTGGGTATCCACCGCAGTCAGCAACACGGGATCCTGCGTCACCATGATGATCGTGCCCCGGAAATCGGCGAGGAGTCGCAGGAGTAGGCCGCGAAACTCCGCGTCGCTCGCGGCGTCGCTGTCGTCGACCAGCAGCAGGCGGGGATGGCGGAGCAGGGCTCTGGCCAGCGTCACTCTCTGGCGCTGGCCGACTGACAGATTCCGCCCGCCCTCCGTAATGGGCGTGTCGAGGCCGGCGGGCAGCTGGCGCACCAGGGCATCGACACCGCTGATGGGCAGGATGCGGTCGACCTCCCGGTCTGGTGCGTCGGGCCAGGCATAGCGGAGGTTACTGGCCAGTGTGCCGCGCAAGAGCGGCAGGTCGGAGCTGACCACGCCAATCGCTGCGCGCAGGGATTCGACGTTGCAGCTGGCGATGTCCTGTTCGTCGAGTAGTACGTGTCCGGACGTCGGAGCAGCCAGGCCTGCTGCAATCCGGATGAGGAGGGACTTACCCGTGCCTGCGGCACCGGTCAGAGCAACATGGCTGCCGGGCTCGGCGACGACGTCGAGATCTGCAATGACGCCCGGAATACCAAGCCCACGAAGCTCCAGCTTGCCCTGGCCAGCCGCCAGTGCGGGCGCGTTCTCGTCTCGTTGAGAACTGACGCCGGCGAGAAAGCTCGCGATCTTGCGCTGCGACGCCCGGGCCCGTCGCCAGTATTCATAGACCTTGCCCAGATCCCGGCTGGGCGTGGCGAGCATGCCGGTCAGCGTGGTCAGCGCAATGACGCTTCCGGGCGTTGCCTGGCCGCCGGCGACGGCCAGAATGCCGACCAGCAGGGCGCTGAGCGTGGCGACCGTGCCGGTCGCATCGGCGACCGCGTTGATGCTGCCTATGGCCCTGGAGCGGTCAATGAGGGCGCCACGCAGGCCCCGGCTTTGCTTGAGCAGCCGCTTTTCTTCGCGGGTGCCCTGGCCAAAGGCGCGGACGACCGGCAGGGCAGAGAGCTGCTCCGTGATGTTGTTTGCGACGATGGCCCGTCGGTTGCGGGCCCGGTCCACTGTCCCATCCATCCACCGGCCCATGGCGAAGGTCGCTGCAGTTCCGGCCACGAGCACGACCCCGACCGTGAGCACCAGGAGCGGTGACTTGAAGGCAAGCACCGCGAGAGTGATCACGATCGTCAGGCTGGCGACGCCGAGTCGGGCCAGTCCCATGCTGACCCACTGGGTTATCGCGGTCAGGTCGCCGAGGAAGCGGAGCAGCACGCCACCCCGCCGCATACCCACCAGATCTGCCACCGGCGTCGCGTTCAGCCGGGCATAGAGGGCGCGCCGCAGGCGGTGGGCGTGGGTCTGGGCAAGCATCTCCCGGTCGATGCGCTCCCGGCGCCGGAGTACGGCCAGGATCGCGACACAGGCAAACCCGCCGCCAATCTCCCCTGCAAGGAGCGAGACGTCCGGGGCGGCGGCACCGAGCAGTACGTGGTCTACCACCGTGCGAATCAGTGTGGCGAGACCGATGGCGCACAGAGCCTGGGCAACGCCGTTGGCGAGCAGGCGCGCCAGGACGAGCCGCTGCCGGCCGGCGAGCAGGCGGGGCATCTTCATGACGCGGAGGCGGCGACCAGTGCCCGGGAGCGCAGGTCCTCCAGCAACATGCCGACCTGTGCGGGATCAGACAGCTCGTTGAGACCGAGAACGGGCAGGCGGGTCGCCCGACGGGCTTCCTCAACGCCCAGTGGTGAGGCAGTGAGCTGGCCGGAAACGGCCAGGACGGGCAGGCCCCGCTGTTCCAGCCACTCTATGCCGGCTGCCGCACCCATGGCGTCGGACGCAGCAAAGACCACGCCGGTAACCAGCTGGCGAAAGGCCGGGGACTTGAGCAGGGCGGCCGTCTCCTCCTGGTAGAGCCCGTCGGCAATCTCCAGGACGACGGCGTCGCTTGATTGCGCGGCGTGCACGACGGCCTGGCGCAGCAGGCGTTCAACCTCCGGGCGAGGAACCCGGTAGGTTGAGGCGTAACCGAAGTCGGTGAAGTCCACAACGCAGTGGGCCCCCGCGTCCGCCAGCAGGGCGACGTCACCCATGGCACCGGTGCCGGTAACCTTTGCCGCCCCCACCCGGAGACCGCTCTGGACGAGGCCACGAATCAGATGTGCGGCTGTCGTGGTCTTGCCCGCGTTCATGGAGGTGCCGACGACTGCGATCACGCAAGGGAGCCGGCCCGGAGCGGCGACCTCCTCGGGAAGGCGAAAACTGGCGACGTTCAGGGGATGCCCGGCCTGATCAGCCAGCAGGCCAATGGGTTCAATCTCCGTTGGCCGTTTCATCCGGCTGTGCCAGTGGCGTGCTTCAGCAGCAATGCCCCCGCCGGCGACCAGGTGGCACGGGCCGAGGTCATCCGGAACCCGCGCCTCGAACTGATCGGGAGCGTAGCGGTTGCCGTAGGTCAGTACGATCTCATCGCCGACGAACAGCGTGGCCCGTCGGCCGGTCGGCGTCTGCAGCCCGCTGTGCTGGCCGATACGCATGACGCGGGCCAGCAGCAGGTCGCCCGCTTTTGGGGCAATGCCCCCGATGAGAAGGCGGCGAGCGATCGCCAGGTCAACTCTGTGGGTGGTGTAGGAGCGCTTGGCGCGAAGCAAGCGGGCCGGATCCACGGCGGTGTAGTCGGCCGTGGTGCGAAAGCGCGGATCGCTATCGCCGGCAATTGAACTGATCTGCACGTGGTGCCTCCCCGGAACCCGCCCGGCCAAACCCTGTGTCTCATTTGGGCATATATACCCCAAATGTGTCAACCCTGACTGCGAGAGGCTGGTCACTCATTTAGGTGCTCCCTGGGGACCGCGACCCAGGGCAGACCCCAGGACCTCAGGATTTCCTCTCGTCTTGAGTACCGTACACCCCAGCCCCAATCATTAAGGTGCGGTGGGTTCTGGTTCCTTCATCGCCTGCGGGGTCTTCATAGGAACGTCAGGGGTTCGACTACACTTTCGTCGCCCCAGTCCCGGAGAGTTTCCCATGCAGTCCCGTGCCGCCCTTGCCCTCGCCGCCGGCCAGCCGCTGGTCATTGACACCGTTGACGTCGATGGTCCCCGCGCCGGCGAGGTGCTGATCGAGATCCGCGCTACCGGCGTTTGCCACACCGACGAATTCACGCTGTCCGGCAAGGACCCGGAGGGCCTGTTCCCCTGCATCCTGGGTCACGAGGGCGCCGGCGTGGTGGTGGATCTGGGACCCGGGGTGACCTCCCTGAAGAAGGGTGATCACGTTATTCCGCTGTACACGCCGGAATGCCGCCAGTGCGAGTACTGCCTGTCCGGCAAGACGAACCTCTGCCAGGCCATCCGGGAAACCCAGGGCCGGGGCGTGATGCCCGACGGCACCAGCCGCTTTCGCCTTGGGGGCAAGAACGTACTGCACTACATGGGAACCTCCACCTTCTCGAACTACACGGTGCTGCCGGAGATCGCCGTGGCGAAGATCCGGGAGGACGCGCCCTTCGACAAGGTCTGCTACATCGGCTGCGGGGTCACCACCGGCATCGGCGCCGTCATCAATACGGCGAAGGTGGAACCAGGCGCCAACGTGGCCGTCTTCGGCCTGGGCGGCATCGGCCTCAACGTGCTCCAGGGCGCGCGGCTGGTGGGTGCCGACATGATCATCGGCGTAGACACCAACCCGGGCAAGCGGGCCATGGCCGAGTCCTTCGGCATGACGCACTTCATCAACCCCAACGACTGCGACAACGTGGTCCAGGAAATCATCCGCCTCACCCGCGGCGGTGTGGACTACAGCTTTGAGTGCATCGGCAACGTGCAGGTGATGCGCCAGGCGCTGGAGTGCTGCCACAAAGGCTGGGGCGAGAGCATCATCATCGGCGTGGCGCCTGCCGGCGCGGAAATCAGCACCCGGCCGTTCCAGCTGGTGACAGGGCGGGTGTGGAGGGGCTCCGCCTTTGGCGGTGCCAAGGGCCGGCGGGACGTGCCGCGCATCGTCGACTGGTACATGGACGGCAAGATCCGCATCGACGAGATGATCACCCACACCATGCCGCTGAAGGACATCAACCGGGCCTTCGACCTGATGCACTCGGGAGAGTCCATCCGGAGCGTGGTGACCTTCTAGCGGAAATGAATCAAAGGAACCCGACGCGCTTGCGCCGTTTGCGCAGCCGCAGTTCCCGGTAGAGCGCGCTGGTGTCCAGGTCCACACCGCTGGGCCAGACCAGGAGATTCTGGCTGCGGTCCAGGGTGAGCCGGCGGAATTCCCGGACGTCCCGCAGCGGCTCCAGGGACCAGGGCGCCAGCTGCTGCTCCAGGTCCACCGCACCTTCCGTGCCGTCGGCGTAGGCGAGCCAGAGCTGGTAGCGCTCCAGGGGCCAGGCAGCAATGAGTCGCACCGTCATTGCCGCGCATCCTGCGCTCCGCGGGACGGCGCCAACAAGCTGCTAATCCTGCTGAAGCAACCGGATTTGGGAAAATGGGGACACCGGAAAATGGGGACATGCCTAATTTCACGAAGGGAAATTAGGCATGTCCCCATTTCCCCGCCATAAGGCGACGCGCTCGCGAATCAGCGCCTCGATCTCTTCCCAGCTTGCCGCACCGGGCCCGGGCAGATCCTGGTTGGTGGAGTTGCGCACCACGATGGTTTCGTGGCCACCGGCCCGCAGCGCGCGGATGTTGTCCGGGCTGTCTTCCAGGTACAGATCAGCACCGACGGCGGCCTTGTCCCGCATGAAGCACAGGTCCCAGTAGGGGATGCCGTGGCGTTCCAGCCAGTCCGTGGTCTGGCGGATGGCTTCCTTGTGGAACCAGCGGATGTAGAGCCGGTGCGTGATGATGCGGATGCGGATTTCGGGCAGCGTATCCAGGCGGCGCAGCGCTGCTGGTGCGCCCGCGATCGGTGGCAGCCGGGCAAACAGCTCCCGCTCCTTGACAGCAAAGCGATGCAGGGCGTCGTACCCGCCCACGGCGTCGAGCCCCCATTCGCTGAAGCCGTAGCTGATGTCATCTGTCAGCGTGTCTTCGGCAACACCCAGCCACTCGGCGGCGATGGGTTTCAGGCCCCGGGCGAAATCCGCCACGACGCCGTCCAGATCTACCCCGAGGACGAAGTGGCGGGCCGGGAGCGCCGTCATGGCTGGGTCGTGTCCAGGGGCAGGAAGCGGACAAAGGCCCGGGCGGCGATGCCTCGAGCCACTTCCTCGGCTGGTGCGTCCATGGCGACGTTGAAGAACAGCTTGAAATTCTTCGCCCGTTGCTGGCGGTAGAGAGCCACGAGCCGCTGCCGGCCGGGTTCGTCATCGACGAACTCAGCCCGGACCCGGACGGGCTGGCCCCGCATCTCCAGCAGAGCCTCGGGCGTCTGCCGCAGATTTCGGTACCAGTTGGACGTGGGGTAGCTCAGCGCCGCCCAGACCTCGCCGTCCCGCACATAGCCGATGGGCGTGGAGACCGGCTTGCCACTGCGCCGCCCCGTCGTGGTGAGCACGAGGATGACGTCGCCCATCCCGCCCAGCCAGTCTTTCCTCAGGAGGAAGTTCTGGAAGCCGAGAAATCGGAGGGCTAGCCTGGAGGGCACCGGGACCGGACTTGCTCCGCTGCTCAGGCGGAGCGCTGGGTGATCTCGATGAGGTGATACCCGAACTGGGTCTTCACCGGCCCGTGCACCTTGCCCACGTCGGCGCTGAAGACCACGGTGTCGAACTCCTTGACCATCATCCCCGGGCTGAATTCGCCGAGATCGCCGCCCTCCTGGCCGGAGGGGCAGGTGGAATGGGCTTTGGCCACCTGGGCGAAGTCTTCACCACCCTCAATCCGGGTCTTCAGGTCGGTGCAGGTGGCCTGGTCGGCGACGAGGATGTGGCGGGCACTGGCTTTACGCATGGCGTTTATCCCTGGGAAGACAGCGGGGGATTCTAGCCGAAGCGCTGCAAGGGGCGGGATTTGCCCAGCGACCGGGGTTGATTTGCGGCCCGCGCAGGAGGAGTCTATGGACAACAACGCCGGGGATCACCCCGGGGAGACTGCAGCATGAACACCACGCTAAGGGTTGCGCTGTCCGCCGGTCTGCTTCTTTCGGCCTCTGGCGCCCACGCCATCACCATCACTGCCACCCAAAACGCGACGACCCTCGCCAACGCCCTGGTGGCGGGCGCCGGGACCGGCATCGTGATCACGGGGCAGAGCCTGTCGGGGCAGCAGCAGACGAGTCTGCTGGCCGGTCCCGCTCTCGAGACATCGTCAGGTACCTATGCGAATGCCAGCGGCACCTACGGCATTGGATCTGGCATCGTCCTCAGCACCGGCGCCGTCCAGGAGCGCAGCTTTCTGGACGACACCTTTAATACCATCGTGACCCTGTCCGGCTATGGCGATGGACCCAATCGCGTAGACGACAACTCGACGGCCTACCTGGACCCCAGCTTTGCGCCCAAGCCTGCAACTCCCGCACAGGAACTCCTGCTGCAGCCCCTCAGTGCGCTTCCCCATCTGGATGTCACTGAACTGGTGGTCAATTTCGACGTGCAGTCGGGTTTTGACCGGGTACAGTTCAATCTGGCCTACGGGACCGAGGAGTACGACCAATTCATCGGATCCGAATTCATCGACATCTTTGCCGTCTATCTGAACGGCACCAACATCGCCCTCGTCAACGGCAACAAGTTCAATGTGGACCACCCGGATTTCCGGGCGGTCACTGGCACCGAGCTCAATGGCCTGCTGGCCCCCGGTGGCAACCCGCTGCTGACCCTGAGCGGGGCAGTAAATCCGGGCAGCAACGAACTCCGCTTCATCATCGCGGACACCCAGGACAGCATCTACGATTCCACGGTGTACCTGTCTGGTCTCACCGGCGTGGCGGTGGTGCCCTTACCCCCCGCCATCTGGCTGCTGGGCACTGCCACCGCGGCCCTCTTTGGCCGGGGCTACGCCCGGCGCCGCCGGCGGTCCCCTGACCTTGCATAAGGAGCCAGCGGTTCTCCGGCGCCGACGAGCGGCGCTAACCTTCTGAAATATATAGATCTTTTCCGGCAAAACCGGAAGTACGTCACGTTCTTCAGCGCCCCGGTCACCTATCGTTCCCGCCACCGCAAGGTGTGCTGGAGACGAGCCCGTGACCTACCGGAGTTCCCCGACTACTGACTGCAGCCTCGGCCGCGCCCGGGGCTTCACGGCGGTGGAGTTGCTGTTCTCCCTGGCCATCGTCGCGCTGGTGACCGCGCTGGCCGTCCCCAGCTTCCGCGACTTCCTGCAGAACAACCGGACCGCCGAAGAGGCCAATGCGCTGGTTGGTGCCCTCGCGCTCGCCCGCAACGAAGCGGTCACCCGGGGCGTTCCCGTCTCCGTTTGCTCGAGCACGGATAACGCGACCTGCGCCGATGATCCGGACTGGACCACCGGCTGGATCGTCTTTACCGACGCCGTGGCACCGGTCGGCAGGGTGGACGCCCCCGACACTGTCCTCCGCGCCCTGCCCGCGCTGCGCACCGGGTCTGACCTGGCCGCCAACGCCAACTTCGTTTCCTACGCGGCCAACGGCTTTCTGGGCACAGCGGCAGGCGTCACCTTCGATCTCGACATCGACGGGTGCACCGGCAACCACAACCGCCGGATCACCCTGAATCTCCAGGGCCGGGCGGCGGTCGCCCAGACGGCCTGCACCAATTGAGCACTCCGGGAAACCCCATGCAGCATCAGTATTACAGCCGCACCAACCAGGCCGGCACGACGTTGATCGAAGTGCTCATCACCGTCGTCCTCGTCTCGATCGGGCTGCTGGGTCTCGCCGGCCTGCAGCTCACGACCGTGCAGAACTCCAACAGCTCCAGTGAGCGCTTCGAGGCGACCACCCTGGCCCACGACATCCTCGAGCGGATCCGGGCCAATCGCCAGGCCGCCCTGGCCGGCCAGTACAACCTGGCTCTGGGTGCCGCGCCGGCGGGTGCCAACCTGGTGGGCGAGGATCTGGACGAATGGCGCAATGCCCTCGCGGTGCTGCCGAACGGTGACGGGTCCATCAACGTAGCCGCCGGGGTGGTCACGATCGAGGTGCAGTGGACCGACGCCTCCGACGACAACGCCGCCGACTCCCGGGACATGTCGGTCTTCCTGAGGACGGAACTGTGATGTTCAACCGGAACCGAATCGCCGGGCTACAGCAGCAGCGGGGCGTCGGCCTCGTCGAGATCATGATCTCCCTCGTCCTGGGCCTGCTGGTCACCGGCGCCATCGTCCAGATCTATCTGACAACCAAGCGCCAGAACGACATGCAGACCAGCCTGACGGGGCGCCAGGAGTCGGGCCGTTTTGCGGCGCAAATCATCCAGCGGGACGCCCAGATGGCGGGCTACCGGGGCTGCCTCCGGGACGTGAACAGCGTGGTCAACACGCTGAACACGCCCACAGATTTTCTCTACCGCTACGACCGGCATGTGGAGGGCTTTGAAAATGGTGCCGGGCTGCCGGGCAGCATCGCCAACGTGGTGCCCAACACCGACGTACTGACCCTGCGCACCATCGATGACCCGGGCATCGTCACGACGGCCATCCTGGCCAACGCCTCTTCTGATCCGGTGACGGTGGTCGATCTGGATCCTGCCCCCTTCGCCGTGAATGACATTGCGCTGATCACCGACTGCGGCGGTGCCGCGATCTTTCAGGTCACGGGCTTTGATGCCCCCACGGGCGTCATCGCCCACAACACCGGCGGCACGGTTCCCGGCAACTCCACCAAGAACCTGAAGCGGCGCTTCGGCGCCGGCTCCCAGCTGTTCGCGATCCGGACCACGACCTACTACATCCGGAACAGCGCCAACGGCACCGGCCCCGCACTCTGGCGCCGCAGCGGTGGCATCGCCGCACCCCAGGAGCTTGCCGAGGGCGTCGAGAACATGCAGCTGCTCTTTGGCCTGGATACTGATGCCAATCAAACCGCAGACGAGTACCGCGCGGCCGACAACGTCCCGGCGAACCAGTGGCGCAACGTAGTGAGCGTGCAGGTGGCTCTCCTCGTCGCCGGCGTGGCCGACCGGGTGGCTGAGGCGGACCCCCGCACCTTCACGCTCCTCGGCGAGGACGTGGGCCCCTTCGACGACGGGCGCCTGCGCCGCGTCGTGACCTTCACCGTCGCGCTCCGCAACCGGGTCGCCTGATCCAAATGCACTCCAAGAGGCAAACGCTCGTGTACAAGAACCAGAACCGCAACTCACCACCGGCCCGCCAGCGGGGCGCGGCCATGGTCATCGCCCTGGTTATGCTCCTCATCCTGACGCTGCTGGCCACAGCCAGCGCCCGCATGACCCTGCTGGACGAACGGATGATGGGTAACACCCAGGACCGCAATGTGGCCTTCCAGGTCGCCGAGGCGGCGATCCGGAGAGGCGAAGCGGACCTTCGCGTTCCCGTGCTACCTGACTTCGATGGCACCAACGGCCACTGGCAACCGGCTGCTCCCGGGGAGGACCCGGTCTGGCAGGCCGTGAACTGGGAGGACGTGGGCAACGAGGTCCTCGCCTATGACGTCCCGGCGGATGCCCCCGGCAGCCTTGCCAATGCCACCGCGGCGTATGTCATCGAGGAGGTGCCGGCGTTTTGTGCCACGTGCAGCAAGAAGTTTCCCCCGCCAGAAGAACCCACGGTCTACCGGGTAACGGCCCGGGGTGTGGGCGCCGCAGGCAATGCCACCGTCTTTGTGCAAACCACTTACAAGCGCGCGAATTAAAGGATTACCCATGAACGGCATCATTCCCAGGAGCTCCCCCCTGCACACCTTCCTGCGTAGCCGCTGGCTGACGCTGGTGGGTGGCGCTCTGCTGGCAGCGGGGCCTGCGGCCAACGCCGTGACCATCGCCGAGACCCCGCTGTTCGTCAGCGGCGCTGTGGCGCCCAACGTCATGCTGATGATCGACAACTCCGGCAGCATGCGTAACCTGATCTGGGCCACGGGATACAACCCGGCGGTCACCTACCCGGACTGGAGCCGAGTCAACAACGGCAACTCGGCCTGGACTGCGTCTGACTCCAACATTAGTGGCACAAGCCTGGTGAGTACGACCTGGCGGACTTCCGGTACCGGTATCGATTGCCCCGTAGCGTCAGTCCGGGGCAAGGAGTCCAGCGGCACCACCCGGTGCCTGACGCTCCCCGAGCCCGTGGGCGGCGGCAATACCCGCTGGACCGGCAACTACCTCAACTACCTGTTCAACAACTACGGCACGAACAACAGCGTGACGCCGTTTAATCTCACCACCGGGGCGATCATTCCCAATACTTTTCGGTTCGGCGTCGCCAAGAGCGTGGCCTCGACCTTCGTCGCGAACAATCCCAGCCTGCGCATCGGTCTCTCCTCCATGTACAGCGACGAAGGCGGCAAGGTCGATGCCAACTGCGGTACGGCGACGGCGACTCTGCAGACCACCATCACGGGTATGACGATAGCGGGGTCTACACCGCTTGCAGAAACCTTCTACGAGCTCACCCGCTACTTCCGCGGCATGAGTGGCTACTTCAACGGGGGCACCTACACGAGCCCCATTCAGTACCGGTGCCAGAAGAATTTCGTCATCGTCATCACGGACGGGTATCCGACCAATGACGTGAATCTCCCAAACAATGACCCGGCGGACACGGCAGACAGTACCCGAAGCCTGCCGAACTGGGACGCCAAGGCCCCGGCCACCACCGCGGCCCAGTACCCGAACTTTCCCCAGTACTCCGACGGCTTCCAGCCCTCCGGCGCTGCCGGGACTGAAGGCTACTCCCTGTACCTGGACGATCTGACCAAGTTCGGCAATGACATCGACCTCCGCACCACGGGGACGGATGTGGAAGGCGGCAGCTTCAGCGATCCGGCCTTCCTGAAGCAGAACATCATCACCTACACCATCGGCTTTACCGTCGCGAACCAGATGCTCCAGGACGCGGCCGCCTACGGCAAAGGCACTTACTACACCGCCACCAACGCCGCGCAGCTGACCACGGCGCTGGCGGCGGCCGTGGCAGACATCAAGGCCCGCACGAGCACGGTGTCTTCCGTAACCTCGAACTCCACCCGCCTGACCGGGGACAGCCTGCTCTATCAGGCGAAGTTCTCCACCACCCGCTGGGCCGGCGGACTGCTGGCCTATCCCCTGCTGTCGGGTGGTGCGCTTGGCAGTCTCGAGTGGAATGCGGCTGACCTGATTCCTGCCGCCGGGTCACGGAAAATCTTCACCTACAACCCGACTGCTGCGGCCGGGTCCCGGGGCCGGGACTTCCTCTGGGCCTCCCTCACCGCGGCCCAGCAGCTCGAACTGAACAAGAACATCGGCGGCACCAACGACGGCAAGGGCCAGGCCCGCCTGGACTATCTGCGGGGTGACCGGAGCAACGAGACGCCCAACGGCCAGCAGTTCCGCACCCGGGATACGGTGCTGGGCGACATCATCAACTCGGATCCGAACTTCGTCGGGAGCCAGAACTACGGCTTCAATCTGCTACCTGGGTCCGAGGGCTCCAGCTACAAGTCCACCCGCCCCGGCAGACCGGTGGCCAATCGGCCCAAGATGGTCTATGTGGCGTCCAACGACGGCATGCTGCACGGTTTCGATGCCGATACGGGCGTAGAGCGCGTGGCCTACATGCCGAACGCCGTGTACCCCGAACTCACCTTTCATGTGGATCCCTCCTACGACAACAGCCACCGGTACATCCATGACGGCTCGCCCCGGGCCGTGGACGCCTACCTGGACAGCTCCTGGAAGACGATTCTGATCGGGAGCCTAGGCCTGGGTGGCAAGGGGGTCTATGCCCTGGACGTCACCGACCCGGCGGGCTTCGATGCAGGTGATGTGATGTGGGAGTTCACTTCCGTCGATGACTCCGACCTGGGCGATTCGATGCCCCAGCCGGCCATAGCCCGCCTGAGCGGCAGCAAGTGGGTCGCCATCGTCTCCAACGGCTACAACAGTGCCGCCGGCCTGGCCAAGCTGTTCGTGCTGGATCTCAAGACCGGCGCCAAGCTCGCCGAGATCAGCACTGGCGTCGGCGGCGACAACGGTCTGGCCAGTCCGACACCGGTCGACGATGATGGCGACCGGATTGTGGACTACGTCTACGCCGGCGACCTGAAGGGCAACATGTGGAAGTTTGATCTGACGTCCACCACGGCGAGCAACTGGAAATCCTCCTTCGGTACGGTCGCGACGCCGATACCCTTGTACGCTGCCTGCAGCGCTGACCCCTGCACCACGACCAATCGTCAGCCCATCACGAGCGCGCCGGAGGTGGGGGGGCATCCTGACCAGGGGAGCGTCGTGTACTTCGGCACGGGTCGGTACTTTGCGACGGGGGACAACGCGCCGTCCGGGACCCAGACCTTCTATGCGATCCGGGACCGGAACGACAAGGAAACCACCACGCCCGTGGCACTGGCTGCGGGGCGCGCCAACCTTCAGTTCCAGGAGGTCATCTACGAAAACGCGGCGGAGGCGTTCTTCGAGCTGGTCAGCGGTGCCGAGGTCCAGACGAATGTTGCCGGTGTCCGGGTGACCTCGGCCAACCCGGTGGCGGACAGCAAGGATGGCTGGTTCATCAACCTGCCCACGGCAGGCGAGCGCCAGGTGAGTAACTCGGTCCTGCGCAACGGCAAGATCATCTTCACCACGATCATTCCCGGCGGCGATGCCTGTTCGGCGGGTGGCGAGGGCTGGCTGATGGTGCTGGATGCGCTGTTGGGCGGGCGGGCGGAGGGGACCCCGCTGGACCTGAATCTCGACGGACTCTTTGATCGCCAGGATTTCATCACGGTCACGATCGATGGTGAAGAAGTGAAGGTTCCTGCCAGCGGCACGAAGTCCGCAGTCGGCATGGTGGACACGCCGCTCCTCGTCAGCGAAGACGATAGCGACATCATCAAGTTCTGCGGGACTGACGATGCGGACTGCGGTGGTCAAAAGACCCCCGCTGGTCAGGCAGTGGGCCGCCAGTCCTGGCGGGAAGTTGACTGAGGAGAATGCCAATGATTCGCAGGTCACACCAGCAGGGTTTCAGCCTCATAGAGCTGGTCGTCGTCATGGGCATCGCTGCGATCCTGACCATGATCGCGGTGCCGAGCTACCAGGCCAGTGTCATCAAGGGACGGCGGGCGGAGGCCCGGGTGGTGATCAACGACACCGCCCAGCGCCTGGAGCGCTGCTACACCCAGTTCGGGGCCTACGACGCGGAGGACTGCCCCATTGAAGACGGCGAGGAAATCGCATCCCAGGGCGGCTTCTACACCCTGACGGTAGCCATTCCGGACGCCGCCAACTACACGCTGACTGCCGATCCCCAGCTCGCCCAGGTGGATGACGAGAAGTGCGGCAGCCTGAGCCTGACTAATACCGGAGTCCGCACGATCACCGGCACCGACGACGTGGAGCGCTGCTGGTAGGAGCGCCTTTTTGCGTGGTAGCGTCGGGACTGCATTTGGTCCCGGAGATGCCCGCCATGCAACGCCGTCTCTTCGTCAGTTCCCTCCTCGGTGCCGCCGCCGGTAGCGTCCCTCTGGCCCGGGCGCTCGCGGCTGCCGCAGCGACGCCCATTGCGGGCGACCTGCCGGCCACGCGCCTTGCCGGCGGCGAGACCATCCTGACCCGGTCGGCGGTGAAGGATTTTCAGGCCGGCCTGCGGGGGCCCCTGCTCCTGGCGGGCCAGGACGGCTACGACCGGGCCCGTCAGGTCTGGAACGGAATGATCGACCGCCGTCCGGCGCTGATCGCCCAGTGCAGTGGCCCGACCGATGTGGTCCGGTCCGTCCAGTTTGCCCGGGCCAATGACCTGCTCGTCGCCGTCCGTAGTGGCGGCCACAGCACCTCGGGCCAGTCCGTCTGCGACGGCGGCCTCATGATCGACCTGTCGGCCATGCATGGCGTCCGGGTCGACCCCAAAGCGAAGCTGGCCTGGGTCCCCGGGGGATCGTTGCTCGGGGAACTCGATCGGGAGTCCCAGCTGTTCGGCCTGGCCACCACCGCCGGGACGGTGTCCCACACGGGCGCCGCGGGTCTAACTCTGGGTGGCGGGTTTGGCCGTCTCGGCCGACGCTTTGGCCTGTCCTGCGACAACCTCATGTCGGTGGATGTCGTGACGGCGGAAGGCAAGTTCCTGCGGGCGAGTAACGACGAGAATCGGGACCTGTTCTGGGGCCTGCGGGGTGGCGGGGGAAATTTCGGCATCGCGACCGGGTTTGAGTATCGCCTGCATGAGATGGGGCCGACGATTCTCGGCGGGCCGCTCATCTTTCCTTTCAGTCAGGCCCGGGAGGTGCTTCATTTCTTCGTCGAGTTCACGGCGACGGCCCCCGACGAGCTCAATATCGACTGCGCCATCGTTGCGCCCCCCGGTGCGAAGCCGATGGTGGTTCTGGAGATCTGCTACTCCGGCGACCTAGCGAAGGGCGAGAAGGTCATTGCGCCGCTGCGCGCCTTCAGCAAGCCCCTGGCGGATCAGGTCAAGGCCATGCCCTATGTGAAGCTGCAGAGCGGAGCGGATGAGGCCAACGCCGCAGGCCGCAACTACTACATCAAGAGTGGTTTCGTGGAGCAGGTGGTACCGGAACTGCTGGATAACCTGCTGACCGGCTACAGCGCTGATCCGGGCCGGGCCACGATCGTCGTCCTCCAGCAGCTGGGTGGCGCGATCGCCCGGGTGCGCAACGACGCCACGGCCTTTCCCCACCGGGGCGCGAAGTTCGATCTGCTCGTGCTCGGCGGCTGGGACGACGCGAGCCAGAACGAGCGGCACACCGCCTGGATCAAGGGCTACTGGGCGCCGCTGGAGCCCTACACCCGGGGCTTTTACTTCAACACCTCAGTCGGCGACAGCCAGGAGAAGATCCGGGCGAACTTCGGCGCCAACTACCCGCGCCTGGTCAAGCTCAAGGACCGCTACGATCCGGCCAACCTGTTCCACCTGAACGCCAACGTGCAGCCGTCTTACAAATGGGTACATGCATATTTTCCAAGCCCCCCGCCGGTGGGGGGCTATTGTAATTTTGGCATGTCCCCATTTCTACGGGACGTAGGCGTCGGCCTCGATCTCCACGAGGATCTCGGGGCTGATCAGCTTCGCCACTTCCACCATGGCCGTGGCCGGCCGGATGGTGCTGAACACTTCACCGTGGGCCTTGCCCACTTCTTCCCAGCGACTGATATCTGTGAGGTAGATCCGCGTGCGGACCACGTGCTCGGGGCCAGCGCCGACGGCGGCGAGTGCCGTGGTGATATTGGCCAGGATCTGGCGGGTCTGGGCGTAGGGGTCATCGATACCTACGATGTTGCCGTCCGGGCCACTGGCCGTGGTGCCGGATACATAGATGAAGGGTCCGATCCGTACCGCCCGGGAGTAGCCGATGATGGGTTCCCACTTGCTGCCGGTGGAGTGGTTGATGCGTTGCATGGGTTGCTTCCGTAATGAGAGTAGAGAGTAGTTACAGGCGCGTCAGCGCCTCAAGCGTTGCTACCGGACTGTCGCACACCGTGCCCCGGCAGACATAGGCCAGCACGCCAGCGGCCGGGGCCGTCTTCGACGCCAGCGCCTCGGGCAGATTAGCGGCGTCGCCGGGAAGGGCAAACACCATCCGCCGGGGGTTGTACGCCGCCACCAGGGTGGCGGCCCACACGCTGGCCTCGCTGGGCTCACCGCGCAGGATGATCAGCTCCGGGGGCCGGAGGTACTCGTCCAGCGCGTTCAGCAGCGAGCAGTGGCCATGGGGGAATTCCTGCAGCCCGCGCCACCCGGCCCGCAGCGTGCGTTCCGCCGCGTCCAGGTAACGGGGTTCCACCAGCAGGTAGCCGAGCCGGGCGAGGGCGAACGCGGCCACGCCGTTGCCCGAGGGCACGGCTTCGTCCGCCAGCGGCTTCGACCGGTGGAGCAGCGCTTCGTGATCGTGGGACGTGAACCAGAAGCCACCGTTCTCCCGGTCTTCGAAGCGCTCCAGGAGGCCGTCCGCCAGAAACGCCGCAAACTCCAGGTGCCCGGCGCTCCACCGGGTCTGCAGCAGCTCGACCACCGCGTCCAGGAGAAAGGCATAGTCGTCCAGGTAAGCGTTGAGGCGTGCCTTGCCACTCTTATAGGTAGCGCACAGCCGGTGATCCACCTTAAGGGACCCCCGGAGAAAGTCCACCGCGGCCACCGCCGCGTCGGCGAGATCGGGACGATCAAGGACCCGGGCCGCGATGGCCAGCCCCCGGATCATCAGCGCGTTCCAGCTGGTCAGCAGCTTGTCGTCCAGCCCGGGCCATACCCGGCCATTGCGCGCACTGAGCAGCTTCGAGCGGCCCGACATGAGCAGGCGGCGCACGGTCGACTCGGGCTGGCCCGTGGTTACCGCGATCTGCTCAACGGTCTGGTACACCCGCAGGTGCCAAGCCCGCACATTGTGGTGGGGCTCCTCAAAGTTCGACGGCTGGTCGAGGCCAAAGCGCGGGGCAAGTACTGCGTACTCAGCCGCGTCCACGAGAGACTGCACCTGCTCGGGAAGCCAGACGTAGAAGCGGCCTTCCTCGCCTTCCGAGTCCGCGTCGAGGCTGGAGTAGAAGGCACCTTCCGCCGAGCGCATGTCCCGCAGCACCCAGTCTGCGGTTTCCCGCGCTACAGTGCGAAAGGTCTCGTCGCCGCTGATCTGGAACATCTGGGCGTAGAGCGCCAGCAGCGGTCCGTTGTCGTAGAGCATCTTTTCGAAGTGGGGAATCGTCCAGAAGCGGTCCACGGAGTAGCGGCAGAAACCGCCGCCCAGGTGATCGTAGATACCGCCCTCGGCCATCCGCTTCAGCGTAAGCGCCGCGAAGTACAGGCCGTCCTTGTCCGGCTGCGGCTCGTGGGCCGTATTTCGCCAGTGCCGCAGCAGCCGGTCGATGGTGGTGGGGTGAGGAAACTTCGGTGCGCCGCCAAAGCCGCCGTGCTCCCGGTCCACCTGCTGACCGGTCACCTCGCGAAAGTCCGCGAGGGGTGCGCCGTTCAGCGTCGAGACCTCAGCACTGCCACCCGGCTCCATCCGGGCAAAAGCCTCCCGCAGCGCCTCCGCCTGGCCCCGCACGTCCGCACCGTTGTCCCGGTAGTACTCGGCGACCCGCTCCAGCACCTGGGTGAAGGAGGGCATGCCGTACTTCGCCGTGTTGGGAAAATAAGTGCCGCCGAAGAATGGCACGTGGTCTTCCGGCGTGAGGAACATCGTCAGCGGCCAGCCGCCCCCGCGCTGGGCGATGAAGTGGTGGGCCGTCTGGTAGATCTTGTCGAGATCCGGGCGTTCTTCCCGATCCACCTTGATGTTGACGAAGTGGCGGTTCATCACCTCGGCGGTGGCCGGGTCCTCGAAGGACTCGTGGGCCATCACGTGGCACCAGTGGCAGGCCGAGTAGCCGATGGACAGCAAAATCGGCTTGTTCTCCGCCCGGGCCTTTGCCAGGGCCGCGGCGTTCCAGGGGTGCCAGTCCACAGGATTGGCGGCGTGCTGGAGGAGATAGGGGCTGGTTTCGTCGCTCAGCTGGTTCATGCGGCGACACACTACCTGATCTGGGCAGCGATTTCGGTACCATGACCACCCCATGCAGATCGGCCCCTACACCATCGACCCGCCCGTGATCCTTGCCCCGATGGCGGGGGTCACCGACAAGCCCTTCCGGCAGCTGTGCCGGCGGCTGGGCGCGGGCCTGGCCGTGTCCGAGATGACGACGTCCGAGCCCCGCCTCTGGGCCACCCGCAAGTCCCGCCTGCGCATGGATCACGCCGACGAGACTGGCCCCATCAGCGTGCAGCTGGCCGGTACCGACCCGCAGGTTCTGGCGAATGCGGCCCGCCACAACGTGGAGCAGGGCGCGCAGATTATCGACATCAACATGGGTTGCCCCGCAAAAAAGGTCTGCAGCGTCGCCGCCGGCTCGGCACTGCTGCGGGATGAAGCACTCGTCGCGCAAATTCTCGCCGCTGTCGTGGCTGCCGTGTCCGTGCCGGTCACCCTGAAGATCCGCACCGGCTACACCCCGTCTGACCGCAACGCCGTCCAGATCGCCCGTATCGCCGAAGCGTCGGGCATCGCCGCCATCGCCGTGCACGGACGAACCCGGGAGGACTTCTTCTCCGGCAGCGCGGAATACGAGAGCGTGGCCGCGGTGAAAGCCGCCGTGGGGATTCCCGTGATCGTCAACGGCGATGTGGACACGCCGGAGAAGGCTGCCGAGGTGCTGCGCATTACGGGGTGCGACGCCATCATGCTGGGACGTCCGGCGCTCGGGCGGCCGTGGATCTTCCGCGAGATGGCGCACTACCTGGCTACCGGCGTCCGCCTGCCTGCGCCGCCGGCTGCGGAAGTGCAGTCGATACTGCTCGGGCATCTGGAGGCCCTCTACTCCTTTTATGGCGAGCACCTGGGTGTGCGGATCGCCCGCAAGCACCTGGGGTGGTACTGCCGGGAGTTGCCGGGTGGGGCAGACTTCAGGGCCCGGGTGAACCGGGTTGAACTGGCTGCGGAGCAGCTCGACGTCACCCGGACATTCCTCCTGACCCGAGCGGCCAAAACTCCCGTTCCGTGCGCCGCATCACTTGTCCGGGCCCTCTCAGCCGCCTAGACTCGACCAATGTCCTGGTCCCGCCTTTGCCTGTTGTTGCTGCTGGTAGCGACCGTTCCAGTCCAGACGATTGCCGCCGCCAGTGCGCCACTCACGCCCTTCTCGAGCCC
>JANNXJ010000031.1:0-20415 GCA_031409515.1 Gammaproteobacteria bacterium | reverse complement strand
TGGTGCTCGACCGGAAGGTCAGCGCGCCTTAAGCATTGCCTGATGCCAGCGCCGGAACGCGACCGCGGGCGCGTCCGTCGCCACGGAGATTTCCCGGTCGTCGTCCACCGGCCCCTGCTGGGACTCCACCACCATCCGGTCCTCATCGAGGATGGTGTTGTCGACGGTCGCTGCCCGGGCGCTCCAGGTGGCCGCGTCCACGCCGGGGGGCAAATGCCGCACCGTCATCACCCGTGTGCGGGTGGCTGACTCGGGGATCGAGAACACGTGCAGCTTGCTGTCCGCACTGCTGCCGAAATTGATCACGGACAGATTCGGCCGGTACCAGTCCACCCGGAAGCCCTGCCGCGGGCTGGTGAAGTAATTCAGGGTGGTGAAGCCCCAGGGTTCCGGCTGCACCTCCACCGTCGCCACGGCCCCGCTCTCGGCGTAATCGTGGGTCCAGGAACCAATCGTGTCCCGGTGCAGGTAGGACGGGTGGGCGAAATCGACGAAGTTCTCCACCGCCCGCGTCCAGTGCGCGTTCCAGTGCTGGCAGTAGGTGCCGAACTGGCGGGGTGGCCCCTGCAGCGATGGGGGCACCACCGGCGCCGGCGGGTCCGGGGCCTCCCGGAGGCTGGCCGTGTAGACCCAGAGAGCCCCGGCCAGTTCCACCACGGGCACTGCCGTGGTGGCGATGGAACCCACGGCATTCGGCGTCAGTTCATTCAGCGGGACCCGGGCGCACACGCCATCGCCCCGGAAGCGCCAGCCGTGGTAGCGGCACTGCAGGTTGCCGTCACTGGTGACGAGGCCCAGCGCCAGGGAGGCGCCCCGGTGGGGGCACCGATCCAGCAGTGCGTGCCACACGCCATCTTTGCCCTGAAAGACCACCAGCTTTTCGCCAGCGATCTCCACGGGCTGGGGATTGCGCGTGATCTCTACCAGCGGCAGGACCGGCGTCCATTGCCGCGGCAGCAGGGGAAACAGGGTTGGCCTGCTCAGCCGGTGGCTTTCATGGCGCTGACCGGATTGCTGCCTGTCTCCACGGGGGAGGCGGGCACCAGCGGCACGGCTTCCAGCACCCAGCCCCGGGTTTCCCGGCGGGCCGGCGAGGGGATCGCGTACATCACGTCACCCCGGGCACTGGCCAGGCGGAGCGCTTCTGAGTCGATCCGCCAGCCCCGGCGAGTCCACTCGTCCAGGCTGTCCCGGTACAGGTAGATCACCTTGTCGGAGGGCATCAGCAGTTCCCGGGCCCGGGAGTTGGGGGTCTTCATCGGCTTCAGCCGCTCGATGACGGCCCGGTCCTGCTCGGCGATGGCAAAGTTCCGCTTGTTGACGATCTTGTCCACCCACTTCGGCAGCAGCACGTTGCGCATGCAGATCAGGAAAATCTTCGTGTGGAACTCGTCGATGGGCGTCTCGAAGATGTACTGGTGAATCCACCGGGTGGGCGTCAGGTGGATCCTAGTCCACATGTTGCTGGGGCCCACGTGGCCGGAACCGGCCTCCAGGTCCCCGTCGTAGTTGCGGGCCCAGCGCATCACCGGGTTCTTGATGGGCGGCGCCTGGAAATTCATCATGAAGCCGAAGCCCCAGGGCGTGGTTTCGATGTTGGGTTCGCCGACCTTGTAGTCGTCCTTCTCGCCCGAGTAGCCGTGGGTCGGGTGCACGAACTCGTTATGGGCCGGGTCGAGCCCGTTCTCGATGTTGCGTTCGTAGTTCGTTTCCCACCCGTAGTCCACGATGGTGTGGCGCCAGCCGGGCTTGCCGTACTCCGGCACTTCCAGGATCGGAGGCCGCTCCGCCGCGGGCAGGTCGCCAAGAAAGACATGAATGAGACCGTAGCGCTCTTCGACGGGATACGCGTCGATGCGGCCCCGCTGGGGCACCTGCTTTTCGCTGCCCGGCCCGAGGGACGGGATCTTCCGCACGTGCCCGTCGCCGTTGTACTGCCAGCCGTGGTAGGGGCAGGCCACGCAGTCGCCCTTGACCTTCCCGGCCGCGAGGGAAGCGCCCCGGTGGATGCAGGTGTCGCTCAAGGCATGGGCCTGGCCCTTGGAGTCCCGGAACAGGACGATGTCGTGACCGAGCATGCGCACCTTCTTCGGCGCGGTGGTCAGGCTGTGGGACCAGTCGGCGGCGTACCAGAAATTGATGTACATGAGAGATCCTCGCGGGGGTAGGTCGGTTTCGTCGGGCCAGAAGCCGCGGATTCAGGCTAGGGTAGCCCCAGTTCGTCCCGTGGGAAGAGGTCTGTGTTGTAGCCGGCCAGGTTCTGCGGGGCGCCCTGGGGCAGAGGCTGGTAGTCCCGCAGCAGCGCCGCAACATAAGGGGCGAGGTTCAGGTCGGCAGCCAGGAAGTGCTGCTCCACCTGCGGCAGTCGGGCACGGCGCTGGATATCGTCCCGTACCACCACGATCGGTTCGTTCGACCCGACCAGCACGAAGTCGAAGCGGGCGACATGGGGGAACACGGCCCGGAAGGTCTCCAGCGTTCGCGGTGTAGGCACCCAGGTCACGGCCAGGCCACCCGGCTTCAGGCGCTGGCGGAGCAGCTGGAAGTATTCCCGGGAGTACAGGTTGCCCGCGAAGGCGCTGGTGGGCCGGAGCGCATCGGCCTCGATGATGTCGTAGCGGCGCGTGGCATCCAGCAAGTGGCGGCGGCCGTCACCGGTAATGTGCTGAACGCGCGGGTCTTCCAGTAAACGGCTGAGACCGCCGTAGCCCGTGCGCGCCGCCAGCTCCCGGAGGGTGGGCAGCTGAGCACCGTTGATCTCGATGCTGTCGATCCGCCGGGTTTCAGGCCGGGCCGAGCTGGCATAGAGCGTGTCGCCCGAGCCCAGCCCGATCACGGCTACATCGACGGGGGCCGGGTGCAACAGCGCCGGCACGAGGCCCAGCGTGGTGTGCCCGCCACCGAAGGGGACAAAGCTCTGGCCAAGCCCGTTGACGAACACTGTCGTCGGGCCGCGGAAGTCGCTGCGGTCGTTGACGAGTACCGAGAGCCCCGTGCCGTCCTCGGCAACGATGCTGCGTTCCGGCCCCGTCCCGTGCAGGGCGCTCCAGAACGCCGCCTGCCCCGGCACCAGCAGCGCGACGCCCGCTGGCAGCAGCAGTGCCACAAGCCCTGCGGTGCCGGGCCTGCCCCGCCGGGCGCTGGCGGCCAGCCACAGGAACGGCGCTGCCAGCAGCACCAGTAGCCGCAGGGCGCCGGTGGTGCCCAGCACGTTAAGGAAGACCGCACCCGTGAGTACGACGCCGAGTACACAGCCCGCTACGTTTGCAGCCTGTAGCTGGCCAACCCGCCGACCCACAGTGGCCACCGATGAGTGCGCAGCGCGTTGCAGGTAGGGGAAGCTTGCGCCCATCAGCAGCGTGGGCAAGAGCACCAGCAGTGCAGGCAGCCCCAGGTAGAGGGCAAGCTGGCCGCGGGACAGGGCGCCGAAATCGAAGTTGAAGGGAATGGGCTCGTAGGACGCCAGGTACTGCTGCAGGGCCGACAGCCCCGTGTCGCCCGCCATGCCGAGGAGGCCGATGAGGACCGCAACCGAGAGCCCCGCATACAGCGGGATGGCCGACTGCAGCCGGAGGAAAACCAGCAGCGGCTCCCGGCTGGACGCCGCTGCGTGCCGGGTGAGCAGGCTGCCCGCTCCGACGCCGGCGAGGTAGGTGGCCAGCAATAGCGGGAAGGTGAAGGCCGTCGACTTGAGCGTGACGCCAAGCACCCGGAACCAGATCAGCTCAAGGCTCAGGGCGATGAACCCGCTGAGGAAGTACAGGCCGAACAAGTTGCGCACTGGCGTGGTGCCGGTGGCCGGCGGGTCCGGGGCCACCGCCCGGTCGGCCGGTACCTGCGGTGCTGGTCCGGTGCGCGCCGCCAGCCCCAGGGCAACGAGCCCGGCGGTGCCGTTGAGCGCTGCGGCCCACGCGAGAGCGGCGCCATAACCCAGGTTGCGGACCAGGAAGGCGGTGCCCAGGAAGGCGCCGGCGGCGGCGCCAAGAGTGTTCCAGCCGTAGAGCCCGCCGACCCACTTCGGCACGTCCAGGAGCCGGTCGGACACCGTGCGGGCCAAGAGGGGCAGGGTCACCCCCATGCAGAAGGTCGGCAGCAGCAGGAGGGAGCCACCAACCAGCAGGGCGCCCCGCGACCCCAGCGAGGCGGCAGCACCCGACTGCAGGACATCCCCCAGCAGCCAGGGACTGATCAGGGCAAACCCGGCAATGACAAATTCCGCTGCGGCGAAGGCGACGAAACGCCGCGCCGGTGCCAGCCGGTCAGCCAGCGCCCCACCCACGAGGTTCCCCAGGCCGATGCCTGCCAGAAAGACGGCGACGATGATGGTGACGGCAAAGAGGTCGAGGCCGGTCGCGAGGGTTAACAGCCGCTGCCAGATCACCTGGTAGGTCAGCGCCGCGAATCCCGAGGCAAAGAAGAGGAAGAGAACCAGGCTGCCGGCCACCTACGCGCGGTCCTTCTGCTCTTCCAGTTCCAGCCAGCGGGCCGTGACCTGCTCGTGTTCCGCCTGCCGGGCCCGCAGGGCATCCAGAACAGGCACGGTTTCGTGCCAGGCCTTGTCGTAGAAACCTCTGGCGCCGGTCTGGCGCTCCAGCGCCTTCATCTCGGCTTCCAGCACTTCAATCCTCCTGGCCAGGGAGTCCTGTTCGCGCTGATCCTTGTAGCTCAGCTTGCGCACCTGGCGGGAAGCTTCCTTGCGCTTCTCTGCGGCCGAGGCGGGCGGCTCCCCGCCCTTCACGGCGTGGGGATTGTCGGTTTCCGCGAGGGGCCGGCCCTGGCGCAGCCAGTCGTTGTAGCCGCCCACATAGCGCTCGATGTGGCCCCGGGGCTCAAAGGCAAACACGCTGGTGACTACCGAGTCGAGAAACATCCGGTCGTGGCTGACGACGATCAGCGTGCCCTTGTATTCATCCAGACGGTCCTCCAGGACCTCGAGGGTCTCCACGTCCAGATCGTTGGTGGGTTCGTCAAGAATGAGGAAGTTGGTGGGCTTCGTAAACAGGCGGGCCAGGATCACCCGGTTGCGTTCGCCGCCGGACAGGGACTTCACCGGCGTCATGGCCCGCTTGGCGCTGAACAGGAAGCCCCGCAGATAGCCGATGACGTGCCGTTCGTGGCCGTTGATCTTTACGTAGTCGCTGCCGTTCCCGACGATATAGGCCACGCTCTTCTCGGGATCCAGGCTTTCCCGCAGCTGGCCGAAATAGCCGATCTCCAGCGCCGTGCCCGTCTTGAGCGTGCCGTGCTGGGCAACGATCTCGCCGAGCAGGATGCGTAACAGCGTGCTCTTGCCGACGCCGTTGTTGCCGAGCAGGCCGATGCGGTCGCCCCGCATGATCTTGCAGGAGAAGTCCTTGATGAGTTCTTCGCCGCGAAACCCGTGGGAGATATGCTTGGCCTCGATCACCTTGCGACCGGACTGGTCTGCGGCTTCGATGGAGATTCGCGCCCGGTTCAGGGGCGTCAGGCGGTCCGCATGCTCCTGGCGCAGGCCTTCGAGACGCCGCACGCGGTTCTGATTGCGGTGCCGCCGGGCCTTGACGCCCTGACGGATCCAGATTTCCTCGTCGTCCAGCTTCTTGTCGAAGAGCTTGTTGGCGGTGGCTTCGTCCTCGAGCAGCTTTTCCTTGCGCTCCAGGTACGCGTCGTAGCTGCCGGGAAAGCTCAGCAGCCGGCCGCGATCCAGCTCGCAGATGCGGGTGGCGAGCTTGTCGAGGAAGGCCCGGTCGTGGGTGATGAACAGTACGGCGCCCTGCCAGGAACGGATGCGGTTCTCGAGCCACTGGATGGTGACGATATCCAGGTGGTTGGTGGGCTCGTCGAGCAGCAGCAGGTCCGGCTTGCTGATCAGGGCCTTCGCGAGGCCCACCCGCCGGCGCCAGCCGCCCGAGAGTTCGCCAATGGGCTGGTCGGGCGGCAGGGCCATTTCCGCCATCATCAGTTCGACCCGCTGGTCGATGCTCCAGCCGTCCAGCTCGTCGATGCGATGCTGGAGGTCGTCGAGGCGCTTCATGCCGGCCTTGTCCAGATTCTGGTGAGCGAGTTGCTCGTACTCCGTCACCAGGGACTTGAGTTCTGCGAGACCCTCGGCCACCACTTCCCGCACCGTCGCTGCCTCGTTCTCCGGCAGGGCCTGGTCCAGCGTGCTCATGACGAGGCCGCTGCGGTACTGGATCAGGCCGCTGTCCGGCTGGACGATGCCCGTGATCAGGCGGAAGAGGGAGGTCTTGCCCGTGCCATTGCGGCCAATCAGGCACACGCGCTCGCCCGGGTCGATTTCAAATCCGACCTGGACCAGCAGCTTCTGCTCGCCGTAGGCAAGCGAAACGTCATCGAGACGAACGAGGGACATGGTGTGCGGGGGTGGCTTCCGAAAACGTGGCGCGCATTATACTGACTCACACCCTCAAGGCCGGCAGCGATGCGCCCGTTTGACAAAGCCACCACCGCTGAAGAGGTCACCACCGGCCTGGACCTGACGGGCCAGACGGCCCTGGTGACCGGCGCCACGTCCGGCATAGGCCTGGAAACGGCCCGGGTGCTGGCTCTGCGCGGGGCCCACGTGCTCGTGACGGGGCGTACCCTGGAAAAGGCCCGGGCGGCCTGCGAGGCGATCCCGGGCCGGGCAACCCCCCTGGCCTGCGAACTCGAAGACTTTGACGCCGTGGCCGAGTGTGCGGCCCGCGTCACCCAGCTCGGGGTGCCCCTGGACATGCTGATCTGCAACGCGGGGATCATGGCGCCCCCGAGCCTGGAGCTGGTCCGCGGGCTCGAAAAGCAGTACGTGGTCAATCACCTGAGCCATTTTCTGCTCGTCCAGCGGCTGCTGGGCGCCGTGCAGGCCGCCACCGCCGGCCGGGTGGTCCTGGTGAGCAGCAGCGCCCACAAGTGGGCGCCCCCGGGGGGCATCGCCTTCGACAACCTGACGGGCGAGAAGGGCTATGACCCCCGGGTGTTTTACGGCCAGTCGAAGCTGGCCAACGCGCTCGTGGCCCGGGAGCTGGCGCAGCGGCTGGCCGGCAGCGGGACCATCGCCAACGCGGTCCACCCGGGTCTCATCATCACCAACATCATTCGCTACATCCCCACCTGGCAGCAGCTGCTCGCGCCGCTGATCGGGCCCCTGCTCCGGTCCCGCATCAAGACCACGGCCCAGGGCGCCGCGACGACCTGCTACGTGGCCGCGCACCCGGCTGTGGCCGGCATCAGCGGCCGCTACTTTGCGGACTGTGCGGTGGCAACGCCCGCGAAGGTGATGGAAGACGACAAGCTGGCGGCGCGACTGTGGGCCGAGTCGGAAAAACTCACCCGGGCCTGGCTGTGAACATGCCTGTAGGAGCGCCTTTAGGCGCGAATTCCGTTTCCGATCGCGCCTAAAGGCGCTCCTACGAGGCGTCCGTACGGGAGAAGAAATGAACGCGGAAGACCAACTCATTGCCGACACGCTCCGCAGCGTCAGGACCATCGCCGTGGTGGGCGCCTCGAGCAAACCCCACCGTGCGTCCCATGGTGTGATGCGCTTCCTTCAGGGCCAGGGCTATCGGTGTTTCCCGGTGAACCCGGCGCTGGCCGGGCAGACGCTGCTGGGCGAAACCGTTTACCCGAATCTGCAGTCCATCGGCCACCCGGTCGATATGGTGGACGTCTTCCGCAACTCCACAGATGCGGGACCCGTGGTCGACGAGGCCATCGCCAGCGGCGCGCGCGTGGTCTGGATGCAGCTTGGGGTACTCAATGCGGAGGCGGCGGAGCGGGGGTGTGCAGCAGGGCTCACCGTGATCATGGACCGGTGCCCGGCCATCGAGATTCCCCGGCTGGGGGTCCCTCGGCCCGTGTAGCAGCGCCCTGTAGGAGCGCCTTTAGGCGCGATTCAATATCGATCGCGCCCGAAGGCGCTTCTACAGGCGATCTCCTTCGATCAGTTCCAGCCATTCGCCAGCGTTGCCTTCGATAACGGCCACGCGGCGCCCGTCGTAGGGAAGGCCGGTGGCTCGCCGCGGCACCGCCCGCAGGGCCACGGGGACCTCGTCGAGGTTTTGCGCCAGGAAGCTCACCATGGACATCCCGGGCGGCAAATGCCCGTCCCGCCGTTGCCGGGGCAGCACGGCGCCTGGGAACTCATCCATCTCCACCAGGAAGCTGCGGCCGGGTATCCGGGCGATGGACGTCGGGAACACCGTGGAGTGCGGCACGGCGCAGCCATCGGCGAGGATCGTGTTGATAAAGGGCATGCGGTCCATGACCCGCAGACCGAGCGTCCCGCCGTAGAACGCGTGCATCTCGTCCGACGACGGGCCGCCCACGGTGACGATGAAGACCCGGTCGACCTCTGAGCGGGCGCCGTGCAGGCCGTAGCGGCTGCCACCCGGCAGGATCCGGGTGAAGTAGATGAGTTCACCGGAGGGTCCGACCACCTGCATGGCCCGGGGCGCCCGCGGCCGGGGAAAGAGATCGCCCGGGCCGCCCAGCAGCGTGAAGGGTGAGCCGCGCAAGCGCTGGGCAAGCGCGTCCACGTCCTGGACGAGCAGTTCCATGGCGTTCCAGCCGAAAGTCATGGGCGGGCCGTAGCCGCCCGGATCGGCGGTCTCGACGAACCGTATATAAGAGTCCTGGCCGCTCTCGGGCCTTAAGGTGCAGTAGCGCTGGCCGGCGGCGGCGGGCGCGTTCCAGGCTGCGCAGAGCTCATCCCGAAGTTCACCGCGCTCAACCACCTGATAGGCGAGGTACCCGGTCCAGGCAGCCACGACCGGATCCAGGTCCGGGACGCACTGGGTGACCATCGCGACGTGCCGGAGCAGCCTGGTACTGCCCTCCACACCGGCGAACTCAGTGCCGTCCCCGACGGCGCTGAAGGCGGCGCTCACGCCGGCTCCCACCGCAGTGGTTCTTCATCCATCAGGGCGATCTGCTCCCGCAGCGCGAGGACGTGGTCGTCCCAGTAGCGGCGGCCACCGAACCAGGGGAACGCGATCTGGAAGGCGGGGTCGGCCCAGCGCCGGGCGAGCCAGGCAGCGTAGTGCATGATCCGCAGCGTACGCAGTGCTTCGATCAGGTGCAGCTCGGCGCCATCGAAGGTGCGGAACTCGGTGTAGCCTGCCAGCAGCTCGGCGAGCTGCGGGGTCTGCTCGTGACGATCGCCGGACAGGAACATCCACAGGTCCTGCACCGCCGGCCCCGTGCAGGTGTCGTCGAAGTCCACGATGTGCAGGACCTGGTCGAGCACCAGCACGTTGCCCGGGTGGAAGTCACCGTGCAGGCGCAGTTCCCGGTGTTCACCCGCCCGCTCGTAGCAGTGATGCACCCGGTCCAGCGCGGCCTCGCAGACGCTGTCGTAGGCGGCGCGGATGTCGTCGGGGATCAGGCCGGCGTCGAGGAGAAACCGGATGGGCTTCTCGCCGTAGGTGGCCACATCCAGACGGGGCCGGTGGCTGAAGGCAGAGCGCTGGCCGCAGAGATGGATCCGGGCCACGAAGCGGCCGAGCTGGCGCAGCAGTTGCAGATCGTCCAGCTCCGGAGCGCGGCCCCCAAAACAGGGATACACGGCGAAGCGGAAGGCGCCCTTGTGGTGCAGGGTCTGGCCATCCCGGTCGAAGGGTGCCGCCACGGGGATTTCCTCGGCGGCGAGTTCGAGCGTGAAGTCGTGCTCTTCCTGGATCGCGGCATCGGTCCAGCGGCCGGGCCGGTAAAACTTGGGGACCACCGGCGGCCCGTCCTCGATGCCCACCCGATACACTCGGTTCTCGTAACTGTTGAGCGTCAGCAGGCGGCCATCGCAGTGGAAGCCGAGGCTCTCCACCGACGAGAGTATGTCGTCCGGCGACAGGTCCTGATAGGCGAGGGTGTCATTCGCAGCGCTCAAGGGATCGCTAGTCGAGCACTTCGAAGAACTCGATCCACACGCCGTCCGGCGACCGGATCGGTGCCAGGCGCACGCGGCCGTAGGGTTCGAGGGTCAGCTCAGTAACGGGTCGCACGGGGGAGATGCCGTGGCCCCGCAACCGGTCGAGGTGAGTCGCGAGATTCGCCACGCCGAAGCGCAGGGCGAGTGCGCCAAGATTCGGCGGCTGGGCGCGGTCGGCGAAATCCCGGCCGGGCTGCGCGCCGTCCCAGCCGATGAGTTCCACGGAACCCAGGTTCTCACCCCCGGGGTGCACGATGACCGTCTTGATCGTCTTGACGCCCTTGAAGGCCTCCAGATCGGCGAGCAGCGTGAGCCCCGGGTTATCCCCGGCCCACTCCACTTCCATCCAGGGCCTGAAGCCGAGCTTGTCGACAAAGAACTCCCGGGCCTTGTCGAAGTCCCGCACGATGATCGCCGCGTTGAAGACGTGGGTGAGTAACGGAGCCGGCACCGCCAGAGGTGGTTTCAGCTGCTCGATGATGGACAGCACCATGCCGTCCGGGCCGTGCTGATGCACCTCCTTCACTGCCAGCTCGCCGAAATCGAAACCGTGGACCCCGCGCACCGTGGGCCAGCCCGCAGTGGCCAGCGCCTGGGACAGTGCTGCGTCGTTGGTCGAGCGGGTGTAGAGCAGCCAGAGGCCACCGGTATCCCAGGGCCGGGCGTCCAATGGGCGGACGGGTTGCTGGGGCGCGTTACTGATGCGCGTGAAGCGCAGGTAGCCGTAGGGCATGGAGGGCACGTGCAGCAACTGCTCGTCGATCCGGGCTTCGGGTTTCAGGCCCCAGGCCCGGTGCAGTTCCGGCGCTCCGGGGCCGGAGTGGAGCAGTTCCCAGCCGCCGGCCTGCGCAAGCCCGGCGGCCTTGCCAAAGTGGCTGACGCTGACGACGACCTCGGTAAAGCCTGTGTAGCCATCCCGGACGGGGCTTTTACGCTCGATTTTCATGGCCAGCATCCTAGCAATATCAGGCCGGCAAGTACGGCTTGCGGTGGCCGGTCTGGTATTCTCTGCGCCCCATTTTTGCGGACGCAGTCTGATGGCTGAAGAACCCCTTGATCTGGAACTCAAGATGGAGGAGCAAGACCTCTATCAGGAAGAAATCTTCACCGACCGGCGGGTGGGAACCATCCAGCGCCTGACGCCCATCGACAAGACGGGCAAGCCCGATCCGGCGCGCCCGGTGATCTACGTCGGGCAGACGCAGCTCATGTCCCGCATGGGTGCCTTGCCCCTCAGCTTTGAGATTCCTGCCGACTCCCTGGAGCAGGCGGTGCAGAATTTCGCCGCGGCAGCCAACGGTTCGCTGATCGAGACGATGCAGAAGCTGGAAGAAATGCGCCGCGAACAGGCCTCGTCGCTGATTGTCCCGGACGCCGGCGGTGGTTTTGGCGGCGGCATGCCCTCCGGCGGCGGCCGCCTTCGGCGGTAGCAAAAAGGTACCGGACCTTAGTTTTGTTAGTTATTGGCCGCCAATAACTAACAAAACTAAGGTCCGGTACCTTTTTGGCCGAGCTGGCGGGCGGCACGGCGGAGGATTTGGACTTGCCGGGAGAAGCGCCGGCAGGCGACGCAAATCGCGAGATGGAATCGGACGCGCAGACGCTCAACCCAGGACAGCCGGGCGTCCATGGCCCGGGAGACCAGTGCTGAGACGTCGCGGCACGTGTCCATGGCTTCAGTTCCCCTCCATCACCCAGCCCCGCTCCACGCACTGGCGCAAACGCAGGCGGGCGCGGTGCATGAGCACCCAGTAGTTGGACTGGGTGAGCTGCAGATCCTTACAGATTTCTTCCGGCTCCAGTTCCATGATCTCCCGCAGGGCAAACACCCGGCCGGACTGACCCGCGAGCCCCTTCAGACAGGCTTCGAGCACGCCCAGAAAGGCCTCCTGCTGCAGGCTCCCCTCCGGATCCGCCCAGACCGCAGGTTTTGTGACCCAGTGCCCATCGCTGGCAAACAGTCGATCCAGCAGGTCCGCATCGCCTTCCGGGTCGTCGCCCGGCCCGCTCACCGGCAATGGCGTTTCCCGGGACATGCGCCGGTAGTGGTCGATGATCTGGCGCTTGAGGATGCCAATCAGCCAGGTGGTGGGGGCCGCCTCACCGCGAAAGCTGGCGAGGGACCCGAGCGCCGCTACCAGCGTGTTCTGGACCAGGTCCTCGGCAATCGCCACTTCCCGGACCTGCAGCGTGGCGTAACGAAGCAGGGCCGGACGAAAGGCCGGCAGGTCGTCAGCCCTGAGGCTGGTCGGTCGGGTGGCCCGGGATTCCGTCATCTGTGCCCCACGCGGCGGTCAGGAACACCACGATAGGGCAGTATAACTGCCCGATAACGGTCAGCCCCGGGGCAGGTCGCCATGGCGCACAGCATTCACCATCTGAATTTCATCGTCCGGGACCTGGAGGCCGCGATTCCGGCCTGGGAGCGGCTCCTCGGCAGTCCCGTCGCGCGGCGGGACGAACTGCAGGAGCGGGGTGTCATCGCGGCCCGGTTCCGTCTGGGCGAGAGTTGGCTCGTGCTGGTTCAGCCCACCCGGGAGGACTCGGTGCCCGGCCGGTTTCTCGCGGCCCACGGCGAGGGCTTCTTCCTGCTCTCCCTTGGCGTCGACTCGCTGCCCGACGAAGTGCAGCGGCTCGGTGACGCAGCCTTCAGTGGCCCGGTGCGTGGAGGCGCCGACGGCTGGCAGGTGCGGGATCTGGATCCGGCGCTGGTCGGCGGACTGCAGCTGCAATTTACCGAAGAGTAACCAGGGCCGTCGCTCAGGTCGTCACTTCGTAGAAGATCCGCTTCGCCGTGTCCTTGCCGATCATCTTGGCCATCATGCCCTGGGCCTTGTCCTGGGTGCGGATGTCCTCGACGAACTGCGCCTGAAACTTCTCGATCCGCAACCGCTGTTCCGGATCCTGCACAGGCTCTGCGGCGCGGGCCAGATCCAGGTAGATGTCCAGGTACTCCAGCCCGCAGTCCATGAAGGACGTGAAGCGGTCCTTGGGAAACATGCCAAAGATACCTGCGGTGGTCCGCCATTTCTGCATCCACTCCGGGTAGCGGTCGTCGCACTCGAAGGACCCGTATTTACCCTGCGCGGCCAGAAGAGGTGCGACCCACTTCTGCTGGTAGGCCGGGTCGGTGGACGCGCAGTTGATGTTCACATGACAAATCGCCTTGCGGCCGGTGAGCAGGCAGAAGAACAGGAAGATGGGGATGTCGTAGCCGGGTTTGGGATACATGATGAAGTTCATCTGGTCCAGGGCCGGCAGCTTGACGTTAAAGCGCATGCCGAAGACCTTGCGGTAGCGCTCCGTCTCCCAGTTCATGTGCCGCGCCTTGAGAATCTTCAGAAAGGACTTGGGCTCGGCCAGTTCCGGTGCCACGGGGACCACGGTCAGTGGCAGTTTGGCGTTAACCCGGGTGATCAGGTCCTGAAAACGGGCTTCCAGGTTGAATTCATCAACGGTGGCCTGGGTTGGCTGGCCGAACATGACGACGCTCCGAATGAAGCAAGAATCTGATGACTATAACCTGCTCCCCCGTAAGGATTGGCCCGGACGGGCGACTAACGGGAAATGGAGGTGGCCTGTGGTGCGACTTTTAGTGCTCATTCTCGCCGGCATAGCCGGCACTGCCAGTGCGGCCGTATTTCCGGTGGCACCCGTGGTGACCGGCGACGTGTGGCTGAACTCGGCTCCCCTCTCTCTGGAGCAGCAGCGGGGCAAGGTGCTGCTGGTGGAGTTCTGGACCTTCGGCTGCTTCAACTGCCGCAACGTGCAGCCCTACGTGAAGCAATGGCACGCGGACTACGCTGACCAGGGTTTGCTGATCCTCGCTGTCCATTCCCCCGAGTTTCCCCGGGAGGCCAAGCTCGAGAACGTGCGAGACTACCTCCGGGACAACGACATTCGCTACCCGGTGCCGGTGGACAACGATTTCGTCACCTGGAAACGCTATAGCAACCGGGCCTGGCCGGCGCTGTACCTGATCGACAAGACCGGCCGAATCCGCTACTCCCACGTGGGCGAGGGCGCCTACGCCGAGACCGAGCGGCAGATCCGGAAGCTGCTGGCGGAGCCGGCGCTCATACCCTAGAGGACGTCCCAGTGCCGCAGCGGGAGAGTGACAACATGCGATGGAATTTTCCCGTGCTGCTGGCAGCCTGTCTGCTTTCGGCAAAGGCCTTCGGCGCCCCGGACCCGCTGGCGGTCCCGGATTTTCGCCAGGACGTCCAGCCGATCCTTGACCACCGCTGCGTGGCCTGCCACGCCTGCTACGACGCCCCTTGCCAGCTGAACCTGGCCTCGGAGGAAGGCCTGCGCCGCGGCGCCAGCCAGACGAAGGTCTACGATTCAGCGCGGCTGCTGCCGGCCGATCCGACCCGCCTCTTTGTTGATGCGCAAACCGAGCAGGAGTGGCGGGCGCGAGGCTTTCACAGCGTGCTGTCGCCCGTCGATGGCGTCGCTGCGGAGAACGCCGGGTTGCTCGTCCGGCTCCTCGCGCTCAAGCGGCAGCATCCCCAGCCACCCCAGTCGCCGCTGCCTGGGGCTCTAGACCTGACGCTGAATCGCCCGTGGCAGTGTCCCCAGCCGGAGCAGTTCGACCGGTTTGCCGCGAAGTTTCCGCTGTCCGGTATGCCCTATGCCCTGCCGGGACTGTCAGCCGACGAGGAGAGCCTACTGCTCCGCTGGTTCAATGGTGGCGCCCCTGCCAGCGGGCCCGAGGTGCTGGCAGCGCCCTATGTCGAGCGCATCGCCCGGTGGGAGGCCTTCCTGAACGGGGAGACGCTCCAGGAGCAGCTCATGAGCCGCTACCTCTACGAGCACCTGTTTCATGCGAGCCTCTATTTCGAGGATCTGGCCAGCACGGAGCAGGAGCACCGGCAGTTCTTTCGCCTCGTGCGCTCCCGCACGCCCCCCGGCCAGGCCCTGAGCATCATCGCGACCGCCCGACCCTACGAGGATCCGGGTAAGAAGAAGTTCTGGTACCGGGTCGATGCCCTGCGGGGCACGGTGGTGGCCAAGTCCCACCTGCCCTACGCCTGGAGCCCCGCCCGGCTGGAGCGTTACCGGCAGCTGTTCCTCGCCCCGGGGGTGGCCGTGACGAAACTGCCGTCCTACGCGGCGGCCGAGGCCAGCAACCCCTTCGTTTCGTTCATGGAGCTGCCGGTGCAGAGCCGCTACCGCTTCCTGCTGGACGATGCAGAGTTCTTCATCGGCGGCTTCATCAAGGGGCCCGTGTGCCGCGGCCAGGTGGCGCTGGACGTGATTGACGACCGCTTCTGGGTGGTCTTTGTGAATCCGGATCATCCGCTGGTGGAGCGCACGGCACAGTTTTTGGCGCAGGTGAGCGAGGAGCTGCGCCTGCCCTCCAGTGCAGTCCCGACGCCACTGGGCGGCCTGATCACCTGGCAGAAGTACTCGGCCATGTACAGCAAGTACCTGAAGGCCCGGCGCAACTTCCTGATGGAGACTGCAGACGATAACGTCCGTCCCACGCTGGATCTCATCTGGGACGGCGAGCAAACGAACACGAACGCCGGACTCACGGTCTTCCGGCATTTTGACAGCGCTACAGTGGTCCGGGGCTTCGTCGGCTCCACGCCCAAGACTGCCTGGGTGATCAGCTACTCCCTGCTGGAGCGCATTCACTACCTGCTGGTCGCCGGCTTCGACGTCTTCGGCAACACGGGTCACCAGCTCAACTCCCGCCTGTACATGGATTTTCTGCGGATGGAGGGGGAGTTCAATTTCATCGCCATGCTGCCCATCGCGGACCGCACGAAGGTGCGTGACTACTGGTATCGGGAGGCGTCCATACCCGTACGGGAACGGGTGTATGGCATGAGTACCTATTCCACGGCCGAAACCGGCATCAACTTTCGGACCGGCGACTCGCGGCAGGAACTGATGGGGCTCTTCGCCGGGCGGCTGGGCAAGGCGCTGGATCGCAGCCGTGAACTGCCCGCCAACGCCGACAGCGCGCTGTGGTCCCGCCTGGAGGCCATCCGGGGCCGGGCCGCTACGCTGTTGCCCGAAGTCAGCGTGCTGATGGTTCACGAGCAGGACGCCGCCGGCCGGGAGAGCCAGGCCCTCTATACCCTGACGCGGGACACGGGCCATACCAACGTCGCGTCGCTGTTCGGTGAGGAGAAGCGCCTGCTCCCGGCCGAGGACCAGCTGAGCGTTACGCCCGGCATCATAGGTTCCTACCCCAACGCCTTCTTCCGGGTGAGTCGCGCTGACCTGCCGGCGTTTGTTGCGCAAGTAACCAGCCTGGCAGCGGAAGCTGATTACCACGAACTGGTGGCGCGCTACGGCATCGGGCGGAGCAACCCGGACTTCTGGCGCCGCAGTGACGAGATTCTGCAACTCTATGCCCAGCGGGAGCCGCTGGGCTGGGGGATCCTCGATCTCAGCCGACTGGAGAGCCGGTGATATGCGGAGCTGCCTGCCGGTCCTGCTGCTTGGCCTGACGGTGTCCCTGGCGGGCTGCACGAGTGGCATCTATTCGCTGCCGCTGATGCGCCCGCCCGGTGTGTTCGTGGACCGGGTGATCGATCCGCTGATGGCCAGCGAGACGGTCTCGGTACCGGCCGACCCCGAGGTGCTCTACGCCACGCTGCGGGCTCCCGCTGGGCCCGGCACGAAGGACCGCTTCTACAGCAGCGAGCGCGCCGCCGCCGTGCGGCTGGGCGTGGCCCGCATCGAGCTTGGGCGCAGCGACATCACCTGGGCAGAAGCGCGGCGGATCTCGATTCTCAAGAATGGCACCGACAAGTACCCCATCCAGGTGGCGGAGGTGCGCGAACTGGGCGTTCTTGAGGAGACGCGGCATCCGTTCCTGGAGATGGGGCCGATGGAGCGGGATGCGCCGGACGCCTCCGGCGAATTCGCCGCCGAGGTCAACCGACGCCTGGCCGGCACCAGCCACAAGGACATTTTCATCTACGTCCCCGGCTACCGGGTCAACTTCGAGAACCCGGTGCTGGTGGCGGCCGAGTTGTGGCATTTCCTGGGCTACCAGGGCGTGTTCATTCCCTTTGCCTGGCCGGCCCACGAGGGCCGTCTGGCTTACTTCGGTGATACGGAAACGGCCCGGTACTCCTCAATATTCTTCCGTCAGTTCCTGGAGTACCTCGCGGCCCGGACCACTGCGGAGCGCATCCATATCGTGGGGTACAGCGCGGGCACCCGGATCGTGGCTGCGACGCTGCACGAACTGGCGCTCCTCAACCGGGGCACACCGGGGGGCGAGTTGCGCAACCGTTACCGGATCGGCAACGTCATCCTGGCCGGCAGCGACGTCGACCGGGGCGTGTTTGGCACCTACCTGCTGGATGGCGTGCTTGATGTGGTGGACCGCCTCACCTTCTACGAATCGCCCCGGGACAAGGCGCTGGGCATTGCGGACTTTGTCTACGGTCAGGAGCGGGTCGGGGAGATGATGGCGGCGGACTACACGCCGGCGGCCCGCAACTTTCTCCTCGCCAGGGACAACCTGGACGTGATCAGCGTGGCCATGGCCCGGGACTTCGATACGGGCAATGGCCACAGCTACTTCCGGGACAGCCCGTGGGTCAGCAGTGATGTGCTGGCCACCCTGCTCTACGACCTGTCGCCGGCAGAGCGGGGGCTGGAACGGGCCGGTGATTCGCCGGTCTGGCATTTCCCGGCGGATTACACACTGCGCCTGCAGGCTGCCATCTTTGGCAAGTATCCGGCCATGATGCGGGCGGCCAGGGATGCCGGCATGGTCATGGCGCCGACGGGTCCGGTGCGGCTGCCATGACGTCCGCCGCACAGCGACCGTCCCGCGCTGCCGGCATCCTGCGAGCCGCGGTGGCGGCCTACACCGGGGCCGTACGGGCGGCCCGCGGCCTCGCCTGGCCCCCGCTGGATCTGGCCACGCGCCTCTGGCTCGCCCAGATCTTCCTCGTCTCCGGGGTCCTGAAGCTCGCTGACTGGCAGGGGGCGGTAGACCTCGCGACCTACGAGTATCCCGTCAGCTGGCTGGACCCGGTCACGGCGGCCTGGCTGGGCGCCACGGTGGAACTGCTCGGCGGCAGCCTGCTGGCCCTGGGCCTGCTCACCCGGTACGCGGCCATCGCGCTGCTGGCCCTCACGGCCGTGATCCAGGTGAGCTACCTGGCTCTGGACAGCCAGCTGTTCTGGATGGCGCTCCTTGGCCGGTACGTGCTCGCCGGCGCCGGCCCGGTGTCTGTCGACAAGCTCCTGCGTCGTGGGCTGGCCCGGTCGGCACTGCCGCTGGTGCCGCTGATCGCGCGGACCGCCGCTCGGGTAGAGCGGGCCCTGGCCCCCATCTATCTGTCGCTGGTGCGCGCCTGGCTCGCGGTAACGCTGCTGCTTGCGGCGGATTTTTCGCGCGGCCCGTGGCCGCTGGCCACTTGGCTTCCTTTGCAGACAGTGGCGCTCGTCCCCGACGCGCTGGCGCTCGCCGCGGGCGGACTGCTCCTCGCCGGGCTGGCCACGCGCCCGGTCGCTGGGCTGCTGCTGGTGGTCCTGCCGCCGCTGGCCATGCTCGATCCGGCCAGTTCCGGCTTTGGCTACCTAATGCTTTTGCTGGCGCTGTTGCTGGTCCACGGCGGCGGCAGCCTCTCGCTGGATGTTCTCGGTGCCCGCACGCTCGAGGGCTGGTGGCCGGATCTCCTGCGCGAGCCGGTCTTTTCAGCCGCGGGCCTGCCGCGCATCGTGATCATCGGGGCGGGCTTCGGCGGCATGGCCTGCGCCTCGGCCCTGCGCTCGGCCCGGGCCTCCGTCACCCTCGTCGATCGCGCCAACTATCACCTGTTCCAGCCGCTCCTTTACCAGGTCGCCACCGCCGCGCTGTCGCCCGGCGACATCGCCGCGCCGGTCCGGCCCCTCTTCCGTGACGCGCCGAATACGCGCGTGCTGCTGGGGGAGGTGACAGGCGTCGATACCGCCCGTCGCCAGGTCCGGGTCGACGACCGGGACGTGCCCTATGACTACCTGGTTGTCGCCACCGGCGCGGCCCACAGCTACTTCGGCAAGGATCACTGGGCGCCCTTCGCACCGGGGCTTAAGCGCATCGAGGACGCCACCGAGATACGCGGTCGCATCCTCCGCGCCTTCGAGTGCGCCGAGGCCACCGACGATCCGGCCGAGCGTGACGCGCTGCTGACCTTCCTGATCGTGGGGGGCGGTCCGACGGGCGTGGAGCTGGCGGGGGCCATCGCGGAGCTGGCGCGCTTCGGGATGGAAAAGGAATTCCGCAACTTCGACCCGGCCGGGGCGCGCGTGCTGCTTGTCCAGTCCGGTCCCCGGCTGCTGCCCGCCTTCCCGGAGAAGCTGTCAGCGATCGCCCGGGAGTCCCTCGAGCAGCTCGGCGTCGAAGTTCGCACCGACAGCCGCGTCGAGGACATCGACGCGGAGGGCGTGGTCGTGAGCGGCCAGCGGATCACGGCCCGGACGGTGATCTGGGCGGCGGGTGTCGTGGCCTCGCCGGTCGCCACCTGGCTGAGCGCGGCGGCTGACCGGTCCGGGCGGGTGGTGGTGGGCGATGACCTCCGCGTACCGGGGCAGCCTGACGTGTTCGTCATCGGTGACGTGGCCGCGAGCAACGCCTGGAACGGGCAGCCGGTGCCAGGCCTGGCTCCCGCGGCGAAGCAGGCTGGCATCCACGCCGCGCGGGCGATTCGCGCCCGCGTCGACCGCCGGCCCCCGCCGCCGCCCTTCAGGTACCGGCACCTGGGCAGCCTGGCAACCATCGGCCGCAAATCCGCCGTGGCCGACTTCGGCCGGTTCCAGCTGTCCGGCGAGCCGGCCTGGTGGCTGTGGGGCCTGGTGCACGTGGGCTTCCTCGTCGGTATCCGCAACCGGGTGGCGACCATGGTCAACTGGTTCTGGGCCTACCTGACCTACGGTGGAGGCATCCGCCTCATCACGGGCCCTGCAGTTAGCCCTCGAGTCCGGCCGTGAGTGCACTTCAGGCCGGTACCGGTGCCGGCCGTCAGTAACTGACAATTTTTGCTCCAGGCCTTCACATAACGGTACCGCTACGGGCCGAAGGTGTGATGCCGTCGGCCTGGCACAACCCTTGCTACTCCTTCTTCAGGCGCCACCGTGGCGTGGCGGTCCGCAGATGCGGTCAGGAGCAGGTGATGACGGTGCAGGTGATTCGGGACCAGGACGTGACGTGTGCCGGCGGGGATTTTCTGCGGGTGTACTGCCAGCGGCGTCCCGGTTCACCGGCCACGTTCGCCACGATCGAGCGGGTCTTCGGCGGTGAGATCCGCACCCGGACCTGGACCTTCCGGACCCTGCTCAGCGGTGAACCCATGGACGAGGAAGTGGCCACCCAGTTTGCCGAGGCCTACGCAGAACGGAAGAACATCCCCGTGGTCTACGTCGAAGTCGTGTGTAGAAAATGGGGTCAAGGCGCCATTTCGCCGCGGGGAATGGGGGTGTGCCCCATTTGGTGGCAAGGGGTTTGGGGGCCCCCAGAAGGGGGGGGGGGGGGGGGGGGGCCCGGGGTCGTCCCC